>DHSO01000047.1 GCA_002410505.1 Cloacimonetes bacterium UBA5284 | reverse complement strand
GGCAGATGAAGAGACTAAAAAAAACTGTTAGAAAAGCTCTCATCATCTCGGAGAAAAAGGCTAAAAAGAACGGGAAGACTTTAAATAAAAGCTTATTTTCAGAGGCCAATATGATGTCGCGTCAGAATCTATACAAGACTTACCTGCATTGTGATGAAGAAAAGCTTCTTCGCAAGGATCGAGTTCGAGATCAGGTAATCTCAATGCTTGATGAAAGACCTGGTCTATACGGTACTCAGGTACGCAAAGAACTGGCAGCGAGAGGTATCGTCATTGGCAGAGATAGCTTTTACCAGATAGTGAACCGCTACAAACTGACATTGAATTCACGTAAGAAGGCATGGTGGTCTTTCCTGATTTTACCGGATTTTCATCTTTCAACCCTCTCAACCTTCTCAACCTTCTCAACCTTCCAGCTCCATTCTATCTCAACTCTTCAATGTTTGGGCGGTAGGGCTACTGTATAAATCAGGTTCAATCAAAGCTCAATATAATCCCTCCGGAAAGGTTTCTCTTCGATGCAGAGCTTTCGTATGACAGAGCCAAGATATCCCTTGACCTAAGTAACTATTGCAGTATATTGTAAGTATGCTTTCTTCTGCGGCTAATCTTGTTTATCTGCAGTACAAACTCCGCAGAAAAGGAGTTCCTATGAAGCTGAAACCAAATGACAAATGGCGGTTTTCTTCCACAGATACTTCCGTAGAAGCTATCGTAGGCAGATTTCTTCACAACCTCAAATACGATCTGGGCAAGGACCAATATTCCGCCACTGAATACGATTGCTATGTGGCTTTTGCTCTCACTATCCGCGATTATCTTACCGATAACTGGCTCGCCTATCAACAGGAACAATATGCAGTTGATGCCAAAAGAGTGTATTATCTGTCCTTGGAATTTCTCATCGGCAGAGCGCTGAGTAATGCGCTGATCAATCTGGACATCGTAGCTGAAGCGTCCGCGGCATTGAAAAAACTGGGCTTCGATATGAGTGAACTAGCGGAGATAGAATGGGATGCGGGATTGGGTAATGGCGGTTTGGGGCGTCTTGCCGCCTGTTTTCTGGATTCACTTTCCACCCTGAAGATCCCGGCTTATGGTTACGGTATCCGCTATGAATACGGCATTTTCCGCCAGCACATTAAGGATGGTTATCAGGTGGAATCTCCCGATAACTGGTTGCGTTACGGAACAGTGTGGGAGATCCCCCAGCCCGAACATCTTTATCCGGTTCGCTATGGAGGCAGGGTGCTGATGACACCCGGCAAAGGTGGGAAATTGAAGATCACTTGGGAAGACGAATCCTACGTGATGGCGATGGCGTTCGACTACATGATCCCCGGATACAAAAACGGCGCGGTAAACACCCTGCGACTATGGTCTGCCAAGGCTACGCGTGACTTTAACCTGAATATGTTCAACGAAGGCGACTATGTGAGCGCTGTCGCGGACAAAAACGATAGTGAGATCATCTCCAAAGTGCTGTATCCCAAAGACGATACCTTGCAGGGTAAGGAACTGCGGCTAAAGCAAGAATACTTCTTTGTCTGCGCCACCATACAAGATATCCTGCGTCGCTATCTGAAGACCCACGACAGCTTCAGCAAATTGCCGCAGAAGGTTGCCATTCAGTTGAACGACACCCATCCCGCCATTGCCATTCCGGAATTGATGCGCATCCTGGTGGATGAAAAGGATATACCCTGGACAAAGGCTTGGGATATCTGTTGCAAAACCTTTGCTTATACAAACCACACCATCCTGCCGGAAGCACTGGAAACCTGGAACGTGGACCTGCTGCAAGCCGTACTCCCGCGCCATCTGCAGATCATATACGAGATCAACCGACGCTTTTTGGATTCCCTTAGTCTGCAGAGTGATGACATCCCAGAGCTATCCATAGTTCAGGAGTTTCCCCATAAGGCCATCAAAATGGCAAATCTCGCCATCGTGGGATCACATAGTGTGAATGGAGTTTCCGCGCTGCACACTGATCTTTTGAAGCACAAGCTCTTTGCCGGATTCTACAAGATCAGCCCCGAAAAATTTAATAACAAGACCAATGGCATCACACCGCGCCGTTGGCTGATTCTGGCAAATCCCGGGCTCAGTGATCTCATCTGCGATGCCATCGGGGAGAAGTGGCAGCAGGATCTGAGTAAATTGAGCGCTCTACAGCAGTTTGCCGATGATGCCACCTTTGTACAGCAATGGATCAAGGTAAAGCAACAGAATAAAATGGATTTTGCCAGACTGATGCAAAATCAGGGCAATTTCCAGCTAAATCCGGATTCCATCTTTGACTTTCAAGTGAAGCGGATACATGAGTATAAAAGGCAGCTGCTCAATGCATTACATATTATTCATCTGGGCTTGCAGATCCGCGATAAACAGATCTTCCCGCAGATCCCCCACACTTTCCTCTTCGCCGGGAAAGCTGCTCCGGGATATGCCATGGCAAAGCTTATCATAAAGTTTATCAACGATATAGGAGCATGGATTGCCGCGGATAAGCAGATGGCGAATATGCTAAAAGTAGTGTTTTTGCCAAACTACCGGGTTAGCCTGGCAGAGCATATCATGCCCGCCGCCGAGATTTCGCAACAGATTTCCACAGCGGGAACAGAGGCTTCCGGAACCGGAAACATGAAGTTTGCTCTCAACGGTGCACTAACCGTCGGCACCCTGGATGGGGCAAACATCGAGATCAAATCTGCCGTGGGCGCGGATAACATCTATATCTTCGGAAATGACGCCGAGGGAATCCGAAAGCTTCGTGCTCACGCCTACAATCCCATGGATTACCTAAATCGGGATGAGGATCTGAAAGCAGTTATCGATTTCATCGCCTCGAATGCCCTAAATCCCGCTCAGCCTGAATTGTATCTACCCATTCTGCAAGAGCTGACGGAATATGGTGATCGCTATTGTCTGATGGCAGATTTTCACTCTTATGCGGACTCAATGGCTTTGGTATCAAAGGAATACGCTAGTGAGGCGTTGTGGAACAAGAAGTCCATCATTAACGTGGCGAATATGGGTATCTTTTCCTCCGATTATGTGATAAAGCAATACGCTAAAGAGATTTGGGGAGTGTAATATTTCCTTGCAGATTGAGTAACTACGCGCGCCCTACCAGCAGGTCCAAGAGCGGAAGATCGAATATGGAGATTAGCGCCCCGGCTCTGGATCGGATTCTCTAAACCTGAGTGTTTGCAGGGATATCAGCCCACGGCTCTCAGAAGCCTTTGGCAAAGAAGATATCCAACACCAGCAATTTGAGTCCGGAAAAAGAATCCAGATCTCCAAAAATGTCTTCCAATCCTCTCAGGATGGCATTTATATGGTCTTTCATAATCTTCGCCATCACGATTTTGGTGCTGGGATTTTTGTCTCCGGTGAAATTGAAGAAACCCATAAATAGCGGAACTTTGGAGATCAGATTTTCCATTTGCGAACCGTTCAGTATGATGGATTGCTGAATACCGTATTCTACAAAAACCTCAGTGATATCCTGTAGGATGCTCTCGTCCTGAACCACCAGCAGCAAGAGTTTATCCAGACCTTTACTGCTTAATTTGCCATAACCATTATCGGTATGCTTCAGGAATTCCTCAAAAAGATTAATGCGAGAATTTGCCTGTAAAAGATCGCCAATAACTCCCGTTTGCTTGAGGACGTGCGAGCAGGCTGCCAGATACTGCAGATGCTCGTTACGGCAGTCTTGAGGACCGATGATGGAGACGAAGATGCGGGTTTTTTTGCCGTCGATGGAATCGAACATTACGCCTTTCCGACAGATGGCGATGCTGATGTAAAACTTTTTGAGGCTTGCCAATTGACAATGAGGCATGGCTATCCCGTGTGCAAAGCCGGTGCTGCCCAAATCTTCTCTCTCTTTCAAACCCCGGAAGATGCTGTTTTCCTCGATATCTTCGAAGCCATGAACTCTTTTGAACAGAGCGGCAATCTTGCGTAAAGCGTCTTTTTTGTCGATAGCTTGAAAATCTATGCTGCAGCTTTCCAATTTGATGGCTTCTGCCAAGTTCATGATACTCTCCCTTTCAAATTTTTCATAATGGCGAATTTCGATAGCGGCGGGCCCACTATTTCATTGAAAAATACAGACATCAATACGATATTTATCATCTTTGCGATGTCAGCTTGCACTGCAGCTGAGGCATTATGCACCACCGGCGAAGCTTGCACAAAAAGCACCAATCCGATGGCTACCCCTGCCTGAGGAAAGAGGCTAAGCCCCAAGTAGTTGCGGATACCCTTGTCCATCTTCAGACACGACGAAGCCATAAAGATGCCCCCATATTTTCCCAGCATACGCAAAGCTATATAAGCGAATCCGGCCAGCAGTATGGAAAAATCCGCAAACACACCAAGGCGCAATTCCGCTCCCGCGATGGAGAAAAAAATGGCATAAAGTACCGAAGTAAGCGGCTCAAAAGTAAACAGGATGCGTACATGCTTGCTGGAAAGATTTACTAGGACCATACCCAAAGTCATATTGGCTATCAAGGGGGAAAGCCCAAGACTGATGGATATGGAGGTGCTAAGGAAGATGAAGCCCAACGCCAGGATCTTGATCTCGTTCAGATTCCGTTTCTTGATGGTTGTATAGTGAATTGCCAGCCCTGCAATAGCTCCCACGAAGATGGAATATAAAATCTCGCTGAAAGCATGCCACAGTGCCGTGCTTAAGACCAGCTCCACCTGTCCCATCATGGACGCCGATAAGGCAAAGGCTACTGAAAACAGGATAACTGTGCCCGCGTCATCCAGAGCCACAATACCATAGAGATAGTCCACAAATTTGCCTTTTGCCTTCAGCTTTTCCACTATCACCACTGTGGCAGCAGGAGCCGTGGCAGCGGATATGGCACCCAATACAAAGGAGATGTAAGCGGGTAAACCGGCTAAGCACAATCCGAAAGATACCAGGACAAAGGTGAGGAGCATCTGTGCCAAGGTGAGAATCAGGATGTTTTTACCATATAATCTAAGCTTGTGAAACGAGAATTCACCCCCGATGATGACCGCAATGAAGGATAAGGTTAGCTCCGATACCACATACAGCATTTCCATATTTGCCGGTCTGATCAGCCTCAGGCCACTGCTGCCGATTACTACTCCTGCAAGGATGTAGCCCGTGATGGCGGGAAGTTTTATGCGCTCGGCAAGTTGCCCGAAAAAATAGCCCACCAACAGCATTAACGCAGCACTAAAGATTACATGATGCGCAAAGTAGTATTCGATTAATTCCAGTATTCTCACTATACTTTCTTTTTCCTTGCTTGTTTCGGTGAAGCGGAGAGGGTGTGACCAAAGCAGCTTATCTGGCGCTTACGGGGCTTTGATCCCCAGTCACACATGCAGCCTAAGATTTTGTGGCAAAATATGATAGCCCGCAGCTTCCGCTTCTCTGAAGCATAAAAAACCCGCTGGGCTTATTGTCAAGCGAAATAGCTCAAGCGGGCATCAGATCATATATCTTTAAGCAAGGCCGGAGGACAGTCCGGGAAAGAGTTTCCGCCCTCACATTGGAGCAAGATTATCAGCAGCAATCCTATGGAGCGTCTCAATGTGGAGCTTGGGCCGTGAGAAATGCATCCGAACATTCCCCATGAGGAATTTGTGGGGTGTCTCTTCAGAGCTATCAAACAGGGCAAATCAGATGCCCTAAGCCAGTAGAGAATCAATACTTAACAAAAGATGTATCGGTTTCAATCAGTAATAATAAACAGGTGATGCAGTTGGGATTAGCATCAGTTTTGCAATATCAAAAAACCCTTATAGTGGTTAGCCATAAGGGTTTTAATGATTATTAATATCTCAATTACTTGGGAAGTACACAAGCCACTAGAAAGTTATGGTGGGTTTTCTATTTACAGTTAGGGTATCTACCAATTTGCATGTCTGATCAGGCGACTTGAGTTCATAACCCCTCTTTTGAATCAACCCCTGATCAATAAGGTTATTTTTTCTGAGAAGTGATGCAGCATAGCAAGATAGCACTTCCGCATCGTACTTTGTTGAATCCATTGAAGACATAGCTTCAGATGGTACTTTATCGTCTTTCATATAAATCTCCTTGTATGCATAAAGAAAGGATTATTGTTTTTGTTAATATAATCAATAAAGAGATCGTAGTATTCTTTTATCAAGTGTTTCATTTGTTCATTTTCACTATAATCGTTGATTTCTAGTTTTAGGTCCCTAAGGACAGACAATGGAATAGGCCTTCCGTGGGATTTCCATTTTTTGTTATTGCTCAAATCTGAAGCTATATCTTCAGCTCTTTTCTCTTTTTCTTCGTCAGTCACTTCTTGACCTATTTTGTCAGGATCGGTTCTGTGAGTATTCCATTTGCTGAATTTGTACTTCACCAACCATTGCTTTAGAAGATCTATCGTTAGAGATTTAGCTTGTTCATAGCTTTTTAGCTCAGCTAAATCCATCGACTGCAATATTGCAAATTCTGCATTAGTCAATGTTTTTTGCCTATCTTTCTCAATTAAATCCTCTATTTTATCCAAATATCCTAATGCAGGCACTAATTTTCCTTCCCTATTTTGAACCTGTGGGTCAATAGGACCAAGAACTGAATAATAGTCCATGAATATGTTATCCCCACTCATACAAAAGATAGTACCAGCACTGTAAGCGTAGTCTGGAACAATAAAATCTACGGTATTATAAAAGTGTCTTACAACATTTACAATTCTCTCAACCGTTTCTGCACTACCACCGGGTGTGGTCAAGATAATGACGAGTTTGTCCTTTTTTTGTTGGTCTGCTGCAAGCTCCTCTACTACTTTGCGGAACCATCCATCAACACCGTTAACCAACGCACCGAAATAAGACAACACGTCAGCAGCCAAATGAGATTCAATAGCTGAAAGCTTACTGTTAAGCAGGTCTTTAATAGTGTTATCAACCGGTTGTTGCATATATCACTCCACGCACTTTACTCATAAGGACATTTTAATCATGCTCCCTAATGAGTCAAGAGAGATTTTTTATTTTGGATAATTCGATCATATCGTTAGACTCCTTTCAGAGTGTACCCATGTTTCTATGCAGCACCGTTCCACTTGCACTGCGAGCCTTTCCAACTAGTCTATTTCGTTGAGATTCAGCGAGTTCCGAAACTAGTCTGAAAAGAGTCCAGATTTGACACAAAGCTGTCACAAACCAGTCCAAAGAAGTCCAAAACCACTGTGACATCTTTCCGAAAGCAGTCCCAAGCATCTCTACACCAGATAAAGCCTTATGCCTCTTTGTCACAGTGATGACTATATGACATTTGGGGTGTCACTTTATAATCATCGGCAATCATGAGTATTGAATGATTAGTCAATACCTTGCCGGCATATAGTAGATAATACTCTCAGTCCCGGTGGTCCTGATACCCGGGTGGATTTTGAACTTACCGATCACAGATATCTGATGCTTATTTTTGCACTTTTGCCAGTACCACTCTCCATTCTCTGCCGTGCAAGGTGATGGTATCCCAAGTTGCTGTTTTCTTTAGCACATCAGTACTGCCGGTGGCCATAAAAGAGTAGTCTCCCTCACCGGATTTTAGCGAGCTCACTTTGGCTGCGAAAAGACGCAGGGATTCGTGGGATTCGTACAATGGATCCGTAAACAGGTTCAGAGCGATCTCTTCTTGATCCTGATTGCAGATCATCATGCCACTAGGTTCCATAGCCCACAGTTCGTAGTCTTTGGACATCTCACTCTTGTCCAGCACCATTTGCGGTAAGAGTGAGGTATCCAGAGTCAGCACCAAAGAACCCACAAAAGCATTGTTGACATCGAAAAGAGGCTGGGCCAGCACGATCGCGGCAAAACCCTCAACAGCTCTAAATGCTGTACTGATCAGCGGTTCGGGGTTCTGAAGCATGGCGATGGTGTGTTCCTGTGTGCTGATGTCTGCACCTTCGGATTCTCGATATTTTCCGGTTCCAGATACTTCAGGATGCCTTTGCCATCCACATAGCAGGATGTGAAAACTGCGGGGTGAGCGCCAAGACCGGCAGATAGCAGAGTACGAATCTCTGCTTCAGTGCCAAAATTACCTTCGGCAGCGGCAATGCTTTCAGCCATAGTAGAATCGATTTGATTGAATTCAGCTAAGAGATCATGCGCCAATACCCTCACATTTTGCATCTCATTCTCCGCTTTTTGCTTTGAGCAGGAGAAGATCAGCAACACGCTCATTGCGATTGAGACACAAAAAAAACACAGATTGTGTCTTCATTTATACTCCTTTTGCCAATGCGGCAGTAGTAGTAAACAAATAATAATCAATTCTGCAATATCTGCAATAGCTAAAAACACTTGATCAGCTGCATAGATCTTATAAACTGAGTATTGATCATGAGTGAGAGGCTTGAGACTGTTTTTCTTTCGGGCTCGTACCGGATTCCGCTTTGCACGCGGTTTGACGCGGATTTTACGGATTGAAGGGGTGGAAACCAGATTTGACGGATTTTACTGATTCACCTGATGGAGCAATAAATACTGCAGTGCATCCGTGGATTGATGCGGATTAGCTTGTTGGCGGGTCCCCAAAAAAGAACAACGTGGTTTTTGGGGTGAAAGGGGTGGCTACAAGCCACTTGCACACAGGCGTCTTGATCCGGTCTACAAAAAGGATTGACAATATCCGGTGATCGCAGAGTATTGCTCAAAACATCAAAAAGGAGATATTCAGATGCGCAACCAGCAATAGATCAGTAGCAGCTCTTGCATTGATTTTAATATTCTGATATCTCAATTTGCGGGCTGTTACTGCTACTCCTCCCCCCCCCCATAGAAAAGGAGAATTATATGCAGTTTATACAGCTAAGAAACATTCACTATCGCTATCCGGATCAATATCAATCCACATTGACAGGCATAGATTTGGTGATCGCCGAAGGCGAAAAGATCGCGCTCATCGGCATAAACGGTAGCGGAAAAACAACTCTGCTGCGCATTATCCTGCGGGAATTAACGCCCACGCAGGGAGAGATACTGTATCCCGGAGACAAACCCGTTATCGCCTTTTTGCCCCAAGATATTCGCCTAAGCACTGAAGTATGTGTAGGGGACTTCCTGTTGTCGCATCAGGCTGATCATTACCGGATTATCAAGGATATAGAAAGGCTCTCTGCGGTCGGAGATTTGAGTGTGCAGCAGGGAATCGACCTGGCTTCACTATGGCATGAATATCACGCAAAAAACGTGGCTGATTGGGAGAATGAAGTAAACTCCATGCTGGTGCGGATGGACCTGCAATGCATGGCAGAACGCCAATGTGAAAGCCTTTCGGGTGGTGAATCCACCCGTCTGCAATTGGCAGCGCTGCTTCTGAAGAAGCCCGACATCCTGATCCTGGATGAACCCACCAATCATCTGGATCTGCAGCATATCATGTGGTTGGAGAATTGGCTCAATTCATATAAAGGCGCTGTACTGTATGTATCACATGACAAGAAGTTCATCGATAATACCGCTACCAAGATTGCAGATTTGAGAGCCGGTAGCTTGCAAATCCGGATGGGCAACTACTCCAGCTTCACCCGGGATAATAAGGATCTGCAACAACATCAATTGACCCAGTACCGGGAGCGCAAAAAGCTGATCCGGAATCTGGAACAAGCTGCTCTGAAACGCCGCAACTGGGCGCATAGTTTTCAGCCGGAAACGCGCTCAGAGGGCAGAGGGGCGGTTTACGAATCTATCTATAACGCGGCTCGAACCCAGATGCAGCAAGCGCGTAATATCGAGCGACGCATCCGCATGCTCAATGATCGTTATCCTGTGGAACGGCCGATGTTCGATAAGAATCGTAAACTCGATTTTGGCAAGGTGCATACATCCAATAAGGAACTAATCAATGTCAGCGCGATGGGCTTTGCATACGATGACATATGGATATTCAGGGATTTTTACTTCAATCTTGGTGGAGCTGAGAGACTATGGCTTTCAGGTGCCAATGGTTGTGGTAAGACTACTCTGATGAAGCTGATTGCCGCAGAATTACAGCCCCAAGAAGGCGAGATATCCTATGCTCCGCGGCTTAGGATTGCCTACTATCGGCAAGACCTCAAGCTGCTTGATCCTGCTCGAACGGTTTCCGATTACCTGTTGCAAAGCGGGCAGGACGAGACGCATGTACATAACCTGATGGGCTGCATCGGATTGAAAGACATACTTGCTCATGTGCAGATGGGAAGTCTGTCCTGGGGCGAAAAAGCCAAAGTACAAATCCTGGGTGTCCTGCTGGGGGATTACAATCTGTTGCTGTTTGACGAACCCACCAATCATCTGGATATGCGCAGCCGGGATATGCTTGCCGACGCTTTGATACAATTCAACGGAGCAGTGATCTTTGTATCCCACGATCGCGCCTTCATTCAAAAGATCGCCACCAGGGAGCTGTGTTTGTCTCATCCGGCAGGATAGGAATCCCATTTACGAGAATATAAATACGCAATGGAGTCCATTTCCAGCAAACACAGATTGTTTCGGACCCTCGCAAAAAGACTATATGTTCAATTATATCGTGGAACATATGGAAGAACTGGTGGCAGAGCTAAAAGCTAAGGGAGTACAGGTTCTGGATGATATCGCTGCTTATGAATACGGGAAATTTGTGCAAATCATGGATCCTGAAGCTGGGCACCTTCATCTAACCTGGCATACTGGGAAAAATGCGAAATGAATCAGACATAAAACCGAAACCAAGGATGAGCAAAGCAGTTGCATAAGCCTACTGGCAGGCTGCTAATGGCTTTTTTGCAAATATCTGGCTGCGGGTTAGATAGATTACCTTCTGCTTTAGAAGTTATAAGATGATTTGCAAAAATTGTGATACTCGTTTGCAAAAATCGTGATATCGTAAACCCGCAAAACTGCCGATTTTAAAAATGGTGATACGATTCGAAAAAATACGTGAGAACGCATAATATGTGGTGGCGGACCTCCTTTCCTAATGGCGGAAATCGAGGGAAATAAAACTTGACAGCTACAGCAGCTCATACTGTAATGGTTGCAGGTGATCGATTCACTTCGCCAAGGAGAAAAAGGATGAAACAACATATCCGCTGGGTATTTATCCTGCTGGCGCTGGCTATACTGGCTCCGCTTGCTGCCAGACAGGTCTGGCCTCAGGCTGTGTCTGTGGTGGAATACGAGAATATCGAGTTTGACGGTGACGGCTGCGTGCTCTCGGACGGCTCCTACTTGCTGGCCTGGACGGATACCAAAGACATCTTGTTCAATGCCAGGATAATGCGCTATTCGCAAGCGCATCAACCGCTTTGGTCCCAGCCTCTGAGCCTGCCTGACACCAACATCAACCGTCTTTATCCCACCGCAGACGGTGGATTTTTGGTGGTTTATGGTCCCTACATGCGGATGCGCAGATATGATGCCCAGGCCCAGCCCCTCTGGAACAATCAGGAATACGGGCTGGGAGTCTATCTCAACGGGTTTGAAATGGCCTTTGCCGAAGAGTCCTCCGGATCGATCTGGCTACTATGCACGGCTGAGTCCGATCCCGCTACTTATCACTATATCAGCCCCTCAGGAGTGCCCGCAGTACAGGGAGGGACAGCGATTGCTTGGTCATGGTCGGCCAGCCGTCCCAACTTAATCCTCAGTCCGGATGGCGGTGCGGTGCTGAGCATTATCAAAAGCTCTCAGAATAAAATCTACAGGATATCCCAAAACCAAAGCGTCCTCTGGCAGCAGTCGATTGCGGCACAACCCTATAGCTACGTCAACGCGCTGGCACGGGATGGAGCTAACGGTTTTTATCTGGTGTATGGTTGCCACACCTTGCTGGCCCGGCGCTATGACTTTGGTGGCCAGCAGCTTTGGGCTGCGGATGTCGAGTTCAGCCCCGAAGCGATTTCCGGGTACCGAAACTGGAAGGTCTGGCGCACCTCAGACGGCAGTCTGAAGGCTGTTTGGCTGGCCGCGGATGGCTTGCACCTTGGCAGGATAAGTCAGGACGGCACCTTGCTGCCGGAGTACCCCATTCTCGCGATGAGCATCGAGTATGAAACTTACTTGCATGACCTGCACAGTCTCCCCGGCCAAAGTGAGCCGTCATTTCTGAGCATTTTTGTAAGCAACTCATCGAGTATCAAGCTTCTCTGCTGCCGGCTCGGCGAGAGCGGCTTTCTGGATGCCCAGCCGGTCCAAATGGGCATCGCGCCTCGCTTCCCAGATTTTTGTCCCACTCCCTGGTATGGAGTTGTGAGCTCGAAGCTACTTTGCGTCTATTCTCACCTCGAGACGTCCCAGTCACGCATGCTGAGGGTATCCTGCAATCAGCAAAGCGAGCTGGAATCCGGTCAGATCAACTCGGGGTTCTACGGATCTTTCGACGAACCGGTGATCGCGGCTTCCCCAAATCAGCAGCTTTGCGCCTGGCTGGAGAAGGATCCCTCCAGCAGCTCTTCCAGTATCCGTAAACGCTTGCGTTATCAGCTTTTCAGCCCTGGTGGCACTCCTCTTTTGCCTCAGCCTGGCATCCTGCCCGGCTCTGGAAGCTTCGCAACGGTCTCTAATCTAAAGGTTTTGGCCCAGGCGGATGGGCAGTTTTTGCTGTTTTGGCGGGAATCAAGTACCCCCACCCGCGTGAGGGCCCAGTTGGTTTCTTCCTCTGGGCTGCCGCTCTGGGAGCCGGAAGGTAGGATCTTGATCGAGGGCAGCATTCAAAACTACTCGCTCTCTCAAGTCTCCGGGGATGTCTTTATTGCATTTGAGTTGGGAGGCACCAATATCAGCATTCAGAAACTGAGTGGTGGCCAGCCCGTCTGGGGCAGTGCAGGCATCACGATTGCCCCGACAGGCACCTTCACGGGTTACATCAAGCTGATTGCCCTCAGGGGTGACTATATCGTTTACGGGATCATAGAACCAGGTTCCATGTTCACCGGCAATGAGAGCTTATGGGTGCTGCGTTTCAGTCCAACTGGGGAGGTCCTGCCAGGTTTTGGCCAGGATGGTGTTAGCTTTTTACCTGTGACAAACGCGATAAAGCTATACTGCGGTGGAGCTTTGCTCACTCCCCAGGGGCTGCTGTTGCGACTGGACCACGGCTTTTTGACCTATGAAGATCAAGTGCCTATAATCACTGTAAACGCATGGATCGGACATCTGATCGGCATGGAGGGACAGACCTCCTGGGCAGAGGGCCTCACTAATTTTAAGTACTATCTGTTGGGAGCCGATGCCAGTGGCATCTATCTACGCTTTGTTTACCCCACCCATATCGTTGTCAGGAAATATGATTACAGCGGCCAGCAGCTTTGGGCGCAGAACTGTCCGATCACCAGTTATAACAACGACATGGGAGATTATGGGGCCCGCGCTCTGGCAGACGGTACCTGGATCGGGATCGGCCTGGTGGCTACCAATGACTATTCTCCGACCCTCAAATACTACAGCTTCAGCTCTGGTGGAAGCGTTAACGTGCCTGCCGATTCCAGGCTGGAAAACCGCTGTAGAGTGAGGAGCGCCGCGATTGCGGAATCCAACGATGCTCTTTATGCGGTCTGGGCAATGAACAACAACTATTCCTTTGAATACAGCCATCTTTGCATCCAAAAGCTCAACGCGATCCCCGTTTCCAACGAGGATCCCGTGGTCCCGGCACCCGGTGTGAGATTGCTGGATTGCCGCCCCAATCCTTTTGTTTCCAAGGTTGCTATCAACCTGGAATCCATCCGGGGAGCATCTTGCCGGCTTGTCATCTATAACCTGCGGGGCCAGAAAGTGAAGGAGCTGAAGAACACGCGCCTGGAGCAAGGCAGCTACAGCTATAGCTGGGACGGATCTGACGAAGCGGGAGTGCCTGTGGCATCCGGCATCTATTTTGCCAGACTGACGGCTGAGGGGCAGAAACCGCAGAGCAGCAAGATCATCAAGCTTAAATAGACCGCTTGATCACCTCGGGGTTTGGGCAGTTTCAAGCTAAACATAGAAAACAACTTAGGAGCACCCTATGCAGTATCCGCCCACCCGCAAAGACTACTTCAAAGAGGAGTATTTCGGCACTCTCGTTCAGTATCCCATCGCTGGCTGGAAGACGATCACAGCGAGGAAACCATCGCCTGGCTCCATGCCCAGCATGGAGTTTCGGAGCTATTTCTGGCATTGCTGCGGTGCTTTAGCCCCACTTTGGCATAGCAACAAAAAGCAAACAAATTCAAGATAATGAAATAGGGCGGCGATACCGCCCATTACTTATTTCACATGGAAGTTATCCAGGAATTGCTGCAGGATGGCAGCCCGGCTGGGGTGGCGCAGTTTTTTGAGTGCTTTGTCTTCGATCTGGCGGATGCGTTCGCGGGTAACCTGGAAGATATTGCCCACTTCCTCGAGGGTGCGGTGATATCCGTCGTCGATGCCAAAGCGTAAGCGGATAACGCGTTCTTCGCGGGTAGTGAGTGTTCTCAGCACTTCATCCACCTGTTTTTTGAGCAGGCTGCGTTCGGCCAGGCGTTCCGGGGAGATGATGGTTCTGTCTTCGATAAAATCGCCTAGGATGCTATCTTCGCTATCGTGGCCGATGGGTTTATCCAGCGAGACGGGTTCTTTACTGATGGAAAGGATGTTTTTCACCTTATCCACGGGCATGTCCAGCACTTCGGAGATTTCTTCCGGATAGGGATCCCGGCCCAGCTTTTGCATTAGTCTGCGGCTGGTGCGGTTGATCTTGTTGATGGATTCTATCATGTGCACGGGGATACGGATGGTGCGAGCCTGATCGGCGATGGCGCGAGTGATAGCCTGTCGGATCCACCAGGTGGCGTAGGTGCTGAATTTGAAGCCTTTACGGTAGTCGTACTTTTCCACGGCGCGCATCAGCCCGGTATTGCCTTCCTGGATGAGGTCGAGAAATTCCAGACCGCGATTGTTATAACGTTTGGCGATGCTGATCACCAGGCGCACGTTTGCCTCGATCATCTCGTTTTGGGCTTTTTCTTTGTTACGTTCGGCGCGGTCGATTTCGCGCAGGAGGAAGACCAATTCGGTGCCGGTCATCTTTGTTTCCAGTTCCACACGTCGGATCTTACGGCGGGCGTTTTTGATCTTACGCAAAGTTTCCACAAAGACATTGGGGTCCATATTGGTTTCGTTTTTCACTTCATCAAAATCTTCATCGCTTTTCTTGGCGCGGCGGCCGTAGGTGCAGATTTCGTCTATGGTATAGCGTTTGATCCGGGTGAGGTCATTGATGGAATTGTAGCTTTCTTCAATGCGCTCTACCAGGCTGCGGATGCGGTAAACCATGCGTTTTATCAGTTTATCGTTGTAAGACAGACTCATAAAGGTTTCCACCACCTGAGCGCGCAGTTTATCGATCTCTTCCTGTCTGCTGGCGGTGCCGGTTTCGTCAAAATCGCAATTATCCAGAATGCCGCCGATTTTATCCAGCGTATTCTCGTTTTCTTTGAGGATTTCCTTGAATCGATCAATGATTTTGACGTCTTGATTTTTGTCTATCCAGGTGCCAATATCCACCTTGAAGATCTGATCCAGCCTCACACGGCGTTCACGATAGCGGTGCAGAAAGTTGTACATTTCGCGCAGAGTGGAGCCTGCCTGGAACACATTTTGATTGATCATCTTCTGGTAGGTTTCTATCTTTTTGGCTACTCTTACCTCGCCATCTCTGTCCAAAAGAGGAACTCTGCCCATTTCGCGCAGATACATACGTACCGGGTCATCATAAAAGCGTTTGGTCTTGAACTTTTTGGGTGCTGCGGGTTTTCGAATGGCCGCTCCGCCTTTGGTGATGCGTTTCTCGGTTTCGTCGATGATTTCGATCCCGTCCTGGGAAAGGTCGAAAATGATGTCGTCCACCTTATCCAAAAAGAAAGGACTGCTGGGCAGGATGTCGTTGATTTGTTTGAAGGTGATATATCCGGATTCTTTTCCCAGATCCACCAGCTTTTTCAAACATTCGTTATAAGTAATCATCAATGCTCCTTGGCAATGAGTTCTCTTTATGAGAGGACTTTGTTTACCACCCGCTTTGTCATTCTGCGATACTCACGGGAAAGTGTTTCCTTCTGTTTGAGGAGTTCCAGATCGCCGGAATCCTGATTGATTGCCTTGTCCAAGGCCTCCAGATCCCGCTTCAGCTTACGCAATTTCAAATCTCGTATCATTTTCGAAATATTCGCTAAATGAAAATCCTCAAACAGAAGTTCAGCCATGCTGTTTTTAATTTCGTTGTTTTCAATATCGTCCAAAAGCGCTGCCGGATTCCAATGTTCCAACTTCGGTACCTTGGTTTGAAGGAAACTAAAGACCTGGCGGCAGACCTTACTGTTAAAATAATCCACAGAGAGCTCATTGGCAAGAAGATTGTAGTTATCTTCATCCTTCAGGGCCATGCCCAGAAGCTGCATTTCCAGCTTTGCCTCAGCTAGCATGGCGGAGGATGGGGCTTCTTCGGCAGGGGGCATCCTGTTTCCTCCGCTACGGCGCAGGCTGGAGATCAAGGCACCGGTGCTGATGCCAAAACTGTGGGAGATGTCGGCCACAAATAGTTCGCGCTGGATGGGGTCATCCAATTGCCGCAAGGCGTCCAAAAGCAAATCTATGCGCTCTTTCACCGGTTCTTCGATATCCCGGGAGGCGGCCATAAAATCGATGAGGAGGGGGGCTTTGTCCAAAAGTTCTTGTAGGGCCTCTTTACCGTATGCCAGCAAAAAAGAATCCGGATCTTCGCCTTCGGGAAGAGTTACGACCCGCACCTGCATGCCTTTGGAGAGGCAAAGCATTCCACCGCGGATGGCGGCTTTTACCCCGGCTTTATCGCTGTCGTATAGCATTATGGTATTGCGGGAAAAGCGATTCAACAGCAAAACTTGTTCTTGCGTGAGCGCGGTGCCCAAGCTGGCGACGGAATTCACAAAGCCATGTTCATAGAGGCGCAAAAAGTCGAAATAGCCTTCGCAAACCAGGGAGTAATCCATCTTACTGATGTTGTATTTGGTTTTAAAGAGGCCATAGAGCTCTTTACCTTTGGTATACAGCTCGGTGCCGGGTGAATTCATGTATTTCCCGGTATTGTCTTTGGCCTCAATGATTCTGCCGCCAAAGGCGATCACATCTCCGGTGTTGTTGTGGATGGGAAACATCAGACGATCGCGGAAGAGATCGTTTAGCGCGCCGTTGTAATCTCCAAAGAGTCCGCTGATCCTCAGTAAATCTACGCCATAACCTTCTTTGAGCAGGTGATTCAGCAGACTGCGGTTTGAAGGCAGGGCAAAGCCCAATTGCAATTCTTTGGCGGTTTGGGGGCTGAATTTGCGCGTTGCAAGATATTCCAGGCCGTTCTCCGCATGCTCAAATAGGCAATCTGTAAAAAACTCACCGGCACTTTTATAGACCTGTAAAAGCTGTTGACGACGGGTGGAAACCACTGTGCTGCGCTCGTGCTCCGGGATTGTTATGCCAACTCGCCGGGCCAGCTTTTTCACCGCTTCGATGAAGCTGAGCTTTTCATACTCCTGTATGAAAGTAAATACATTACCGGCCTTTCCGCAGGCAAAGCACTTGAATATCTGTTTGGGCTGGCTTACATACATGGAGGGGCGCGTGTCGTCGTGAAAGGGGCATACGCCACGCCAGTTCGATCCCACATGTTTCAGTGGTACATAGGCCTGGATTACATCCACAATGTCATTTGCCTGTCGTATCTGGTCGATCAGGTTGCTGTCCAACGCACGTCCTTTATAGCTTTACCACCGTCACCCCGCTGCCACCTTCAAACATGGCCGGGGTCTCGATGCTTTTTACGTTCTTGTTTCGGGAAAGATAATCGCGCACTTTGGCTCTGAGGGCTCCGGTTCCTTTTCCGTGCACTATGCGGAGGGTACTGAAGCCGGTGAGAGCGGCGTTATCCAAAAATTCATCTATCAGGGGCATCGCTTCATCGAAAGTGAGGCCCAAAAGCTTCAGCTCGGTCTGAACCCTGGCATTCACTTTGCTGGAAGAGAGCGGTATTGCAGGTTCCATGGCAGCTTTTGCACTGCGGTAGAGATTGCTCAGTTTGGTGGTAAAACCGATGCCATTCATATCCACCTTGGCTTCTTTTCCGTTGATGGCCAGGATCTGCGCTTCTGCCTCAAAATCTGCCAGCCAGACTGTGTCTCCCACCCGGGGATTGTCTGCTGTTTCGCGTCCTTCGCTGTTGCTTCGTTTCAGCTCGCGGTTCAGTTCGTCGTTCTGTATAGATATATCATGCAATTTTCTTTCCGAAAGCTTACGGCGTTCTTCTTTGTCCATGGCCTTCAAATCGCTTATCTCCCGGCTGTAAAGCTTTTGGAAGCCGATCAGCTCGTTCTGCATTTCTTTGATGTGTTTCAAGCGCCGGGCTTTCAGCTCGCTTTGCCACTGCTTTTCTTTATCGTCCAGTTCGTTCAGGCGACTCTGCAAATTGCGATTTTTCAGCTGGTATTGATAGATCTCTGTGGCCAGCTCTTTCTTTTCAGATTGCAGGCGTTTGATGAGGCTTGTAAATTCCAGGTTTTGGCTGCCGGCCAGTTCTTTGGCGCGATCTATCAACCGGGTATCGATGCCCAAAGAGGCTGCGACCTCGATGGCAAAGCTGTCGCCGGGTATGCCGATGTTGAAGTGATAGGTGGGGATCAAAGAGCGCAAATCAAATTGCATGGAGGCATTTACGCACCGGGGATGGGATTCGGCAAAAACTTTCAACGCGGTGTAGTGTGTGGTTACGATTCCTTTCACGGCTTTTTCAGTGAGGCCTTCCAGGATGGCTTGAGCCAGAGCGGAGCCCTGTTGGGGATCGGTGGCGGCGCCTATCTCATCGATGAGCACCAGGCTGCGGGCATTCGCTTTTTTCAGCATAGTGCTGATCTTATCCAGATGAGAGCTGAAGGTAGAGAGCGCGTTTTCGATGGACTGATCGTCGCCGATATCTGCCAGAACTTCACTGAAATAGCCAATTTCGCTGTCTTCATCGACGGGGACGGGCAAGCCTGCCATCGCCATCAGGGTAATCAAACCCACGGCTTTCATCAAGACCGTTTTACCACCGGTATTGGGTCCGCTGAGCACCAGCATATTGTAGCTCTGGCCCAGGTTCAGATTGAAGGGGATCACCTGCTGAAAACCGTTTGCGCCCTCCTCTGCTGTTTTTTTCAAGATCAACAAAGGGTGACGGGCACCATGTAAGTTCAGGATGGGCTCTTCTTTCATCTGTGGCACTTTGGCTTTGATGCTGTTTGCCAAGCGAGCTGTGGCGTATAGAAAATCCAGGCGCGCCAGCTGTGATTGATTGATCATCAATTCCCGTTTTCGCTCCCGGATAGAGGTGGAAAACTCGCTGAGGATGCGGTATATCTCGCGTTTTTCCTCATCCTTCAAAAGCTGCAGCTCATTGTTCATCGGCACTATTTCTGCCGGTTCGATGAAGACGGTAGCGCCTTTGGCACTTCGGCTTTGCACGATTCCCGGAACGAAGGTGGCGGCAGATTCTTTGATTGGGATCACAAAGCGCTCGTCTCGCTGGGTAATGAACTTTTCTTGTAAAAAGCCTTCCATACGGGGCTCTGAAAGCATGTTTTGCATGGTTCGTTGAACCCTGCCGCGCAGGTTGCCGATATTGCGACGTATGCGGCTCAGCTCCAAAGACGCGCTGTCCAGTATGTCGCCTTCGGGATCAAAGATGCGCTGGAAAGCCAGACGGAATTGAGGTAAGGGGATCACGCGCTTCACTATCTTCTGTGCCAAAGGCAATTCATCGAAGGCAGCGACGCTTTCTGAGACGGTGGTTGCCAAACTTGAATTCCGGCAGATCAGTTTCAGCTCTTCATAGTCGAAGATGCCGGTGGAGCCTTCATCAAAGAGAAAAGAGATGTCGCAAAGCTCCGAAAAATCATAGTCTATGCCTTGTATCAGGGCGTCCTGAAACGAGGCAATAAGCTTTTGCGAAGCACGCATGGCACCGAGATCGGACAGCGGCATCAGATTCTTCGTCTCTTGCCTGCCCAATTCGCTGTGGCAACGCCCTGCCAGATTATTTAGCAGCAGCTTAAATTCCAGCTCGGTCATTGTGTTTCGTCTTCCCGCTGGCGCAGGAATTCCGGCATTTTGATGTATTTGATCCTGTTTTCTAGATTCAACCCGGCAAAAAGATCCTCTTTCAGCTGTTGCACACCCACATATACCCGGTGCTTTTCCGCGTTTTGCAAAGGCGCCGAAAGCCCCGGCATATAGTCCATCACCACACTGAAAATGATTACTAGGATCAGTCCGTTCAAAAAGCCAAGGATCGCGCCCAGACTGCGGTTTAACCAAGAGAGATTCAGCGCGCGAATAAAACGGTCACAGATCCATAGTACAAAGCGTACAATCACAATAATGAGCACCAGGATCAGCACAACCGCGATAATGGTAGAGAGTGTTTTGCCGTGTCCGTATTTCAGCATTAATTGATTGGCCAGCAGGGGATAATAGTGCCCCACCAGAAAGAAAGCCAGAATAACTCCGGCAAATTGAACTACCGCCCCTATCAGGCCGCGTCTGAAGCCCAAAAATGTACAAACCAGCATAAGTGCCAGAATAATCCAATCTATCACGCCCATTGCTTGCTCCCTTTTGCCATAAAAAGCATACAGGGATGCGCGTTGATCCCTGTATGCCGAATTAATCTTACAATAAAGCTAGGTGCTTTATCTCATGTAACGTTGCATCCGACGCTGGATTTTCAGCATCTTGCGACGTGCAGCGTTCGCTTCGCGTTTCTTTTTTACGCTAGGCTTTTCGTAGGCCTGATGCTTCTTTATTTCGGAAAGAATTGCGGCTTTTTCGCATTTCTTTTTAAAGCGCTTCAAGAGATAATCGAAGGATTCGTTTTCTTTTGACACTACTGTCGGCAATCAAATCACCACCTTTTGTTTATAATTTAAGAGATGCCAATTTCTTATCCGCGGCATTTATGTCAAGCAGGAAATTTGCCCCAGGCAAAAAAACGCGATGCGATAAGGATATGATAAAGCAACAATTATTGTGTTCCCATCACCATAAATGAGCCATCATTGCCAATATCTGTCCTGCACTATAAGCGGTCAGGATCGGCGTTGGAGGATCGGCGTCCACGATCAGGCGAATGGTGAGCGATCCGGAAAGACGTTCTGTGATCAGTGGAATCAGGAGGTGGAATCAGGAAAGACCAAAATTCTTCATTTTCCTCCCTGTATTGATGGCGTTTATCACTTCTTCATCAAGCGTTAATCAAGCGTTAATTATTAACGCTTGATTAACGCTTGATGACCACTTGATTAACACTGTCAAAAGAGGTGACACCAAGATTCCAAAAATGGTCTTTCCTGATTTTTAGCCGGATTTTATCTGATTATATCCTGATTTTATTGATCTTTGGTCTTTCCTTTTGGTTCCTGATATTTCTCCCGGTTTTTCCCTGAGCGGTAAGCTCCATTGGGTTGGCATGCTCCTGCTTGGCAGAGGCGACGGAGTCGCCAGAGTGTAGAAGCGGCATCTTGCCGCTTGCTAAATAAAAAAGCGACCTGGAGATCGCTTCTACGCTGTGGCAAACAGAGCTTGCCATCCCAAAGGGTCTCTGCGACCAATTCTGCACTCTTCCAATCCAAAGCTCGTGCCTCCGGTGTGTCCACGGTTGATCAGTTCTGTTTGGCTGGTGTATCTCGCGCCTCTGGCGCNNCCGGAGGCACGAGATACACCAGCTAAACAGAGATCGGGCCCCCGCAAAATTGCGCAGCTATTTTGTGGGGTGAAAGAAACGAGATACACAAACGTGCTGGAGATCGGGGTCCCCATACAATTGCTCAGCCATTTTGTGGGGTTCCCGAGCTTCACCCCGCGCTATCAACTGTCGTGCCTCCGGCACTCATCGGCATTTGGAATATCCTACTGCTATCTATACTGTCGTCCCGATGGGACTCTGCTCGCTGACGCTCGCGGTGCGTTATGTCAAGTCCATAAATAGTCCGAAATCGGCTCAATTTGCAATTATCGGTGATCCAAACACGCACAAAAGGGTCCAAACCTGAGCAAGCATATTTCTAAAGATAGTCTTATCTATCTCTACACCATAGAAGCACTTATCCCCATTTGTCCATTGATCGCCATTTGTAAATTTGGGTGACTCTTTATACAGAGTTTGGCAGCCCAGCACAGTGATGCCGTTAATAAAAAAGATTTGACACAAATCAACAGCGCGGGACTTTGCCTTTAGGCTTTGGAATACAACAAACAAAATAGATAAATGGAGACACAATGATCAAACAACCTTATGCTGAACCCTGGCGCATCAAAATGGTGGAACCGCTGAAGATTTTGAACCGTGAAGAACGGGCCGAGAAGGTGAAAGCCGCGCAGTACAACCTCTTCAACCTGGCCGCAGAAGATGTTTACATCGACCTGCTAACCGATTCCGGTACCGGCGCGATGAGCGACCGGCAGTGGTCTGCCTTGATGCAGGGAGATGAGAGTTACGCCGGATCCCGCAGTTTTCTGCGCATGAAAAAGGTAATTAACGACATACTGGGCTTTCCCCATGTGATGCCCACACATCAGGGCCGGGCTGCGGAGAACGTATTGTTTTCTGCCACCATCAAAGCCGGAGACATCATTCCCGGCAATGCCCATTTTGATACCACCAAGGGGCATATAGAGTTTCGCGGGGCCATTCCCATGGATTGCACCGTGGATGAAGCCGGAGATCCCAATCTGGAGCTGCCCTTCAAAGGCAATATCGACATCAAAAAACTTGAAGCCTGCATTGCTGAGCACGGTGCCCGGAAGATTCCCATGGTGATTCACACGGTTACCTGCAACACCGGAGGTGGTCAGCCCGTGTCCATGGCGAATATCAAAGCCGTTTCCGCGGTCTGCAAAGCTCACGACATCCCTCTCATTTTCGATTCCGCCCGCTTTGCCGAAAACGCCTATTTCATCAACACCCGCGAGGATGGCTATCAGAATAAAAGCATCAAAGAAATAGTGAAAGAGATGTTTAGCTATGCGGACGGTATGACCATGAGCGCCAAGAAAGATGCCATCGTAAACATTGGTGGATTTATCGCGCTGCGCTCGCTGGAGACCTATCGCAAGTGTGCCACTTTCAACATCTTGTTCGAAGGTTATCTTACCTATGGCGGCATGAGTGGCAGGGATATGGACGCTTTGGCTGCGGGTTTGATGGAGAGCACGGAATATGACTATCTGCATGCCAGAATGTCCCAAGTAAAATATCTGGGTGACAAGATCAGCGCCTTGGGCATTCCGATCGTGAAGCCTGCCGGTGGTCATGCCATCTATGTGGATGCCAAAAGCATGTTCCCGCAGATCCCACAGATTCAATATCCGGCTCAGGTATTGGGTGTAGCACTATATGTGGAGGCCGGAGTGCGGGGCGTGGAGATTGGTACAGTGCTGGCAGATCGCGATCCCATCACGCGCGAAGAGCGTCCGCCCAAAATGGAACTCTTGCGTTTGGCGATTCCACGCCGCGTGTATACAAACAATCACATGGACGTTGTGGCCTGGGGCCTGGAACAGATCTGGGCCAAACGAGACAGCTACAAGGGTTTGAAGATCAAGTACGAAGCACCGATAATGCGGCATTTCACCGCTACTTTTGAAGCTCTGTAACACATAGCAAGCAATGCGCGGGTATCTTCAGAAGGGATGCCCGCGTTCCTTAAACGGCAAGGCCGCAATTTTTTACTTGACAGATAAATCTGATTTCGCTTTAATGTCCCCAGATTCCATGGCGGTGATTTTCTCTTTGCTCCGCCTAACAAATGTGCTAAGGTGGCGACGTCATTTTCGAGGCCGGCACTTAGCCGGCTTTTTTCATGAGCCGGGCAAGTCAGCTCCATGGAAGACAGATAATCCAAAGGAGGCTTACCATGCCAATCAGAAAAAGATGGCCAAATGATGACGGGCGTCAAGACCCCGCAGTTGATTATTCCGGATGCCCAATTCCGGGATTGGATAAGATTCCGTCCGATAAACTTCCGGACGATGTGAAAACCGTGTTTTTTGGAGGTGCATGTAACCAAGACCAAACCGAGAAATCAACTTTCGAGAATCCTATGGGAAGGTTTTTAAAAAACAGTGCAACCGTGTATCTAAAATTGTCAGTCACAATTTGATTCGTCATGCACTTAGTACGTGTTTCTTGATGGAAAGCATGAGCTATGATAGAATAATTCTGGGAATAAGTTTTGTTAGACACCTCCCGTCCGAAAATCACTAATCCCCCGCATAAACTGATTCATCATTTGCTCTGAGAATACATAGTCTCTGTCGTTAGGGTCACTAGTTCGTTTGATATCCGCCATCAGATTCAGGAAATTACCTTCTGCACGCTCTGCTGCAAGTTTTCCCAATCTGTAGCCAAGGTGTTTTTTGTAGCCTTTGATACCATTGATACCGGGATTGATAACCAGGAATCTGACCTTTGCTGCGGCAATCCTGTCGCTGACATTCAGAAAATCCTGGCAAGCTGGTTCATCCATCTGATCCTTATACTCGCCGGTAATTGGCTCTGGAAAGCAATCCGATAGGAGCACAATAGCGTTGGACATACCTGTAACCCGGAATCTGCTATGTTCCAGAGTCTGTAAAGCCAGTTTGATCCCATCTGCCAAGGGAGTTTTACCCTTAGGAGCTAAAGTGTTTATCGTTCCAATCACATGACGTATATTGCCCGTGGGGTAATGCATTATCTGAGCGTGATCTTCCTGAAATACGATCAAACCAAATTTATCCTTCGAAGCGCTGGCATGAGCAGTGAGCATCGAGATAATTTTTTCGATATACTTTAGAATCCATCTGACAGAATTGCTGATATCCAACACCAACATGATGTTGAAGCTTTGCTTAAACTGATATACGGGATAACGGATATGCCTTTCGGCTACCTTGATTTCAAAAGGTTCTCGTGAGAATGATCCATCGGAGATTGCCACCTTGATAGTCTGATAGATTGCCAACTGCGCATTACCATACTTTGTTGCTGACCATGAAGCTATCGGTCCGACGGCATGATGCATTCCTGTACTATGTTTGAAGCCGGTGATCTGTTTACGTTTGAAGCCTATTTTACCGATCTCATGGCTTGTCAGATGGACATTAAAAGTGGTATTGGAGTCCGTGGATTGTCCTCCCATTCCTTTTACTACGGTTTCTACTTTTGGATCGTTAACCAGCTTGTTCCTAACATAGTTGAGAGCGATTGTAACTACTTCTTTCAGGCTCATGGGATCGGCGAACAAGCGATTGAATGGGGAGAGTGCTGAAGCATTAAAATCCACTCCAAACTCTATGTACTTGTAATCAGGATTAGATAGCAAAGAGTATATACCTTGTAAAACTTCAAGAGTTTCCGGACGTTTCTCATAATACTGCCACACCTTATCCCAGCTATTGAGCAACGCCACTTCTGCGGCAGTAAGTTCTTTATGCTGAATTTGCTTGATTATCAGTTTGACCAGACTACGCCTTTCGATGTAGTCATCGCTAGCCTCGCTACCGAGTAACAAACTCAGTTCTGCGAGACTTTCCCGGATTTTTTTGATGGGCTAAGGTAACCTCCTTTCAGGATGCTCAAGTTCTGCACATCGTAATCCATGGAGAAAGTCCGATCCGGTTCACGGTCTTTTTTGATGCCGTCAAACCAGCTATCTATATCGGAAGCATTCACTGCCTTTTTTAATCCGCCATCACGGGTTCGATGCAGCAAGGCAAGCTTCATCGCCATTTTTATGTGTTTACTCTCGACCTCGGGCTTCAATTCCAGTGCAGCGTAAGCTATGGCAGTTTTGATGATAACAATCTCCGGTCGATGCCCATCGACCACATAGTGGACACAGAAATCGACTACGTTTTTCACTAAACTCTCTGGTATCTTGATTTCTTGGAGCATCTCCCTAGCAGCTAAAATGGTCTGCTTCATCATATCGTTGACGTCTTTGAAGCTTTCCATAAAGCTGGCAGGGTCTGCTTCAAATGCATAGTTGCGGCGAATGATCTCCAGTCTGTCATGGGGGTTGCGGAGGGTATTGATGGTTACTGATAGTGGAAAACGATCCAGAATCTGCGGTCTGAGCTCTCCTTCTTCGCTATTCATGGTGCCGATGAGAAGGAATCTGGCATCGTGCTCCACGGAAAATCCTTCCCGCTCGACGGTACTGACCCCGGAGGCTACCACATCAAGCAAGCTGTCGGTGATATGATCCGGAATCAGATTCACCTCATCAATATAGAGTATTTGTCTGTGAGCTTTAGCCAGGAGACCGGGAGTAAACATCTTATCACCTGTCTTTAGTAGTCTATCCACATCAATTCTACCGGACAAATTCTCTTCCGAGATGTTCATGGGCAGATTTACTACTTCCACTTCTCTCTCTACTATGGTGTTGGTCTGCTGTGACTTACATTGTGGACACCATCTGTCGAGTTCTTCTGGGGAGCAATTGTAACTACATGACTCATGAACCTTGATCAGTGGTGCTATCTGAGGTAAGCCGTAAACAGCCGTGCTCTTGCCGGTTCCCTTGGTTCCACGAATCAATACCCCTCCGATCCGGGGGTTGACCAAGTTCAGGATCAAGGCCAGGCTCAAATCGTCCTGACCGATAATCGCCATAAATGGGAAACGATACTTTATCATACATGCTCCTAGTTACTATCTAATTGTTTCAGATATTCTTCACAGTCTACCATTGTTCATGGTATTCAATTCCTGTCAACCTCAAATTCTGTCTCATCCTTACTCATCCTGATTTGTCAGCATACAGGGTAGTGGCTTCCTTGCACCGGATACAGTATACCAACACTACTCGCAAGGAGATACGATGGAAGCCAAGCTACTGGAACGCATCAAAGAACAACTGCTTAGACACGAAGGTCTGAGGCTTAAGCCCTACCGCTGCACAGCAGGTAAGCTGACTATCGGTATCGGTCGTAATCTTGATGACTGTGGTATCTCCCAGACCGAAGCCTATGTGCTCTTGGAGAACGATATCCAGAACTGCGAGAGACAGCTTTTGGATGAGATTCCAGAGATCTATAATCCCCTGGATGAAGTCCGCAAGTCTGTACTTCTGAATATGTGCATAAGCATCCCACAAAGCCGCTTCGCTCCTTTGCGGGATCCCTGCTACCTGGGCATCAATGGTCTGCTTGGCTTCAAGAACACTCTGGCGTTTATCCAAGCCGGAGACTGGGAACGAGCTGCCAATAACATGCTTGTCTCAAAGTGGGCAAAGCAGGTCGGACGCAGAGCGATTGAGCTATCCGAGCTGATGAGGAAAGGGCATTGATACCGATCCCGGTCGAGATTGATGCCATGCTCGCAATACTCAACCTCCCCAGGGAGATGGGTGATAACGGCATCTTCAAAGAGCATCAGGGACTGGTGCTGGAAATGATCCACTCACTGGTCCTGCAGGAGCACTTTGATCGGGCAACTCACGATGACTTGCCTGAAGAAGAGCCATTCCTGATTTCTTTTCGCCACACCCTAAATCCTTTGCAAGCAAAGTCTCCAGGGAACCCGTTTTTGGGTTCTGTTTTCTGATGCTGCAGAGTACTTGCGAGTTTCTCAATTTGAAGACTCTGGGCGAAGGAATAGTGAAGACTGTAGGATTAGACCAGTCTGCCACCGAACTGCTCACAGGGAGCGAAATTGACGCATTCAAAGCCAAGCTTGAGCTAAGAGCACTGACCGGGCTTCGTGACTATCTCAATCTACAAGGTCAGGACCGCCTGAATGAGCTGAAACCCAGACCTCCGAGAGTGATCCGGGTGGGAGTAATCTGATGCTTGATAGCTATACCACTCCGGATGAACTGATGCGGGAGATCTACCTGGCTATCTATGCTGCCTTGGAGAGCAGACTGCACCTGATCGGTTCTGTGATCGATGCCGAGTCCCGCAAGGAGATTTTGACACAGCAGATCTATGACAAGGGCGACTTCTACGGCAATACCGGTTATCTGCTCCAGACCACCGATACAGCCATGATCCTGAGAGTAGGCTCGAATGTGCGTCATGAGCCTTTCGTTTTGGGCGGCAAAGTGCCTTCCTGGACTCCGATCGCTCCACTTATAGCTTGGGTCGAACGCAAGCACCTGTCTTGGACTGATAAAGAGACAGGTAAAGCTCTGACCATAGCCGAGATCGCCTATCTCATCCGGGGCAAGATCAAGCGGGAAGGCATTGCCGCTCGTAATGTGTTCGCTTCAGTCATCGCCAACCGGGAGCAGTGGATCTATCAGCAGTTGAACGATATCGAGGTGAGCCTATGACAGCCATTGAGAAGTACCAAGCTGAACGCAGCCGCATATCTGAAGCTTTGAATATGGCAGGAGTGGCAGAGACTCTCTACAACAAGGACAATATCCCCAAGAACCTGCCCTGCGCCATCCTGATCCTCGATTCCGAGACAGGCAAGCATGGCACCTCCCGGCAGTATGTGGATACCGATATCGCCTGGACAGTCTTTCTGATCGTTAATGCCCATAATGTCACTGATCCAGACTCTGAGCTTTACACTCTCAAGGAGAAGTTCCGGAGCTATTATCAGAAGTTGATGAACCGGGACCTGCCAAGTATCGAGTTTTACACATCCAGAGTGGATGGAACCAGATTGGTCAGGATTGCCAAGATTGACCTGCTGAAGAGCGGTACCGGAGCGGGATCGTGAGAGTGATGCGTATTGGTGCCTACAACCTGGCGATCAGCTCCGCTGCTGATCTCCTGGATAGCAAATACAAGCCGGAACCCATAGATCTATCCAAGTATCAGCGGATCGGTAAGCAGTTGGTATCCAAGGCAGCCGCACAGGGAAACCCGCATTCTCAGTATCAGCTTGCCTTCTGCCTCCTGAAGGGCCGTGGGACAGATACTGATTTAAAACAGGGATTCCGCTGGATGTACAATGCGGCTGAACAGGGTTATTTGGAAGCTCAGTATTTACTTGGCTGTCTGCTCTATGAAGGAACCTGCTCACCGATAAACCTTAAGGCAGCCGCTGAATGGTTCCACAAGGCAGCTGACCGGGCACATGGCCCTGCCCAAAGCAATTTGGGGGCTTTCTACATCGAAGGCCATGGAGTGGAGAAAGACATGCAGGAGGCATTTTTCTGGCTTACCCTGGCAGCAGAACATCGGGTGCTGAGTGCCATGGCCATGCTAAAAATGCATGAAGATAAAATTCCTTCTGAGGCAAAAGAGAAAATCCAAAAACGGGTGGAGCTATGGAAAAAAGAGCACTGGTTCGACATCATGAAGAATAAAGAGCTGAATGAGAATCATCCGGCCAGGAATTTATTCTACATCACCGCGAAGAGAAGAGCCTGACGGCTTGGGTCAATCCACTTGGAAGCCTGTTCTGGAGTTCGGGGAATCCCGTGTTTATGCGCTGGATACGAAAACCGGCAAGGCGTTTTGGGCTTATATTGATCTTTCAGAGTGTTGCACATGCGGCATCGATGTGGTGGGAATCACTTCTGTCCAACAAACCATAATAACGCTAAATAGACCTCAAAAGCAGGTGGGCAGCAAAAATGATTCAATTCCTTTTTTCTTGCTTCGATGTTTTGAACACCTGCATAAGGATGACCACAAACGAAGGCATAGCATCGAGGAAAGAGGAGATCTTTGGCAATTGGAGATAAGGCTGGATTAAAAATGGGGGAATGCCAACGCACTTTATGCTTGACACAAAGTGCGCGTCGTGACTTTTGGCTAAAAAACATAAAAGATCCGGGAGATAAGCATGAACATTATGGACGACCTGTTCTATACAGAAAGCCACGAGTGGATTAGAGTGGATGGCGACATCGCCACCATCGGTATCAGCGATTTCGCTCAGCACGAGCTGGGAGACATCGTTTTTGTAGAATTGCCCGAAGTAGGCATGAAAGTTTCCGCCGGCGAGCCCTGCGGTTCCATCGAAGCCGTTAAAGCAGTTGAAGACCTCATCTCACCTGTATCCGGCAAAATCACCGAACGCAATGGCGACTTGGAAGACAGCCCCGACCTCATCAACAAATCCTGTTACGAAGACGGCTGGATCATGAAGGTTCGCCTCAGCAATACTGACGAACTGGAAAACCTGCTCAGCGCCGTCGAATACAAAAAGATTATTCCGGAATAAAACAGCCCGGAAACGCCATCTTTGATTGAAAAAAGCGACAGCTTCCTGATCATTCTATCTGCCCCTTCCGGAGGCGGGAAGAGCACGATTTTGAAAGAAATCCTGCAGCGGATGGATAATGTGGATTATTCCATCAGCTATACTACCCGTGCCCCCAGAGGCGAGGAACAAAATGGAGTGCACTATCATTTTGTGAATGAACAGGAATTTGACCAACGCAGAGCAGCCGGAGATTTTCTGGAATATGCCAAAGTATTTGGCAAGAGCTGGTATGGCACCTCGATATCATACATCAAATCCCGCCTGGCCTTATCCCGCCATGTGATCATGGACATTGATGTGCAGGGTGCTTCCCAGATCGCGGCCACAGATATACCCTATGTAAAGATCTTTGTCATCCCGCCTTCAATGGATGTTTTGAAAGAGCGTTTGGTGAAGCGAGGCACGGATAGCATTGAAGATATTCAACGCAGATTGCAAACTGCAAAAAAAGAGCTTGCCTGCATACCGGACTATGATTATCTGGTAATAAATGATCTTTTGGAAGATGCTGTCCAAAATGTAATGAGCATCATCAGGGCGGAAGAAAACCGCGTAACAAGATTCAAACAACCCATGCAAGGTTTCTTGGGAGAGGAGAAATAAATGACAAATGAAAAGATTGAAGGTTTCCTGGAAAAGGTAAACATGAACTACTTGTTCTGCCTTCTCTCAAAACTGGAAGCGCACCGTATCAATCAGTTTCCCAGTTTCGTAAAAAACAAATTTGACAAGAAAATCACTATGTTGTCCATGGAACACGTTGCGGACAACGAAGTGCCGGATTATATCAACGAACTGGCCGAGGCTGAACAGGCTATGGCTGCCGAGCGCGCCTTGTTTGAAGATAACGAAGAGGGCGATGATTTTGGCGAAGAAACCATCGATGATTCCGCCAAATTCGCGCGAGAGATTCAAGCTGCGGATCCTTCCGAATACGATAGCTTCGAAGTGGTGAAAGATCCCTTTGCAGCAAACGAAGACGACGACGAAGATATCGACGCCTTTGACGATGATGACGATGAAGACGACGATGAATAATGTCACGCCGTGCACTCATCCAATATCTTGAACTCTTAAAACAAAGCGGCATCCGACACATTTATCAAGTGCCGGATACAAACTCGGAGCAGCAGGACCCCCGGCAATTGCTGCAATCCTTGAGCACAAAGTATGCAGATTGTAACAAGTGTCCTCTGGCCGCGGGACGCATCAATCTGGTATATGGTGAAGGTAATCCCTTTGCCCGGGCTATGCTGATCGGAGAAGCGCCGGGCGAAAAAGAAAACCTGAGCGGCAGGCCCTTTGTAGGCGCGGCGGGTCAGCTATTGGACAAGATGCTTGCCGCCATCAATCTGCGGCGGGAAGACGTTTATATCGCAAACATCGTGAAATGCCGCCCCGAAGGTAATCGTAATCCCAGTCAGGAAGAGCGACTGGCCTGTTTACCGTATCTGGTGGAGCAGATCCGGATAATCCGTCCCCGATTGCTTTTAGTGATGGGACTTGTTGCGGCTCAGACCCTTTTCGGAAATAACGAAACCCTGGCTTGGAACCGCAGCCACCGCAGCGAATTTATGGGCATTCCGGCCTGGTCCACCTATCATCCCGCAGCGCTCTTGCGCAATCCCCACTGGAAGCGCCCGGCCTGGGAAGACCTGCAGGATTTTCAAAAAGCCTACGAAAGCCTGAATGATGCGTAGAATTCTGCTGTGTCTGGCTCTGCTGATTATCTGTATATATGCTGGAGCCACTGTCCTGATCTATGGCGATACCCGCAACCATCCGGAAGTGCATCGCGAATTGATAGCGCGGGTGCAAGAGCTCCGCGTGAACGCTGTTTTTCACACCGGGGATCTGAACCAAAAAGGAAAAAGCCAAAGCGAATACGATTCCTTCAAGGAAATTATTTCTCCTCTGCCGGCGCCGTTTTATGCCATCAGAGGGAACCACGAAAAAGATCTCGCGCTGTTTATAAAAAACTTTCCTTCAGTAGATGGGCTCAGCTTCTACAGCGTTATATACGATTCATTGAAATTCATTATCCTGGATAGCAATCTGCCGCTTTTGCCCGGCAGCGCGCAATACCGCTGGCTGGTAAATGAACTGGAAAGCAGCAAGTTACCGCTTATCCTGATGCTCCATCATCCGGTGTTTAGTTCAGGTTATCACGGGGATGAACTCGGCTTGCAATACTATCTGCCACAGCTATTTAAAAAGTATCCCGTGGCAGCCGTGATCAGTGGACATGAACACAGTTTTGAGCATCTGATATGGGAAGGCCTGGATTTCTTTGTATCCGGTGGTGGTGGCGCGCCATTACGAGAACAGGGAAGCCCAGATCCTCGTTCTGTTTTCTTCAATATGATCCACCATTACAATCTCCTTATCAGGCAGCCTCAAGCACTATTGTGGCAATGCTTTGATCTAAAAGGAGATTTGCTCTACGAAACCACCATCTCGCTACCCTGAACTATTATGAAAAACAGAGTTTTGGCTATACACGATCTTTCGGGATTTGGCAATACCTCACTGATGGCGATCATCCCGCTCTTTTACAAATATGGCTTGGAAGTGTGCGCTTTACCCAGCGCGCTGCTATCTTCCAATACTTGTTATGATGGTTATCGGCTTTTGGAAACCGATGCCTTTATGAAAGATTGTCTGCGTCACTGGCAGGAAATGAAAATGGAATATTGCGCCATCTACAGCGGTTTTCTGGGCAATCCGGCACAAGTGGACACGGTATTGGAGGCCATCAATTCTTTTTCTTCAGAAAAGACACTGGTGCTGGTCGATCCGGTGATGGCAGACGATGGTAAGCTGTATTCCTGCTACGATGATAGCATGATCCTGGCTATGCGGCGCTTGATCGCCCAAGCAAACATTATTACACCGAACTATACTGAGGCCTGTTTTCTGTCCGGGCACAGCTTCAAGAATGATGCCGGGCATGTAGATTTTGAAAGGATCTGCGGGCGATTGCACGACTTTGGAGCGCGGGAGATCATTATCACCGGGGCTCCGGGTCTGAAAGATGGATGCAAAATCATTTACTCAGCTGCCTCCGCATCCTCCATTCAGAGCTTCGAATGCCGCTATCTGCCATGTTTTTTTACCGGGACCGGAGATATCTTCAGCGCACTAATGCTGATCTACACCCTCAGAGGGATAGAACGCAGCGGGGCTATTATAAAGGCCGCAGATTTTATCTATGACGCTATCCGGTACTCTATGACCCGGGCTCGCGATGGCAGAGCCGGTGTGCTGTTGCAGGAACTATTGCAAAACACGGGAGAATAACGGTGTTGGTGAATGGCTTGGAAGGCATTTCGTCTCATCCGGAGGAGACAGCTTGATCTATCGTGGCGCTTGCGTAAGCGATCTGGACGGCACTCTGCTGCCCCATAACGGTGAGATCAGCGTGGAGAATCTGCGCAGCCTGGAAAGCCTCTCTGAAAAGGGTATCTGTAGAGTGCTGGCTACGGGACGCTCACTGTTCAGTATGCGCAAAGTGATTCCCCTTCATGCTCCTTTCGATTTTGTGATCTTTGCTACCGGTGCCGGGATTATGGATTGGCAGAATCAGGAACTCATCTACAATCAAAATCTGAACGCGGAACAGATCAGCAGAGTATGCAAGGTATTGGAAGAATTGAATCTGGATTATATGCTTCACAATGCAATACCTGAAACGCATCATATGCAATACAAAGCGTTCAAAGCTATCCCGGATTTTTTGCAGCGGCTGGAGATATACCGGGAGTATGCCACAGAGTTGAAGCAGGAACAAGGTCCCGGTTGGAAACTCGCCACACAATTTCTGGCTATTGTGGAAAGCCACCGTGAGGATCTCTATGACAGCCTTTCCCGCCGCCTGGATCCTTTGACCATCATCCGCACCACTTCACCGCTGGATTTCTCCTCGCTCTGGATCGAGATCTTCGCTCCCGGCGTGAATAAAGGATCGGCACTGCAACACTTGTTGTCCAAAATTGGCTTATCCCTCTCTCAGTGTATGGTTATAGGTAACGATTACAACGACTTGCAGATGCTGGAGATATGTCCGAACTCCTATGTGACGGCAAACGCTCCCGACAGCATGAAACAAGAGTTTATCAATGTTGGGCTGTGTGAAGAAAACGGTTTTTCCATGGCCTTAAACCACTGGCTGCAAAGCTCCAATCCCAGCAGAATACTCTCCGCGATACAAAAATAATTTTAAGATAAAGAATATTAGCCTAATGAAAACAATCGTTCTGCTCTCAATCTCAAACGTCTTTATGACCTTCGCCTGGTATGGGCATCTGAAGAATACAGGATCGCCCATCGTGAAGGTGATCTTCATCTCTTGGTTTATCGCTTTCTTTGAATATTGTTTTCAGGTGCCGGCCAATCGCATCGGCTATGGCGTTTACAATGCATATCAGCTCAAAACCATTCAGGAAGTGATTACACTGGTGGTATTTAGCGTATTTTCTATACTGTATCTGAAAGAAGAACTGCGCTGGAATTATTTGGTAGGCTTCGCCCTGATCATCCTGGCAGTTTTCTTCATTTTCAAGAAGTGGTGAGCAGATCTTCCCAATATGCCATTGCCCGCCGCAGATGGGGAATCACGATGGATCCACCTACCACCAGGGCGATATTCATGGCTTCCTGCAGCTCGTCCATACTCACTCCGGCATCAAAACACTGATCCAGATGATAGCAGATGCAATCGTCACATCGCAGCACCATAGAAGCTACCAGGCCTATCAACTCCTTGTGTTTTGCCGATAGAGCTCCCTCGTTGTATGCCGCTGTATCCAGGGCAAAAAAGCGTTTGATATTCAGATTGGCACGATCCAAAGTCAGCTTGGTGAGTTCTGCCCGCTGTTTCCTGAAATCCCTTACCTTCATCCTTGCTCCTTCTGAACACTTTTCAGTAGTTCCATCAGCTCGCTTTCATTGGGCTTAACTGGGCTTATCACAGTGTTTCTGGCGCTCATGATCTGCGGAATCCAAGATCTTAGAATAGCATCGTCGGCTTCCACTTTCAAGCGGATCGGAAAGCTATCCAACCAGGCCAGAAACTCGTCCATACTCATTTCCAGAAAAGCAAAAAGTGCGTCCAATTCTGCTTTGACGGCCGGATAATAGAAGTGCATCATGGCAGCCATAAACATCCCGTTGGCAAGACCGTGTGGGATATTGTATGCTGTGGTAAAGGGATAGCCGATAGCATGCTGCAAGGTTGTGCTGGTGTGAGCGATGGTGATCCCCCCATACATCGATGCCAGACAGAGGGCTTCACGAGCGGGCAGATAAGCTGGATTTTTCAGGCAAGTATCCAGATTGTCTTTGATGAGCGCGATACCGCGAAAGATCATTGGATACAGCAGCGAATTGCGGGAAGTGCTATATAATCCCTCCAGCAGGTGTGAAAGTGCGTCTATAGAGGTGTTCAGGCTGATCCGCGGATTGAGGCTGAGACTGTATTTGGGGTCGATTATTGCCATATAAGGAAAGATCAAATCGCTGCCAAAACCGGCTTTTTTACCTTTCTTGATGTCGGTTAGGACACTGTATTGTGTGACCTCCGAACCGGTGCCGTGGGTGGTGGGAATCGCAACCATGGGGTATGCCGTGACTTGCTTCCCGGCATCGTATAATTCATTTATTTGTAGATCGTTTGCCGCTGCAAGCGAGATGGCTTTGGCAGCATCCAAGGGGCTGCCCCCGCCGATACCGATCAAAAAATCGCAATTCTCGCGAATAAAACGCTCTTTGCCGCTCATCACCCGGGTGATTGTGGGGTTTTCCGATATCTCATTGAAGATGCTGAAAGCAATTCCTTCGCGGCGTAGCGAGGGCAAGAGCGCGTCCATCACTCCGCTTTTCTCCGCGCTGCTTTTCCCGCACACGATCAGGGCTTTCTTGCCTATCCCGGGCAGACGCGCGCTCGCATCATCCAAGGCCTTGGCTCCAAAAAAAATTCTTGTAGGCAGATACAGCATTATCTTGATCCCCTTTTGTTTATTTTTGTTCATATCAATGAAGAGTGCGATGATGTCAAGAGCAATTCTGTTTCCCGGTATGCGCGATAGAATGGTGGGTGAGAACTTATATTGATATTTGGTATGTCAAGAAAAAGCCCCGGTAAGATATCCGGGGCATATAGAGTATGGATTGTCAGCTTATTTTACCAATACCAAACGGCGGGTTTTGCTATATTTTCCGGCTTTCATGCGGTAGAAATAAATGCCGCTGGGAAGGTTTCTGCCATCATCATCTTTGCCGTCGAAAAACCAGGTGTAACTGCCTTCAGCTTTGGTGCCAGGGCGATAGCTGCGTTCATGTTGACCGCGGATGTTGTAGATATCGATCTTCGGTTCGGTGCTGCTGGTTAAACTATAGGGAATATGTGTATTTTGCTTGGCGGGATTGGGGTAGTTTTGGAAGAGTAGAGTGTTTTCCAGGCCCGGGACCAACACATCTTTATGCGCAGCAGAGCTACCGGAGACCACGTAGATGTTGTCGATAGTCCAGCCCGGATCGGTCAGTTCATCAGCGATGCTGTTGTCACGCAGGCGAAAGCGCAGATAGATGTTTTGTCCGGCGTAATCGGAAAGATAGGCATATTCCTTTTGCCACCAGTCTAGGCGTCCGGATTTTGTCCAGATTTCCTGCCAGGTGTTGCCATCGAGCGAGGCTTCCACCGTAACCGGATCATAGTCCCATTCTGTATAAACATGGGAATCGAAGTGCAACAAGGGATTGCCTGTGTTTGGGATAAGGATAGCTTCTTTGGTGGCGATCCATACGTCGCAATTTTGAGCGTAATGCCCACGTCCGCCCCAGCTATCGGTAATGGCTTGTCCATTCACACTCAGTTCTTCTTGCAGCACCCAGGGACCGTTGATTTCCCATTTATCGGTGCCATCTTCCCAGGTTTCAGAAAAAATAACATTGGCTTTGCCCAGCTCAAAGCTGATCTGAGAGTTGCCGGGATCAATCTGCAGGCTGTCCAGATAGGGGTAACGGCCATTGCTCCAAATCTCGATAGGATATGTTCCCTCGTAGCCTTGGTATTGATATCCGCCTATCACGTTCAATTCGTCCGGGATAAAGTCTTTAATGATGATTTTGGCGGGAATGCTCATGCCATTACTGATAACATAGCCATGCAGATTCGCGCTTTCCTTGGGGCTGAGATCTATGTTGCGGGTGGTTCTGCCGGTGTTGTAGACAGTAACATTATCGATTTCTGCGTCCCAATAGCCTTTTTTGCGAGCGTGGATAGTGTAATTGCCTTGCGGCAAGGCTTTCCAAAAACGTCCGGTATCCGGAGAACTGGTGCGGGCAACGAACCAGGGAGCGTGTTTTTCGGGGATGATGATTTCGGCTTCGAGCACATCGCCGGTAACGCTGTCTTTCACGGTTCCGGTGAGCATGGAAGTGGAGGGGACGTCCGTGGAATAGTTCAAAGCACGGTTCAGCATCCACCATACCCCTTCGCTGGCGCGTTCTACCGTATCCAGCATCAAGGGTTCTTCGGGCTGCAGATTGCTGGTGCCTACTTCGATGAGTAGCTGGAAAGTTCCATATTCTTTGTACATCCAGTCGTGGAAAGCTCCTCTACGGCTGGCATTGGGATAGTATTCATAAGGTTGACCGTTTTCTTTCAAGATCGATGTAGCCACACCCTGGCCGATGCTTTGTGCAAATGCGAAATCGGGAGAGGGTCGTACATCTTTCCAATTGAATGAGTAATATACTTTTTCACTGAAATTGCCGGAGCGTGAGGAGTGCCAGCAGATGCTGTAAACAAATTTCTTCTGGTCACTCAAAGCTTTGATGGCATGGATCTCACTCTCACTCATGGGAGCAGGGCCGCGATAGTAGTCGTAAACCTCGGTGCCGCCGGGCTGCATCAGGGTGTCGCCATGAGTCCAGTTGAAATCGAAATTGCGGTTGATATCCACCCCGTCGATATCGTATCCCACTCTGGTATCAAAATCGAAGATACCATTTTCGTTGTTGTCACGTTTGTTTTTGCGGTAAGATGTGTCCAGATTTGCAGTTACCACATTGTGCCCTTCCGGATTCAAAGTGGGCACCCACCACGTATCCAATTGATTAATCCATTTTATATATGGTGTTGTCAGGTTGTTCTGCAGGATTTCTTTGGCATTGCTGAGAGTGATCTGTAGGCCCAACACTTCCTCGGCATGAACCTGCCCCACAAATAGCAAAGCCGGGCGGTTCCATGTTCCCTCCAGCTGTTGCACATCATTTGATATCTGCAAGGCGTAGATGGGGATTGCTTCAAGTTGAGAGTAGCCTATGATGTGTACTTTAGCCATGGTGGGATACTGCTCTTCCAAGGCATACAGCTCGTCTCTGGCTTCATCGTAAGTGTGATAACATTCAGGAAGGGGGAGATTTGCCTGTCCGAAGAGAATCAGCGGAAAAAAGGCCATCAGCAGGCAGATGTAATAAAGGCGCATTGTATACTCCATAGATTTATATCTTTTTCAGTTCAATAGATGCAATTTCTGCTCCAAAGAGGGATTATTCCCATTTGTGGGGCTCAACCCTTGCCCAGATAGGCTTCCAGCAGTTTCAACGTGTTATCGATGGCATGAGTATGAGTGCGTTCATAACCATGGGAGGCAAATACTCCGGGGCCAATGAGTCCGTGTTTGATGTCATAACCGGCCCTCAACGCGCCTTCCACATCTGAACCGTAATATGGATAGATATCTACCGCGTATTGAAGTTTCAACTCTATGGCAAGCTTGATCAAACTATCCGTAACGTCCCAATCGTATGGGCCCCCGGAATCTTTGGCGCAGATAGAAACCTTGTATTCATCTGTGCCCAGGTCGTCTCCTACCGCACCCATATCCACAGAGATCATTTCCTCGGTGTCTTCCGGGAAGCCGGAGGCGGCGCCATGTCCAACCTCTTCGTAGGTGGTGAATAGAATACCGGTTTTGCGGGCTGGTTTCAGCTTGCCGTCGCGCACTTCTTTGGCAAGCGCCAAGAGCACTCCGGCGCTGGCTTTATCGTCCAAATGGCGGCTCTTGATGAAACCGGATTCGGTAAGTATGGTACGGGCATCCAGCGAGATGAAATCGCCGGGCGAGATGCCGAGTTTTTCGGTATCAGCCTTGCTCTTGACGATCTCGTCGAGCACTATCTCCATGCTGCTGTCGTCCCGTTTGCTGGAGCCGGTATCGCTGTATACATGGACAGCAGGTCCGTTTATATACACAGTTCCACATATGCGTTTGCCATCTCTGGTGTGGATGATGACATTTTCGTTTTCAATGTTGTTTTCGGGATAACCGCCGATCTTTGTGAAACGCAATCTGCCATTGTCTTTGATGGCTCTTACCATTGCTCCCAGGGTATCGACATGAGCGGCAAGTATCAGGGGCTTGCCCTCGCCGCCCAGATTGGCCAGAACGGAGCCCTTGCGAGAAACCTGAGCTTCAAAGCCCAAAGCCTGCAGTTCGTTTACCAGGTATTCTGTTGCCAGCTTGGTGAATCCGGTGGGGCTGGGCGTCTTGCACAAAGCTAAAATCTGATCAACGGCGTAGCGAGTGTAATCCATGTTATCTCCATATATATCTTATTGTTTTTCATGTAGCGCGAGGCAGCGCCGGTAATAATCGCGATTGGCAGCTATGATAGTATCCAGATCAGGCTCCGAGATCTGCTCGGCGGAGGCGATCGTGCGCTCTACCAGAGGATAGATGCCCGTGAAGGGTATTTTCTCTTCCAAAAAGAGCTTCATGGCGGCTTCCACGGCAGCGTTCATTACCGTGGGCAGGATGCCGCCTTGGGTGGCAACCTCAAGACCGAGATAGAATAGCGGATAGCGTGCGGCGGGGATTTCTTCAAAACTGAGTTCGGGCAACGACAAAAGGTCTGTGTGTACAATATCCGAGCTCCAGCGTTCGGGGTAGCTGAGCGCGTAGAGAATGGGCAGGCTCATATCCGGAGCGCTGAGCTGAGCCAGCAGCGAGCCATCTTGGAATTGTACCAGAGAATGGACGATGGATTGGGGATGAATCACCGCCTTGATGCGCTCGTATGGCATATCGAAGAGCCAGTGCGCTTCCATCACCTCCAGGGCTTTATTGAACATGGTGGCGCTATCCAGAGTAACCTTCGCGCCCATATCCCAATTTGGGTGTCTCAAAGCCATTCGCGGTGTGATGGCGTCAAAATCCTGCAAAGGCAGGCTGCGGAAAGCGCCGCCGGATGCTGTGATGATAAGTTTTTGCACTTCATGATGGGGGTGAATCCCCATAGCTTGAAAGATTGCCGAATGCTCGCTATCCACCGGTAAGATCTGGCCGGGTTTTTTCAATTTCTGGACCAGATGTCCGCCCATCACCAGAGATTCTTTATTGGCCAGGGCGAGCTTTTTGCCACGCTTCAGGATGGCGAAAGTTGCTTCTATCCCGGCAGATCCGCCGATGGCATTGAGACCGATATCATAATCCGCCTCTTCCAGGAGCGAAAGCAGATCAGCGGAGCCAAAATACACTTTCTGCGCGGGGCATTCGGTGCGGATCTTTTCCTGCAGTGCTGGATCTTTGATACCGGTAAAGACCAGGACGGGGATATTCAACTCAAGGGCAAGGGGGCAGAGCTTGCTAAAATTTGTGTGCGCGACGGCAAGACTGAGTGTGAGCCGTTGTTGTTGTTCACAATAGACCTTAAAAAACGAATTGCCGATTGATCCGGTGGCGCCCAGCAGAGCGATCTTTTTTCTTACCATGAATAGGATAACGCAATCTTTTGCGTGTAGCCCAAGCCGTCAGTTGAATTGGTCTTGAACGCGTAATTCACACCCAAGGACTTGAACTCAAGACCCAGCCCGGTGCTGAAGCTGTTCACGTCGTACCCAGCCATCAATTTCAGGGCGGGTGTGGGGCGAATCATGAGCCCGGCATGGATGTCTCCGCTGAGAGCAGAGCTGCTGAAATTGGCGGCATCTCCCCGTTCTTCGGCATAGATCTGGCTTCTGAGCGCGAGCAGCACAGGAATAGAGGTGCCGAATACTTCGCGACGATAGGATAGCTCGACATCCAGATTTGGCATGGCGATCTCGTGCTCGCCGGATTCCCAAAGGATCTGTGTGCCAAAGAAATCCCGCAAGTTTATGCCTGCCAGAAAGCCTTTACCCGGATCCCACAGCGCTCCTATGTCCGCGCCGATGCCGTAACCGCTGTGCTCTGCGAGACTGCGGTATGCCAGCTTGGGCGAGATGCCTACATAAAAATCCTCGGCCATCGCTCTGCCATAGGATACGCTGGCGATCAGATCCTGGTTTGTAACGGTCTTCCACACGTAGGGGCGATTGTCGTTACTAATCTCCTCGTCTTCGTTTTCCAGCTTTGTGAGCTTGATTTTATCGATGGCAAGATGATTGATGGATACAGCAGTGCCGCTACCGACTTTCAGGGAGATTTGGTTTTGAGTGAGCAGACCTTCAAAATGATCGCTGCGCATCAACTCCACACCGCGGGAACTGTCGTAAGCGAGAAGAGCGGGATTCCACCAACCGGCGGCTTGGGATTCATAATATGTAAGACCTGTATTCCCCATAGCTTGATTTTGCACACCGGGACTGAAGCTAAAGATCTCTCCCGCGTATTTTGTGGCTCCCAAAGGTGCTAACAACACCAGAAGCAAGAATGCAAGATGTATGTATTTCATATAGATTCCTTCACATACAATATAAGTGATTGTGGCGAAGAAGAAAAAAAAAGTGGTGGGCCCAGAGGGACTCGAACCCCCAACCATCCGGTTATGAGCCGGAAGCTCTACCAGCTGAGCTATAGGCCCCATCACTGTGCCTCTCCTTAGAATCCAAGACCGCTTTTTTGTCAATCAGTTTTTTTGATACACATACCCCGAAATTATCGAAAGTCCTGATATAGATAACAATCAGAATGGTAATTAGGGCATGTTTTGCTTTGGAAAGGTAGACATCAGTTAGCTAGCTGCACGTTTTGCAGTTTTCCGGCAATCGACAATAGCTTGAATCGTAAGAACTTGCAAGCCTGCCTCCTTAAAACGCGGTGAAATCTTAACTTTAATCCAGTCAACTATCATTTTGTGGCACAATTATTCACCGCCATATGAAACAAGCTTATGGCCGGGAGAAGATACAGCTTACATCGTATACAAGACTACAGAACATGAACCAAAGCCTTTTGCTTTCCATGTGTTGCCTGTATTCATTGAAGCGGCTTGCATACAAGTACTTACTGGTATTCCCCTCAATCCATGCTCCAGAGTTTCTCTAGAACTAAAGTCAACACACTCAAGCAAAGGCTCCAAATCAATAGCAGTTCCCTTTAATAATAGTGAATGGACTCGATTTATGCATAAAGGACCACCTATTATGATGCTTGTTCAACAAAAGTAAACCGCTAGCTTAGCATTGGAAAAACCGGGGATGATTCAGAGGATAGATCTCATCCTGTGCAGCCGGAGCTCTGCAGATGTTACCGGTACGGTCATCCAAAATGAAGAGAATGAATATGGTGTTCCCGGCTTCAGCGTTTCGCTTTGGCAGCGATACTCACCATCTTTGAGGGAACAACGATCACTTTTACTACTTCAAATCCATCCAGCGCGCGCTGAACGTTCTCCACTTTCAGGGCTTCTTCTTTTAGGATCTCATGGGGCGAATCCGGACTCATCTCCAATTTTCCGCGAATCTTGCCGTTTACCTGAACGACGTAGGTGATGGTGTCCTGGACAAGATACCGCTCCTCATAGCCGGGCAAACCGCTTTCGTGCAGCAGGGTTTCAAAGCCCATCATCTGCCACAATTCTTCGGCGATATGCGGCGCGAAGGGGTAGAGCATTTGGGGAATGATGCCGCATGCTTCGGCGTAAACGGCCAGGGCGTCATTATCCAGATTGTCGGCGTCTTTGATTGCCACACAGTGATTCAAATGTTCCATGATGGCAGCGATGGAGGTATTGTATTGCATCCGATCAAGGCTGTCTTCCAACCATTTCTTGGTGCAAGAGTGCGAGCTGAAGAGCAGTTTCTTCATCTCGGGGGAGAGTTTGTCGGTATCTGCTTCTAGTTGCAGCCCTTTTTTGATGGTCTCAAGATTGCCCTCAATGAGGCGATGGATGCGGTTCAAAAAGCGGAAAGCGCCCATCAAAGCTTCATCATTCCATTCCACATCCTTTTCCGGGGGAGAGGCGAAGAGCAGGTAGACGCGCAAGGTGTCGCTGCCGAAGCGATCTACGATGTATTGCGGGTCCACGGTGTTACCTTTGGATTTGCTCATCTTCGCGCCATCTTTCAGTACCATGCCTTGAGTGAGCAGCCGCAGGAATGGTTCGTTGCCGTTTACCCAGCCCAGATCGCGCATAAATTTATAGAAGAAGCGGGCGTAGAGCAGGTGCATGCACGCATGTTCGATGCCGCCGATGTATTGATCCACAGGTAGCCAGAAGTCGGACTTTTCTGTGTCAAAAGGTAGATCCTTGTTATGGGCGTCGGCATAGCGGGCGTAGTACCAGGATGAATCCACAAAGGTATCCATGGTATCAGTCTCGCGTTTGGCGTCGGCTCCGCACTTCGGGCATTTCACGTTTAACCATTCGGGTACGCTGAGCAAAGGATTGGATGTGGTTTTGCCCACTTGCACGTTATCTGGTAGCAGCACGGGCAAGTCCTCATCCGGCACAAGTACCACTCCGCATTTGGGGCAGTGGATGATGGGAATGGGATTGCCCCAATAGCGCTGACGGGAGATGCCCCAATCGCGCAGTCGGTAGGTAACGGTTTTTTCGCCCCAGTTGTTTTTTGCAATCCAGTCCGTAATGACGCTTTTTGCTTCTTCGCTGGGCATACCGTCAAAATGGGCAGAAGACGCCATTATTCCGGGCTCTATAAAAGCTTCTCTCATGCTGTCCAAGTGCAGATTGTTTTCAGGGTTTTGGATCACGATCTTCATGGGGATGCCGTATTTTGTGGCGAAATCGAAGTCGCGCTGATCGTGGGCGGGAACTGCCATCACGGCACCTGTACCGTAGTCCATCAACACATAGTTGGTTATCCAGATTTGCACTTTATCGCCGTTTAGAGGATTGATGCAATAGCGCCCGCTGAAGATGCCCTCTTTTTCGGTTTCGGTACTGGAACGCAGTACTTTGTCCTCATTGATCACTTTCTTGCAGAAGTCATGCATGGCGTGGTTTTCCGGCTCTTCCTCCAACCATTTTTGGACCAATGGATGCTCGGGCGGCAGAGCCATGAAGGTTACGCCGTAGATGGTGTCAGGCCTGGTGGTAAACACGGCAATGCTTTCTTCCGTATCCGGCAGAGTGAATTCGATGCGGGCTCCTTCGCTTTTGCCGATCCAGTGCTTTTGCATGGTCATCACGCGCTCCGGCCATTCGATTACATCAGAGAAATCAAGCAGTTCTTCAGCGTATTTGGTGATGCGGAAATACCACTGCTCCAGTTCTTTCTGGATCACTTCACTGCCACAGCGCCAACAAGCTCCGTCTTCCACCTGTTCGTTTGCAAGCACTGTGTTGCACTGTTCACACCAGTTTTGGAAGCTCTTTTTCCTGTAAACCAAGCCGTTTTCATACATCTTTTTGAAGATATATTGGCCCCAGTGATAGTAATCCGGGCGGCAGGTGCTTACTTCCCGGTCCCAATCGAAGAAAAAGCCCATGCCGTCGAACTGCTTACGCATATTGGCGATGTTTTCCTCGGTGGTGATGCGGGGATGGGAATTGTGCATGATGGCATAGTTTTCCGCGGGCATACCGAAGGAATCGTAGCCCATGGGCTGCATTACGTTGTAGCCTTCCATCAGCTTCAGGCGGGAAATGGCGTCGCCGATGGCATAGTTTGATGCATGGCCGATATGGAGTACCCCTGAAGGATAGGGAAACATCGACAGAACATAGTATTTGGGCTTGCTGCTAAAGTCTGTACCTTTTGCAATTTCACGATCTTGCCAGATCTTCTGCCATTTTTTCTCGATATCATAAAAGGGATAATCCATATTCAACTCCATGCGGCAAAAGCCGCTACATCTATATTTTACTGGAACTTACAAAAAGTTTGCTGCAGCGGCTTTTGTCAAGTGCAAATATTGGTGGCTTAGTCTTGAATGCCTGTTATCACCAGTTTACCGATGTCCCAACCACCTTGTTCAAGGAAGTGTAAAATTTCGTTGTAGCTATCCCTGTCCATGCGCGGACTGCGTGAGAGGATCCATAAATACTTCTGTTTCCGATCACTTACCACGCTGTATTGGTAGTCCTTATCCAGCTTCACAATCCAGTAATCTCCATAGAAAGGCCAGAAGAAAGATACCCTCAGTTTACTGTTGCTTTTGTCCACTGCATGCGCTTTCCCGGAGACCTGTTTGAGGATCTGTGTGCCGGCTTTGTCCTTGTAACTGGTGTTGATCACGATGATCTTGCCCTTCTTGTCCAGGGAATAATCCGCGGCAGAGAGGGCGGCATCTTTGGGTTGAAACTTTGTGGGGAAATAGGCGTATTGATACCACCTTCCCAGATAACGGTTCAGATCTACTTGATCAACTGTCTTAACTGCTGACAGCATGGTGGCAGATATCAGCATAAAGACCAAGGCAATCATCTTGAATAGCATTGTTACATCCTTAAAGCATTTTAGGATAAAATAATGCCAAAAGGCAAAAAAGCAAAAGGGGGAGCCTGAATCCGGCTTCCCCTCGTGTGTTGTTAATACAGTTTATTCACTCATTTTCTTGTATTGTTCATAGCGTTCCTTGAAGAACAACGAGCTGCATTTTTCAAATTGCTCTGCTCGTTCAGGGAAGATACGGTGCAGGCGGCTATAGCGGTTTTCGGTTTTGATGAAGTCGGGAATGCTCATTGTGGGTTCTTTGCTGTCCAAGGTGAGCGGATTCTTGCCTTCCAGACGTCTCTGCGGATTGTAGCGATACAGCAGCCAATAGCCGGCTTCCACAGCGGCCTTTTCGTGCTTTTGGCTCATGCTCATATCGATGCCGTGGTTGATGCAGGGCGCATAGGCGATGATGATCGCCGGTCCGGGATATTCTTCGGCTTCTTTAAAGGCTTGCAGGGCTTGGTTTTTGTTTGCGCCCATGGCGATTGAGGCCACGTATACATAACCATAGTTCATCATCATCATGCCGAGGTCTTTCTTGTTTGTGGCTTTTCCTGCTTCGGCAAAGCGGGCTATAGAGCCCATCGGTGTAGATTTGGAAGCCTGACCGCCGGTATTGGAATACACCTCGGTATCCAGCACCAGAACCTTGATCTTTTGATTGGAGGCCATCACGTGGTCCAGTCCACCATAACCTATGTCATAGGCCCAGCCGTCACCGCCGATGGCCCAGATGGATTTCTCCACTACGTAATCCTTTAGTTCATCCACTCTGCGCAAGAGTTTGGCACATCCTTCACAGGCATTTTCAATGGCTTTGGGCAAGAGGCTGCGGATCTTTTGGGCGTTTACTTTGGCTTGCTGATCTACGTCATCCCAATGTTCCAGACTGTATTTCAGCGCGTCCTTCAATTCAGCATCGATGCCTTTTTCCATCAGGGCTTCGAGGGCCAGCTTCAGCTGTTTACGGTGAGATTTCACCGCCAGACGCATTCCCAGACCGTATTCCGCGTTATCTTCAAAGAGGCTGTTTGCCCAGGCGGGACCGTGGCCGTCTTTGTTTTTGCAATAGGGGATGGTGGGGAAGGTGCCGCCGTAGATCGATGAGCACCCGGTAGCGTTGGCAACGATCATGCGATCACCGTGTAACTGGGTAAGCAGCTTGATGTACGGGGTCTCGCCGCAGCCGGCGCAAGCACCGGAAAATTCAAACAGAGGTTGTTTGAACTGACTGCCTTTTACGGTGGCTTCCTTGAAGTTTGCCAGGACATCGTTGGGGAGCTTTTCGAAGAATTCGTAGTTTTGCTGTTCGCCGGCATCGCGTTCGGTATCGATGGGGCTCATCACCAGAGCTCCTTTGGGGCATTCATTCACGCACACGCGGCAGCCTTGGCAATCGTCGATGTAAACCTGGATTTTGTATTGGTAACCTTCAGCGCCCATTGCTTTGAGGGTATTAAAGCTATCGGGAGCGGATTTGAGGTCTTCTTCTGTCATCAATTTTGCTCTGATTGCGGCGTGAGGGCACACAAATGAGCATTGATTGCATTGGATGCAGTTTTCGGGAATCCATTTGGGAACTGCGGGGGCCACTCTGCGTTTTTCCAGTTTGGCAGTTCCGCTTTCCACATAGCCATCCAGCGGCATTTGCGATACTTTGATGATATCACCTTGCTCGCGCATGATGGGTTCGATCACGTCTTTCACAAATCCGGCGGCGTCTTTGGGTACCAGCTGTTTACGGGGGCCACAGGTGTCCGGAAGCTGTGCGGGAATCGGCACTTCCACCAAGGCTTCGTTAACTTTATCCACAGCGTTTAGGTTCATTTGAACCACGTCTTCGCCTTTCTTGCCGTAGGTCTTACGGATTGATTCCTTGATGAGGCCGATGGCTTCATTACGATCCATCACACCACTGATCAGGAAAAAGGCTGTTTGCATCACGGTATTCACTCTGCCGCCAAGCCCCACTTCATCAGCGATCTTGAGGCCGTCGATATTGTAGAATTTGATTTTGCGTTTGATGATGGTATCCTGCATTTCGCATGTTAGCTGGTTAAAGACTTCGTCCATGTTCCAGTTTGAGTTTAACAGGAACACGCCGTTTTCTTTGATGCCGTTCAAAAGATCAAATCTGCCGATGAATGCCTGATTGTGACAGGCTACGAAGTCCTCTCTGGCAACCAGGTACTGGCTGTGAATGGCTTTCTTGCCAAAACGTAGATGACTGCGGGTGATGCCACCGCTTTTCTTGCTGTCGTATTGGAAGTAGCCCTGTACATACATATCGGTATGGTCGCCGATGATCTTGATGCTGTTCTTGTTTGCACCCACGGTTCCATCGGAGCCCAGACCCCAGAACTTGCAGGATATGGTTCCTTCCGGAACGGTTTGAATGTGTTCGTCTAAAGGCAGGGAAAGCTTGCTCAGATCATCCTCGATGCCAACGGTAAAGCCATGGAATCCACCTTTTTGCATATGCTTGTATACTGCCAGCACCATATCCGGAGTAAATTCCTTGCTGGAGAGGCCGTAACGACCGCCGATGATACTAAGGTTCTTGCCTTGCAGCGCGGACACTACGTCCAGATAAAGCGGTTCACCGATGCTGCCCGGTTCTTTGGTTCTGTCCAGAACTGCGATGCGTTGCACGGATTTGGGTAAGGCAGCCAGGAAGTGCTGAGTGCTGAAGGGACGATATACGCGGACTTTTACCAGGCCCAGCTTCATCCCGCGCTCGTTATTCAGATAATCGATGGTTTCGCTGATGGTCTCGCAACCGCTGCCCATGGCAACGATTACATCTGTGGCTTCAGGATCGCCGCTGTAGTCGAAGAGATTGTAGTCGCGACCAATCTTTGCGCCCACTTCTTTCATGCATTCCTCGATGATCCCGGGGGCTTTGTCATAGTAAAGATTGCTGGTTTCGCGGCCTTGGAAATATACGTCCGGACCCTGCTGGCCTACTTTTACACGCGGTGTGTCCGGAGTGAGGGCGCGTTTACGGAAGTCTTCCACCAGTTTGTGATCCAGCATCTCCTTCATGGAGTCATAATCCACCACGTCGATCTTCTGCAATTCGTGAGAGGTGCGGAAACCGTCAAAGAAAAGCAGGAAGGGAATTGAGCTTTTCAGAGTGGCAATCTGGCTGACGATGGCCAGATCCATCACCTCTTGCACGCTGTTACAAGCGATCAGGGCAAAACCGGTGTTGCGGGCGCTCATTACGTCTGAATGATCACCAAAAATCGATAGAGATTGTGCTGCCAGAGAACGGGCAGTCACATAAAATACTGTGGGCAACATCTCACCGGCAATCTTATGCATATTTGGCAGCATAAGCATCAAGCCTTGTGAGGCTGTAAACGTGGTGGTAAGCGCCCCGGCTGAGAGAGAGCCATGCACGGCTCCGGCAGCTCCGGCTTCGGATTGCAATTCCATCACATCCACGGTGGTGCCGTAGATATTCTTGCGGTTTTCAGCTGCCCATGCGTCTGCAAGCTCACCCATACCGGATGACGGAGTGATGGGGTAGATCGCTGCTACCTCGTTAAAAGCATATGCCACATGCGATGCGGCACTGTTTCCGTCCATCGTAGCTTTTGTCTGTTTAGCCATTGTGGTAAACTCCTTGTATGCTATATTTTTTTGTTAGATAAAAATCACCTTTTGATATCACTCAATTTTCCCGGCGGGTTTGTGTCAATGAAAATCGGAAAAACACAGGATGGAAGGCTGGCTGCGGCAGGAATGAGAATCTTGTTGAGCAGGATGTACGGGCCAATCGCCCCTCAAATTCATGGATCTACTGGCGATATCGGTATGCGGTTTACTGCCGTCCAAGGCTATTGCTGAGGGCTATAAAGAAAATTGCCAGGATCGCCCCACCCAGATTGTAGATCATGTCCACCGGGTTGAAACTGCGCCATGGCACAGCTAATTGCAAAAGCTCCAAACAGATGCCGGCAGCAAGCACAATCGCCGAATACTTCAGTGCATCATATTGCTTGAATATGCGCACATGGTGAATTGCAGCCAAGACCCAGATAAAGGCAAAACACAGAATCATGATAGAATGCGCCAGATAGTCCAGACGAAACACCCAAAGCATGTTTCTGTTCAGGCTTTGATTGGTATTGTTTCCGATGGGGATCACGTTTATCACAATGAGCACCAGCAGCCAGAGCCAAAACAAGTTCTTGATCAGATCCGGCATTTTATCCTTGAGTGAGCGCAAAACATTCTCCACTGATAGTCAGCCCCCTTATCCATGCGCAGAAGGCGCCCCGCAGGACGCCCCTGCCTCATAGCAGTAGTTACGGGTAATGCGTACTATTCCAAGCCGCTCATATACATCAGAAGGTCGGTAACCCGGCAGCTATAGCCCCATTCATTATCGTACCAACTGAGTATTTTTACCATATTATCTTTCACATAAGTGCCACCGGCATCGAAGATCGAGGAATGCCGGTTGCCCACAATGTCTATGGATACGATAGGATCGTCAGCATACATCAAAAAGCCCTTCAAGTAGCCATCCGCGGCTTCTTTCATGGCTTGATTCACTTCTTCCTTGCTGGTATTTCGTGCCAGATTTACACACAAATCCACCAGGGAGCCGTCCGGAGTGGGAACTCTAACGGCCAGGCCATCCAGTTTCCCTTTCAATTCCGGAATCACAAGCCCGATAGCCTTGGCAGCACCGGTAGTGGTGGGGATCATGCTCATCGCGGCAGCCCGGGCCCGGCGCAAATCGTTGTGCGGCAGATCCAGAATGTTTTGATCGTTGGTATAGGAGTGGATGGTGGTCATCAGACCATTAACAATGCCAAAGCGATCGTGCAATACCTTGGCGACCGGTGCCAGGCAGTTCGTGGTGCAGGATGCGTTTGATACGATCAGGTCTGTCGTTTTAAGATCGCGGTGGTTCACTCCCATCACGATAGTGGCATCCACATCGTCTTTCGCGGGCACGGTCAGGATCACCTTACGCGCTCCGGCCTTGAGGTGTTTTCCCGCTTTCTCTTTGGTTCTGAAGATGCCGGTGGCTTCCACCACATAGTGCACATCAAGATCTTTCCAGGGCAAGGTTTCCGGGTCTTTCTGAGCAAAGATCCTGATCTTTTTGCCGTTTACGGTGATGCTGTCGTCATCATGGCTCACTTCTCCGTCGAAGATCTTGTGAACGCTATCGTATTTGAAGAGATAGGCCAGGGTCTTGGCATCGGTGAGGTCGTTTATTGCCACCACTTCCACTTCGGGATGAAACTTGATGAAGGCGCGCAGGACCAGACGTCCGATGCGGCCAAAGCCATTTATCGCTACTCTTATCATATATCTCTCCTATAGTAAGATACTGTTGTTTGCGCTTCCGGAAACCAGGCAGAAGTTCTTCACGGTTTCCTGCATCTTGTTCTCGCCTTTGATGAGCCACTTACGTGGGTCAAATTTACTCTTGTTTGGCACATAAGCTTTGATATCTGTGTCCGGAGGGCATACGATGGCGTATTTCTCCTTTTCCCAATAAGCCTGAATCTCTTGCGCCATATCCATTTGATAGTGAGTGTCTTTATTGATCTTCACCACACCGTTCTTGATGGCTTCACGCTGTTGATCGTCGGTAAGACCGCTGGCGCCGTGCAATACCAGGCCGCGCTCCACATGGTTCTTGATCAACAGATCGTCGATCTCTTTTACTAAATCCAGGCGCAACACGATGTTTTCGCCCTTGGAGACGCCGTGATTGGTCCCCACACTGGCGGCAAAGAGATCCACATTGGTCTTTATCACAAATTCCAGTGCTTCTTCGGGATGAGTATAAAGCTCGGTATCCGAGACAATCTCATCTTCCGTGCCTTTGATGTGCCCGATCTCGCCTTCCACCAAGATGCTGTGTTTATGAGCCACATCCACTACCTCTTTGGTGATGCGGATGTTTTCCGCCAGCTGCTCCTTGGAGGCATCGATCATCACGGATGTAACCAGATTGTTCTCGATGCAATATACTATGAAATCAAAGTAATTTGGGGTAGCATGGTCGATGTGCAAACCAATCCCGCTCTTGGGAAATTGCGAGGCAAAGGTTTTGATCATCGTGGAGATCAACCGGGCTCCCACTTTCATATCCTGACTTTCACCGGCGGCGTATTTGCAGGCGCCGCTGCTCATTTGCATCAGACCGTCGCTGCCCACGCTGTTATAACCTTGGACGATTGCCCGGATTTGAGTATCGAAAACAACATTGGATGCCATGATTCCAAAACGCTGCTGTTTGGCCTTTTGGAATACCTCTTTTAATTGTGATCCGCTTAAAAACATGGTATTTCCTCCTTGGGGATTGATCTTTAAGTCTTCATTACATATTATTATTCACATGGCTGCTCAGTCAAGAGAAATCTTTGTGGATCATACCCGATATTACGGTGAGCATCTGTCATGTTTCGCTGTTTTATGCTGGGCCTCTAAAAAGTGTCACCGAAAATTGCAAATCGGGGCACTAAAATTGCAAATGCCAAAACATATATATATCCAAGACTCCAATTGCTTCCTTACGTAATCCGTATTGGTGTATTGCATATATCATTACGGATTTATTCTCTTGATTTTGAAGCTGATAATAGTTACAAACAATGGACAAAATAGTGCCCGATTTGCAGGTTTTGGTGATCAGAGCTTGACCTCAGAGATGTATCCTTCAGATATCTGGATACTGGGTACTCTATTCCTCTCCTAGCAAAGGGAGACTCATACACCTTTTATGCGGTGGATAATCCACAGCAAAACCTGGTAGTCCCAGAGAACTATCTTCACCGCGATGATGCTGGAAGTATAACCTTGAAAAGCAGATATGATCTCCAATTGGCACCCATGAAGATCAAGATATTCAACATCCGGGGTCAAAAAGTTATCTCCTACAGGACGGCAACTGCCCTGGACCAATGGGTACAGCCATTTAAGAACTTTGCATCGGGTGTCTATTTTGCCCGTATCAGCACAGATAATGGAGTGACTACATCCCACAAATTCATTGTGGTCAAGTGAGTTCTGCGATCGTAAAGGGATATTCCCCGTTGGTTTCTGCTCCCAACCGGAGACATCACTGATTTGGTTTTGCCCGTTATCTTCTGTCGGATACCATCGTTATTCCTGTCGTCTCATAGACGACACACATGAGACACCCGTGTGATACCCACGTATACTTATGCTGAATCGGTGTGTAACCCTTATAGAAAAATCAAATTGCTCTCAATGGATAATTGATGCTATCACATTTATAGCAAGCAAGATAAGACATAAACACCGGTTTTATTGGACTTGGACTGTCCCGTGTCAGGCTATCCAGTTTTATAACCAATAATCAATTATTCTACCTTTTTGGGAAGCAATGGACATTCCCCTGGGTTTTACAAAATCCATTGCAACAGCTACAATAAAATGATCTGAAAGATTTAGCATGTTTGGAATATATAACTCGTCTGGTTAATCATCTATTGGACTTGGACATTTGTTTAAATGAATGGATATGATTTTTCAGTGACTCTTTATAGCCTCCACGCTGTTCAAAATCGCCGCGCACATTATAGACCCTTGCGCCCGTGAAAGCCTCATGCTGCCCTCTCCAAAGTTCTCATACTTGTCCAAAGGAGCTGTTCATCAGGCTCCCGGCTGGGTTCAGATCACGCACAGGCCGGCTGAGATAAGGAAGGCGGAGCGCTTGACCCCGCCTTCAGCGATTTAGCGAGACTTTTTCTTGAATAAGTAGAGAGAATATGGCAACGGGTAGAGCAAAAGCGCCAATGCCAGCCAGGAACTGGCGATTTGCCAAGCGGGGTTGAGACTCAAAAAGCCCTTGATGATCAACAGCAATCCACCCAATAGAAAGGTGCGTGCCCCCACCCGGTGCGTTCTATGCCAGTTATCCTCATCCGAGATGGTCCAGGGAGTACGAATCCCCACAAAGAAATTGCGAGGCAGTTTGGGCAGCAGGTTCCCCAAAAACATCATTAAGAAACCGATGATGATAAGGACAGGATTGAAGGGCAGTCTGTCTGCACCCAGACTATAGCAGAGGCCGTAGATGTTCAGCAGCGCCAAAAAAAGTACTAGCATAAACGAGATGTAGGGCAATACCCGGTCAAATCTCTGTGCCTGCCGTTTGTATCTGGGCGAATAGTAGGGCATCAGATACAGGAATAGAAAGAGTCCGGGCACCAGTAGGACAGCTAAAAAGATAGCAGTACTTTTTGGTGCGTATCCGTCGATCACGCCTTTTGCATTCCAATGGATGGGAATTTCGGCATCCGCGGGCAGGGCTTGAGCGATGAATGCAAGGGCAATAAGATATACCAGCAGCAGGATGACGGTGCCGGCAAAGTGTTTGATGCGCTTCATGATTCCTCACTTTTGTTTCTCAGATTTACTACCCAGGCCAGAATGTCCTCGAAGATACTGGTGTTTAACCGGTAATAGACATATTGCCCCTTTTTGGAGCCGTAGATGAGGCCGGCATTGCGCAGTATCTTAAGATGTTCGCTGAGACTGGCCTTGGTGAATTCAAAGTATTCGGCGATCTCTCCCGCGCTGAGTGTGTCGTGAACCTTCAGCAGGTTGAGTATTCTACGCCGATTAGCGTCGGCAATGGCCTTGAACACGTTATCAGACATTAGGCATCCTTAGGTATTTAGTTAAATGCCTAATTAATGCGGGCGCCTGATTCGTCAAGTAGATTATTTGCTTGCTTGTATTTCTGGGGCTGATGAATTGATGAATTGGGACTTAAAACAGGAAATTGAGATTCAAGCGGGCTTGGGTGCCGCCCCATTGTTTCGTCTTTTTGCCCGGGCCTTGTGAGGGTTCGCCACCATCATAATCTAGGATTTTGCGCCATTTTAGCGGAAGCAATTGCGTTATTTCCAACTCGATCTCGCCCCCTGAATAGCGGTAGCAAAACTTTGGTTTTATCTCCAGATGCGCGTCCAGGTCTTCGGATACATCAAATTTGAGGCTCTCATAACTGAAGAGGAAGGGATAAAGCACTACTTTTCGGTTTTTTAAAAGAATATCGCTCTCCATAAAGTGATGATGATAGCTGATCGCTCCCCAAAATGCCGGTCCTTCGGCGTCGGGACTGGCACTGTGATACAATAAACCCGCAAAGGGAGAGCATGAATTGATGTGAAATCGTTTAATCCGGCTGCGATGCGCCAGGAAGGCATCCCAGGCGGAGAAAGGCCAGATGTCAAAGTACGAATCATCATCAATGAAGCTGTGATAGCTGTTTATGCCGAGAGTCCAGTCCAGATGTTGATTTTTACGACCTACATCAATTCCCAGTTTGAACAAATTGAGGTGATCCAGCTTACCGAATAGTTCTCCTTTGTATCTTAGCCGGGCCGAGCTGTAAAAATATGATGCCTGCAGCTTGATTTGCGTATTGTCTCCGGCTCTGCGTAGCTGTTCGAAATGAAGGCCATACATATTCAGGTCGTTTGCAAAGAGCGAATCGTGGAGGGTGGGGAAATATGCCGAGGCTTTGATATCGGTGCTTTTGTATTGGTCCACAAATCTCATCGTCAGATTGCTTTTCAGCCAATGAAAGGGAATGGAGCCCAGATCCCCGGCGATGGCATAATCCAGGGCGGCTCTTGCTTTGCGCGTCTCCAGGGACACCTGGCAGGATTTGCCTTCGAACGATGTTTCATATGTTATCCCCGCGCCCGGATCTTTTGCCAGCTCCACCCTGGCTTTGAAGCTGTGATTTGCGATATCTCTACCCAACTCCAAGCTGAGATAGCGGACAGGCGCGGCAAAATCCAGAATCCCGCCTTCATCCGTCAATGCGGAGATCTGGCCACGCAAGTTACTGTCGTAGTATCCACAGCTAATCTGATATCCACGATGATAAAACTCCCAAAGTGAATGTGAGTCATAGGCATAAAGGTAGCCTTCCGGCTCAGAGTCTGATGTTTGGCGGTAGAAATCGATGTAACGATTGTGACTCTGTATCCTGTCCGGATTATGAGCATGTACGAAAAGGGGATACATCAAAAGACATATCCCCATTCCGATAAGGACTTTTCTAGTCAAGTAATGCAATTAGTTTATCTCTGGTCATGTCCGGGAACACACCGCCCATAGTGTAATCCGGGAAATAGGGGTATTCATCTTCATCGATGGGTTCGAGATTGCTATCCGTAAACTCTATGGGATTGCACTCAGGCCGGTAATACTGGAATGTTACGTAATTGATATTGTCGATATATACCCACTCGTTGTTATAAAGGAAACTATGCTCATTGGAAGCCCAGCCGTATTCGTAGTAATCCAGCTCGACCCAGTTTTCCGCCGGGTTCCATCTGTGATAAGGCAGGATATCCCGGATATCGTTGTTTGAGCCGGAGAACAATTCGCCCAGATCCACCTGGAAATCTACTCCGTTCTCGCTCATGTTCTGGATTTCATTGAGCACGTTTTCCAACCATGTGGCTACATCGCAGATGCTGTTCCAGTTTTGCATGAAGTTGGGATCATTCTCATCGATATCGGCGAGTTCTTCGTTCATGTTGCTGATGTGTTCTATCTTCAGGATGTCGTCGCTCTGGTTGTCATCTTCGTCTTCGATGTAGTTCACACAGTTTCTGATGTCGCCAGCCGCACCGATAATGGAGCTGTGAATACTATTCAAATAGCTTTGTGAGCGAAGCGTGCCAAAAGCCGGATTGTTGTCCAGATTGTGTTTTAGCAACTTTGCCATAAACTCCTGTTGTACAGCTTCCAAGTGCCTTTGGTTGTAGTCATCATCATACAATCTCAGGATCAAATTTCCATCATTCACGGTATAGTTAAACACTTGATCTTCTTGCACATATTCTACATCCAATTCATCAAAATCCTCGATCCAGGCATAGGAGTTATCTTCGTCCTTCAGGTCATAATCGTATGCCACCATCATGTTGAAGGCAGCGGCGAGCATCTTCAATCCGGCACTGTACAAATATATCTCTCCCCGATCCACTTCCATCATTTCTTCTCCAGTATCGATCAGGATTACGTTCGAATCTGCCAAAGCGACGGCGTAGTTCAGATGGCTGATGGAGGCTGAAATACGGGGCAAGACATGGTCGATCACAAAGTTTTGAAAGCGATGGATGGAGAGATTGTCGGATTTGGCAACATTCAGTTCTTTCATAATGAGATTGGGACTAGATGCCAGCAGCCCGATCTGATTGTTGAACAGCCTCTTGGGGGGACCTTCGGGCCTGCCGTCCAGCTCTTCAATCAATGACCACAATTCAGTATCGAAATTCAAACGGGCGATCTCAAGTATTGACAGACCCAGATGAGCCATGGGATTACTACTCTCGAGATCCAGTGATTCTTGAAATTTCGCTTCAATGGCGTCGAAATCGCTTTGCAGCATGATGTCTTCGGCTTCGGTGATTTCGTGATCGTCATCAAAATCCAAAATGAGTTGATTCAACATTTGCATACCTTCTCTGGCAGGGGGAGTTCCATCTTGATCGTCATCCGGTTTTGTGGAAGAATCAAAACAAGAAAACAGGAGCAAACTGCAGAGCAGCAAGGGCAAACAAAATAGCTTACATACGGGCTTTTTCATATCTCACCTCAAATAAGTGTCAGCATTGATGCTGGGACAAAATTTGCATCAGCTTTCGGTTAGAAGTCTTGCGGCCTCATGATTGCTAAAATAGTCAGAAACAATCAGTGTGCAAATTTTATATGCGATCAGTTCCCCGCTATTTTTTTACAGGCTAAATTGTCTTTGTTTGCCGCCTGCCATTTACCCCTGATTAAATCGACATTGAGTCCTCTAACTGCTGCAAAACATTTGTCAGGGAGCATAGAGTTTCCCCGCAGACAAAATTGCAGATAACACCTTGGGAATCAACCAATCTCAATGCCTTTGCTCCACATACAAGCTATAGTCTTAAATTGCTGTGTTGATCCGTAGCCATGTATTACAAATTGCCTGTTGACCTTGGCGATTTCTTTACTGTGTTCCGGCAAAGCTATGCAAAAATGCGGTTAATTAGTACAGCACTCGCTCCTACCCCGAATCTCAGAACAGCTACTATAGGTCTTGGTCTCTTAGCTCATGGACTCTTACAAAGATTCAGGTTTGTGCAAAGGACATATTGATCTATACTTTACTGTATACCAAGTCTTTTTATTGTGAAAGGACTGGAGGAGTTACTAATGAAAAAGAAGCAGGTAAAAGACAAAAAGCTGACCACTGTAGCCGGAGCGCCGGTGGTGGACAATCAAAACATCAAAACTGCCGGCCCCAGGGGTCCGCTGTTGATGGAAGATGTATGGTTAATGGAAAAACTCGCCCATTTTGATCGTGAGGTGATTCCGGAGCGCAGAATGCATGCCAAAGGTTCCGGAGCATTTGGCAAATTCACGGTAACTGCTGATATTTCCAAATACACCAAAGCCGGGGTTTTTTCTGAAATCGGCAAAGAAACTGAGCTCTTTATTCGTTTTTCTACTGTAGCGGGAGAACGTGGAGCAGCCGATGCAGAGCGAGATATCAGAGGCTTTGCCATAAAGTTTTACACTGAAGAAGGGATTTGGGATCTGGTGGGAAATAATACCCCGGTATTCTTCATCCGGGATCCCCTCAAATTTCCGGATTTGAACCATGCGATCAAGCGCGACCCCAAGACCAATATGCGTAGTGCGGACAATAACTGGGATTTTTGGACCATGTTACCCGAAGCGCTGCATCAGGTTACCATCACCATGAGCGATAGAGGGATCCCATATTCCTATCGGCACATGAATGGTTACGGTTGTCACACTTTCAGTATGTATAACAAGGACAATGAGATGGTTTGGGTAAAGTTTCATCTCAAAACTCTACAAGGAATCAAAAACCTCAGTGACCGGGAAGCAGAAGCCATTGTTGCCAAAGATAGAGAAAGCCACCAGCGTGATCTTTTTGAAAGCATTGCCAAAGGGGAATTTCCTAGCTGGCAGATGTTTATTCAGGTAATGACTCAGGAAGAATCCCGGCAAGTACCCTTCAATCCCTTTGATATCACAAAGGTATGGCCCAAAGGGGATTATCCTTTACACGAGGTAGGCATCATCGAGCTCAATCGCAATCCCGAAAACTATTTTGCAGATGTAGAACAGGCAGCTTTTACTCCGGCAAATATCATTCCCGGCTTGGGCTTCTCGCCCGACCGTTTGTTGCAAGCCCGATTATTCTCCTATGGGGATGCTCAGCGCTATCGCTTAGGCATCAATCACCACCAGATTCCGGTAAACAGACCCAAGAACGATACGCACAGCTATCACCGTGATGGTCAGATGCGGGTGGATGGAAACTATGGTGCCACCCTGGGTTATGAACCCAATAGCGATGGTGAATGGAAGGATCAACCCGAATATAAAATGCCTCCGCAAAAGCTCTATGGCGATGTAGATCACTGGAATCATCGTGATGACAGCGATTATTTCAGCCAGCCCAAAGCGCTCTTTGATCTGATGAATCCAGAGCAGAAACAACTGTTGTTTGATAATACGGCTCGAAACATGGGCGATTGTGCGCGCCACATCAAGCTGAGACACATTGGGAATTGCTATAAATGCGATCCTGCTTATGGTGAAGGTGTTGCTAAAGCACTGGGAATTGGCCTGGCGGAAGCTCTAAAGCAATAATGTCTTCTAAAGCCATTAATCACAGGAAGATAGTCCTGAAGGCATTAGCTTTGCGCTGCGCAGGATTTATCTTTGTAGCCTTGGGTGTGCTGGGCATTATCCTGCCAATTCTGCCCACCACACCCTTTCTATTGGCTGCCGCTGCTTGCTTTGTGCGCAGTTCGGACAGACTATATCAATGGCTGATCGGTAATCGCTGGTTTGGAGAATACATCCGGCGCTACCGGGATAAGGAAGGCATTCCGCTAATCACGAAGATATTTACCATCATTCTTTTATGGAGCACTTTAACGATTTCGGCGGTGTTTTTTGCCCGATCGATCTGGCTCATACTACTGCTGCTTGGAGTGGGGATCGGGGTGACTATTCACCTGTGTCTCATCAAAACCTACAAAGCACCCGCAGCAGATCATCAAACCAAAGACCATGGGAGTGGATATGCTAATAATCCTGTTTTTGATAATAAGCCTCTTAAGTACTGATACTTTGTATGCAAATACCGCTTACGATCCCGAAAGTATCTGGCAGGATGGATATTGTGTACAAAGCACGGCAAGAACGCCGGCAGCGGATAGCAAAAGCATCGAGGCCAAATTGGAAGGTGAATGGCATAGCCTTGATCTGGTTGATTTTCCACCGGAATTTTGGCAATGGAATCGGTTTCGCAGAACAGAATATCTGGACGTCTTTCGTCAGATGATGAGTAGTGGCAAGCGTCAAACACCCAGACTTGCCGGGCCTCATAACGGCATTGTGGCTTCCTGGGGTTTGGCGCGTAAGGATTCTTTCTTCAAACTCAACAATGCAGTAAAGGGCTCGGGCTTTTTGCCCAAAGCCGAAAAACTGGCCGAGATAACACAGCTCTTGGAAAGCAAGATGGACAGTGATATGCTTACCAAGCTCAATGTCTTGGACAGCTTGTATCAAAACGCTGAGGATATCTTCAGCCCAAATCAGATTGTCTCTCTGGAGCTCTATTCCGAGCCGGGCTACAATACTCAAACCTTTATCAATCAGATGTATAATCCCGCGTGTGTAACTGTGTATCTGGATATTCCTTCATTCAAGATCAAGCAGATTGCCCGTCTCTTACACCCCTTGGATCCCAATCTTAATGCCTACGAAAAAGCCGTAGTCCGCTATGTGAATCTGATCCATTCTTTCTTTCATGGAGATTTTCCTCGAGACTATATAGCGGTAATATATTACAACATCGAGATTTATGATAATTCCCCCGGCCTGGAAGATGCGCGGGGCACAAAGATTAGTCCCTAATCTCTCCGCTTAGTGGCAAAACAGCGATATCCCGGCCTTGAGCCCGGCAGGGGGCTCAAACGCCACACTGTGCTTTTGCTCAATCTGCTCAATTGAGTCCACCTTAAGCAAATCCGCTATAAATACCGCATCATCTGCAGGGTAATCGCGTGGATATAAGGCATCCCAAAATCTGCCTTATGTGGCCTGTGTTTGAGATTACAAATGCCGGCTCACCTGCACCCAAAAATCGCGTTCTATCCTGCGAATGCGGAAATTGAAACCGCTGCGTTTAGCAAACAGCTTTTGCAGATCTTTATATCTATATAGATAGAGGGGGCATCGTTTCTTGTAGCGCCATTGCCGCTGCATAGCCAAAAAACCTCCTGCAACCGGGAAACTGAAGAAACAGTCTTTACCGGTGAGATCCAAAGCTTTGTCAACCACAGCCTCGGCGTCTTTCATATAGTCCATAAATCCCATCAGGATTACATAGTCGTATCTTTCCTTTGTATCCAGAGCAAAGAAATCCGCGGTCTCGAAGCGGCAAACATTGTCCAATCCGGCCTCTGCAGCTTTTACCCGCGCCAGATCAATCATCTGACGGGCAAAATCTATCCCATACACAACCGCTGCGCCGCGTTGGGCCAGGGCGATGCTGTAATGCCCTGGGCCGCAACCCACATCCAGTACGCTTTTTCCTTCGATGGGGTTGCAGTGACGCATACATAGCTCATAGCGTATGCGCATGCTTTTTCGGAAATAGCGGTTGATCAGCTTTTGCAAGGGATTTTTGGCCCTGCCGTAGATGGCATCAAAATCCGGGGCGTAATCATCAAAGAAATCTTGGGTTTGGCTGTGGTCAGGATTGCTTACAGTGGATGTCATAGTAGTCCTTCAGACGCTGATATTCGGTTATTTCCAGCAGGGCCGTCAGTTTGCCGGGTACGGATCTCATGTTTATATAGCTTTTGAAATGTCTATATAGACTCATAGGTATATGAGGATGATCGGGGTCCATTTCCCGAGGATGTATATAGACCAGAAGCGGCCGCTTCAGGATGCTTTGTTTTGCCATGTGGCATAGCAGGGCCTTTGGGAAAAAGCGCAAATAGCCTCCGCCAAACATGTTCAGCCGAGCCCCGGCCAGCTCAGCAATGCCAATGGGAAATTCGTAAATGCTGCCGGAGGCGGTTTGGATATTTGAAGGGTAAAGCTGAACGCCGGGGATGAGCCGATGATGCAGGCGGTTTGGCACGATGGAGGAATCGTATAGATAGCCTGCTTGCAGGAGAGTATCAAAAAACCAGGGATTGCGGTTGTCGATGGAAAAGCCGGCGCTTCGATAACCTATTACCGCTTCGCCGCTGATGTCTTCCAATATAAGTCGGGATTTGTGGGCATCTTCAAAAAAGTCCTTTTGGCTTTGCCGGCTCACTTCCTGATGGTACATCCCGTGAGAGCAGATTTCGTGACCCAGAGCCAGAGCGCGCAATACCAGATGCGGATATTTCCGGGCAATGTAAGCCAAGAAAAAGAGACTGGCTTTTACATTGTGTCGGTCCAAAAGCTCAAAGAGCCGGTTCAAGCCATATTCCACCCTGGATGGGAATTTATCCCAGTCGGAAATCTCCGGACTTCCCCGCACACCGATGATGTGGTAATAGTCCTCTACATCGATGGTGAAGAATCCGGGTTTTGTTATCTTCGAATCTTTGTTCATTTTCCCTTTTGTGTGCTGAAAGCATCGGCATATATTGGCATCAAAAAGCAATTATCGTTCCTTACTCTTAGCTTTTCTACAGCGGGTATCTGTGTCAAGAAATTTGTGCAATCAAGCAAATGATTCCGGATGGGAATCCCGGATTGAAAGCCGGCCGGACTATCCTCTGAAATCGGTCAAAACTGTTTCCGCTCAGTTTCATCACATTCATCACTATGCATCACTTTGCATCACTACAATGTGTCACCCAAAGTTTGAAGCGGATCTGGCTCTATGCCGATCCTGCCTAGGGAGAGAAGGGCTGTTTCAAAGCAGTCATCTCCATTGGCTATGATGGAAACCGCTTCTACGCAATCCACGTCTGGATACGGCAGACTGAGAACACCAAGTTCTTCCGATACTACTATGATGAAGATCAACACCTATCATCCACCATCCAGAAGCAGCAGTTGTTCTGGATCGGGAATCACTTTGAAGCAGATGTCAGGCAGAACTTCGCAGATACCCTCTCCACAGCCATCGAACAAGGCTATACGAAAGAGATGCTTGCCGATACTCTCAAAGACCAGTTCAATGACCTAGCCAACCGCTCATCCAACTACTGGCAGAGACTGGCAGAGCATACAGCGCTTAGAATCAGGGAATTCGGAAGGTTGCAAGGCTACAAGAAAGCCAAAGCCAGATACTACAAACTCGTGGTGATACTGGATGACCGCACCAGTGATATCTGCCGGGCACTGGCAGCCCAGGATAAGATTTATCCCATGAACGATGCACTGGATGTGATGGACAATCTGATCGTGTAACAACAGTTCATTCAATAAACGCGAATGAATGTCTTAATCGTTTGAATACTTTATATTCCATATTCAAGTCGTGGAATGTAGTGCATGAAGCTAGAACTCACATTTAGGTAGTAAATCATCTCTGAATAATCAAAAAGCCATTCAAATAAACCAGATTTCCCCTCATTCCTCAGAGATTTGAAAGCACTAGCCTCAATTTGCCTGACTCTTTCCCTAGTTAATCCCAACTCAAGGCCAATTTGTTCTAGAGTTTTTTGTATATACGAGTTTAGCCCATAGCGTGAAATTATTACTCTTTTTTCTGCTGATGATAACTTCTGAATAGTTACTCGTACTAATCTCCTCAACAGATCCATCTCACTAATATACTCCATTGGAACAATTCAAACCCCGTCGATCTCGAACAGAGGGAAGGTCGAATCGACAGATTCAAATGCCTGGCAATCAGGCAGAATATAACAGAAAAGTATGCCGGAACAATCGCATTCAAAACTGATGTATGGACAGAGATGTTTAATAGAGCAAAGCTGGAATACAATCCTGAGTACTCCGAACTGGTTCCATTCTGGTGTTTGCCAGATGCACAGGGCAGCAAGATTGAACGCATTGTCCCATCCTATCCACTGAGTAAGGATATAGGGAATTATGAAAGGTTAATCAAGATACTATCATTATACCGATTAACTCTGGGTCAGGCAAGGCAGGAAGAGCTCCTGGAGCACATATTCAAGAACTGTGAGGATAGCGAGGAGCTACAAGATATCTGCATGAATCTAAGTCCATATTATAAGGGACGAAAGTAATCTTTCAAGTCGCTATAGGTATTCCAATAATTAGAGATTCAATAGATGCTCAGTCGAGATTTGGTGCGGTAACATTTGGGTATATCTATCCAGTATAGGTATTTGTCTCTAAACTCAAGCAAACTCTGTTCTAGGAAACTATCCATAGCATCCACTTCCAGTAACACGTTGAATGTCTGTTGATACAAGGTTTCCCAAGTCATACATATAAGCTTTGTCCGAAACTCAGGCTTAACAAAATCACGAGCCCTAATAGCTTGGTTTTTAACTTTTACGTTTAACTCAGGATACAAGAAGATTAGGTAACTACTGTCATCTATATGTACTAAGTTCCTCATGATTTGATAGTTTTCAATAAAGTTATCACATGTGTTCCATTCATCTGAGATAACTTTTGAAGCTAATTTGTGATATAGGTCTTTGTACTTCTCCAAGTAGTTTGCCCTCTTTTTTTTGTCAGTGCCTCCAAATCCTTCTTCTGTATACTTCACTTCAAACAAGAGTTTTGTGCTTTCACTCGATATGCATAAATCGAAGTTGGTTGGGTTCTGGCTATTGTATCTGTCCAAAGAAGACTCATACTCAAACTCGTAGTTCATAAGTCCTGGGTTTTTAACAGGGATTTTTTCCAAGCATTGAATCTGGATAGCCGTGAAGAATGAACTCTTTATCAAGGTATTTACAGCAAATGGATAGAAGAAATTCAAGCACATTGCTTGGGATGAGTTTAAATGATGGTAGAATTGGTGCAGTTTGATTCCTTGTGCTTTTACATATGTCCAGCATGCGTTTCTGTATGTTGATAAAATGTTTTCTTTCCGAATATTGTCCACACAATGCTTATCATAGGAGTTTTCATTATCGATTACTGGAAGTATGTGATCATGTGTCACATAACTATTCTCTTTTCTGTTGAGCCACCATTTTCCATTTTCTTCAATTCTTAATACGTTCCGTTTATATTCTCCCATGTGTGTTAGCACTTCTGTTTTAAAACTCATGACTCCTCCTTGAATCTATCCCGTTAGTTATGCATTTTCCACTATATTCTTCATTGAAATTAGCTTTTAACCAGGCACAATGGTAAGCGATTTTTGTCAATGTCATCGCGTGACACCTTGGAAAAGCCATTCTACCGTAGCTCTTAAATAAGCTTATTACCTGGGTTACTACTGTTTCAGTGAAACCATTTTCCAGTGCTTTAGCTGTAAATGTCTCGTGGATAAGTCTAACCTCTTTGGGCTTTCCATGTATCAGTATTCTTTTGAAAATTTTTGCTTCTTCAACTGTGTTTCTTGCTATCTGCTGCAACAGGCTAACAGACTGCTCATGATAGATGATCATACCATGAGTCTCTGCTACAATGCTTCTTAGTATTGGATGCGGATATTCCTGTTTGCTCTTGCGTCTTTTTACATAGTCATTTAAGCGTTTATCTGGTTTTATAGTGTTAAGCACAATAAATGCCATCAAGTCATTGAAACAGCATGGTTTGAACTTTTGCAGTACGTCCCGAGTGCGACGTGAATCAAGATGAAAGACTCCCTCAGTTTCACCTCTTGCTATCATTGCATAGGTTGAAGAGTCATTGAGTGGAATCGTATCCCGGTTTATAGATAGCCCCCGGTTTTCCTTGATCAGAGATAAGCAGTTCTGCATAGCAGTAAGAGCATCCAGTTCAAAAATGTAAAAGATTGGGTAACCGAGTTGCTCTAAAGCGTGAAGATCAAATTGGCTACATGGTATTGATTGACTGCCTGGTACAATTGGCAATGGAGCATTATTTGGCACCATAGCCAAGACTGTGGGCATATATCCCATTTGTTCAAAAACTCCCTCTAAGCACGATGTTATGCTTACTGCTTCTGAGTAGAGATAGTTTTCCAATGCGAAACAAGAGAAATCTATGGATTGCATTATCGCATCAATAACAGACTTTGAGTGCTTTGGCATCATATCAGTCAACCATTCGACTTTATCAGCAGATACACCCAATACCTTGGCTACAGCAATAAACAGATTCTTTGTAGAATACCGTTGATAAGAGCTAACACGCTCGATTTGAAAGTCGCTGAAGTTATCATGAAGCGTTTCGATAACATTATCCAGCATTCCAGACGGAATGTGTAAGTTGATTTTATTCTTGGCTTTATATGATAAATAAGTGCATTCAGGAAGTCTGCACTGCTGCACTTTATCGAGGATGTCCGAAACATTATGATTCATCTGTATGGGGAGCTCAGACAAGAGATCAAGTTCAATACTCTCAGCAATTGTGAGGGTATTCGAAATAGCCTGTGGAGGATGATCGATGAGCTTTTTCATCTCCTGGGGTGTTTTGAAATAGTATTCATTGCAGGCAAAACGCTTGCTCTCAGCAGATTTGAAGTCCATTCCCAGGCGCATGCAATTCAAGGCATCGATTGCTTCAGGTTGTCGCTTATCTATATAATGGCAGTCGTTTGTCAATACCACCTGAGTCTTAGTTTGGAACGCCAGGTTCAGTAGCAGATTCATGGCAATTGCTTCCTTGGGTAATCCATGATTCTGAAACTCCAGATAGTACCTGTCACTAAAGACAGACTTGTACCACTCGATGGTTTGAAGAGCATCATCCTGCTTATCTTCAAGAAGGAGAGTACCCAGTTCTCCCACGACGCTGAATGAGAGACAAAGCAACCCTTCATTATGCGCTGCTAACTGGCTTTTACAAATCTTAGGGTCAGTGCTGTCATACTCATGGGCAAGACTGATCAATCTGGCGAGATTGTGAAATCCTACCAAATTTTGTGCTATGAGGATCAAAGAGAAGGCTCTGCCATCGCTCATATTGTTCAGAACACTGATCTCCAGTCCAATGATGGGTTTTATGCCTTCTTCATGACACTTCTGACTAAACCTTACTGCTCCGGCTATTGAATTTCTGTCTGTAATTGCTACCGCAGGCATCTTTAGCTCCTTGGCTCTTTTGACCAGCTTTTCTATCTGGCATGCGCCATCGAGCCAACTGTATTCAGTGTGAACATGCAAATGAACAAACGACATTTGCACCTCCTAAAATCCTATAATCTTTGTTGTGTTGTTGCCTGCCCAGGGCTGCTCAAGAGCAGCGTATTTGACGATATCGGCCATCGTGAGGCGTTTAAACTTACCAGAGCGAGTAATGGCTTCACTACACGCATTATTCACGACAAGGGCTATCTGTCCGCCTGTGAATTCGTAGGCCTTTGCCAGATATTCAATATCGATATCTGTAGCACCAGGAATATCTTTACTAACGTGTAGCTTCCAGAGCTTTATGCGGCAAGGGAGATCGGGTGGATTGAACTTTAGTTTCAAGTTAAACCTGCGGAAATATGCTTCATCGATGTTTTCATCCAGATTTGTGGTGAGAATCATTATCCCCGGAAAGTTCTCCATTGCCTCCAGGATGATGTTTTGAATTGAGTTATCTGTTCTGGAACCATAGCTATTCCTTTCGCTTCTATTATGAACAAGCTGATCAGCTTCATTGATGAGAAACACCGGGGGATTATCCATTTCGACAGACATCCTGTGCATCAAATCAAAGGAATTCTTGACCAGCTTCTCGGACTCGCCATAATAACTATCACGTAGAGCTGAGCAGTCTAATCCTACTAATGGCTTCCGAAGAGCATTGGCCACAGCTCCAGCTGCATAAGTCTTGCCTGTTCCTGGCTTACCATAGAACAGAGCAATCATTCCTTTCTGAGAGTTATGTCCGATATCTAGTCCCCAATTGGCAAAGTCTTGGCAATCCAGTTGTTTGTAGCGGTGGGTCAATGTCAATAGCAGAGATTTGTCATGCTTTGGGAGAATCAGATCATCGATTGATTGCTCTACATGAACCAATTTTAAGGCATTATTCTGCGACAGATAGTAATTTACCTGAGGCTTTTTTGCTGATTTTTGCTCTCCACAGAGTCGCAGCTTCAATTCTTCGGGGATTGAAAATTCTCTTCGATTGGCAAAGCTTCTTACGTCTTCTACTTGTAGCAGGCATTGGGCAGTAAGTTTTGAATCTGGTCTTAAATAACGGGAGTAGCAACTAATTTCTTGGTCACTATTACAAATGATCCCAAGCAACTCATTTTCTGTTATGCAATTATCTTGTGTTAACTGGGTATAGAGAACCAATATCAGGATGCAAATTTCGATCTTATCAAGCTTATGGTCATTAATGAGCTTGGTGATAACCAACTCATTTCGGGCTTGACCAAGCTTCACAAGCAAAGGCTCAATGCATAAAAAGAAAACATCCGCATGGATACTCTTGGATCTTCTCCGGCGGTTTCCCTCAATTTCACCAAAGCAACTGAAGATAGTATTCATGCACTGATTCAAATCACTAATGAAACCAGAATCAGACTGCCATTCGTGGGCGATAAGTCTGCCAATTTCATTGGGTATACTCCTGCCAAGTATCTTCATGATCAATAGATTGCTCAGCATAAACTCGCCCGACAGCAGAATTATCGGATTGATATGATAGTCACTCTTGATCGTTTCATCAAATGTGATAATCTTGCGGTCAAGAAGGCTCTCAATGTATGCGAGGCAGGTATTGGTATCGTATACATTCAGCTTTAGTTCTCTGCAGAGGGCATTCCAGGACATACTTGTACCCAAACACTCGATGTGCTTTTTCCACAGGGTGGCGATGCACATTACATCCATCGTAGTCAGATGATAATCAATAAATTCCGGATGAGAGATCAATGCTGAAATCTCTTTGCTTATCATTCTCTGTGATACTCGTTTGGCCGTAGTCTGGTTTGCCAAAGCGGCTTTTATTCGCTTCTTGTCTATCTCGTGGTTGCTGTCGGGGAATGACTCTCGATCATTCATAGTCATAACTTTGCTCAGGATTGTAACTGGGCAGATACATTCATTGCAATTCATCTTATACCTCTCAACTGCGATTTATTAAAGCTCATCCACTGCCGTTAACTTATCCACAGCATATTGCTTCTGATACTGTGTTTGACCGTTTCTAATCCTATTCATGATAAGCGTGAACATCTCCTTCTCAGCAGGATCAATGATGTCGCTGAGGAAATCGTTCACGTCATTTTCCGTCAGTTTGCGGTATCTGGAGGCTGTAGTAAAATACTTCAATGATTCCTGTGTATCTGGATTGGGATGACTGCTGATCTTGACTCTCTTTTGCTCTACGATATAGCCATGCAACTCCATGATGATTTTTATCATGTAACCTGTTACTTGTTTAAACTGGATGTAGTCATCACCAGCTTGGGGTAATTCCGGATAAAAAGCCATCAATCTGTAAGACATAGCTTCTGCGGCTGGTTTTTCCATCTCGGTCGCAGTTATCATGCGGATTGTGTTCTCTCGGGAGCAAAGGAACGCCCATAACCTATTCGAATCGTGGGTATCACTTTCCAGTAAATTTCGCAGCCTAGGACTTAACAAATGTATGGGAATTGGATGTTGATCATCAAACACAAAGGGTATTCTATCTTTGCCATATAGTCTGGCACAAAGATCATTCATAAGACCCATTTCCCCTGCTGTCTTCTCATTGTTAGAGTCAACAAATAGCTTTGTCGCTCGATAGATTATACTAAGTGCATCCAGTTTCATAATCTTAGCCTCCTTTGTAATATATACTTATGCTATACGTGCCAAATTTGGGCAGTATGCTAAATCGGTCAAGAACTTTTTTCCCCGAGCTTAACACAAATCTCATACATATATATACGTTTTCTGGATTCTAACTTATCTGCCCAACATTCACAATCACTTTGAGGTCATAACCATCATCTTATGAGTTGAGAGTTGGGTAGGGGGTTGCCATCTAGTATGATTTGCCCTTCATAAACAGGATATAGTCCTAGAATTATTCGGATCAATGTTGTTTTACCCGAACCAGATTGAAGTGGATTACTTCGTTTGGACAAAATCCCACATTCTTTAAGGTGTAATATTTCATATTTCTTGAAAGAAGAAAGGGCAAAGACTGCGCCTTCCTTCCCTCAAGTTTTTCTTCCAAAAGCATTGGATTCCTAATCCCAAATTCCGT
>DHSO01000005.1 GCA_002410505.1 Cloacimonetes bacterium UBA5284 | reverse complement strand
ATAGTCATTTGATACTATTTCATGAGGATCATTTTTCTGGTAGAGCTGTATTTTCCGGATTTCATCCGATAGAAATACAATCCACTGGCCACGCCATGACCGTTGTCATCGGTGCCGTTCCATGTCAATTGATGCTTTCCGGAAGGCAGATTAGCGTTTATCAGACTGCGCACTTTCTGGCCCTTCTGGTTGTATATCACCAAGCTTACTTCAGCTGCTTCTTTCAGGTTAAAGCTGATATTTGTAGTGGGATTGAAGGGATTGGGAAATGCTCCATACAGAGCGGTGCCAACCACTTCGGCGATTTGGTCACTGTTTGGCACAGGATTCATCGCGTTGCCTGTACGACCGTAATCTCCCAAATGGCAGAGCCATTCCAAGCCGCTGATCTGGCGTTTAACATCTATCACATAATACTGGCCGTTGTCCGGTACGGCTATATCCAAATCTCCATCACCATCCAGATCGGCAAGTGCGGCAGATATCTTTACATTTCCGTTCAGGTGGATGGGGAAGTTCGGAGATTCTGTGCCGTCAATGCGAACAGAATGCAATTTACCGGTGGTATCGCCAAAGATAATGCCGGCCATGTCGCTGCCATCAAATCTGGCTACCACGGGAGTGGATTCCACAGATGATCCCACAGATATGGGCATTCCGGGCAGATCTGTGCCATCGAGGTTCATCACATAGATGTTACCGTTTGAGGCGATGATGATGATCTCTTTATTGTTGTCGTTATTCACATCCGCTATAATCGGGCTGCTCTTGATCTGGGAATTTATTTCCTTTTGAAACAACACGCTGCCATCGTGGTTGAGGGCGTATAAAAGGCCGGTGGTGCTGGTCGCGATCAGGATCTCAGGCTCTTCATCAGCATCCAGATTTGCTATCGTAAGAGAATTTTGGCTACCGCCATTGGTGGCAGCGATGGGAAATCCGCTAATGTTTGTGCCGGTGCTCGAGTCTATCACGTTCAAAGATCCATCCGCCGCCAGAAGCACAAATTCCATGGTGCCGTCACCGTTCATATCAGCGACGGCGGGTTGTACCACGAATATCGAACCCAGGCTCACGGGGTAATTCGTTGCGTAGTTGCCATTGAAATCCAATACATGCAATGCACCATTCTGGGATACTACGGCGATCTTCTCCTCATCGGAATTCTGCAACTTGCTGATCACCGGACCGCTGCGCAATGTAGCTCCGGCCGGCTGAGTGAAAAGGATTTCTCCATTGGAATCGAAAGCTACTATGGTGTTGTTTGAAAGGGATGCGGCAAACACGCGGCTGCCATCATTTTGAGCCTTGCTCATCGCGATGGATCCGATCACCGGTGCGTCTAAAGAGACAGGAAATCCCGGAAGTGAGCTCTGGTTCGTAGCGTTTCGAGCCTGGATATTTCTTGCTTGATCCGAGAATATTACTTCTTTCGTACCGTCGTTATTGATGTCCGCTATTATGGCAGATCCCTGAGACGCGCCCCCGGTATCGAAAGGCCAACCGCTCTGAATCAGATTAAGTTCCAACTGCATTGGGATTACTTTGTGATAGGGATATTCATTATCATTGTTGGATGTGATAACCAATTCGAAGGGTATCGGCTCGGAGGGTAACTCGGCGATAGTACTGAATCTGTATGGATTGTTAGCCCAGGCAGAGCTGGCGGCGTACACCCATCCACCATTGCCGTAGGTGGAGATAGAGTCGATCATAGTGACGCCGGGATAGTTGGTTCTCAATACCCCGGTAAGGTCATGAGCGTCACTCCACAATATGCCGAGTCCGGTCATTTTGTTTTCCAGCTGTACATCCAAAGTTAATGTTTCGCCGGGATTCGGTATGCCGTCTCCATCACCTTCTTCCTCGGCAATACTATGATTTGACATAACGATATTTGGTATTTTGTCATACATGGTGGCCGTAAAGGAATTCACTCTTCCGGTTCCCATCATGCCTGTGTAGTTAGGATTCATATCGTCGATGGGATCTGCTGTCATCATCAAACGGTATCTCACATCCGCGGAACTCATATCCGGATGCAGACTCTTTACCAAAGCTGCTACTCCGGCAACTATGGGGCTGGCCATGGATGTGCCACCATAACTGGCATAGCCATTACCGCCGATGATGGTGGAGAGTATGTTGTCCCCCGGGGCACTGATGTCGATCGGGGAGCCATAATCCGAAAAACTTGCTTTCATATCCACAGTATTTGTGGCAGCCACGTTCAATGCGTTTTCACAATCTGCAGGGTAGTCTTGATAGGATGCATTGTGTTCGGTGTTTTCATTGCCCGCAGCAGCTACTACTACTGCTCCCAGATTGGTAACATAGTTAACAATACTATTGGGATATGCGCCGCTGCCGGGTCCGCCCCAGCTGGCATTGATGATGTCCGCGCCTATTTCTCCGGCATATTTCACTTGGTCGTAGGCAAATTCAACTCCGCTTGATGGCATATTGCTAGGAGATCCCTTGCAACTGAGAATTGACACACTGGGAGCTGCGCCTACCACGCCGATACCATTGTTGCCAACCGCGGCTGCGCACCCGGCAACATGTGTGCCATGATCATTTGGAGAGTAGTTTTGGATGGGGTTATTATCGTTCTCTTTGAAGTCCCAACCCACCAAGTCGTCAATCTTGTTGCCACCTTCTCCGGCATCCTGGCCATCGCCGCCGTTGATGGTGCCGGCTTCCCAGTTGATGCTCATACCGGGAGACTCTGCAGGATTAATCCATACATTTCCGGCCAGATCGGGATGATTCCACTTCACTCCACTGTCCGTAATAGCTACCACCACATCGTGACTTCCCGTCACATAATCCCAAGTGTCAAAGCTTTGCATTAGTGGGTGTGCGTATTGTTGCGCTAGCATCGGGTCATCCGGCACAAACTTCTGCCGGTTGATGGTCTCAAGCTCGGCAAAGTTCATAAATTTGTTCTTGCTCAGAGCAAGCACGGTTTCATCTATACGATCGTCAGATTTTAGATATAGGCGGTAAATATTCTGAAGGTACACGCCCTTGTCGTTCCATTCGGGAACTTTCACGTAGGGATGTGCCTGTTTGATGTCAACAATATCAAATTCCCGAGCAATGGCATCAAAGCTCGAAATCCCGGTGTGAACAACACCGTCTTGAATTGTATATTCCAGTTTGCCGTCGATATTGGGGATGGCTTCTGTAGTAAAACAGCCGATTATGGTGCGGGATTTGAACCAATATGGATCAAATTTCACAGCAAAAGCTGCAGCGCTGATGCTTATCAGCATAAAGAGTATTATCAGCTTTTTCATGGATACCTCAAAATGAATTTTTTTCATGTGATAATCATCAAGAGATATCGTCAAGACATTTTTGGAGCTGGCATGACACTAATACTGGATAAGTTCCTCACGTTTCTTGTAGTTAAGAAGATATTTATTCTTTATCAATTCATGCTTGGGATCTGCTAAAAGGGGATCTTCTGCCACGATCTCAAATGCATCAGCTCGGGCAATTTGCAAGATTTCCTGATCTTGCAAAAGATTGGCGTGCTTAAATTGAGGCATGCCGGATTGTTCCAAACCAAACATCTCGCCCGGTCCGCGCAATTCCAGATCTTTTTCTGCGATCACAAAGCCATCGTTTGTACTGTTCATTGTATGCAGCCTTTCACGGGCGATGCGGGAGATCGGTTGATGGCCGATGAGATAACAGTATGCCTTATCGCTACCTCTGCCCACTCTACCTCTCAACTGATGCATCTGCGCCAGTCCAAAACGCTCCGCGTGCTCGATTACCATCACGCTGGCATTGGCCACGTCAACACCTACTTCAATAACTGTCGTAGAAACCAATATCTGGATCTTGTTTTCTTTGAACCTGCACATGATGGCATCTTTTTCTGCTGCCGGCATGCGCCCGTGCAACAGCTCCACCACGTAATCCGGATACTCCTTGTTTTTCAGATACTCATAGAGACGTTGAGCATCCAGTAATGCCAATTTCTCACTTTCTTCCACCAGGGGACAGACAAAATACACTTGCCTGCCATTGCGCAATTCTTCTCTCACTTCGCTGAATACAGTATTTAGCTTGCGATCCGAACGAATATAGGTTTGAACCGCTTTACGTCCCTTGGGCATTTCATCGATGCGGCTCACTTCCAGATCGCCATAGACAGTCATAGCCAAAGAACGGGGGATGGGTGTGGCAGAAAGATACAAAAGATCCGGCCTGCCCTGAGACTTAGCCAATCTGGCCCGTTGTTCCACTCCAAAACGGTGTTGTTCGTCTACTACCACGATGCCGAGCTTTTTGAAGACAATATCCTTCTGAATCAAGGCGTGGGTTCCCACCACTATCTGTGCATGTCCCTCGGCGATCCGTTGCTTGATCCCGGCTTTACCTTTGTAGCTCCCGCCTTTCAGAAGTTCAATCTCCACGGCTATACCTTCCAGCATCGCGCTTATGTTTTGATAATGCTGATCCGCCAAGATCTCCGTCGGAGCCATTAATGCTGCCTGATAACCGTTTTCCACTGCCAACAGCAAGGCAAAAAGACTCACTATGGTCTTGCCGCTGCCCACATCACCTTGCACCAAACGTGACATCTGCTTCACGGAACACATATCCGCAAAGATCTCGCGAATTACCCTTTTCTGAGCTCCGGTCAATTCAAACTGCAGCTTCTGCTTCAAAGCCGTCGTCTTCTCACGTCTGTTCTCAAATTTCAATCCCAAGACCTGCTCATTATGATGCAGTTTGTGTCTTGCCCACAGAATCTGAGAATATAAAAACTCTTCATAGGCAAAACGACGCCGACTTGTTTCGATCAGATCCATATTCTGCCCAAAGTGCATTATCTGCATGGCCTCACGCCTTACAGGGAAGCCGTGTTTCTCCAAAATGAATTGCGGCAGGCTCTCTTCGATCCGGGCAGCATATGTGGAAAAAACGTTCAATACTATCCTGCGCATCGTTATCTGACTGATCCCTTCGGTGAGCGGATACACCGGAAGCTTCACGCGGTTTCTCCAAAAATCTTCTTCAGCATCGTCACTCAAAATCTCAAAACTGGGATGTGTCATCTGCAATTCACCACCGAATGATGAAAGCATTCCGCTTAACCAGATCGTATCTCCGGGCTTGAATATAGTTAGATAACTCTGCGGATAGCTGAACCAGGCACACACTAAGCCGATCAAGCCATCATTTACCCCCACATGCAGGATCTTCTTGCCCTTTACGCTTTTCTTCGTGTCTATCCACGATATCTGCGCCGTAAGCGAAACCATCTCGCCTACTTGCATATCTGTCAGGCTGGGATTGACAATACGACTGATATAAGCCCGGGGAAAAAACTCCATCACATCGGCAATTGTGTGGATGCCCAGTTTGGCAAGTTTCCGGGCACGAAATTCTCCCACTCCTTTTACATACATCACGGAGCTGTCCGGCGCGCTGCTTGCTTTTCTCTCTTTATGCATGATGCTACTTTGAATTATGCTCTGCTTTTGTCAACTTGATTGCGCTTTTTTGGCCCGGGGATTTGCGCGATCGTAGAAGCGGCTGCCTGCCGCTTTCTTTTCTGTCCACTATTTGACGCGAATTAACACGAATGAGTGGGATAAATAACTTTTGATGTTTTGGGGTGGCAAGCTCTGTTTAGCTCAACGTAGAAGCGACTCCCGGGTCGATATTTGACTTACCAGGCGGCAAGATATCGCTTCTACTTTCTGGCAGCTGTGCTGCTTCTGCCAAACGGAGCCCGGCAGCCCGGGCGAGGTGTTCCATCGCTTGCAGTCCCGAACTAAGAACTATCAAACTATGCAGCACTTATCAGCGGCTATATATCGAGATAACTATGAAAACAATGTCGTTAGCAAACGTGTCACTTTACAAGTGGTGTAAAAAATGGGACAGAATCAATATTTCTAATCTATCCCAGTTTACCAAATGATTCTCAGCAAATACAACGGGCATTAGACTGAAATAGATCTTGTAGAATAAGATATCGCTAATGGTTGATGTGATGTAATAATAATCGTCTTATCGCTAAAAAGTCTGAATATTAAGTCCATGACGCATTTAGCATTATCAATATCAAGATTTGCTATTGGCTCGTCAAGAAGAATGACATCAGGATTACATAATACTAATCTTGCTATCGCTACTCTTTGTTTTTCACCTCCAGATAACAATTCCCCTCCCTCTCCCATAGTGTTGTGCAAGTAATTTAAACTTGTGTAATGCTGCATATTTACTTGAGTCAATGCCCTGATTACATCTTCAATAGACGCGTCTGTGACCCCATAACGAACATTATCAATCAAAGGGATATTGTACATAATATTATTCTGTGATAAGTAGCCTATCTTAGACCTTAGGTAGTTTGTGCCATATTCGCATATGTCAATTCCATTGAATTTGATTCTCCCTTTCTGAGGAGAAATTAATCTTACAATTAGATTTAATACTGTTGTTTTACCTTTACCGCTATCGCCTACAATTGAAACTTTCTCTCCACGCATCACTTTAAAGCTCATTGATTCTATTACATTGGAGCTCGAACCGGTTGCATAATAACTGAAAGACACATCATCGAATTCAATAGCTGTAAGTGCCTCTGCATCAGTATATTTTGCTGATGGTATAACATCATTTACAACTATATCTCTATTCCTCTCCGTATCAAGAAATGTATTTGTTAGTCTTTTGTATGATACTACGGACATTGCAATGCTGTTATAGAACCTAGCAATATTTACAAATGGTGAATAGAAACGCCCCAAATACTGTATAAAGACTAACAATTCGCCAACGCTAAGTACATGCTGTTGAACCCTCAAGACTCCGACATATAGCAATCCTGTCGTGACAACAATCTGGATTCCACTAGTAAGAGGGAATACTGCAAGCGATACTTTCAAACTTTTTAATGATTGGTAGAAATATTTGGAAAGCATTGTAGAGTATTGTTCATCTTCTTTGCTCTCCTGAGCAAATAGTTTTACAAGTAAAAAACCTTTTATCCTGTTTATTGTCGTCGATGTTAGGCTAGACAAATGTTCACGTAAAAGCATTGAAATCTTAATTTGCTTATTTCCAATGATGAAACTATTAAAAACGACTAATGGTATAGGGATTAGCATTAGTATTGAAAGTTCTGCTGATATTCTAAAGCATATAAACACCATCAGGAAAACCGTGATAAGATCAACTATCAAACCATTAATAGGACCAATAATGATATTCCTAACATTTTCTACATCTGACAGTATTCTTAAAGTCGTTTCACCTGATGTTAGAGTGTTAAGATATGAATAGTTGCTTCTTATCAGGCTCGAAAATAGCTTCTTTCTAATATTAATTAATATTCTCTCTCCATTGTAAGTCACGCAATATCCTCTTAATATTGAAACAAATAGCGAGATCAAAGATAACAATAGATACAGGATAAATAATTGTGTCATTAGTGGAAGATCTGAGAGTTGTGCAATGAGCTTTACGAACGGGTAAATTATGTATTTTGTCAGATCAGTATTACTAGATGAAATAGTATCAATTAGCATTCCAAAAGCTTGTTGGGGCAACACTGAGATCATCGCTTCAATTAGCACCATCAAAATGACAACAAAAGTAAAAGGTCTAAAAATTATTTTCCTTAACATAATTAATGCGGGGCTATGCGTTGTTATTTAACTATTGGAGTAATTGGAGGGGTGATTGATTCACTGTAACAGGAATCATCGTCATCTTTAAATGGCTTACAATCAAAGCCAGCCATTACAATTTCTACTAGTTCGACTGATTGACATTCGTAAGTGTTCATATTTTCTCCTATATTGACCTTAGTAAACTCAGAGTACTTAACTGCTTTTCTCACTTTACGTTTCATTATTCATCCTCAATTAGCTGTCAACTAAAATCAGGAAAGACCAGATTGTCCTACCGATTTCTAGCAGTGTTTACGGCGTTCATCACTTCTTAATCAAGCGTTAATCAAGCGTTAATTATTAACGCTTGATTAACGCTTGATGACCACTTGATTAACACTGTCAACAGAGTATACACTAAGATTGGAGAATTGATGTCAGCCGGAGGAGGAGGAGGAGTGGAGGAGGAGCCCAGGAAGATCACTCGAAGAGCCTTTATGTGTTCCTCTATCAGGTTTCCCATTCATTAAACTGCTGTGTCAGGCATTTAGTGAGCGACTACCTGTCCCAATGGGATATGCCGTTCAACCGACAGAGAACTGGACACGCGCTATGCAGTTGTTCTGGATCGGGAATCACTTTGAAGCAGACATCAGGCAGAACTTCGCAGATATCCTGTCCAAAGCCATTGAGCAGGGCTATACCAAAGAGATGCTAGCCGATACTCTCAAAGACCAGTTCAATGACATTCAAATTGAGGAACTCGCAGGTGCTCTGCAGCATCAGGAAACAGAACCCAAAAACGGGTTCCCTGGAGACTTTGCTTGCAAAGGATTTAGGGTGTGGCGAAAAGAGATCAGGAATGGATCATCATCAGGATAGTCATTGCGTGTAGCATCCTGGTAATAGTTTTCCAAGACAAGGCTTCGAATCGTCTCCAAGACAAGCCCTCCATGCTCTTTGAAGATGATGTTATCAGCCATCTCCTTGGGCAGGTTAAGCACTGCCAAGACATCTGAAGTCTCGACCGGGATCGGAATCACTTGCCTTTCCTCATCAGTTCAGATGGCTCAATCGCACGTCTTCCAACCTGCTTTGCCCAACGGGATACAAGCATATTATTGGCGGCTCGTTCCCAGTCTCCGGCTTTCACAAATACGAGAGTGTTCTTGAAGCCAAGCAGACCATTGATACCGAGGTAGCAGGGTTCCCGCAAAGAAGCGAAGCGGCTTTGTGGGATGCTTATGCACATGTTGAGCAGAACAGACTTCCGCACTTCATCAAGACCATTGTAGATATCCGGTATCTTTGACTGAAGCTGCTTCTCGCAATTCATGATGTCATTGATTAGCATGACGTAGGCTTCGGATTGGGATATTCCACAATCATCGAGATTGCGCCCGATACCTATTGTCAGCTTGCCTGCTGTACAGCGATATGGCTTCAGCCGCAGACCTTCATGCCTAAGCAGTTGTTCTTTCATGCGTTCCAATAAGTTAGCCTCCATTGTGTCTCCTTGTGATGTCAGTGAATTCTCTATCCGGAGCAATGAAAGTAGTCCCCTGTATTCACACAAACACGGATGCATAAGGATGCGACAAAAAAACGAAAAAGTTCTTGACGATGAGTGGGCATTCATGAAAATGTACGGGAGTGATGATCAAGAAAATTAAGAGGTAAGAATGACGTGTTACAAATATCACATATAGCCTGTTTTCTTATGGTTCATTTTCTTGCTTTGTTCAGGAAAGTATAGCTTGCAAGCGGTCTTGCAGGACGAGACTTATCCATGAGCGACATTTTTATGATTTCGACTTGGCAATATAATAAGGAGTTTATCATGAACACATCATTTCGAGTGTTAATTGGCATTTTTATCCTGGCCATCAGCAGCATAGCATTTGCCCAAAGCGGATATGTCTATTCTGAATATTTTGAAGATTGCGCGATATCATCAAGGTCCATCTTTGTATGCTCCGATAAAAGCGTGGTTGTTCTGGGAAACTTAGATTACAATTACGGGCCACATACACAGTATCTAAGCATCACCAAACTTGATCCATCGGGTAATCTACTCTGGCGACAATTGATGGGTGGTACAGGATTATTTCTTACAATCACAGGAGTTGATATTGATGAAAACGATGCCGTTACCTTTATTACTACCGTGCTGGCTTCTGATCAATACATCAAATTATGGTCGATTGATAGTAGCGGAAATTTCACTCTCCTTTCAGAAGAGCCCTACATCCAAAATTATCGGCGGATCAGCTTCAACAAAGCCATGCGAATTCCCAATAATGAGATCGTGGCAGTTGGCAAGACATACACCAGCCTGCAAGGACTATCTGCTTGCTTCTACCGCTTTTCAGCTATTGGAGATACGCTTGCCACTGCTTATTACCCATTGGATGCCAGTAGCCCCCATCAGGAACAGGGAGCGGAAGCTTATGATCTGGCACTCATGGATAATGGCAATATCCTCATTACCTGTCAATTGAACATTGGTACGGCAACAATACTGGAGGTTGATCCCATGGGTAACATCATCAACCGCATTGATGTGCCTGGATACTTTCTCAACAACATGTCTTCTCTTGCAGTGGCTAACAATCCATACAACTCGGGATATCTGATCGTGGGTCCATTTGGAGTCTTCCCAGACACTGCTATCAAAGCTTATCTTTTACACAACAATGAACTAAGCTATATGTTCAGTGTTGATCCTGACATTGTTCTGTGGCCGCATTCAATTTTAACACACGAAAATGAAGTGTTGATTTGTGGTACATTGTATTCGGATGCCATACTTGTCAACCACTCCGGAAGCGGAGAATTGTACTGGACATGGCAACAGGAGGGGGGAAACCTTAGCAATATCCATGTTGAAGGTATCGGCATGGTATCAACGGCACTACTTGCAAAGGACAGCGAAGGTTGCGTGTACTGGGCTTGGGGCGATATTCAGACCCAGCTTATCACCAAGCTGCTGCCCAATGGGCAGGTACCGGTGGTGGATGAAGTTCAAATCCCTCCAGCAACGATAATATCGGCTTATCCAAACCCCATGAAAGATGAAATAAAGATCAAGATCAAACAAGACAACTCATTGCCTATCCAAGGTAACAGCATTGAGATCTTCAATATCAAAGGTCAGTTAATCCGTTCTCTGGAACTGACCAAAGGTGAAACTGTCTGGGACGGCAAAGACAACGGAGGGAAGCCAAGCCCCAAAGGCATCTATCTCCTTCGCGGTAGTAGCGCGACCAGGCAGCTCAAAAAAATCGTTAAGACCAGATAGGAGAAAACCATGAAACGCTTGATTACGACTATGATTTTTGTCGTTATTATGAGTTCAGTTATGGGGACCTATGTTATCCCCAGAACTATAACTGTAGATGCGTCGACTTTGAATGGGTAGTGTCTCAAAGGTTGGTGTAAATTGGAGTCAGCCAGATGAAGAAAAAGGTTGAGCCGGATCCCACTCTTTGTTTTGATGGTTTTAAGCAAAAAACTAAAGAACAAGGAGAAGATCATGACTCAACCAAAGCGAAAGAAAGATGAAAGAGCAGAATTGGTCAAGTTATTTCGTACGGCAATGCCGGGAGATTTTGTAAAAGTGCTGGAAAACGGCATCCAGAGGATAATTGAGGCAGAGATGAGTTACATCTTGGGAGCAGAGCACTATCAACGCACAGAACAAAGAATCAACTACCGCAATGGCTACCGTGAGCGTAAAGAGCCTCTCAGCACAGGATTGGGGCCTATAAGCGTAAGCATTCCGAAACTCCGTAGAGGCAGTTTCTACCCTTCGATTTT
>DHSO01000028.1 GCA_002410505.1 Cloacimonetes bacterium UBA5284 | reverse complement strand
TCAACTGCCGCCCCTCCGGGGCTATCGTTTCTTTCATACAGGGCGCGATATGCTCGAATCATCTCATCATGGTTGCTGATGCCATTTATGTATTCCCGCGCGTATTTCCCCTTTTCTTTTATCAATTCGGGATTTCGCGCAATCTCCACCAGGCATTTAGTAAGCGCTTCTTCATCGTCCAAAGGCACCAGCCAGCCACTTTCCGGCACCACCAGTTCACAAATCGAAGGGATATCGGAGCCGATAACGGGCAATCCCGCTTGCATGGCTTCGATAATGCTGTAGGGCATGGCCTCCCATCGGGAATACAGCACAAAAGCGTCAAACACCGCTAACCACGGTTCCACCCGGGAATCCCAGCCGGGAAGCAGGATGCGGCCGTTCAGCTGATGTGATGCTACAATGCTGCGACAGAGATCATAATGCTCGCCATCGCCCAGGAAGATGAATCTCAATCTTTGCTCGCGCTTGCAGGCAAAGCACGCGGCAATCACCATGGACAGCACATTCTTTTGATCCGAAAAGCGTATCGTGGAGCCGATTGTCACCATTCCAGACGGCTTTTCCGCCCTCGCTGCAAGGGGAGTATCCGCGCCGGTTGCTAGCGCTGCGTTGTAGATGGTGATCGCCTTGGCTGCAGGGATCAAACCGAGTTCCACACAGCGGATCCGATCTGAATTGTTTACAAATACCGTGTAATCTCCCAAAGCATTGCCCAGCTTTTCCATCATCATGTAAAAGCGTTGTAAAAGCAAGCTCTGTGATTCCTGAAATGCGGTTCCATGCGCGGTATGAACGATTCTCTTTATCTTCAAAAGGCGCGCTGCCAGGCGTCCCAAAATGCCCGGTTTGGATGAATTTGTGTGCACGATGTCAAAGCGGTATGTGCGCATAATGATCATTATTTCAAAGAAAGCGGCAATGTCCAATAGGGATATTCGATGCCGAAAACTACGAATGGAAATATAGTTCCAGCCTCTTATATGCACCGCGTCTTCAAATTCTCCACCTGCCCCGGCAGCCACGAAAATCTCATATTCATCTTTGGGCAAGCCATCCAGCAGATGCAACGAAAAGCGTTGTGCCCCACTAAGTAATGGTAAAAGCTGCAGATGCAGGATTTTCTTCTTCATTTTCCAAATCTGATGATGGCAAAGGATTTTGCCTTCAGGTTGGTGAATCTCACGATGTTGCCGTCGATTTTGCCCTTAGCTCCATCGATCTCTCGGATTTTGCCATCTATAAATACTTGTAAACAAAAGTGATCCATGTCGTCATCGAAATACACGGAGATCTCATATTCACCCTCTTCGATGGTTACCCGGCTCCGCTTTTCCCACCACAAACTTAATTCGCGCGCTGTGCTAATCCAGGTGGGAGCGGACTTTATCAGCGCCAAAAGATAGGAATAAAGCTTGTGACAATAGTGAATATCGCTGTAGGAGGCCAAAGAGAAATCCAGCGCGAAGATGCCGTGAGTCCGTTGAATCTGATGGAAATAGCTTTTGATCTGGTTTTTGGCGTCGTCGAGTGCCAGGATTTTGTGTTTATTTACGCGCAGATACTGATCTCGATATGTAGTAGGCAAGATCAGGTATCCGGCCTTGCCTCCGGTCCAGGGATGGAAGGGGAAGGTGGTGCCGTCATAAAAGCCGGGACTGTCCTTGAATGCGGAACTCTGGCTGTAGAGCGGACTGATCTTATCGTGCAGAGTGCGGATCTCGTTGTTTTGACTGTAGTTCATTTGGCGGATGCCGATCTGATCACGGGCTAATTGATGCAGCATCACCTGTTTGCGGCTCATCATCTCGTCGCGATTGATCTTGTCATTGGCCAGCAGCAAACCGATGTCATTGCCTCTGCCGATGATCTTCTGAATCTCTTCTTGCAGATCGGGATCTTCCAGACCATAATCGAGATCTTCACACTCGTCTGTACCCAAAAAGAAGGTGGAATGACAGTCGTTTTCCCGCTCCAGATCTTGGAACTCATCGAAATTCCAATACAATTCATAATTTGTGAAGAGATACTGGATCTTACCCCAGAGAGCATGGAACAGTTGTCGAAATTTGAGGGTGAAAAGCATCGTAAAATCGTCCGCGATAGACAGGATCAGCGAGGGCAGATTCCACTTTTGCAGATCATCCACACTATGCGAGAGCAGCACCGCCGCAGTCTGCGCTTCCGGCCACAGGCATTTCTGCGCCAAAGCTTGTTTTTTGTGGATGGCATGCTCTTTGATCATGGATTCCAATAGCCACAGTAAACTATCCACGGTGGGTGTATTGCGATGCGTATAAAAGGCACTGCCTTCCTCCTCAAAACGCTCTGCCCCCTCGGCCCCGGAATAGTAGCCACGTTCCCGGGCAGAGATATGGTAAAACACGTTGCCTACCAAGTCAAAATTGATCTTGCCCCCGCAGAATTCTTTATCGATGTAGTTTTCAGCAACATTGTTGAAGCCGCGGCTGCAGATGATTTGCGTGGGATACAAGAGCTTTTTTTCCTTCATATAGCGCCGCAAGGATTCCGGATTCAATCCGCCCGGCTCATAAAGCTTTGTGTCGCAGGCTATGTATATCGTTATATAGTGACGCGCCAAAGCCTTGATCTGCTCTTCGTCAGGTTCATTTAAGCTGTAGAGAATTACGATGTCTTGCGGCTTCAAAGCTTCCGGATCGGCCACGTAGCGATGTGCGAAGCCAAGCACCTGGAAGATGAAATCGAAGCTATAGCGAATTTCTCGTGTAAATCGTTCTAATTTACGGTCAATAAAGATAGATATCATGCTGTTTAAATTCCACCAATTCAATTTATGCCATTCAATTATAGCTAAACTGCAAGTCAAGGAGTTTATTGGCAGCATAGCATTCTATCGGTTTTGCGGCGCTTTGGATTGGCATGTGTTTCAGGCGGATTGGGGACAGATTTCCCTGTCCCCGCCCTCGCCGTTGCAGCACCGTTTGTCAGAGGAGTGTTTTAGCACGGTAGATATACAATTATCACTCTATTTACTGCAAAGATCCATAGGGATACTAATCCCTTCATAAACTGTATGAGGGACAGGATTGGGACAATTCCGGTGATGTTAGCGTAGTTCTGGGTGTAGAAGCGCCATTCTGCCATCTGATAGCATGTTCAAACAGCTTCCAATCAGTTCAGAAAAAAACTGAATCATGAGGCAAAACTAGCGAAATCTGATTTTGCAAAATCTGCGAATTCGAAAATCATTGACACCCAGGCTAATCCCGATTCGCTTGCCATAAATTCCATCTTCACTGCATAAGTGACGCGGCGAAGCTGTATTCAGGGTTGAATAGAACGCGGATTTATACAGATTTACAATTTACAATGTAGAATGTAGGATGTAGAATGTAGGATGTAGAATTTACGATTTGTACTGAGGTCAAGATCCGTTCAATGATTGATTGACGCCT
>DHSO01000045.1 GCA_002410505.1 Cloacimonetes bacterium UBA5284 | reverse complement strand
CATTAATTTCGGGGGGATGCGTAAAATCTCTAAATTATGCGCTTCCTGTGTGCAATAAAATTTGTAAAGCATTATTTCACATACGTTTATTTGCTAATAAAAACGTTATTAACCCCCTTGCGGCTCTTATAAACACACTGATTTGATTTTTAACCATAAACCTTGATTTAGGTCAATAAAGCCACCGGGATGAGCGTGGAAAGTGCATTTGATCTTATGGGTCGGGCCTTGAATGGGCATACTGAGATGTTGGGCAGATACGGTATCGAGTTGGATGATACTCGCTTGAAGACAGAAGGGGTATCATATCTGGTGGAGAAGCTAGGTGAGGACTATGGCGGAACTGCAACTGCTCTGGCTGATCTCAGGCTGCAGAATGCCAATGGCTGGGGTGACATCCAAGAGACAGTTGGCGATATGCTCACTACTCTGATCAATCCTCCGCTCAATGGCCTAAAGCTGCTCATGGATGCCTACAACAGCCTATCTCCGGTCATGAAGGGCTTCGTTGCTGGGATAGTAGTAGCGATTCCATTGATCGGCACTATTACTACAACCATCACTGCTTTGACTGCTGCCTATCATGCTCTGCAGGTAGCCATGAACCCCGTAGCAGGGATAATCGGTATTGCAGTCGGTGCCTTGTCCGCTCTGGGCTTTGGACTGGCTGCGGCATGTGCAACGCACATCTCTTCATCGACAATGCCAAGACCGATAAGGGACAGGTAACCATCACGATCGGTATCGGAGCTCAATTTGAAGGAGAAGAAGCCAAGTACCAGATCCTTGCCATCGCCAAAGACACACCATAGACTACCCGAAAGAGAAACCCGGCATAAAAAAACCGGGCTCTATATATAAGGTATAGGGATTTACTTCTGCTGAAGCCTGCAGATCAGCTCTGCCATCAAGTTGATCATCTCTTTGTAATCTCCGCATTCCCAGGCATCGTCTGCTTTGATCCTGATCTGCTCATCGGTCATGGTCTCTGACTTGAGCCAGGGGCCTCGGAATTGATTCCACCAGTTCTTGTAGTGAAAGTCCTTATCAAAAGGATAATCGCATAATCCGGTCTTGGATTCGATTATCTCTTCAATTGGCTGCTCCTAACCATCCTCTCTCATTATTACGATCTGGCTGCCTGATCCTGCCATCTGCTCCAGCGTTGCCTGCTCCTTGCGATTCTTGTTCTGCTTGGTCATCTTGATCTCCTTCTCGGTTACCCGACTGTTAATTAATGGGTCTACTGTACACCCCTCGCAACCGTGGTCAAGTCCTTTCCGCTCAATATGATAAAGGATGTGCAAGAATCTTTATTGACAGAAATGCAGCCTTATCTCACATTGCATACAGCCTACAGACCCTACATAGAATGCCCTCCGAGTCGTGGGGACACCGCCCGGTGCTCCCCACGATATTTTGTATTCAGAGGCACGCGTCTCATCCCTCAGAAATTTGCAAAAATCGTGATACTCACCCATATTTTATCGAATTGGAGCACTCAAACACTTAACGTCTTTGCCTGTATTCAGATATGGAAACTCATTTGCAAAATTACTTGATACTCCCATTTGTAGAAGTCGTGATACTCATTTGCAAAAATCGTGATACTCCCCTCTCCCATTTTCAGCAGATTTGCAACGAATGTGATACGATTTGCAAAATTACTTGAGACTCTGTATTATACCTTTATCAGCTCTTTTTCACCCTCTGAGCGTATCCTTAACCAAGCCTTCATCAAGCGTTAATCAAGCGTTAATAATTAACGCTTGATGAAGGCTTGATAAAGAAGTGATGAACGCCATCAATAGAGGGAGAAAATATGAGATAAACACTATTTCTAATGGGCAGCTCAATGGACAGACACATTTGACAGACACAAGGAGACACAAACCACAGTAATAATGGAGAGTGATAACGTCGCAATTTTCGGATTTTTCCCGGATCAGTCCGCCGGAATAGTATTTTGGACTAAAACTGTTGACAAGATACCGCAAATAGCGAATTTGGTAAAAAACATATTTATTACTCTCTGGAGGTATTATGACCTACCGCGTTCTCGCGATTAATCCCGGCTCAACTTCTACCAAGATAGCGGTTTACGACGATGATCAACCTGTGTTTGAAAAGACTCTGCGCCATGATCCGGCAGAATTGGACAAATTTGGCGGAATCATCGAACAACACGATTTCCGCAAGGGATTGGTTATGGAAGCCATGCGTGAAAACAACGTTGATCCCAAAAGCCTGCACGCCGTTGTAGGTCGAGGCGGATTGGTGCGGCCGGTTAGCGGTGGCACCATGAAGATCGGCAAGAGCATGATGCGCGATCTGCAGGATCCTGCGCTATGGGGACGCATTCATGCGTCAAACCTGGGTGCCTTCATAGCCAATGCTGTCTCCGAAGATCTTGGCATTCCCGGCTTCATCGTGGATCCGGTGGTTGTGGATGAATTTGACGATATAGCCAGAATATCCGGCATTCCGGAGATAGAACGCAAAAGCCTGTTGCACGCCCTCAATATCCGCTATATTGCGCGGTTGATGGCCAAAGAACTGGGTAAAGATATTGCGAATGTAAATCTCATCGGCGTCCATATGGGCGGAGGCATCTCTATAGCGGCAATCAAAGGTGGCAGAGTGGTAGATGTGAACAACGCGCTTTTGGGGATGGGGCCCTTCTCCCCTCAGCGAGCCGGAGCTTTACCCATTGGCGATTTGCTGGACCTGGCTTACAGCGGCAAATACACGAAAAAAGAGCTCACAACATACCTTACCAAGACCGCCGGATTGATGGCATATCTGGGCACAGACAGCGGAATCGAAGTAAATAAACGCATCCAGGCAGGGGATGAAAAAGCAAAACTGATCCTTCAGGCGATGTGTTACCAAGTATCCAAAGAAATTGGAGCTTGCGCTACCGTGCTTTCCGGAAAGGTGGACGCCATCTTCCTATCCGGAGGTTTGGTATACAACGATTTTATCGTGAACGAGATCCAAACGCGCTGCTCCTTTATCGCCAATATTCACCTGTATCCCGGCGAAAAAGAGATGGAAGCGCTATGTCAGGGCGGTATCCGGGTGCTGAAAGGCCAGGAAGAAGCCATGGACTATACTTACTAATAAATAATCTTGCGACAAATGCTTGGGGAATCCGGTGCGCCATACCGGATTTCCTGCTTTATTTCGCTCTTTATCCTCATGAAACGACAATACTTGCTCTTGGGTCTGATTTTTTTTTGCACGGCTCTTTTTGCCGAAGACTGGACTGTATTGATCTATATGGGAGCCGACAACGATCTCGCCGCTCAAGCGCTGGAAAATCTGCAAGATATGGAGCAAATAGAACAAGCTGCCGGGTTAAACTTGATCGTACAGTTGGATCTACCCGAAAGTGGAGCTAAGCGCTACAAAATCGAACATAAACCACAAGCCGGTTTCAATTCCCGCATATTACAAAGCTTAGGAACGGTTGACAGCGGCGATCCCCATACTTTGCAAGAATTCATGTTATGGGGTTTCGATAATTACCCGGCTTCCCGAAAGATGCTGATCATTTGGTCTCATGGCGATAGCTGGTACAAGCAAAATAAATACATCTCTGTAGACGAAGAAAGTGGAAACGCGATAAGGGTAGCCAATGGCGAGCTTAGTGCAGCGTTTTCCGGTGTACCGAAACTGGATATCTTGCTGTTTGATGCCTGTAGTATGCAAAGCATAGAGATCGCATATGAATTGAGGCATTTTGCGGATTACATCATAGGTTCTGCGGATCTGGTACCTGTGAAAGGTTTTCCATATCAGACGATGATCCCTCTCTTTTCCCAAGATCCCCACTCAGTGGCCTCTCAAATCCCAAATTTGTATCTGGAACACTATCTACCCGGAACACAGAATAATCCATCCAACTACTTTTTGAACATAAGCTGCTCCGCCATAGATACTTCGGAACTAAACAGTTTCTACGATTTCTTTGCCGGTTACTCTCGCAAGCTCAAGCTCTACGCAACTCAATTGATGAAGATACGCGAAGATCTCTACGATATGAATACTGCTTACGCGGATGTGGATATGAAACAGATGCTTACGAGAATAATTGAATACGCTATCCTGCCCCAACAAAGCTCCTTGGCTTTGCAACATTTGGAACAGCTCATAATAGCATCCGCGTATTCCAGCACCTACTACCAGCCGGATTTGAGCAGTCTCGCAATATGGTTTCCCGATGTCCGTTACAATTTTGCTACAGTTTGGGAAATATACATGCAGCTTGCTTTTGCGCAAAGCTCATGGTTAAGTGTAGTGAATGCCGCTCTGGGAGACGATCAGTACGCTCCCGCAGCGCCGAAACTGAAGCGTCAATATCAATACCATGGCCGTCTGCATCTACATTTTGAAGCACCGGTAGATGTGGATTCTTTGTATTATCATGTGCAGAGTGATCATGCCGATATTTGGCTTTACCCCCCGATGTACGCCGGTGATTTCCAAGTCAGCTTCCCTATCGACAGCTCCGGGAATTGCCGGATATACGCGCTTGATCAGTCCGGCAATGCATCGCAGACACTTAGCATCGATTATGAGCGAGAAATGCCCGTGGCAAGCCTGGTAGTCCGCCCAAATCCTGTAAAAACAGGTTACCCCGCTTTTTTGGATTGGTATCTGGAAGCTGACAATATAGATAGCGCACAGCTTTCTCTTTATAACATCAAAGGGCAAAAGCTGGTTTCATTCAGCTCCGACACGCTGATGGATCCTGTGGGGAGCATCATGCTGCAAGATATCCCCGGCTTTGGCTCTCTGAAAAGGGGAATGTATATAATAGAGTATAGAGCTAAAGGCAAGCGCCTCAGGAGCAAGCTTGCTATCTTGTAAAAAGACAGGCGCTTATAACGATGTGGATAAGATGTGGATAAGTACTTCAGCCCATATATGGAATATATGCATGTATATATATAACAACTATTTAGCGTTTCTCACTTATCCACTTTTAACTGTGGATAAGTCTGTAGATAACTGATAAACAAGGAGCTATCCGGTGCGTCAAATTGAACGAATATCCAAGGCCAGAATCTCTGAAATAGCAAAACTGAAACAGAAGAAGTATCGTAAAGATATTGGCATGTTCGTGGTGGAAGGCCAAAGGCTGATAGATCAGTTACACATATACGGAATAAACGCAGTGGAGCTGTATACCACAAATCCCATGTTCGATAGAATTGATGATATTCCTACTTCATTGTGCAGTGAAGATGAACTCAAACGCATCTGCGATAGTGGGCACCCATCCGGAATAGCCGGTTTGTATCCTTTGCCCCGCCCGGGTGTTGAAAGCTTTCACCGGGCTTTATATCTGGACAGGGTTTCCGATCCCGGCAATCTGGGCACGATCTTCCGCACTGCCGCAGCTTTTGGGATGGATGCTATCTTTCTGTCTCCCGCTAGTTGTGAGCTTGCCAATCCCAAGGTTGTGCGCGCGTCTTTAGGCGCGGTTTATGCCGTAGCCTGGCAAGTGTTGGATATTGATGCTCTTTGCGCTATAAATGCGCGCAAATTGGTGCTGGATATGAACGCGGACACAGCGCTGGAGGAATATCTGCCCTCTGCAGGTCCTGAGATATTTATCCTGGGCAGTGAAGCTCACGGAGTGGACAGGGCACTGATGGCAATGGCAGATGAACGCCTTAAAATCAGGATGCAAGGAAGTATGGAATCTCTGAACCTTGCCATCAGCACCTCTATACTGTGTTATCAGCTATCTCTATATAGGGCTTAAGGTTTCAATTTGGCAATGGTCTGCCGGCAGAGTTGATCGCTGCATGCCTGGCTTTCGCTCTCCACATATACTCGAATAATGGGCTCCGTGCCGGATTTGCGGATGTGAATCCAATGTTTGTCTTTCGTGCCTTTGATGCCATCTTGGGTATCGATCCGGTAACCTTGCAGAATGGTAGGCACTTTTGCCATGGCTCCATCCATATCTGAGGGATTAAGCTCCAGTTTATCTTTGGCAAAATAGTATTTTGGCAGTTCTTGTACCAATTCCGATACGGTCTTGCCACTTTCGGCCAGCAGTCCTAGGATCAGAGCCATTCCGGCAGGTGCGTCGCGGGTATAGTGTACTTCCGGGCAGATGATGCCGCCATTGCCTTCACCGCCGATCGGGGACAAAATCTCCTGCATCTTTTTACCCACATTGATCTCCCCCACCTTGCTACGATGGACTTTCACACCGTATTTGGCAGCGATGTCCTCGCTGAGCATTGAGGTGGAAAGATTTACCACGATATCTCCGCGTTTCTTTGGCAATACAAAGCATTGCGCCAGAACCACACTGAGTTCTTCTCCGATGCATCTGCCATGTTCATCCACGATCGAGAGTCTGTCAACATCCGGATCGGTGGCAAAACCGATGTCAGCGGAATGAGCCTTTACCGCATCCTCAAGCTGTGTAAGATTGTGATTTAGCGGTTCTGCCGGATGCGCAAACACTCCGGTAGGCTCGCTATTAATCCCGACTACCGTGCAACCCAGTGCTTTCAGCAACACCGGTGAGATCAAGCCTCCAGCTCCATTCACGGAATCTAGAACCACTTTTATCCGTTGCTTTCGGATGGCTTCCACATTCAGATAGGGAATGTTCAGCACTTTATCTATATGCCTTTGAATGGCATCAAAATCTGTATTCATGCTGCCCACGGACTGCCAATCTGCCCAAGTAACCGGTTGATCCACATCTTGCAGAAACCTGGCAGCTTTGTCCGGGGCCAGGAACATGCCATCTTGATCCACAAACTTCATCGCGTTCCACTGCGGGGGATTGTGGGATGCAGTGATCGCGATTCCGCCGATGGCATCGCTTTCCTCCACTGCCAATAGCACCGTGGGAGTGGAAACGACACCCAGATCTGTAACGTCCAGGCCGATACTCATGATGGTGGATGCGATGTTGTGCATCATCGCCAGACCGGTGGTACGGCTGTCCCTGCCAATGATGATCCTGCCTTTGCCAAAAGTTTTTTTCTGCATGGCGGCAAAGCTCGCCACGTATTTTTGCACTACAGGCGGTGTGAGGGTATCGCCAAATATCCCCCGTACTCCGCTGACGCTTGTCATCAGTTTGCTCATGCTATTCTCCTTATGAAAGTAAAGGATGCGAAAACCATCCGGGCTTCCGCATCCATTATCTAACGGCATTCAGCCGGATGTTTCAGATATTACAAGCCAAATTCGGCTCGACGGTCTTCAATCTTGGCGTCTTCCCGCATCTGTTGATACCAGCGTGAGAAGGCCAGGTTTTCCATTTTCTCGCGAATTTCTTTCTGCTTGTCGGTATCTTTTTCAAAAGCAGCTATGTCCGGTTTGGTACGGCTTTCGGCCTTGATGACGTAGCTTCCCTTGGGGTCGTGTACCACGGGGCTGATCTCGCCTTCATTCAGCTTCAGGGCTGCATCAGCAAACATCTCTGAGATGCCGATTCCGGCTGCGCTGTTCCCACGTTTGAAGTTGTTTACGTCATATACTTTCCAACCTTCAGCCTCGGCTTTATCGAAGTATTCGGAAGGATCGTATTTGGCGGCAAATTCATCGGCTTTCACTTTGGCTTTGGCTATTTTTTGCTCTTTTTCCAGTTCATAGCGTATGCGAGGACGCACTTTGTCAAAATCTTCGTAGTAGCTTTTCACGTTTTCTGTGATCTTTCCCACGATCATGCGACCTTGCTGATCTCTGATAACTTCACTCACTTTGCCTTTCTTGGCTTCTGCCATCCAGGATATCATCTGGGGCAATTGACCGATTCCGGCGATATATTGCGCATCATGAGCTACCCAATCGCTGTCTTGAGGCTCCATCTCCAGTTCTTTGGCGACATCGTCCATCTTCTTCTTTTTCAGCATATCCCGGACTTCCTGAGCCTTTTCGGCAATCTCGATCTTGGTGGTCTCGCTGGCTTCCACCTTCACCAATATGTGTCTGGCTTCTACCTGTGGGTTGGCTGGATCTGTGCTTACAATGCGATCCACGCGGATAATATGCCAACCAAAATCACTCTTGACGGGATCCGATATATCGCCTTCTTTCAGGTTGAAAGCAGCTGCTTCAAATTCCGGAACCATCTGGCCTTTTCCAAATACTCCCAGCGATCCGCCGTTCTGTCCGGAACCGGGATCATCAGAGTAATCCATTGCCAATTGGGCAAAATCTTCACCGGCTTTGGCTCTGGCAGCCAGTTGATCGGCACTCTTTTTGGCTTCCGCGAGGTCTTCGTCTGAAGGTTTCTCCTCAAAGACGAGGTATTGCATTCTGGACGCGGGGCCCTTTTTGTACTCTTCTTCTTTATTATCGTCATAATACTTCTGGATGTCCTCGTCGCTTACTTCTACATCCTTGATAGTATTGTAATCGAAGAAGATCATTTTGCCGCGTACGATATCGTTTTCTTTGATGTATTCCGCTTTCAAGCTGTCCATAGTGATCCCGGCATCTGCCATAATCTTATCTTGAAGGCGTTTGCGGGGCAGGTAGCTTTTATAATAGTCTTCCAGGATCACAAACAGATTGGGATCGTTCTTTAGTGCTGCTATATACTTACTGGGGTCAAATCTTCCTTCTGTTTGTAATGCGGGATTTTGCATGAGATCCTCAGGCGGATTGTTCTGCATTTCAGTAAGGATCTCGTCGTCTTTGATCTTAATTTTGTGCTTTTTGATTTGCTTGTCCCAGAGGATTCCATCCACCAGCTCCTGCCAGGCTTGGTTTTCCAGGTTTTGGCGGGTGCCGTCATCAATCGGTTGATTGGGGTTGCTTTCGCTATATCTGGCATACACCTCTTGAATTTTGTTTTGATACATCTCAAAACTGATCTTCGTGCCTGCAACTTTGCCAACATATGGCTTTGGTGTGAAAATCTCCACAACTCCAACGGCTCCCATCCCCAAGATGAAGATGATGGCCACAAAATAGATGATGACTTTCTGTTTCTTTCTCAAGTCTTCGAGCATTATATCCTCCACAATGGATCGTAATATTCTTTAGAGAGTCACTTTTCTAGCTATGGCATTTTACACAAGTATTTTTTTACTAATAGCCGATGTTTGGCATCATAAAGATATGCATGAAATGGCCTAACACGATGCATTACAGCCGCATAGATCAAGCATGAGGGAACGGTCGCCATTTTATGCTTGACAAAAATATGAGTCCGGAAAGTGTGTACAAACATATTCGCTCAGTTTTGGGGCATTAGCTCAGCTGGGAGAGCGCATGACTGGCAGTCATGAGGTCAGCGGTTCGATCCCGCTATGCTCCACCAAGGTTTCAGGCGGTTTGTTAAAAATGTCATTGGACAATTTTTGGGCAAACCGCCTACTTTGTTTTAATCCCTAAATCCTTAGTCTGAAAATTCCAACATCACAAAAAGCTGAAAGCCAATTGTACGAACACTTCTTTTCTATGAAGGTCTTTGAGAGCAAATAGCAATTACGTAAACATGAAGTTTTGCGACAAACTGAGCGCTTTGAATGGCAGCAGCAAGATCGTGATCAATGCTTTTGTTTTCATGTCTTGTCTCCTTGCTAATATTTGGCATGATTTGCCATTATGCTATCTATGCTAATTCTCTCACTTGAATCTCGTTCTGCGCAATTTCTTCGGTCTTGCTTTCGGCAGAGGTGGATACCAGTAATATAAGTCCCTAATGCTGGTGTAGATTCCTGGTCATTGTTTCACTGGTTGTCTGAAGGTAGCTGATAACACTCGTCACTCAAAATAAATGCAAGGCCATACTACAAATTTCATTATTTACAATGAGCCGATATATGTCAACATCTTTTGCACCGGTAGCCACTTTTCTTCAACTGACTATATTACTACGGGAGTAGAGAAAAGCTCATAACAAAGAGAAGGATATTGCTCAGACGTTTTCTCAACAGAGCATCTGTCAATCTTCGGCAATATTTGAAACGCTAACTGGATACTTTTATTATGTAGTGCAGTTATTATAAAGGGCAGGTTTGGAAGATTAATCGGTATTTCTCCAGAAAGATCCGCTCATAACAAGTTGAGAGCAGAATGATGAGCTGAATATCTTTAGTCCCAATGTGTTACATTGTTATCCCTTGTCAAACGCCAGAATTCCCAAATAGCTTGTCGAATTTAGCCAAACACACTATCGAGGGATGTTTATGTCACTCATAGAAGTCTCGAGAATGTGACAAGTCTGATTCCCGTATTTTTTCCTTGACCTTAAACGCGCATATTTAGTCTGGCATTAGTATTTGGAATACTAGCACATCAATCTGATAATAATAATAAATGAGGTAAATAAAGTGAGTAGAATTGAACTCATCGACAAGATTACATACCAAGCCTTAACAGCGCGGCAAGCAATTTTGCATATGACTACTCTGTCCGGCAGCGGACATCCGGGTGGCTCTATGTCCAGCATAGACATGCTCTTGAGTATATACAATACCATGCGCCACAATCCCGAATATCCCTCTTGGGAACAAAGAGACCGCATGGTTGTCTCCATTGGTCACATCTCCCCCGCTGTATACAGCACTTTGGGCATCATGGGTTACTTCCCTCTGGAAGATGCAATCTCGCAATTCCGCAAGTATGGCAGCATTTTTGAGGGTCACATCGAACGAGACGTTCCCGGGGTGGAATGGAGCTCCGGAAACTTGGGACAAGGCCTTTCCGCGGCTTGTGGATTCGCCATCGGGTCCCGGATCAAGAAATTGGGCAGTCACGTATATGTCCTGATGGGGGATGGTGAACAGCAAAAGGGTCAATTGAGCGAAGCCCGGCGCTTTGCTTCAAAATTTCAATTGGATAATCTTACAGCGATAGTGGATTACAATCAATTGCAGATATCGGGTTCCATTCATGACGTGATGCCGCAAAACATCCGCAGAAATTGGGAATCCGACGGCTGGCAGGTGATGGAAGTTAATGGCCACGACATTGCCCAGATACTTCAGACTCTGGATGCCGCGCGTGATGCCGGAAAACCTGTGATGATTCTGGCTCACACCGTGATGGGCAAAGGGGTCAGCTTCATGGAAAACAAAGCTAAATACCACGGATCAACGCTATCAAACGAGCAGTGTGCTGAAGCTTTGGCAGAGCTTGGCGCAGTAAATGATCTCAGCAAGTACCGCAAGCTGCGCGAAGCGTTTGTGCCAAAGGATAGTGAGGCCAAAGTGGACTTTCATCCTGAACTAAGGCTGAAACCGGGAAAACCCGTGTTGTACAGCACCGAAAATGATTGTCGCAGCGCCTGGGGCAAAGCTGTCGCTGATCTGGGAAAACTAAATGAGAATAACGAAAGTCCCATAGTAGTAGTAGATTGTGATCTTGCCGGTAGTGTGAAAACAGGTGAATTCCGTGACGCCCTGCCGGAACGCTTTTTACAGACAGGGATAATGGAACATCATGCTGCTGTGCTTAGCGGTGCCCTGTCCACCATGGCTATACAGTGTTTTTGGTCCGATTTCGGTGTCTTCGGCATTGACGAAACCTACAATATGCAGCGTTTGAACGATATCAACCATACAAACCTGAAAACCGTGGTAACTCACGTTGGCATCGATGTGGGTGCGGATGGCAAAACACATCAATGTGTAGACTATATCTCTCTGGCCCGCAATCTCTTTGATACCAGAATCATCTGCCCCGCTGATGCTAACCAGACCGACCGCGTAATCCGTTGGCTAATCGACAAACCGGGCAACTATATTGTTACTATGGGCCGCTCGAAACTACCTATTCTGAAAGATCAGGAAGGTGAGATATTTTATAATACGGATTATTGCTTCGATTATGGCAAAGCCGATGTCTTGCGCATAGGAGACAAGGGTAGCGTCTTTGTGTGCGGTACACCTACTGCGCGTGCTTTGAAAGCAGTTGATACCTTGCGCGAAGAAGGACTTTTTGTAGAATTGATCGCGGTATCCTGTCCTTTGGAGATTCCGGTGAACCTGATAGCCGAAGCTGCTCGCAAGGGCCCGATCATCAGCGTGGAAGACCACAGCATCAATGGTGGCCTGGCCACTACTATCGCAGAACTAATGGTAGAAAACGATATCCGAGCCAGCCTGATCCGTTTGGGTGTGGACTCGTATCCTGTATCCGGCGAATCGGAGGAATTGTATCAAGCCTATGGATTGGATTGCGCATCGCTGATCGAAAGAATCCGGGAAATCCTGCATTAAGCTGATCGTAGAGATTGGACTCGTGCTTCTATGAACCGTGATTTTCTCAGACCCGCCGCCCTCGTGTTGATGGCGGCGCTTTTTACGGGAATACTGGCCAGATTACTGCCGGCATATAGCAACGACATCTTCCCTATCCGCAAAATGAGATGGTTTGAAACACTGTTCCAAAAACCGGCCCCAGCGGATAGTATCACAATGCAACTTGAAACCCCGGAACATGCCTCAAAAGAACTCCGCCCGTTTATCAAAAAATTGAGGGCGATGGAACCTCTTGCCGGGCAAAGTCCTCTATTTGAGCCCTCTGCCTTCGCAAAACGTGACAAACAGATACGCATTGCTTACTTCAGTGATTCCATCATCGAAGGAGATCTGCTCACTGCTCCCCTGCGTTATGAATTGCAACGCGTTTACGGTGGACGTGGTGTGGGAATGATGCCTATCACATCCATTGTCGCGGGCTTCAGACAGACCATTCAGCACAAGTTTTCCCGCAATTGGGAAAGCATCTCTTTCATGAATCAGGACAAGTACGATGTTTCACTGGGAATCACCGGCTACACCTTCATTCCACGCCCCTACTACGTGGCCAGCCGCCCGATTGAGGCCGCTTCCATCGATACCTTGTTCAGCGCAGACAGTCTGAGAGCGGACAGTTTGGCCACAGAGGCCCAGCCGGAACCGAAGACCGAGATCGCTCGCTTCTATGTGGATTACGATCCTTGGGTAGAATACAAGGCCATAGATATTGCCGGAGGCGCACCTGTTTTCAGCCGGATCAAGCTGTTCTACAGCCATGCCTCGGAAACCTCGATGCTAAAAGTGAGTTACGACTCCGGACCAATGGTGCAATTCGGTCTCTCGAGCGGAACAGAGCTTCAAACTCTGGACATCAGCCCACAAAGCCCGATCACTACCCTGAGGCTGGAATTTTCCACTTCTGATCCCATCCATGTGTATGGTGTATCTTTCAATGAGGACACAGGCGTATATGTGGACAATTTCCCCATCAGGGGCTATTCCGGCCTTTACTTTCAGCGCATACACCAAAACATCCTTTCTGCATTTCAAAAGGAACTGGAATATGACCTTGTGGTGATGCAATATGGCGGTAACATCTCAAATCCCCAAAACACCGATTACAACAGTTTCAAACTGGTCATGACCCGAACCATCCGGCATCTACAGCAAGCTCTGAAAGATGTGCCGATATTGGTAGTGAGCGTGCAAGACCGCAGCATCAAGGATCGTGGAGAATACAAGACATCTCCGGATATACCACTATTGGTGAAAGCGCAGAGTGAGGTAGCGGCAGAGACCGGTTGTGCATTTTGGAATCTCTATGAAGCCATGGGCGGATACAACTCTATGATCGGGTTTGTGAACCAGAATCCACCCCTGGCCGGGAAGGATTTCACGCATTTTACCAGACGGGGAGCAGACAGGATCGCGGAACTCCTGATGGACTTTTTGAGGGAAGATAATTGAGAAAGAGAGAGATCCTTCTGATCCTGCTGATGCTGTTTGGCTCTTTGTTTCTGCTCAGTTTCACCAAAGACCGAATGGAGTCCGAAACCGATCTTTTCAGCGAAGATGAATACCCCGAGGATCTGGATACTTTGGAGGAATTCATTCAAAGCTATTATCTACTGCTGGACAGTGACAATTATCTAAAAAGTTACACATTCATTGACCCCGCCAAGAATGTGCTGCAGAATGATCAAGACGCTCTAAAGCCATTGTACATGAAACTATTGCAATTGCGAAACGGACTTCGTGATCAGGTAGTGATATATCAGATTGGCGATTCTCACGTGCAAAGCGGATACTTCAGCGGAACTGCCCGCAGCGCCTTGCAAAAGTACTTCGGAAACGCGGGAAGGGGATTGATCTTCCCCTATAGACTGGCCAGAACCAATCAGCCGGATGACTATCAGATCAGCTCCGCAAACAGTTTCCGGCGCATAGACAATCCCCGTAGCCTCAGTGGATACTCCATAGCTAACAGTGCAGAAGCTGAGCTGAAGATCAAGACCAATTCTTTCTTCAAAATTGACTGCAAGTTCAATCAAGTCCTGTTATACGCCAATAAAGACGCCTCCATGGAATTTGCGCGTCAACAAAATCTGGGGACTCTGGACCGTCAGGAAACGTCCGCTTACTCCATCCACCATCTACGATTTCAAGAGCCTGTAAACACCGCCACCATCATTGTTCCGGAGAATATGCGCGAACTGTATGGCCTCAGCCTGGAGCGCGACGAAGCCGGCCTGCTGTACCACTCTATGGGTGTTAATGGGGCAGGTTTTTACACTATGGCAGATCAGGAGATTATGTTTGAACAGATCCCCCTGATAAAACCGGATCTGATCCTGATATCTCTGGGCACAAACGACGCTCAGGGCAGGTTCCGGGCTGAGGTTATGAGAAAGAATCTACTTAGCTTTATGACAAAGCTTGAAGACAGCAATCCCGACACTCCGATACTGTTCTCTCTGCCTCCTGATTCCCGAAAGGGCGGCAAGACAAACCGGGATATCGATCACGTGGCAGAGATTATCCGCGAATACGCCGAGGATCATGGTCACGCTCTCTGGGATCTGCATGATGTGATGGGCGGAAGCGGAAGCATGGCAAAATGGCGCTCAAACGCAATGGCAGCAAAGGATTATCTGCATTTTACACCGAAAGGTTACATGCTCCAGGGCCATCTCTTCTATCAAGCCTTGATAAAGGGTTACAAGACTTTTTCTGAAACCAGGGACAACCAATGACACAGATATTGAATCAGATACTTGCTTCACTGAACTACAATCCCCAGAATCCCCTGCTTTTCAACAGCAGCTTCTTCCTCTTCTTCTTCATCGTTGTCTTGCTGCTATACCCGCTTTTGGCAAATCACTATCGCAGCCGAACCTGGTATTTGCTTCTCGTTTCGCTATTTTTCTATTTCAAGACCAGCGGTCTCTTTGTAATCTTGCTCCTGATAACTGCCGCCATAAACTTCGGTTTTGGTCACGCTATCTACTACAGTAAGGGGCGATCTGCAAAACGCTGGTGGCTATTTTGCAGCCTGATCTGGAACCTGGGCTCTCTGGGATATTTTAAGTATACAAATTTCATCATAGACACCATCAATCAGATCTCCGGTGGCAGCTTGCCGGCGATGGACATTTTTCTGCCTATCGGGATCAGCTTCTTCACATTCCAGACTTGGAGTTATACCTTGGACATTTATTTCGGAAACCTGAAACCGATCCATAGCTTCAAGGATTTTGCCTTCTTCGTATCCTTTTTCCCTCAGCTGGTCGCAGGACCCATCGTCCGCGCCAGCTACTTCATCCCCCAGATCAACAAAAAACTGAATCTGGACAAGGATACCATCGCCCGGGCTTTGGTTTTGATCTTTGCCGGTCTGCTGAAGAAAGGCATCATTGCAGACTATCTGTCGGTGAATTTTGTAGACAGGGTGTTTGACAATCCAACGCTCTTTTCGGGAATGGAAAACCTCTTTGGTGTGTATGCCTATGCCTTACAGATTTACTGCGATTTCAGCGGCTATTCCGATATCGCGATCGGTCTGGCAGCACTATTGGGTTTTGACTTGCCGATAAACTTCAATAGTCCCTACAAAGCCCATAGTATCACAGATTTCTGGCGTAGATGGCATATCTCGCTCTCCACCTGGCTTCGTGACTATCTTTATATCCCCTTGGGCGGAAATCGTAAGGGCAAGGTACGAACGCATCTGAATCTAATGACCACCATGCTTTTAGGGGGGTTGTGGCATGGCGCCAGTTGGAACTTTGTGCTTTGGGGCGGCTTACACGGTGTAGCTCTGGTGCTGGACAAAGCCTGGATCAATACCAGATTTGCCCGCAGTCACATCGTCCGCTTCTTCAGCACCATCGTTACATTTCATTTTGTCTGTTTCAGCTGGATATTTTTCCGCAGCCGCGACTTCGAAAACTCACTCACCATTATAAAGCGTATCACATCGTCCTTTCATGGCTCACTATTCGGTCACTGGATCGCCGAATACAGAGTGATCGCGCTTCTGATCGTGATTGGTTTTCTGGCACACTGGCAGCCGGATAGCTGGGAAAAAAGCTATCGAAACTTCCTGGCAAGATTACCTCTACCGCTGCAATCTCTTATCATGGCATTGGTGATCTGGATTCTCTTCCAGGCCCGTAGCTCCGACATCCAACCTTTTATCTATTTCCAATTCTAGGAGGAACGATGAATTACATACTACCCGCCCTGCAACGCTATGATTGGGGATCATATACCTTTATCCAGAACTTTCTGAATCTCGAAGATGCGGGAACGATAGCCGAAGCCTGGTACTCCGCTCACCCCAAATTGCCGTCCCTGGTAAACGGAAAATGCTTCAACCGCGTAATTGCCGAAGATCCTGAGTATTGGCTGGGGAAAAAAGATGGGGAACTGCCCTATCTTCTAAAAATACTAGCGGCTAGGGAATCGCTTTCGATCCAGGTTCATCCCTCCAAAAAGCAGGCAGAGGCTGGCTTTGACCGCGAAAATGCCCAAGGCATACCGCTGGACGCGCCAAACCGAAACTATCGGGACCGCAATCACAAACCGGAGATGATGCTTGCACTTACCCAGTTTCACGCCCTCTGTGGCATCCGTGAATACAACGAAATCGCCCGGATCTTTGCCTACTTTGCATTAGGTAGTTTTTTTGAAAGCTTCGCCGGCTTTGCCCAAAATCCCAATGCCGAAAGATTTGCCCTTTTGTACCGCGAAATCCTGAGCCGTGAGCCTCTGACCGGCCTTGCGGAACACATCGACAAATTATCTGAAAAGGAACTATGGCAAGATGAACTATCTTGGTGCAAAAAACTTCTGAAGCTGTATCCGCGGGACAATTCGATACTCTCCCCCTTGTTTTTGAACCTGATTTGCTTAAGGCCTAATGAAGCCATCTTTTTGGAAGCCGGAATCGTGCACGCTTATTTGGAAGGTTCCGGTATCGAGATAATGGCATCTGGTGACAATGTGTTGCGAGCAGGACTGAGCCCAAAACATATCGATGTGGAGGAGCTTCTCTTGGTCATGCGAAACGAGCCCTACCAGGCACGCATCATCACCGGCGAGACAAAGGATGGGAAGTTGCTGAATTATCCGGTCCCGGTAGATGATTTCCGGCTGTCCCTCTTACAGTTGAGCTCCAGTTACACCCTATCAGCTCTACCCGGTGCGCGCATCCTTCTGAATCTGGCAGGGGATTGCCAAATCACGCATCAAACGGAGACATTGAAGCTTAAGAAAGGCGAGGCCGTGATAATCCCTTCAGCGCAGCAAGATCTTTATTTAGAAGGCAAAGCCGTACTTGTGATGGCAAGTTCCCGGCTTTGATTTATCTGTTCACCATCCCAAGAATCCCCTTTGATTATGCTCTCTGATTAAAGCGGTGCCGAAGCTGATATCATCGGGTGATCATCGGGTGAACACTCCTTGAATACGCCTTGATATCTGCTTCGGCACTCCTTAGACCAAAGAGAAAGAGTGCTGCAGTTCCCCTCGGAGATAGCTGTGCTTGTTACTTAGTTCCCAAGTCTGGTTTGTTCGAAAAATCCGGTTTCAACGGTGGATTCTTCCTGAGGTCTTCCTGCACCACTTTGATGGCCGTATCCAATTGTGGATCTTTTCCTTGAGCATAATCTTGCGGCAAGATGTCCACTTCGATATCCGGATCTGTGCCATAGTTTTCCACGCCCCAGCCAACGTCCTTGAACCAGAAAGAGAATTCCGGTTGAGTAGTGATAGTGCCATCCACCAGCCAATTGCGTGGCCATATGCCGATCACACCACCCCATGTGCGTTTACCGATCAGCTTACCCAGTTTCATTAGCTTGAAGGCATGAGAGAAGATATCCCCATCACTACCGGCTGCTTCATTGGTGAGGCAGACCAGCGATCCGCCCGGTGCTTCTTTGGGATACGGCTCCGGTCCAAACCACCGCGTACAGTCGTAACCAATACGTTTGCGCGCCAGCTTTTCCAATAGTAGAGGCGATACCGAGCCACCACCATTGTAGCGAACGTCTACCACCAAACCGTCATAATCCAACTCACTTAAGAAATAGCGATGGAATTCTTGCAAACCACTGAAGCTCATATCCGGAATGTGAATATAGCCGACCTTGCCTTTGCTCTTTTTGTGGACATATTCCCGGTTTGCTTCCACCCAATCGCGATAGCGAACTCCGAATTCATGCGCAATCGGAGTAACGGTTATCACTCTCGTATTGCGCCCACGCGCGTCGCTGACCGTAAGCTGCACTTTGGTGCCCACATAGTTTACCAGGCAGCGTTCCGGGGTTTGACCGGCGCTGAGCGGGATACCGTTGATCTCTTTTACGATGCTGCCCGCGGGGATGTTGATGCCCAATTCCATCAAAGGCGACCGGTTCCGGCTGATCCAGAAATCACCTTTGATAATGCGTTCTATCTTCCACTGTTGCTTTTTGGAATCAAAGGACCAATCTACTGCAAGTTTTCCCAGGGGATATGAAGGTCCAATGCGGTAATCTCCACCGAATTCATAGCAGTGTGATGTGCCCAATTCGCCCTGCATTTCCCACATCAAATCGGAGAATTCACTGCGACATCCGACACGTTCCACGAGTGGATAATAGCGTTTATAGACCTTGTCCCAATCGATATTGGACATCGTTTCGTTCCAGAAATAATACTTTTGCAAGCGCCAACCTTCACGGAACATCTGTTGCCACTCTGCCAGCGGTTCTATTTCCACTTTGAAGCGGTTCAGGTCTATCCAACCCGTTGCTCTACCCGGCTTGGTTTCCTTGGGCAATTCACACTTGGGATCGCGTTTTGTGGAGATGATTCGGGCTTGTTTATTGCTCCAGATCAGGATAGCGGATCTGTCGATATTGAAGCAGTAGGAATTTACTCCAGCCACAAAAAGCTGTTCTTCCAGCATTTGCAGATCGTAGCAATAGATATCTACTTTGGTTTCTTGATTGTCTTCGCGTGTCTTTGTATAATCGTATTTATAGTAGAATATTTTGTTCGGGATGGCAGCGATACCTCCCATATACATTGCTTCCACAGGGAATTCTTCCAGTCTTTCGGTGATACCATCAAAATCGATCTCAACCGGTTTTACCTTTGCTTTTGTTTTGTCTGTTTTCTTATCGTTTTTCTTATCCGGTTTTGGTTCCAAGGCTTTGGGATCCGGATTGAGGGGAGAACGGATATCTTTTTGTAATGTTATCAAATAGGGCTTTCTGTCTTTGATAAAGGAGAAGGAAAACTGCATGCTGTCCGCAATCGGCTGGAATGTGCGACTGGAGACGAAATAGAGGTATTTCCCTTCGGGATCAAAGCAAGGCTCGAGATCATACTTCACGGGTTTGGTGACAGTGTGAGTCTCGCGCTTTTGCAAGTCGAAGATACGAATACAGCTGGTAAGGCGATTATCCTGGCAGGAATAAGCTATCCAGCGGCTATCCGGAGACCAGCTATAGCCTTCGATCAATCCGAATCTGTTCTGATCTGCCTTGATGAGTTCTTCGCTTTCCAGATTCAGTATACAAAGCTCGTTTCGATGGTTTGAAAAAGCTATCCAGTTACCACAGGGCGAAGGCTCGTAATCGTAAGGTCTTCCAAAATCACCCTTGTAGCATCTGGGTTTAGCCTTGGGATCCGGGGACCCAAAATCCGCCCGCAGAGAATACAATTCAAAGTGTTCGACATCGCCTTCGTCGGATACTGTGAGCAGGCCCTTGTTTTGCGGCAGAATTCTGCTACAATAATACCGCACTCCGTGTTTTTTGCCATATTGTTGGATGCTGCCTTCCCATGCGCCGCCACAAAAGGCTTTACCTCGAATATCCATACACACGGAACCCGCATCCGGACTTAGATCCAGACCGGTTAGATATTTCGCGGGGTCAACAAATTTACGATATAGCTGAACCCTGGGACTACGGAAATCAATATTGAGCTTGCTTACTTTGTTGCCGGCTATATCTAGGCTATACAAATCTCCCCCAGCCTGCCACACAATGGTCTTTCCGTCTGTTGAGGCATTTCTGGCGTAGTAATCTCCATGAGACGAATGCTTGCGGATGTCTTTGGCCTTCAGATTCGCAGAATAGATGTTGCCGATGCCTTCGTGATCGGAGATGAAATATATCCTGTCCCCTATCCACATGGGGCAGCTCAGATTGCTGTTCAGATCCAGAAATCTGCGAAAGATCCCCCTGCCCTGGGTGTCGATCAGAAAATAGCCGGCAGTGCCACCCCGATAACGTTTCCAGCGTGCCGGATCGCTGGTATTGCGCCCCAATATAACGCCTTGCTTGCCAAAACTAATAGCCCGGGCTGGACCGTAGTTCAGCCTTACCGGGGGCATCCCGTCCAAGCCTACTGTCCACAAATACAATTCTCGCGGAGTGAATGAGCCGGCTGTGCTGGCATAGATGATCTTGTCATCTTTCCAACACACTGGATAACAAGAGCATCCCTGCCAAGTAAGCCGAATGGCTTCCCCGCCTTCTGCAGGCATCACATAGATATCCAGCACCCGTTCTTCCATACCCATATATGCGATCCACTTACCATCAGGTGATAACAAAGGTTTGCGTATTTGTTCCAGATTTGCACTCAGTCTGTGCGCGGGACCGCCTTTCAAAGAAACAGTCCAAAGATCATCTTCACAGAGAAATACTACATTCCCCGCATGAACCCCGGGCATTTGATAATATGCTTGCATGGTGTCTCCTTCACGAATTTTCTTCTCTGTGATACTGGTTTTGTGGCATAGACGAGGTCAAGAATTAATTAGTTCGCGCATCCATTTTATAGATAAATATGTTGATTACCGTCAACAATACTTGAAAGATTTACTGAACGGGGCATTGTCCTTGCTTCAGTAAGCAAGCTCAATCCGGATTGAAGAGCTGAAAACACTTGACTTATTCATCCCACTATAAAGTATGCGACATAAAGAGATAATTATATTTGTGTGACCAAAAGCTTCAGAAAGTGGCGGATACTTCTACGTTGAGCTCTTGTATCGCTTTCTTGAAAGGCTAAATTCGCGATAAGGAATCGACTATGCAAAACGATAAAAATTGTACGCAGATTATGATCAGAAAGGCTTCCGGCCAGATGGAGCCATTTAAAGTTGATAAACTCAAAGCATCCCTCAGAAATGCCGGAGCCTCAGAAGATGTAATCACCGAGATCGTGGAAGATATCTCGGCATGGGTAAATGACGGCATGAACACAAAAATGATATATGCTCGAGCATACAGCATTTTCAAACGTCTCAGCAAAACAGGCGCGTCCCATTACAAGCTAAAGAATGCGATCATAGAACTGGGGCCTACCGGGCATCCCTTCGAGGTTTTCATCGGAGAGATTTTCAAACAACGGGGCTACAAGGTTAAAACCGCGCAGGTAATACAGGGAGCCTCAGTCTCCCATGAAATAGATGTATTGGCGTCCCTTGGCAAAGAACAAATCTTGGCGGAGTGCAAGTTTTCTGTGAAACAAGGTAACAGCGTTAGCGTTCAGGTTCCACTATATGTGCATTCCCGGGTAGAAGATATCGTAGATAAGCTCCGCGAGGATGAGCGTTTCAAGGACCACACCTTTGTTACCTGGATCGTTACTAACTCGCGTTTTACGCCGGATTCTATCCAATACAGTTCGTGCAAGGGTATTAAACTGATGGCTTGGGATCATCCTCACTCCCAGGGACTAAAGGATATCATAGAACGGGAAAAAGTTTTTCCGATCACCCTTCTTAACTCTCTGACCAAAGCTGAGAAAAGCACTCTGCTTTCATATGGGATAGTCACTTGTCGGCAGCTTTCTCAAGCCGAAGAAAGCCTGAATAAACTGGATCTGAATCCTAGAAAACAGAGCTCTTTGCGCCGAGAACTTGAAGCACTGCTGAAAAGCAAACCACTTGCCGCCAGATAAGCGGCTGTAGCTTGCCATTTCTGCGAAAAAGAACTTGACGGATATTGGGAGGCCAGCTTGCTGGAAAAGAAATATAAGTTTTTATGGAGCATATAAATGGCAACTACTCCCCGTGGAGAAAGATTAATCATTGCCCTGGTGGGCAGACGCAATGCCGGAAAATCGAGTCTGATCAACGCTTTGGTCGGGCAGGAGGTTGCGATTGTATCGGAGGTGCCGGGCACAACCACCGATCCCGTTGATAAACACTATGAACTGCTGCCCCTGGGACCCGTAACTTTCTATGACACAGCCGGTGTGGACGATGAAGGTGAATTAGGTGCAAAGCGCGTCGCCGCTACCCGCAAGATTCTCTACAGAACCGATATAGTAATCTTTGTAAATGATGGTACAGCATTTGACCCCCATGAGACAGAAATGCTTGCCCGGGTGCAAGAGATGGATATTCCATTGCTGATGGTCTTCAATAAGGCAGATATCGTCGATACTCTGCCAGGCAACATCGAGTACTGCAGTTTGCGCAATATTCCTTTCATTAACGTGAGTGCCAAGCAGAAGAGTGGGATCGATAAAGCCAAAGACTTGCTGGTCCATCTGGCTCCCAAGCATCTCAGCGAAAATCGCGTGTTGCTGGGAGATCTCATCAAGCCGAAAGCCAGGGTAGTATTGGTATGCCCCATAGACAGCGCCGCACCCAAGGGTCGCCTGATCCTGCCGCAAGTGCAGGCAATCCGGGATATTCTGGATTACGATGCACAAGCTATCGTGGTAAAAGAAACCGAACTAAAAAGTGCTTTGTCTATGATGAAAGAGCCACCGGATCTGGTGGTCACGGATTCCCAAGCCATTGAACAGGTGAATCGGGAAACCCCCGAGGGTGTCGAACTTACTACTTTTTCCATTCTTTTTGCCCGTTACAAAGGGGAATTGGATATCCTGCTGACGGGCATCAATCAGATTGATTTGCTAAAAGATGGTGACAAGGTGCTGATCGCCGAAGCGTGCTCCCATCATGTGCAAAAGGATGATATTGGCAGAGTGAAATTGCCCAAATGGATTTCTAATTACACCAAAAGGGATATCATTTTTGAGACCTATGCCGGGCACGATTTTCCCGAGAATTTGGAAGAATATGCCCTCTGCGTTCACTGTGGGGCTTGCATGATCAATGTAGCTGAAATGAACCGCAGAATAGTGGAATGTCACCGCCGGGGAGTGCCCATCACAAACTACGGACTTACCATCTGCAAGGTCTTGGGCAGCTTCGAAAGAGCGATTGCGCCGTTGCTGAGGGTGAAACAATGAAATATACAGTATCGGTTTTACAATATGAGCCAATCTTTTTGAAGCCTGAAGAGAACTTTGCCAAAATTCGCGCAATGCTGGAACCTATAAAGAGCGACTTGGTAGTCCTGCCGGAATTGGCACTTTCTGGATATGTGTTCAAGAGTATAGATGAAGTAGCCCAGATAGCCGAAAGCATTCCCGCCGGCAAGATTTTCACTGCTTTCCGGGAGCTGGCGAAAAAGCTGGATTGCTCAATCTGCTACGGCTTTGCCGAAAAAGAAGAGGATACATTCTATAACAGCAGTGCCCTAGTAAACCCGGATGAAAGCTACCACATTTATCGCAAGATTCACTTGTTCCATCGTGAAAAGCTCTTTTTCAGCCCCGGCGACCGGCCATTCTTTGTTTGTGAAGCCAAAGGCGGAGTCAAGATCGGCATGATGATCTGCTTCGATTGGCAATTCCCGGAAGCCGCACGCAGCCTCGCTTTGAAAGGCGCTCAGATCATCTGCCATCCCACCAATCTGGTGTTGCCTTGGTGTCAGGAAGCCATGAAGACCAGATCCTTGGAAAACCGTGTCTTTAGCATTACATCAAATCGAACCGGAACCGAGACCAACGGCGAACACAGCGAATACTTCACCGGGGGTAGTCAGATATTGGGCACAAAAGGCGAGATACTGATCCGTATGAACGACAACGAAGCTGCGCTCCATAGCGTACAGATTGATCCAGATCTGGCTATATCCAAACAAGTCACAGATTTAAATAATGCCTTTGGCGATCGTCGCCCATCCCTATATTTTTTACCATGAACAAAAAAGAGATAGAAACCAGGATCAAAGCGCTAAGCTCCGAGATTGAACGGCACAATATCCTGTATTATAGGAATTCCAGTCCCGAGATTACAGATTTTGAGTACGACATGCTGGTGCGGGAGCTGAAAGAACTTGTAAAAAAAACGGGAGAAGCAGCCCCAAAAGCTCTGTCCGGGGTTGGGAATGACCTCTCTTTATCAGGAAGCACCATCCCTCACAAACAACGCATGATCAGTTTGGATAATGCGTACACATTGGCAGAACTGATGGCTTGGTGGGATAAAATCGCGCTGGAGCAAGGCGTTAGGCCGGCAGTATGCGCAGAGCTGAAAATTGATGGTTTTGGAATCAATCTATTCTATGATAAGGGACAGCTACGCTATGCCAGCACGCGTGGCGACGGCATTGAAGGAGAGGATGTAACCCGCAATTTCCTCACTCTGCCGGATATCCCGCGCGAGATATCCTTCAAAGGTGAGATCGAGATTCGGGGCGAGATATATTTCCCCATCAAGAGCTTTCTCCAAATGAATGAAGCACGGCGGGAATCAGGCGAAAAGGTTTTTGCCAATCCTCGCAATGCAGCGGCGGGATCGATCAAATTGAAAGACATCCATGAAGTGGCAAAACGCCCCTTACGTGCGCTGTTTTATACTATTGGGCACGTTGCCCCCGCGCTCCCGGTAAATTGCCAGATAGATCTGTTGGCATGGCTGAAAGAGATGGGCTTCCCCGTGGCCGAGAACTACTTGCAGTGTCGGGATCACGATGGTCTAGCCGATTTTTGTGGCAAGATGGAAGATCTTCGGGGCAAATTGGACTACGACATCGACGGAGTAGTGGTGAAGATGGATGATTTCACTCTGCAAAAGAAACTGGGCTTCACCGCCAAGAGTCCCAAATGGGCTATAGCCTATAAATTCAAACCCGAAGAAAAAGAGACAAAATTGCTAGGTGTGGAGTATCAGGTGGGCAGAACCGGTGCTATTACTCCGGTGGCGATCCTGGAGCCCGTTTATATTTCCGGTAGTACAGTCTCTCGCTGCACACTGCACAATTTCGATGAGATCCGCAGGCTGGATCTTCACGAAGCTGATGTGCTCACTATCGTAAAAAGCGGAGAGATTATCCCGAAAATTCTTTCCGTAAACACGCAGATGCGAGATCCCCAAGCCCGAGAATTGCCACTTCCCGATAGCTGCCCCGTGTGTCATAGCCCACTATCCCGCGAACCGGAAGCTGCTATAGAGTATTGCACATCGGCAGATTGTCCGGCTCAATTGGCTCGGAGCATCGAGCACTTTGCCTCGCGAGATGCCATGGACATCATGGGTTTGGGAGCTTCATCTGTGGCTCGCTTTTTGGAAGAGGGCATCATCGCCAGCATTGAAGACATCTATCGGATAGATTACGAACGGGTTGCCGCTCTGGATCGTATGGGAGACAAGAGTGCCAAAAACCTGATGCAAGCCGTGGAATACTCTAAACAGCAGAATTTTGACAGAGTGCTGTTTGCTCTGGGCATCCGCTTCGTAGGAGCTGTAACAGCGCGCAATTTAGCGCAACATTTTGGCGATATACATCATCTTCAGGCAGCGAGTATTGAGGAATTGAGCGCTGTGCCCGAAGTGGGAGACAAGATAGCCCTCGCCATCAGAGAATACTTTGATAACCCCAAAAATATAGAATTGATCTGCAAACTGCTTGAATATGGCATATCTATGACTTACCATTACGAAATCAGTTCCAATCTATTGGCAGAAAAGAGTTTCCTCATCACCGGGAGCATGGTTCATTATGGCAGGAAAGACTTGGAAGCGCTGATCCAAAGCCATGGTGGCAAGATTCTCAGCGGAGTATCCAAAGCGCTGGACTACCTGGTGCTGGGAGAAAAACCGGGCTCGAAACTGACAAAAGCCGAAAAGCTGGGAACCGTGAAGATTATAAGCGAAGACGAATTGCTGGAGATGATGAAGAGCGCAGAATGATTCTGAAACGATATATCCTGAAAGAGCACATCTCCCCCTTCCTGATATCGCTTCTGGTAGTTACTTTCGTGCTACTCATCGACCGCATCATCGATCTGATGAATCTTATCATCGAGAAGCAATTACCCCTGGGGATAGTGCTGGAAGTTTTTGGGCTGTCTTTGCCGTATATGCTGGCACTTTCGATTCCCATGGCGGTGTTGGTGGCAACCATCCTGGCTTTTGGGCGCATGAGTGTGGACCGCGAAATCATCGCCGTAAAATCCAGCGGGGTAAACATATATTCCATGCTCACTCTTCTCATCATCGCCGCTGTGCTCTTAACCGGACTGATGGTGTATTTCAATCACTGGTTTTTGCCCAATACCAACCACAAGCTAAAGAATCTGATGCTAAAGGTGGCATACTACAAACCGATGACCATCATCGAAGCTGGAGAATATAACTACTTGCTGGATTATACGGTGTGGTGTGGAGAAAACACCGAGGAAGAACTGCGGGATGTGATTATCTACGATCGCAGCGAAAGCAGATTTCCGCGTACCATATACGCAGAAAGCGGTAATGTGATCCAGATGAATAATGGCAATGCGCTGCGCATCACCCTATTAAACGGTCAGATGCAGAAACGTAACGAACAGGAAGCAGGCAAATATCAAACTACGATTTTCGCAAAGTACGTTATAAACGTGAAAGATTTGGGAAACAGGACCGATATGGCGGAGACCGGTTATCGCAGCGACAGGGAAATGACCTACGAACAATTGACCGGCACTTTGAAAGATAGAAAGAAAGAGCTTTCCGAAAAGATGGAAGAGCTCAAAAAGCTGGAGTCCCGCATCGCTGCTGGCACAATAACCGCGGATCCTTACGCTTCTCAAACTGAACAGAGGCGTTTGCATTCCATGAAGCAGGTCGCCCTGAACCGGATTCAAGAACTGGAAGCCAATATCCGGGCCTTGGAAGTGGAGTATCACAAGAAATTCGCCCTCTCCTTTGCCATCATCATCTTTATCATGATCGGTGTTCCCTTGGGCTTGATGACTCGCACCAGCGGCATCGGAATGGCATTCAGTGTATCCAGTGTGATCTTCTTGATCTACTATGTAGCCCTGAATATGGGAGAACAACTGGCAGATAAAGGCAGCTTCAATCCATTCTTTTCCATGTGGTTTTCAAACATTATCTTCTTTGTCCTGGCACTGCTCTTGATCTGGGGCTCAATCCGCGAAAAGCGCCTCTTTGACACTCAAGTGCTTTTATGGCGCCTAAAACACCTGAAGAACAGAAAAAGCCCGCCACCGGATGAGGTAGTGCACTGATGCGTAAACTGGACCGCTATATCCTGCGTGAATTTCTACGCACATACTTCATAATATTCTTCAGCTTTGCGGTGGTTTTTATCGTGATCGACGTGGTGGACAATCTCCCCCGTTTATTGAAGGCCGGAGCTACCTTTGATCTCGCCATCATATACTACCTCTTGCGCCTGCCCTATCTGATCGTGCTTACATCTCCGGTTACTGTGCTCCTGACCGGCTTGTTCATGATGAACGCTCTAGCAAAGCACAATGAATCTGTGGCCATCCGTGCTGCGGGAATCAGCATCAAACGCGCGATGCTCCCTCTGTTTGGCATCGGTCTGATTATCTCTCTGGCAATAGCCACGATGGGTGAGTATCTTTTGCCCTATGCCGAATCTCAGCGCAGCATCGTTTACAACGTGAAAATCAAGGGAGAACAACCCGACGATCAGATGTTGAAAGCCCGCGTCCATTATCGGGGAGACAAAAACGACTTCTATTACTTTGGCTTCTTCGACGGATATAAAAACACACTGAGAATAATAGACATGACCAGAGTGGACTTCGAAAACTCCGAGATCATCGAAAAAGTGAGCGCTTCTAGTGCCCTGTGGAACGGTGAAGAATGGGAACTGTTTGAGTGCGATGTACGGCGTTTCTCCGGCGGCAGGCAGGTCTATTCGAAATATTACTCCAGCACTACCATGCCTATCTTGAACGTTGAACCGCAAGACTTTATCCGCATCACAAAGAAAACTTTATCGCTGAACTTTCTGGAATTGTGGGACTACATAGGCAGATTACAAAAAATGGGCGAAGATGCCAGCCGCGAAATCGTGGATCTTCATATGAAGCTGGCCTTCCCCCTCACAAATCTCATCGTGATCTTTTTCTTCCTCCCCATAGCCACATCCAATGTCCGCAGCAAAGGCAGGGGCTGGGTCTTCATGCTGGGGCTACTGGTATGTTTTGCCTATTTGGTCGTGGTTCAAGTAAGCCAGAGTCTGGGATACAATAGCGTGATTCCCCCTGTCTGGGCAGCTTGGGCACCAAACCTCTTTTTCAGCCTGCTGGGCTTCGTGTTTCTACACAAAGCCGAGATCTGATGAGCTTGTTTCAAAACAAAGATATTGCCCTGGCTTTTTCCAAATACCTGCGAGCCGGCAACGCGGCTGCCGTGTGGCTGGATTATCGCCGTTCATTGCTACGCCGAAGAGTGATCATAAACAACTATCCTCCCGCTGTGATGATCGAACCTACGAATATCTGTAATCTGCATTGCCCCCTCTGCCCCAGCGGCAATAACAGCCTCAAACGCGCGCGGGGAGCAATGTCTTACGAACTTTTTTGCACCATTGTAGACGAGATATATCGAAAAGTGGGGATGCTGATACTGTGGAATCAAGGCGAGCCCTTTCTGAATCCGGCTTTTATCGATATGATCCGCTATGCTTCAAATAAAGATCTCTACACCATGACATCCACCAATGCCAGCCTGGAACTCGACTGCGAGGCGATAGTACAAAGCGGACTAAACAAGATTATCATCTCAATGGACGGAGTATCTGAGGCTACATACAATCAATATCGTGTGAATGGTAACTACAATCTGGTCTTAGAAAACATGAAATCACTTGTGAAAGCGAAGCGGGACTTCAGCAAGTCCAAGCCACTCATAGTATGGCAATTCATCATAATGCGACAAAACGAGCATGAGATCGAGCAAGTGAAACGCATGGCAAAGGATATTGGGGTGGACAAGCTGGATTTTAAGACCGTGCAGATATATACTCGGGACGATCTGCACTTTTTGCCCACCGACCACCATTTGAGCAGATACATGGCGGAAGAAAAGCATTTTGAGCTGAAAACCCGCTTACTAAACCGCTGTCGCCGCCTTTGGACTCAGCCCGTCATCAATTGGGATGGAGAGCTAAGCATCTGCTGTTACGATAAAGATCTGAGCTTCAGAATCGGCAACATCTCCGAGAATAGCTTCGCCGCGCTGTGGCAAGGGCCTGCAATGAACCGGATCCGCCGCCAGATCTTGCAGAATCGAGCAAAATATGAGATCTGCCGAAATTGCGGTGAAGGAATAGTTCAAAAACTCCGGCTCTGAGACACCCGGCTTCGCTATTGTCTTTCGTCTTTGCCCATGGAAGAGCCAAGTCCTTGATATAAGGAGTCATCTGCCGGCCACACTAAAATAATTGACACAATAGGCCCATCATATTTTATGACAGTCAGGGTAAATTGAAGTCCGGATATAGACCCTGTTCCCAATACGGACCATCATAAAGGAAGAAGCATGCTCGAGAAGATTCTTAGGAAACTATTCGGAGATAAATCAAGTCTGGATCTCAAGCGTTACGAACCGCTGGTGACAGAGATAAACGAAATCTACAAAGGCCTGGCGCAATATGAAGATGAGCAATTGATCAGCCGCGTCGCTGAGATCAAAACCGAGATAAAAGACATCCTGGCCCCCACCCGCCGCGAATTGGAAGATTTGCAGCTTGCTTTTCGCGAAGCCACCGAAGACGCTGATCGTAGTAGTATAGACAATCAAATCGACAGCCAAAAGCAAAGACTGAAAGAATTGAACAAGTCCACGCTGGACGATTATCTGCCTGAAGTATTCGCCATCGTGAAGGATACCTGTCGCAGATTGCTGGGTCGGGAATTCATGGTAAAAGGCAATCCCGTGCGCTGGAATATGGTGCCCTTCGATGTTCAATTGATCGGTGGAATGGTATTGCACGACGGGAAAATCGCTGAGATGGCCACCGGAGAAGGCAAAACCCTCGTTGCCACTCTACCGCTATTCCTGAACGCACTTTTGGGCCGGGGCGCTCATTTGGTAACCGTGAACGACTACCTCGCCAGCCGTGACTCGGAATGGATGAGTCCCATATTCGAATTCCACGGTCTCACAGTTGGCTGCATCACAACCGGCATGGACCACCAGTCCCGTCGCGAAGCCTACGCCGCTGATGTTACCTACGGCATGAACAGCGAATTTGGCTTTGACTATCTGCGGGACAACATGGCAGTAAGCCCGAAGCAATTGGTACAGAGAGATTTCTACTTCTCCATCGTGGACGAAGTAGACAGCATCTTGATAGACGAAGCCAGAACCCCTCTGATTATCAGTGGCCCCATAGCTCAGGACAAGAATTTCTATCACGAACTGCGCCCGGGCATTTCTGCCGTAGTGCAAGCTCAAAGCAGCTTGATAACCCGCTTTCTCAGCGAAATTCGTGAAGACTTGAACGAGGACAATCCGAATGCTTCCGACAGCCGATTGGCTCGCAATCTACTATTGGTAAGGCGGGGTGCACCAAAGAACAAAGCTTTTCAAAAGCTGATGCAGGACGCATCCCTAAAACGTCTGGTGCAGGATACTGAAGGCATCTATCTACGAGATAAAAAGTTGCATGAACTCGATGATATGCTGTTCTATGTGGTGGAAGAACGCCAGAACAGCGTTGACCTTTGCGAAAAAGGCCGTGACATGCTCAGCCGCAAAGAGGCCGATTTGTTTGTGGTTCGCACTCTGGACGACATCCTGGGTGAAATCGAAGCCAAAGAAGGGCTCTCGGAAGCAGCCAAAGCCAAAGAACGCGAAATCGCAACCGGCCAATTCATGGATAAAAGCGAAAAGCTGCACAATATAAGCCAATTGTTAAAAGCCTTTACCCTGTTTGAAAACAACCAGGAATATGTGGTGATCGACAACAAAGTGATCATTGTTGATGAATTTACCGGGCGTCAAATGCCCGGCCGCCGTTTCTCGGACGGTTTGCATCAAGCTCTGGAAGCCAAAGAAAACGTTGCCATCGAAGCTGGAACTCAAACCTTTGCCACTATCACCTTGCAAAACTATTTTCGCATGTTTGAAAAGCTTGCCGGGATGACCGGTACTGCGGTTACAGAAGAATCCGAATTCATGGAAATATACAAGCTTCCGGTGGTGGCAATCCCTACAAATGTGCCTATTACCCGCATTGATCACGACGACGAAATATACCTTAGCAAAAACGAAAAGTACCAAGCCATCATCGATGAGATAATCTATTGGCACAAGCAAAGAAAACCGGTATTGGTGGGCACTGTAAGCGTGGAAGTGTCTGAAATCCTATCCCGCTTGTTGCGCCGCCACGGAATCGCCCACAATGTGCTGAACGCACGCCAACATCAACGAGAAGCAGAGATTATCTCAAACGCGGGCAATCCCGGAGCCGTAACCATCGCCACAAACATGGCGGGACGTGGCACAGACATCAAATTGGGCGAGGGCGTGGTAAGACAAAGTGTGGAAAACTATCGTGATCTCACAAAAGCCCGCACTGAAGAGCATCCCTACGGCCTGCCTCTGGATGGTCTGCATGTAATCGGCAGCGAACGCCATGAAAGCCGCAGAATAGACCGCCAGTTGCGTGGAAGGGCCGGGCGTCAGGGAGATCCGGGTACATCCAGATTCTATCTTTCTCTGGAAGACGATCTGATGCGCCTTTTTGGCAGCGACCGTATGGCTCCTCTCATGCAAAAGATTGGGCTAAAACAAGGCGAGGCCATTCGGCATCCGATGATGACCAAAGCCGTGGAAAAGGCCCAAACACGAGTGGAAGAGCACAACTTTGAGATTCGTAAGAACCTGATAAAATATGACGAAGTAATGAATCAACAGCGCGAAGTAATCTACAGTTACCGCCGCAGCGTATTGAAGGGTTACAATCTGAAGCCTGAGATCATGGAAATGGTTTATGAAAGCATTCAACGAGCTGTGGACGAGGTGTGCGCTGTGTCCCAATACCCGGAAGAATGGGAACTGGAACGCCTTTGCATCTATTTCAAAGTGTTGAACATAAACATCCGGGAAGAAGATCTGAATAGCGATCACTTGAACCGCGATCTGCTGCTGAACACACTCTACGAGATTGCTGATGAAGCCTATCGACGCAGAGAACAGCAATTTGGTGAAGAAATAATGCGAGACATCGAACGCCGCTCACTATTGGAAGTAGTGGACAACGAATGGCGAGATCACCTGCACGAGATGGATCTTCTCAAAGAAGGGGTTTACCTCAGATCATACGCCAATAAAGACCCCTTGATCGAGTATAAGAAAGAGAGTTTTGGACTTTTTGAGGGCCTCATTTCCCGCATCCAGGAAAACGTGACCAAACGTGTGTACACCACCTATCTGCTTACCCGAGAACAGATGCAGGATATGCAGGACATGCTGAAAGGCACAAACATGACCCATGAGGCCGTGAACAGTTTTATAAACAACCGGGAACAGGAATATCAAACCTCCGCCACTCCCCCTCCGGAATTTGGTGGGGGGGAATTGAAAACACGCCCGGTGCAAGTAGCTCCCAAAGTGGGGCGAAATGACCCCTGTCCCTGTGGCAGCGGTAAGAAATACAAAAAATGCTGTGGCATACACGAGAATGAGGAAAACTAAATGGCAAAGAATCTGATTATAGTGGAATCTCCCGCCAAGGCACATACTATCAGTAAGTTTCTGAAGAATCAATACACCGTTAAGGCCTCGATGGGGCACATCAGGGATCTTCCAGCCCATGATCTGGGCGTGGATGTGAACAAAGACTTTCAACCTACCTATGTGATAGATAAAAAGAAAAGCAAGGTAATCAAAGAGCTGAAAGAAGCTGCAGAAAAAGCTGACGCTATCTACCTGGCCAGCGACCATGACCGTGAAGGAGAAGCAATTGCCTGGCATCTAAGTAAGGTTTTGGATAAAGAAAGTAAGGGTAAAGAGCTGTATCGCATAGTTTTCAACGAGATAACTTCCAAAGCGATCGCCACGGCCATATCCAAACCCGGAAGCATCGATATAGCCAAAGTGGACGCTCAGCAAGCGCGCCGCGTACTGGATCGAGTAGTGGGCTACAGCATCTCCCCGCTTTTGTGGAAAGTGATTGCCAAAGACCTCTCCGCCGGTAGAGTGCAATCTGTAGCTCTGCGCATTATCTGCGAACGAGAAGCCGAGATTAGCGCCTTTGAGCCCAAAGAATTCTGGAAGATCGAAGCCGATTTCTGGCGAGACGAGTTACCCAAGTTTAAAGCTTCTTTGGAAAAAATGAATGGCAAGAAGATAACAGTGGCAAAAAGCGAAGAAGCCGAAAGCATCGCCACCGGCCTGAAAAACCGGGAAGCTGTGCTGGAATCTATCACCCGAAAAACCCGCAACGTAGAGCCTCCGCCCCCTTTTATCACCAGTACCTTGCAACAAGAAGCCTCCAAAATCCTTTCCTTTCAAGCTCAGCGGACTATGAGCATAGCCCAACAGCTGTATGAGGGCATCGATACCGGTGGTGACAGCAGCGGTTTGATCACCTATATGCGTACCGACAGTACCCGCATATCAGACGAAGCTATTGCCGCCTGCAAAGAGCTCATTTCGCAGCGTTTTGGCGCAGATATGTTGCACAGTGGAACCAGAGTGTACAAAAGCAAACAGGGCGCTCAGGACGCTCACGAAGCCATCCGCCCCACCGATCCGGGCAAGACCCCTGAAAGCCTGCAAGCTCATCTCAGTAAAGAACAATTGAAGCTATACACTCTTATCTGGCAACGTTTTGTAGCCACCCAGATGAAGAGTGCAAAGATACTGGCCACTTCCGCCACGATCAGCGTTGGCGATGCCGGCTTTGGTGCTACCGGGAACCAGATCAGTGAAGAAGGTTTCCTGAAGTGCTATCCCCATGTAAACATTCCCCTCGGTGAAAAGATCAGTAAGGACTATGGCAAAAACGATACACTAATGCATAGCCCCTTGCGGCAATCTCAACACTTTACCAGCCCACCCTCGCGCTATACCGAAGCATCTCTGATCAAGGAACTGGAAGCAAAGGGCATAGGTCGTCCATCCACATACGCCAGCATCATCAGCACCATCCGCAACCGCAAATATGTAAACATGGAGAAAAAGGCTTTTGTGCCCACTCCTTTGGGTAAAGACGTAAACGGATTCCTTACCGATAAATTCGATAGTCTGTTCAATGTAAAATTCACTGCCGACATGGAGGCCAAACTGGATGAGGTTGAATATGGCAAAGTGGTCTGGCACAACCTGGTAGAGAAGTATTACACGGATATGCAAGCTCTCATCAATAAAGTGGATGTAAAGAAGGAGAAGCAGGCTATGATCCAGGATACCGGCATAGTGTGCGACCTGTGCAAGATCGGCAAGATGGTGATCAAGCGCTCTCGCAGCGGCGAATTCCTCTCTTGCGACCAATATCCCAAGTGTAAGAACAGCAAGAGCTTTACCCGTGATGCCGATGGCAATATCAAGATTCTGGTACCCACTATTCTGGATGAAAAATGCCCCGAATGCGGCAATCCTCTGGTAGAACGCACCGGTAAGTATGGAGCTTTTATAGCTTGCAGCACATATCCCAAATGTAAGTATTCCCGCCCCAAAACTCTGGGCATCCCCTGCCCTGAATGTAAAAGCGGAGAAGTTGTTTCCCGCCGCAGCAAAAAGGGCAGCCCCTTTTATGCCTGCTCCCGATACCCGGATTGCAAATGGATATCGAACTTCAAACCTGTGCCTCAGATTTGTCCCAATTGCGGAAACAGCTACGTGGAAGAAAAGTACAACAAAGACAAAGGGCATTATCTGCAGTGTCCCAAATGCAAGCATATCCTGGATTAAGTTATGCACATCGGTGACGGAATCCGCAGCGCCATGGTAAGCATTGCTTCGCACAAGATGCGCAGCTTCCTCACCACCATTGGTATTGTGATAGGTGTTATAGCCGTGGTCACGATGTTTTCCAGTGTTTATGCCCTGAAGGATCTGATCAACACAAACATGGAGAGAATGGGCTGGAATTATTCTGTGATTATTGCCCCAAGTGCCGCAAGCGTGAATAATGCAAATCAACGCTCTGCCGTAAAGACTAAACGGCGCGCTGCCCAAAATGTGAATCCCGTCGATCTGGACGACTACTATACATTAAAAAACGAACTGAACTACAAGGCAATATACGGCATGGTGGAAACAAACACTCTGCAGCGTATGGGTAATGAAGACAATTACATCACCTTGAAAGCGACCGAGAATTACTTTTTTACCAGTAAAAACTACCTTCTCAGTCAGGGGCGCCTCTTTAGTCCTGTCGAAACGCAAGAAGGTCTTCCTGTCGCGATCTTGGGCTATAAATATGCCCAGAAGTACTACCCAGACCGAGAGGTCTTGGGTGAAACAATCGTTTTGGGCGAACACCGCTTTCGCATTATTGGGGTTTTGGGCTCAGACCAGTTAAACAGAAGTGGCGGCATGAACTTCAACACTTGGGAGCGAGATCGCGAATTGCAGGCTGTTTATGTGCCTTTGAAATATGGCTCATACCGCTTCGTTACCGGCAAGCAGGTTCCCATGATCTATCTGCAGGCTCACAATGCCAAAGCTTTCGAGAAGATGAAAGCCAAAGCACGCCAGATCCTGCTAGCACGCCACAACATGTACCCAAATTTCACCTTTATGGATATCGGTGCGATGATGCTGAATATCTCCACTGAAATTGATAATCAGATGAAAAAATGGAATATCACTCTATCCGCGATAGCATCTATATCCCTGATCGTAGGCGGGATCGGACTTTTCTCCACCCTGCTCATATCCATTCAAGAACGCATGACCGAAATCGGCATCCGCAAAAGCATCGGCGCCACAGAGCAAGACATATTCTTATATTTCATTTTTGAAGCCATTGTGTTGTCTTTAATCGGCGCCATCACAGGAATATTGATCGCCTGGATGCTACTGTCTGTCATCGGTAATGCTCTGAAGTTTCCCCTTTATCTACCTTGGGCGGGAGTGATGCTGGGCATCTTTTTCTCCCTCTTGATCGGTTTTATTTCTGGCCTTTTCCCCGCCATAAAAGCAGCCAGAATCGATCCTATCAAAGCCATTTATTACCTGGATTAATCCACCCATAGACAGCCCGCACAGCTAAGCCTTTAGCTTCTGCAGTTTCCCCTTTTCTATTCTAGTCACTTCGCTTGACCCTTCAGCTAATCTATAAAATGTATATGTCTGTAGAGTCCCAATTGTTGCTGTAGTTCCAATTCATTGTTTCTTAGATTGTTTGAGGGCATCTGACACCCCTCGTTTTTCACAATCTATATTGGTCCAAACACCCAATTGCATAGTTATTCTCATATCAAGATTTTTGTCATAAATAATCTAGCTTGCTGCGACGGAGTTCCTCATTTTTACTCTCCACCTCATTTTTAATTATCTCGTTTTCACTAACACAGCTAATCATTCTCTAATCATTCCCTAATGATTCCCTAATCAGATTAGAGAATTACTAATGTTTTATCTTGGAATAATAAGATTTCTTTAGGGATTTCTTATGAATTGGCTTATATTATGTTTTATGTGGATCATGCATGAATTATGCAAGGGCAATTCTATGCTTTAAGCGGCATTCATATGCATGCATAACATACAGATAACAAACAGGAGGATTCAATGAGAGCAAAATTTACCGGTGGCATTGGCTCCTATTCCGGGAAGCTGGATGGAGTGGTGTTCTGTCACTACAGGCGGGAAGGAATGGTATTGGTACGCAAATACAGATATCCCACCCTTACGGAGAATAATCACAAATTGGGCAACACCACCGCCAATTTGCACAGCATAAAGCCATCTGATGGCTATAAAAACGATATGCGAACCTATCTGGGACGCTATAACACCCTGCGGGAAAACGAGGGCAGATATGTGCGCTCCTGGGTGAATATGTATCTAAAATTAATGCGGGAAATGGCGCGGAGGGATGGCAGCATAGACCTGCTAAGCCTTAGCCGGGAGGAAATCTATAGCCGGGATCTGCCTTGCATCAGCATCAAAAGAGCCGTAGAAGCGGGTTTGCTGCCTGAAGTATATGATTATACTCATCTGGATAGAGAGCTGTAGATAAGTCTTGAGAGGGGTTTGAAAAAAGGCAATTAGTGCCTTGCAGATGATGAGGGGGTCTTAAAAGAGTCTTATACGTTCCTCATGATGGTCTATTATGAATAGAATAGTGCTTTTATAGCATAGAAGAAAGGGCTTGACTCAGGGTCTATCAATGATAGAGGGGTATCACATATGAAAAAGCTAAAAATACTCGTTGATCCCAGAATGGAACTCCTCACTGCTTTACAGCTTGTAGCGGGTGATCCGAACATCAATTGTATCAGCAAAAGTAGCTATTACCAGGATATGCTGGCTTGGTTTACTCCCTATCAAGATCATCATGCTGTAGCGCAATATCGGGCTATCAATGATTACTTCTGTTTCGATGCACCGATTAACTCCATGCTCTTTATGGATTTTAATGATGAACTGAGCCTGACTTGCGAGCCCTCTGAGTATCTGTGTTTACGAGCAGGGAGCAAGCAGAACTGGATGGATTTGTATAAAGGTCTGCAGGACTTTGCGCGGGTAACGGCTTTTAAGAGATTTTACGATGATCATTCGGACTACTATCAGCAGGCGATAGAGAAGGTAACAGCCATAAACGGAGCTTGCGATCCTGCGACTGAGCTGGAATCATATATTGGACTGGAGGCTGAGCAATATACACTCAGGTTTTCTCCCTTGCAGAATTGCGGTTATGCAGGGGGCAATGTTCCGGAAAGCAGAGAAGTGTCCTGTACGATAGGTTTCGATCAGGATGAAGAGAATGATAGAGCTGAGCTTTGTCTTAGAGTCTATCTTTGGCATGAGTTTGCGCACGTCTTTGTGAATCCTATCATCGATGATTGTATGGCTCAGAATTCTGCAGACTGGCAAAGATTCGAGAAGTGCATCAGCAGCCTGAACATCGATTATCAGAAATATCCCGAGGTGAATAACTACGAGAGTTTTATCCGCGCCATCACCTATAAACTGAATGAAAAGTATTATGGCACTCAGGAAGCAGAAGGAATCCTCAAATGGGATGAAGAACAAGGCTTTATATATGTGAGACACATTGTTAATGCTCTGGATAGTTTTGAGACAGCAAGAGAAAAAATGGGCGTAAACATCAAAGAATACTTCCCAGCTCTTCTAAGAGAAATCATCGATCTTTCCAGGAATTAGAGTTAATCTCCGAAAACAGTTGGTACAGGTCTTCCACTTTGAATCCGATGGTAACACCATGGCAGGTTCTAACATCGTAGATTGTGGGTAACGAGGGATATCAGATGCCAGCAAATAACCAGAGAAACAATGAGTTGGATTTTACACCAAGATTGGGGACATCAACACAGAATCAAGTACCAGATATGTATAGAAGATACCAGTTCCCTCTACATTTAGCTACCCATATGTATAGAAAAGCTCGTTTTCCTGGACATATGCTTTTTCACATGTATAGGGAATGCCACTTTATTGGACACCTATGTTATTGGCATTGTATTCTTAGTTATAAAGAGTCACCGATAATTGCAAATAGCGATCAATGGACAAAATAGGTAAGTCTAAGAGAGAATAGGATATCCGAAAAGCATTTGCAGAAAACCACTTGGACATAGTTTTAGTAAATTTCATTGTTTTGATCACCAAAACCTGCAAATCGGGCAATGTTTTGTCCAAGTGGTAGTTACTATTATCAGCTCCAGAATCAAGAGAATAAACCCGTAATGATATATGCAATATACAAATACGGATTACGTATGGAAGCAATTGGATTCTTGGATATGTATATGTTTTGGCATTTGCAATTTTCGGTGACCTAAATGGACAAAAAAGAGAGCTCAAAAAAACCACTTTCCCCCGATTTGCAATTTTCAGTGATCCGATTTGCAATTTTCGGTGACTCTTTATACTGCCACTATAAACTTCCAATTGAACCTTTCTTGACTCTTCATGATTTCCCAAATTCAATTAAAACGTTTTTTTTGTTGACTCCTCATAATGCATTTATTTCATTTCATTAATTAAAAAACATGGAGGTAATCATGTCATTGAAGGACTTATTTAACAAAGCAAAGGAAGCTGCAGTAAAGCAAGAACGTGCTAATTTAAGTTCAATTGGACCTGGTAGAATGTCCAAAACTGACGTCATTAAAGGTCCCGATTGTAAAATCCCAAATTCACCAGGCACTTACAGGCATAGGGATAAAAAGACTGGGGAAATCGTTTACATAGGGGATACACAAAATTTAAGAAAGAGGCAACAAGAACATGCACGCAATGGGAAATTGGACACTTCAAAACAAAATGTTGAGTATTCAAAATCAAAAGAAGATGCTACAAGAGAAGAACGGCGCCAGACTGAGAAAGATCATATTAAACGTCATAACCCGTCAGGAAACAAAACTCAAGGAGGGAATGGACGGTAGGTAAATATTGCGATTTGTGCAAAACAAATAATTAAAGATTATTCATAAACTAATTAGAATGCCCTCCGATACATGGGGACACCGCCCTGTGCTCCCCATGTTTTTTTTATATCCTCAAAACCCATTTGAAGAAATCAGTGATCCTTTCTTGAAGAAATCAGTGATCCTTTCTTGAAGTTTTCAGTGACCCTTCCTTGAAGAAATTAGTGATCGATTTGCAATTTTCGGTGATCGATTTGCAATTTTCGGTGACCTAAATGGACAGATAAGAGAGCTCAAAAAAACCACTTTCCCCCGATTTGCAATTTTCAGTGATCCGATTTGCAATTTTCGGTGACTCTTATAAATACCCAGCCTACGTTATGGTATATGAAAAAGAAAAAGCTTGACGGATTTGGCGCCCCACAATATATGAGCATATATTCATATATGGGAGACATCATGACTGATAAATGCTTATGCAAACTTATATCAGATAAAGATATAATAGAGATAAAGGCAGCTCTGCCCCACCCTGACACTATCGCAAAAGTTGCAGAATTCTTCAAGGTTTTTGGCGATCCTTCTCGCCTGACTCTCTTACATTATTTATCTAAAGCAGAATTGTGTGTGGCAGATTTGTCTGCTTTGGCCAATATGGGACAATCCGCCGTTTCTCACCAGTTGAAGACATTGCGTTTGAGTCGTCTGGTGAAATATCGTAGGGAAGGCACTGTATTGTACTATTCATTGGATGACGATCACATACAGAGTCTATTTAAGGTCGCTTTGGAACACGTTTTGGAGGAAGCGTGATCATTAGAGAATACAATGTAAACAATCTTGATTGCGCTGGATGCAGTGCCAAGATCGAAGGCAAAATCGCCAATCTTGCTGAAGTGAAGCAAGCTAATTTGGATTTCATCAACAAACGCCTGGTTATCCGGTATAATGACATTAACGATAAGGCTTTGGAAAAGCTGAACCGGATAGCTTCAAGCATTGAGCCGGGAGTAAGCATCACCGAAAAAGAAGAGGTGCTAAAAGCCGGTAAATCGCGATATGCAAGGGTGATATTCAGCGGCTTGATCCTGTGGCTTATCGTTCTGTTGACATCATTACCCGAGCCTGTCTCCACCATTTTACTCCTGATATCCTATTTTTTGGTAGCAGGCAGAGTTATTTTCAGCGCGATCAGGGAGGTGATTTCCCGTCAGCTTCTGGCAGAACACTTTTTGATGAGCATCGCCAGTATCGGCGCAATATACCTTGGAGAATACACCGAAGCGATCGCAGTAATTGCCTTGTATGAATTGGGACAGTATCTGGAAGCCAAGGCCGTTTCCCGCAGCAGAGGAGCCATATCTTCAATCGTATCTTTGAAGCCGGAGCTGGCACACCTGAAAACCAATGATGGCATTCAAGATGTGAAATTGGGGGCAGTGAAACAGGGAGACCTCTTGCTGGTATATCCCGGAGAGCGCATCCCCCTTGACGGAAGGATTATGAAAGGCGAAAGCAGTTTAGATACCTCAGGCATCAGCGGAGAATCCGCGCCTTTGGCGGTACAGGCCGGAGACGAGGTCTATGCCGGGTGCTTAAATCAATCCGGATTGCTAGAGCTACAGGTAAGTCACATAGAATCCGAGAGCATGGTAGCACGCATTCTCTCTCTCATAGACAACGCCGCTTCCCGTAAATCCCGTCAAGAACGTTTTATCACCAGATTTGCCCGGATCTACACTCCTATCGTGGTTTCACTGGCCCTAATCGTCTTCATCCTGCCCACCCTGCTGGGATTTCCGGCGGCAGTTTGGTTTAAACGCTCTTTAGTGTTTCTGATCGTCAGTTGCCCCTGCGCGCTGGTGATATCGATCCCCCTTACTTATTACATTGGCATCGGCATTGCGGCCCGCAATGGAATCATCTTCAAGGGGAGCCTGTATCTGGATGGGCTGCGGCAAATCCGAAGCCTGGTCTTTGACAAAACCGGAACTCTTACCAGCGGGAAGCTAAAACTAGAAGCTTTGCATCCGGCAGAGGGAATAAATGAAGCAGAATTGAGCCAAGCCCTGTACATATGTGAGCAAAACTCCTGTCATCCATACGCGCAAGCCGTGAAAGAAAGCATCTGTAGAGATTATGACAGTGCATTGCTAAATGACTTCAGCGAGCTATCCGGCAAAGGCGTTAGGCTGGACTATGATAACATCAGCTATCGGGCAGGATCGCAGAACTTCCTCAAGGAAGAAGGTTACTCCGGATCCAACGGCATAGATGAGCAAAGCAGCATATTTGTGCTGAAGGATGGGCACTATCTGGGTTCGGCTAGTTTCAGCGATGAGATAAAGCCATCTATGTTCAAGAGCCTGAAGGCATTGCGAAAACTTGGGGTGAAAACTATGTATATGTTATCCGGTGATAAACAGGCAAAAGCTGAACAAGTGTCTCGCGAATTGCTGCTGGACGGATTTAAGGCAGAATTGCTGCCGGCTGAGAAGTTGAGCTTTCTGGAGAGCATCATGAGCGAAAGCGGACATAAAACAGCCTATGTGGGAGATGGTATGAACGACGCGCCGGTATTAGCCAGAGCAGACATCGGAATTGCAATGGGTGCTATTGGCTCGGAAGCCTCCATCGATAATGCTGACATTGTATTGTTGAACGACAAGCCCGAGCAACTGATGCAAGCTTTCATTCTATCCCGGGCGACCAATGCCAAGGTATGGCAAAACATCGGCCTTGCATTGGGCATCAAAATTTTGGTGATGGCGCTGGGTATCGCGGGAATCAGCGGATTGTGGGAAGCCATCATTGCAGATGTGGGAGTTACGCTGTTGGTGATCCTCAACAGCCTTAGTCTGAGCAGAATCGACAGGACGCTTGACAAGAATTGAGCATCAAACAATTTGGAAAGATAATTGATTGATTTGGAGTAATTATGTCTTTAAAGATAAGTCTTCCGGATGGAAGTAAACGAGAATACCCGGCTGCAGTAAGCGCTTTGCAAGTGGCAACGGACATCAGTCCCCGCCTGGCAGACGCAGCATTGGCAGCAGAGATAAACGGAAAAATGAGTGATCTCAGCACCATCATAGATAGCGACAGTGAGTTAATAATACATACATTTAAGACGGACGAAGGCAAAGAGCTCTATTGGCATAGCACCGCTCACCTGATGGCACAAGCAGTAAAACAGCTCTGGCCGGATGTTCAGGTTACTATCGGTCCAGCCATTGAGCAAGGTTTTTACTACGATTTTGATCGGGAAGAAGCCTTCAGCGACGAAGATCTGCAGAAAATTGAAGAGCGCATGAAAGAATTGAGCGCTCAGGATCTGCCCTATTATCGTAAGGAGCTGAGCCGCGCTGAAGCAATCGAGATGTTTAGAGGCATGAACGAGATGTATAAGATCGAGATCCTTAGCGAAATCCCAGAAGATCAAGTGATAAGCACCTATACTCAGGGGGATTTTATAGATCTCTGTCGCGGACCGCATATCAGCTCCTCCGGCAAGATAAAGGCCGTGAAGCTTCTGAAAAGCTCCGGTGCATACTGGCGGGGCGACGAAAAGAATAAGATGCTCAAACGCATCTATGGCATCAGCTTCCCTACAAACAAGGAACTCAAAGAGTATTTGAACTTTTTGGAAGAAGCCGCCAAACGCGATCATCGCAAGCTGGGCAAAGACCTCGATCTATTTTCCATCAGCGATGAAGTTGGCGCCGGACTGGTGTTGTGGCATCCCAATGGCGCGATGATCAGGCATTTGATCGAAGCGTACTGGAAAGACGCGCATCTAAGAAATGGCTACAAGCTGGTCTATTCTCCGCACGTGGGGCGCAGCAATCTGTGGGAAACCAGCGGACACTTGGGATTCTATAAAGAGAACATGTATTCCAAAATGGATGTGGAATCTCAGGATTATTACATCAAGCCGATGAACTGTCCTTTCCACCTCAGCATATACAACGCCAGTCATCACAGCTATAGGGAACTTCCGGTTCGACTGGCAGAATTGGGTACGGTATATCGCTATGAACGCAGCGGCGTATTGCACGGATTGATGCGCGTTCGCGGTTTTACTCAAGACGACGCGCACATCATCTGCACTCCGGATCAAGTAAGCAATGAAGTAGAGAAACTGATCGTATTCTCGCTGGATATGCTGAAGAGCTTTGGCTTCAAGGAATTCATGATCTATCTTTCCACAAAGCCAGAAGCGGCAGTGGGCGAAGACGCGGATTGGGAGATGGCCACCCAGAGCTTGAAAGCTTCATTAAACAAGCTCAATTTGGATTTCAGCGTTGATGAAGGCGGTGGGGCTTTTTACGGTCCCAAGATCGATATCAAGATCAAAGACGCCATCGGCAGAGCCTGGCAATGCACCACCATCCAGTTTGATTTTAACCTGCCGGAACGATTTGATATGCAATACATAGGAGCGGATAATCAAGCTCATCGCCCTTATATGATTCACAGGGCTGTTCTGGGATCTGTGGAGCGTTTCTTTGCCACTCTGCTGGAGTATCATGGCGGAAATCTTCCGCTGTGGCTCGCCCCGGTGCAAATGATGATACTTCCCATCACCGACGCGCAATTGGACTATGCCAAAGATTTGCAAAGCAAGCTACTGGAAGAAGGCTTACGCTGTGAAGTGGACAGTCGCAGTGAGAAGATTGGCTACAAGATCCGGGATGCTGAGCTAAAGAAAATCCCCTTTATGTGCATTGTAGGCAAAAGAGAGGCCGATGAAGGCAGTCTTACCTTGCGTCGTCACACACAGGGCGATTTGGGATCCATGGATTTTGCCACAGCCTTGGCCAGGATCAAGCACGAACTATGAGTATCTTTGAGAGCATCAAAGAGGAACTATTGAAAGAGGCTTCCGCCATCACAACGATGGCGGAGGAGCTCGATAAAGCAGAAGTAGAAAAAGCATTTACTTATCTCATAGATTGCAAAGGCAAGGTGGTGGTAACGGGAATCGGCAAAGCGGGAATTATCGCCCGCAAGATATCTGCAACCCTCGCCAGCACAGGCACAAGCTCCATATTCCTGCACGCCGCGGAAGGGATACATGGTGATTTGGGTATGCTCAGCGCCCAAGACGTGGTGATGGCGGTATCGAACAGCGGCAATACTTCGGAAATACTGGCGATTATACCATTCATCAAATTCATCGGAATCACGCTGATCAGCCTTACCGGCAATCCGGATTCACAATTGGCGAAAGCCTCCGATGCTGTGCTCTGCACCAGAGTAGATTCGGATTTGGAACCCCTGGGCATGGTACCCACTTCCAGCACCACTGTAGCTTTGGCATTGGGAGACGCGCTGGCTATCGCACTGTTGAAAGATCGCAATTTTTCGCTTAACGATTTTGCCCGTTTTCATCCGGGCGGTGCCATCGGCAAACGTCTGCTATTGAAAGTAAAAGACCTGATGCATAGTGGAGATGCCTTACCCAGAGTGCGTGAAGATACTTTGATGCGCGATGCCATCCTGGAGATGACCGGTAAAAAACTCGGTTGCACAGTTGTAGAGAATGAAAATGGCGATATGACAGGAATCATCACTGATGGAGATCTGCGCCGGCAATTGCAGCATAAGGGCGACGAGCTTCTGCGGCATAAAGCGGTGGAATGTATGACAGCCAGTCCCAAACATAGCTTTGCTGATGTGTTGGCCGTTAGCGCTCTTGCCTTGATGGAGCAGCATTCGATAACCATGCTGCCTGTACAGGACGAACTAGGAAAGGCGATCGGTATCCTGCATATGCACGATCTTATCCGTGCGGGAGTAGTGTAAGGTTTCTATTTTAGAGTTTCCAGCAAACGCTTGACGTGACGCTCCCAACTAAACGCGTCCAATCTCTTGTAGGCCTTTGCCTTCAGTTCATCAGCCAATACCGGACTCAATAAAACGCTTTGCATGGCATTGGCAATCTCTTTGGGGCGTCGTGGATTAAAGGTCAATACAGCGTTTTTGCCAATCTCCGGGAGCGATGATACGTTGGAGCACACTACCGGAACTCCCGATGCAAACGCTTCCAACATAGGAATACCAAAGCCTTCATACAAAGAAGGGAACACATACAGCGAAGCGTGTTTATACAATCCTGCCAGATCCTGTCCACTCACAAATCCGCAGAAGATGATCCTGTCCCTATCCGGCATATTCTGCCAAAAACGTTTTACTACATCCGCGCCATTCCACATCGATCCAGCCAGAACCAATGAATAATCGCATTTGATGGCATCCGGTAGTTTCTCGTATGCTTTCAGTAAGTTCAGATGGTTCTTTCCGGGATGCTCAACGCGAGCGATATAAAGGATGAATTTCCCTTTTATTGCATATTTGTCTTGAAGTTTTTCCGCTGAGGCCGGGCTATCCAGCTTAGCGGGTTCATAACCGTTGTAATTCACGTGAATGCGGTTGCCCGGGATTCCGTAAAAGCGCCTCAGATCATATTTGGTACTTTCACTAATGGCATAGATTCGTGGGGCTTTATGAAGATAGTAGGGCACGATGTGTTTTATGTAGAAGCTGCGTAACGGATCGTACTTTCCACGAACGTGATATTGCGCGAGATCATGGAAAGTAACAATGGTTTTGTTGTTGTAGCGGCAAAACAGGCGTCGGTTGGCAGCAGGCAGGAATATGAGATCATATCGCTTGAGCGATGGCCACCATGGCAATATGTATAGATGCCACAACATCGAGATAATCGGTTTCTTTATCCACTCAGCTATTTCGATGAAGTGCAGACGCGGATCCCTAAGAGGGAAGTGTTCAATATCCGAAGGATGGATCAACAGGTATACTTCGTGCATTTTCAATATCTGCCTCACAGTGGACACTATATAAGCCGAAATGCCGGATTTGCCTCCATCGAAGGCCAGACAGCTCACCAGTATTTTGCGGCTCTTGCTGGCTTGCTTGTAAAACGCGCTAGTCCTGCCCCGCCAAGCAAAGAAGCGTTGGACAAAACGGTAGATTTTGGCTTTGGGAATCCAGCCCGCTTGTTTCTCCTTCAACAGAAAGATGACGTCACGACCGAACTCTGCTATTGCCGCTAGAAATACTGATCTAAAAAAAGACAGATCTGATGGATCATTCTCGTATAGCTCCCGGTATATATATGCTTCGGCTATCCCCTCTCCCCTATAGCGTTTAGCTGTCTCTTGCAGAGTATAATTGTGAGAGTGTTCCACTATTGCTTTTTCGGCGTAACCGATCTTGAAACCCAGTTTCTTCAATCGCCAGGACCATTCTATGTCTTCTGAGTAATTCAAATCTTCATTGAAGGGGTACTGATGCATGATATCCGCTCTCAGGGCAGCGCTGGCAAGTGAGAAGAAATGACGCCATTTTGCGGCGATTTTGCCATCCCCAAAGGCGCGGAGATAGTCCTTTTTCACGATCGGGTTGGCATCTGGACGCGGAATTTGATTGGCATACACAGCTATCAATTCGCGGTTATCCTCCAGAGGACAAATAAGTTCTTCAAGCCAATCCTCGTTTTGGGGTATCGCGTCTCCATTATTGAAGACAATATATTCGCCTTTGCTATGACCAAAAGCTTCATTCAGCACTCTCCCCGGAATGTATTCAACCGCAGGGATGCGATAAAGCTTGTCCGCTCCGCATTTTTGCAATACTTCCCAGCTTCCGTCGGTGGATCCGGAATCCACACAGATCAGCTCAAAATCCTGCCGGTTTTGGCGTTTTATCATATCTAATGTAGCTTCCAGCATGGGCATTTCATTCTTTACACGTACAATAATGCTGATCATAAGTCTATCTCCACCTTTGTCTCGTTCAAGTGACCATATCTTCTGCGTTCAAAGCGATTGCTGATGGACATAATGATCTTTACACCACGACCGCTGTGACTCTGTCCGTCTGGGGCAAAATCGTATGGTTCTTTTACGTTGCAATTCATTGATTCCGGGGCCCATTTTATGCCTTTGTCCCAAAAGGTGATGGAGAGCAGATCGTCTGAAAGTCTGAATTCCAGTATGATCTCAGCATCTTCCTGATAGTTGTAACCATATACTATGATGTTGTTTAAGAATTCGTCAACTATCAGTTCTACTTTCGACGCTAAAACCCGATCACCAGTCCAGTTCAGCATGAGCTGTTCACATTCCTGGGCAGTGTTTCCCACCTCTCTAAGCGCAGCCCGCAAAAGGTAATGAAACATTTTAACTAAGCTTGGGGGACATATTGCTCTGTTGTCTGCGTGCAAAGCCTGAAAAGAAAAGAGTGTAAAATCATCAAGCTCTGTCTCAAATTTGTTCTCTGACAAATAGTCGATTATTTTGAAAGGGACGGTTAGACAAGTATTTCGTTCCTCTGTGCTCTCCAGTAGCTTTTTGATTCCGTCGATCCCAAACTGTTGTTTCTGAGGATTTGTACACTCGTATATGCCATCTGTATACAATAAGAAGATGTCGGTACTGCACAAGGTAAGGCGTTCGATATCTTCTTCCAGGTATTGGGTACTAGGCATCCATCCCAAGGGTAGAGATCCTTTTTGATCCAGGATTTGGATCTTTCCCGTTATTGTATTCAGCTTGATCAAGGGCGGATGTCCTGCATTCAGAAAGCGGATTTCCCTCTCCTCCAAATCTATCTCTCCCATCAATAAAGTGAGATAATTGCTTTGCAATACAAGATCGTTGTACAACCTTTCATTCAGCTTTGTAAACAGCTCTGTCATTTTACTGCCCTTCGAGTCTGCTTCTATCATCAATTTGATGGTAGATTTGATGGCAGACATCAGTAATGCAGCTTGTACTCCGTGACCGGACACATCGCCAATATATACTACATATTTGCTGTCCGAGAGCTTGATCCGATCAAACAGATCGCCACCGATGGCCTCACAGGGTTCATAATAGGAAGAAAACACTAGCTGATCATCCATGAAAACCCATTTGGGCAGCATGGCTTGTTGAATGTTGGCAGCAGTATGCAGGTCCTCGCGCAGCGCATCGATTAGATGCAGATTGTATCTCTCCGCTCTTTTTCGGGTGATGGTGTTATTTACGCGGGCTAACAGCTCCAAGCGCGAAACGGGCTTCTTGATGTAATCCGCAGAACCTGCTTCAAATCCCTTGTTCACGGATTCATCATCTTGACTAGCTGTGACCAGGATTACGGGAAGCTCTGGATGCGATTTCTGCATCAGTTTGCAAGTTTCATAGCCATCGAGACCTTGCCCCAGATTTACATCCAACAGCACCAGTTCATATTCTTTATCCTTTACAATTTGAAGGGCTTCTTCGCCGCTATAACAAGAATCCGTGATGTACTTTTCTCGCTTCAGGATGCTTGTGATGATACTGATGACCACTTCGTCGTCGTCTACAATCAGCACTCTGGCATCATCAACCATGTTGTCCTCTGCTGCTTGTTTCCGGATTTTCATTCACTTTTCGTTTATATATGCAAAAAATCAGTCTGTGTCCGCATTCGCTGGTCAGTTTCTTTAATACTTGCACATCCCACATGGCTGGATCATATTCAGGAAAGCGGATATTTCCCGGTATTTGCGCTTGAATGTGTGTGATATACATTGTGTTTACCATTGGTAAGGCTTGGGTAAAGATGCTTGCTCCTCCGATGATGAAAGCATTGGGGTACAACCTCATGGCTTCTTGTAGAGATCCCAATACTATGGTTTTTTCCGCTCTGAAAGCCTGATCTCTGCTCAATACAACGTTTTCTCTTCCCGGAAGAGCGGCACCAAGCGAGAGGAAAGTCTTTTTTCCCATTATGATTGGGTGCCCCATAGTATGTTGTTTGAACCAGGCCAGATCCTCCGGAATATGCCAGGGCATTTCATTATCCCGCCCGATCACTCTGTCATCGGCCATCGCTACGATTATCTTTGGATTCAAAACCTACCCACTTCGAAGAAATGGTCTATCTGACTGATTCCTGCTCGTTTTGCTCCCTCCAAGCTTCCATTGAACAGCATTTTCCCCCCGTCCAGAAAGATGATCTTGTCCGCAATGCGGTGGATGGATGCAAGCTCGTGGGTAACGATCACTATGGTCATCTTCAGTTGGTGCTTCAGGTTCAGGATCAAAGTGTCCAGAGATTCTGAAGTAACCGGATCCAGCCCCGCTGAAGGCTCATCACAGAACAGGATCTGTGGATCCATAGCCAAAGCACGAGCTAGTGAGGCACGTTTTTTCATGCCCCCGGAGAGTTCTGATGGCAGCCTGTGGATGGCGTTGCCAAGCCCCACAAGATCCAGTTTAACTCTGATGATTCTATCTATTACCTTACGAGATAGATTGGTATGCATTTCCAGCGGGATAGAGATGTTTTCGTAGACTGAGATGGAATTCAGTAGCGCGCCGTTTTGAAAAAGCATTCCCGTTCTCTTCAGAACTTCATAGAACTCGTTCTCACCCATAGTCAGGGTTTCCTCTCCCCAGAAGGTCACACTTCCGGCTGCCGGTTCGTAAAGCCTGAGCATGTTTTTCAACATCGTAGTCTTACCACAACCGCTGCCACCCAAGATCACGGTGATCTCTCCCGGATATATGTCTACACTTATACCATCCAAAACAGTCAGTTCGCCATATTTGGCCACTAAGTCTCGGATACGGATGACAGGTTCTTTTGTGATAATCCCCTCCCCAATCATAGATATAGCAAGCTGAATACTGCGTCAAACAAAATCACGGCAAAGATGGAGCTGACCACTGCGGCTGTTGTAGCTTTACCAACGCCCTCGGCCCCGCCTTTCACCTGAAATCCGTAGAATGATCCAATTATTACGATCACCCAAGCGAACCAGATGCTTTTTCCAAAGCTGATAATTATGTCTTTGATTGTGAGTATCTCCAAAGAACGGCTCACAAAGGTCTCTATTGAAGTGTCCAACAGCAACACAGCTATACCCGCCCCACCTAGCTCCGCGACCAGAATGCTGAACATAACCAGAATGGGCATAACGATTGTAATAGCGTGTAACTTTGGCACAACCACAAAACGGATGGGATGCAATGCCATCATACGCAGGGCATCCAGTTCCTCAGTAACCTGCATCGTGGCAATCTCTGAGGCGATAGCACTGCCACTGCGTCCGGCAACTATGATAGAAGTAATCAGAGGTCCCATCTCTCTCACCATCGTAATAGCCAAAAGATCAGCGAGGAATACTCCCGCACCGAAATTCTTGAGCTGTACCCCGGATTGCAGAGATAGTATGAAACCAATGATGAAAGACAACAAGGCGACAATCGGCAGGGCTTGAGAACCTAGCAGTACACCCTGTTGAATCGTGGAACCCTTTCGCTGACCTTTGTGGCTGAAGAGGCCTGAAGCACTGTAATAGAAGATTTCTGAAGCCAAAGTAAGCGCTTCGACCAAGGAATGGTAAGAATTGATGGCGTCATCACCCAGCTTCTCAAAGAAACCCATCTGGCGGTTTGGAACAACAGTGTCTAGATTGATGGTGCTAAATGTGTCGATAAGAGCTTGCACTTCAGGATTTGCGCCTTTGAAAAGCAAAATGCCGCTTTGTTCACCAAAGTGCTGATGGACTTCGTCCAGGAAAGCAACACCTGCACTATCGATGGACTGGATCCCACTCAAGTTTATCATGGTAATCTTGTCCGGAGAGTTTTCCTTAAGTAGTTTACCCAGTTCTTTTTCCGCTTCGGGAATCGTGAACTTTGTAAATTCCCCCTCCAGCCCCAGAACATTGTTGGACAGAAACAAATACATCAGTAGAACAGGCTCATTCTCAGGTATGACGTGTAGTTGTATACCCACCAAGGCTTTAAGCTCTCATCGTATTCCAGCTTTAGCTTAAACTCCAGTGATACATTGCGATACAAACGCAGGTTGATCTGATTCTCGTTTTCGATGCGAGGCATTACTTCAGATTCCTCGATCGGGAACAGGGCATCGATGCTGGAATTCAAAGAGAAGAAAGACAAGAAATTTACCAAAGAGAAGATAACTGTAGTCTCTATCCCCCGATTGTATTTATTGGGGTCTTCACGATAAACATCGTAGCTCACACCATCTTCTACAGTGTTTTTTTCGTAACTGAATGCTTGATTGTTCAGATCTTGCTGCCAGCCGTATCCTCCGCGCAGACTTAGCGAGCTCTTGGGGCTGAAGTTGATTCTATAAGTGAGGCCGCCGCCTTCTTTCAGTTTCAGAGGATATAGGGCCACTTTGGCACGGATATCTTCCTGATCCATGAGCCGCTCTATTTCCTTGCCATCCGTGTTGTATTTTATGTAGTTCTTCTTGTCCGGGAATTGAGTGTACTCATCCCAGAAATGAGTGTTCAGATCTCCGCGGATGTAAAAAGCAAAGTTATTCAGAAGCTTGCGCTGCTTCCCAAAGGGGTACATAAGAAAGACATTCTTCAAGGAATAGCTATCGGGGTTGATCCTGAAATCCGCGTCTTTAGCGAAGTTAGCTCCGACATCGTAAATACTACGCATGTTCAGATGGAAGGGGCGAAAATCGTGGTCAATGGTATTATCCAGAGTGCCAAACAAACTGAGCGAATAGGAAGGGTCATTTTTGTCGATTGTGTTATCCGAAGTAAGATTTACATTCGCATGGATGATACCTTTGTGAAACTTGATGGTGCCAACTTCCAGATCGTCTGACAACACACCTGCTCCCACCATAATATTGCCACTGGAACTACTGGGATCAACCACTACGGTGAGGGTGTGACTGTCTCCTTTTTTCAGGCAGACAGTTGTAAAATCTTTCAGATCGCTCCAGGAATAGCCACCCAAAGTGATCATGTAATTCCCGGGAGGCAGGATCCACAGATTCTCTTCTATGCCATGCTGATCATCACTCAGAGAGAAGTCTGTGCCTACTTTTGTATAGCCATAATCGTCCTCGTTCTGAATCCAGATGTCATATATCTGGCGTACTTTACTCTGAGTCTGATCCAATACCCTTACCTTTAGTTCACACCAATTACGTTCCACCACGGTTCTTTGCTGAGGAAATACATTCATGATCATACGAATATCATCGTTGTAGCCGGTTATCACTCTGTATTTTCCCGGAATTAAGTATAATGGAGAATTAAATGCTCCCACATGCTCGGAGACCTTTGTATTAAGCTCGTCCAACGCCTCAACCCGATACAGCATCTCATTGGTTATTGGAGCTTTTGTGCTGAGGAAAAGCTCGCCATAGACCTGGTTTGCCTCTTGATCTTCCAGTTGTTGATAGATATACTGCTCAGGAGCGGTAAGCGGATCCTGAAAATCGATGCCGGGCTTTTTGATGGGTCTACCTGCAAAATGCATGATGCACATTGCAGCGAAAGTATTTGTCTCTTCCATGATCAGGTTGTTGAACACTTGAATCAGGTACACCACCGAATCGTCTGTGAGGGGATAGTAGCGTTCATTGCGATGTGTAAGAATCACGTTTTCAGAAGTACTGTCGCGCAATACAAATTCTATCCTCAGATATGCGCGTGGATCTTTGTCCTCCAGTTTCTCGATATTCAGTACATTGGTTTCCAGATAATAATCAGGATCAAACTGGCCAGAATCCCGACTAACATTCGAGAATATGTTATATGTCCTCAATCTCTGTGTGATGATGTTTGGGATAGCGTCTGACAAGCGGTTTGCCCAGAGGTCATTACTCATAAAACGAACTCTGTAAAAATTCTCTTTGGCTACTATTTGATTACGATTGTACGTTCTGTTGATCCTGCTGTTCATCACTTGCAGTGATTTCCCATTGGAGACATCCTGTTTCAGCTCTTGCCGTTCGGTACTGGATTGATAATCCAAAACATAATAATTCGTAACCACCCTATCCACTTTACCAAAACAAGCGGCAAGCAACAGTGTTAATGCCAGGATGGGCAGAATCATCAAGCGTTGTAAAGTTATGGTTCCTTTCATATCAATTGCCTCTCAATAAAATTGCTGGATTATCCGAAATCTGTCTGGAAAAATCATTCAAGTTCTCAGTGGCATCACGCAGGTTTTCCATCGTCTCCATCAGGTCATCCTGAGAACGTAACACTGTACGGTTCAGAGTGTTAATCAATATACCCGTACGCTGGATGGTAGTTCCCAAATTTGTTACCATGTCTTTCATGTTTGCCTCTGCCAATTGTCCTGAAAGCGTATCGATATTCTGGACAATCGATATGAATTCTTCCGAGGACAGCAACTGATTGATCGTATCCAGAGATCTGTTTATACTCGCGCTCACTTGCACTATCTGCTCTGTGCTTTCCAAGACCAGAGTATTGGTGTTCTGCCCCACATTATTCAGGTGGAATCGGGTATCCTGCATCAAGTACTGTGCTTGATCGCTAATGTCGTTCACGTTTTGGTTCAGATTTCTGGTTATCAGCACCAATTCGTCATTCAGAGTTTTGGCGATAGTATCAAGAGATTCCACTGCGCTATCGGAGATGTCATTGATATTCCCCGCCAGATTCTGAGTGAGAAAGTCCATATTCCTACTCAGATCATCTGTGAGATCGGCCGTGTTATTGGCAATACGGCTAAAGGCATCCAGGGTTCCGCTCAGCTTTATACTGGTGGTTTCGAGAATACCACTGGTTTCTTGAAGTATCTTGGCCAAGTTTTCCCGATTCTGTTCGTTGGTTATTTCGTTGATATTGGCAGCTATCAGGTCGATCTTTTCCGCAATGGATATGGCTCGCTCGGAGATGTCGTCGATCATGGTGGATCCGGCTTTGATATTGCCACCGGGTTTGATGGTTCGAGCTTCGTTTGTGCCCCCCCGTATCTCAACCGCTTTCAAACCGGTGATACCAATCAGACTCAACACTGCTTCTGTGTCGTCTTTGATCGGAGTACCGGGTTCGATGTTGATCCTAACCTGCACTTTCAGCACATTATCGGGATCAATCTTGATGTCTTCAACCCTGCCGACTTTGATGCCCTGATAATTCACGGTGCCGCCCACCTGCAATCCACTTACCGGATAGTCCACAAATTCGATATAGTAAGTGTCCCATTTTTGCGTAAGGCGATTGCCTGCCACTGCTGCGGCAAAGACAAGGATCAGCAGGCTCCCTATCGCCAAAAAAACACCTAAACGAACCTTAGTAGCTTTTGAAACCAAATTGATCCCCCTTATTCGTAATTTACTTCACCGGTGATGAGCCGATTGCTTATCCGTACTGGATTCTGAGCCTTCACATGCACGCGTCCGTCGCAGATAACATCGTTGTCAAAGCTTACATCGCCTTCTATTTTCAACTCTTTACAGCCTGCCAGTGAAGGAATACCGGTAAAACGCTTACGCATTTGATCGATGCTTGCATAATAGCGAGGATCAAGCTCTATGTAGGGTATCTTCTCTATTCCCCGTTTCAGTTTCAGTTGATACTGATCATTTAATTCATAGAGGTCAGACCATATAGCCAGCAAATCATTGGTCTTTTTCACCGGCGCGAAACGCTGTCTGGGCACCACGAGTGCTCTAGATCCTTTAAAACTGCTAATTGCCGCACCCATCGCTGTTTCCAATTGATACACTTTTTGATCCTGCACCACTTTCGGATTCACGATCAAGGGTAAAAGCATCAGTCCCTCATTGGTGATCAGATGCCATTCCAGTGCCTTCAGATCGATCCACAAATTATTCGTATTGAAATACTTGTATTTATCGATGTCTTGAAACGATGCTAGATCTTCTTCAGGACACTGCGCGATCTCTCTCAAGAGTAGATTGCCTTCTTTATCTTGCGCCAGATGCCCCCCTTTGCTATCCATCTGACTACGCTGGCACACTTCCATCAAAAATGGTATATCGTTTTTTTCCATATATGCGGCTATGGCTGGATCTACTACCGCTCCCAGATTATCTGAGTTCGCCACAAAGGCATAGCGATAACCCTGTGCTATCAAGCCTTCCAATATACCTGATGTGGATATTGCAGTATATAGATCACCGTGACCGGGCGGATTCCAGCGTTGATCTTTATCCTTGCTCTCGAAGGGAGCCAGTGTGTCTTGCAATATGCGGGGGAACTTGTTTTGGACAAAGGCTATGGGCAAGCTTTGCTTTACCAGATCCGGGTATTTTGCCAGGTAGTCCATAGTATCCTGATGAGTGGCAAAGCTGTTCATGAACATCAATTGTACATCATAACCACTGCCGGATCTCAGTGCCAGCACGTGACGCGTAATGATATCCAAGAAGTTCATATTACCTTTCACCGGAAGTAGGGATTTCGCCCTAGACAGACCCATGCTGGTGCCCAAACCACCATTCAGTTTGATCACGGCAATATGCTTCAACAGTTTGTTTGTGCCGGTGCTTTCGAGATCTTCATATCGCACCAGTGATTCGCTTTGAGGAGCGCTAATATCAGATTCATTTATTTTACCCATCTTACCGCCACTCAGTGCTTCGTAATAGGAAGAAAAGGTGCGGATCAGCATATCCGGAAGACCCTCAGCCTTCATCGCTTTCACAAACTGATTAAGCATTTTGTCACTTCCTTTCCTGCTACAGCAGGCTTTCCAAATATTCATCATCAGCCGCTTCAGGAACCGTAATCGCTCCCTCGGCAGAGTGTTTTTCGTTCCACATTTCTGCTGTGTCGATAGCCCCGGAATTGCGGGCCCAAGCTCTGCGAGCCACACCACCCATCACATCCCAGGAAAGAGCCTTACGAACCACTTCATCCATGCGCGCGCTGCCGTCCAATACAATACCATTCCCGCCATTAACACTGCGCCCAATACCGACCCCGCCACCATTCGACAGCACCACAAGGGTCATGCCCCTGGCCACATTACCAGCGAAACAGTGCGTTGCCATGTCTGCCATCAGATTGGAGCCGTCATATATATTCGCGGTTTCACGGAAGGGAGAGTCTGTACCGGATACATCATGATGATCTCTGCCCAGTATCACCGGACCAATCTCACCATTGCGCACCATGTCGTTGAATTTCAGCGCGATGCGAACCCGGCCTTCTTCGTCGGCATAGAGTATACGCGCTTTCGTACCCACTACAAGGGCGTTTTCTTCGGCACTGTTTATCCAATGATGATTGTCTCGATCCATGGAATTTCTTTTGGGGTCTATCAACGCAGCGGCCGCTCTATCGGTGGCCCTGAGGTCTTCGTCTTTGCGGGACAGACAAACCCAGCGAAAAGGTCCGTAGCCATAATCAAAACACATGGGACCCATGATGTCTTCAACATAAGATGGCCAGATGAAACCATCATTTGTATTTTCGGGATTTCTGGCGATCTCGTGCACTCCGGCATCAAAGACACTGGCCATGAAGCTGTTGCCATAATCCCAAAAGCGTGACCCCTTTTGTGTGAGTGATTTAATGGTCTCAAAGTGCTTTTTCAGAGATTCATCCACTTTTTTTTTGAACTTGGTTTCATCTGCGGCAAGAAGCTTGCGGCCTTCGTCAAAACTGAGCCCGGCAGGTGTGTATCCACCTTCGTAAACCGCATGACATGAGGTCTGATCGCTGATCAGTTCCACTTTGAGGTCTTGCCGGTCGCAATAATCCAACAAATCCACGATGTTGCCATGATAGGCAATAGATAGTGCTTTTTTGCTCTTTCTGGCTTCTTGGACCCAAGTGAATATCTCTGCCAAATCGGCAGATACTCGAGATACCCAGCCCTGAGAATGCCTGGTCTCGATGCGGGAGTAATCCACTTCTGCGATGATACCGATTCCTCCGGAGATTTCTATTGCCTTTGCCTGCGCGCCACTCATTCCACCTAAGCCGGAAGAGATATACAATACTCCCGCAAGATCCTGATCCACGGGAATCCCTAAATACTTTCTACCCGCGTTCAGCAAAGTGATATAGGTACCATGCACAATACCCTGCGGCCCGATATACATCCAGCCGCCGGCTGTCATCTGCCCGTAATTTGCCACACCTAAAGCCGTGAGTCGTTTGAAATCTTCCGGATTGTCCCATTTTCCGATCACAAGTCCATTGGTGGAGATCACTCTGGGTGCTTCCGGTCTGGAAGGGAAAAGACCCACGGGATGCCCGCTGGCCACTACCAGAGTCTGATTCTCGGTCATAGCTTCCAAATACTTCATGATCAAACGATACTGCATCCAGTTTTGGCACACTTGACCGGTTTCACCGTAAGTGACCAATTCATAGGGATACAAAGCAATATCAAAATCGAGATTGTTGTCGATCATCACTTGCAAAGCTTTGGCCTGGGTAATACCCTTGTATTCATCAATCGGCTTACCCATCAAGCGACCTTTTGGTCTAAAGCGGTAGCCGTAGATTCTTCCCATGGTCTTCAATTCTTCCAAAAATTCTGGTGCTACTCGCCTGTGAAGTTCGGTGGGGATGTAGCGTAATGCGTTCTTAAGAGCTTGTTTGATTTCTTTCTTACTTAAGTTCAATCCCCTGTCAGGTGCTCTGCGAATTCCCGGTTCAAACACCGGATCCGGGGGTAATACATTATCTAGTTTGGCAACAAAAGGTTTCTCAGACATTGTGCTCCTCTTTATGATTCTTTTTATTTATCATTATATTCAGTATTGTGGAATCCGCGTTCTGCATCCCGGAATTTACAAATTCCGCCAGATTGTCGATCGTTTCATCGATGTCATCTGTTACAATACCATCATTGGCAGAGATGCATTTGCCCATGTGAGCCAGTAATGCGGATTGTACGGCGGCGGAAGTATTGGTGGCCACCTTCAGAGAGCATCCCTCTTTTGCCCCATCACATACCATCCCGGCCGTGTTACCTATCATATTCTTTATGGCATATTCCACCTTATGGTAATCTCCTCCAAGCAATAAGACAATACCGCTGGCGGCTCCGGCTGCTGCAGATAGACAACCGCAAATGCAGGACAACAGACCAATTTTATGCTTCATATGCACACTTACCAAATGACCCATAGCCAGAGCCCGGACCAGTTGTTCATGAGAACTCTTTAGCTTTTCGGCTGCAGCAATGATGGGCAAGGTTATGGATAGTCCCTGATTTCCGCTGCCTGTATTGGCAATCACAGGGAGGTTGCATCCGCTCATACGGGCGTCGGTAGCGGCCGCAGTTAGTGCCATTGCCCAATGATGGATATCATCACCCAAAAGCCCCTGCTCAATCTGCTGCATGATTGATTTTCCCACAGCGATACCCAAGTTTTCGCTGAGGCCAAAATCCGCTATACGACGATTATACTTTTCTCCCAAATCCATGGTAAGCAGCGTATTATATTCTGCTTGAGTACAATAGTTATAGTAGTCTTTCAGCTTGAAATCCGATGCGCTTACCAACCTGGAATCACTTTGAGGCCCCATGTCCTGATACTTTAAGACCTTATCATCCAGTTCCAGCTTGTGCAGAAAGGAATGACGCCAGCGAATCACCGCTCGTGCCCGATGATCTTTACTGTTTAACTCGACTTCAATATACACTTTATCTTCACCGGGATAAAGCTGAATATCAATGCTTTCGGCGAGTTTCTTACCGGCTTCAACCTGATCGGGATCGATATCTGCCAATACTTGTAATTCTCTTTCCGGTTTGGCCACGATCAACCCCAAGGCGGCAGCTATTTCCAAGCCGACTAGCCCTGTATTCGGAATTCCCACACCCATTCCGTTTTTGAGGATGTTTTGGCTTACTATTACCGTGATGTCATCGTATGCTGCGGGAAATACACTCGCTGCAAAGGAAGCCGCCAAAGCCACAGCAGCGGGCTCCGTACAACCAAGTGCCGGAACCACTTCCTGCCTCATCAATGCTAATATCTCAGAAAATTGTTGCATTTTTACCTATTGATAATATTACTTTATGTTAGTCTTTGGGACAAGGTGAATCCTGTCAAGTGATTTTTCCCCATAGAATACTGGTAAAAACTGATGTGCAAACTCATAATTCCTGATGAAGAATCAGTGATATCTGTCACGGTAAAAAAACAGATACAATTTTCTGAAACTGCTAACCATACAATCTTTACCCTCATCTATCTCGCAGTTCTATCCCATAATGCAGATAAAGCATCAAACAAAAACATTATATCCACAATCCAAAGTGAAACTCAAAAAGTTCGCACTATGCAAAACAACAGTTAGTAATACTACAACCCATCGTTCTGATACCACCACAAAGCCTATGGTATGGATTTTTTTAGTACACACTAAAGAAGTGGCATCAAAACATAGCCCCCCCTCCCCCCTGAGGTGGTAAATCAAACCGCGTTTTATGGGTAGTCTGGCTTCAATTGATTCGATTTCAGTTGTTCCACCGCTGTTATCAAGATCGAATGTATCGACAGTTCGGACTTGACAATCCCGGACTCTATGGAATATTGCTTTATACAGAATGAATTATGCATCAATAGAAGGTTTTATGCGTATCCTGATTATTCAATTCAGTGGCACGGGTAATACAAGTGCCATCGCCAATATCCTGTGTGACGAATTTCAAGTTCACCAAGAGACCTGTGAATTCATCCCCATGGAAGATATCTTGCAAGCCCGGATAAGCCCTAATTATTCGGATTGGGATATCATCGGTATCGGCTTTCCGGTTCATGCCATGGATGCTCCCATTATTGTGTACGATTTTCTAAAGACCTTACCCGCAATGCGAAAGGACTACTTTCTTTTCAAGACAGCCGGAAGCTCTTTCGCCAGCGCAGGATCCACTTTTAGAATTCGTGATAGCATGGCAAAGCTGGGCTACCGCCTCAAACACGAACAGCTTTATGTAATGCCGCCTAATTCCTTTGGAACTGCAAAGCCGGCAAAAGTGGAAAAACGTTACGAGAAATGCATCGTATTGGCACGACAGAGTGCCTCAGAAATTCTGGCCGGTATCAGAAACAAAATAGCAGATCCCCCTTTGCGAGGGCTATTGTACGCTTTCGCCGGACTTGAGAAATATGGAGCCGTCCAATCTTCAAAGCACTGGAAAGTAAATTCAGATTGCACTTCCTGTGGGCTTTGCGCGAAGCAATGTCCCACCCAGAATATCACTCTGGAAAATGGAAATATCCGATTTGCCGATGACTGCCTACTCTGCCTGCGATGTTGGTGGAATTGCCCCGTCAGAGCAATATCACACAGCTTTTTGAAACCATTCTTCCTTAGAGAACCATATCAACTTCCGGATTACAAACAAATACAAGATAAAGAACACCTGTATAACAAGGATACATTATGAAAAAACTAATATCAGCTTGCGGCATAGACTGTTCCAAGTGTGAAGCCTACATTGCCACCATCAACGATGACAACGACTTGCGGCAGAAAGTGGCAGTAGAATGGTCCAAACGATACCAGCATCAGATGAGTCACGCAGAGATCAATTGCAACGCTTGCCAAAGTGAGGGCATAAAGTTCAGTTGGTGCGCCAAATGCCCTATCCGGGCCTGTGCGACCGCTAAAGGCTACCGGACCTGTGCTGAATGCTCGGATCTACCCTGCGATACCAATAAGTTTTTGTACGAGGTCGCCCCTGAGGCTCTGGCAAACCTCAAAGAACTGATGTAATAGCCGTAGCAAAAACCCCGGCACAGGGCCAGGAAACTGCCATCAGCCCTGTTCGCGCTTTATTTTGGCGCCGATCCCGTTGAGCTTTTCCTCGATTCGATCGTATCCCCTATCTATGTGGTAAATGCGGGATACGGTAGTAGTGCCCTCTGCCACCATTCCAGCCAATACCAAAGCTGCACTGGCTCGTAAATCGGTCGCCATCACTTCCGCTCCACTGAGGCTCTTCACACCGTTTATCCGGGCAACATTGCGCTGCATCTGAATATCAGCCTGCAACCGGTTGAGCTCCGCCACATGCATGAAACGATCCGGGAAAACCGTATCTTCCACAAAGCTGACTCCATCTGCGAGGCTCATCAATACGGTCATTTGAGCTTGAAGATCGGTGGGGAAACCGGGATGCGGCAAGGTTAGGATATTGGTAGCCTTAATTGTCTTTGGTGGGTTCACGGTGATATCGCTGCCGGCTATCTGCAGTTCACAGCCTGCTTCGCGCAGTTTATCCAGCAGTGCGGTTAAGTGTTCGGGATTGCATCCGCATACGGTTACGGCTTTGGTGGAAAGAGCTCCGGCGATCAGAAAAGTTCCCGCTTCGATGCGATCCGGGATCATTTCCATTTGCACGGGAAAGAGTTCATCCACACCTTCGATCGTGAGTGTAGTACTACCTTTACCTTGTATTGATGCCCCCATCTTATTCAGAAGATCGATGGTGCTATCCACTTCCGGTTCCATAGCTGCGTTGAACATACGGGTAACACCTTTTGCCAAAACCGCTGCCATGAGCGCATTGATGGTAGCACCTACAGAGGATTTTTCGAAATGTATATCTCCGCCTTTTAAAGCTTCACACTTTGCGTTGATGTAACCGTGCTCGATCTCAATCTCAGCACCCAGGGCTTCCATCGCTTTCAGGTGAAGATCCACAGGGCGAGTTCCGATGGCACATCCACCGGGGAAAGATACGCGAGCCTTGCCCAAACGAGCCAGCAAGGGACCCAATACATATATCGAAGCCCGCATTTTGCTCACCAATTCATATGGCGCTTCAGGATAGCATACATCCTTGCTGTCAATGCTCATGGAGTCATTTTCATAATCCACTCTGGCACCGATCACTCTCAGAAGATGAGCCATTGTTTTGAGATCGATGAGCATGGGAACATTTTTCAATACAGACTTACCCGGAGCCAGAAGGCAGGCTGCCATTACAGGGAGAATGGCGTTCTTGGCGCCGCTTACATAGATTTTGCCGCTCAAATCGCGACTGGATTCGATGATGAATTTATCCATGGGATCCTCTTGGGATTTATTTTAATTTTACGATCAGGAAACGATCACGACCAGCCAGATCACGTCCTTTTTGCAGTAATCTAAAGCCGGCAGATTCTGTCAAGTTCTGCAAAGCGCTTTGCTGTTTATTGCCATGCTCAAATGCCAATATTCCTCCTGCTTTCAGATACTGCGGAGCTTTATCCAGAATACGTTTGAAGAAAGCAAAACCCTTATCTGCTGCCAATAAGGCAATTTTCGGTTCTTTGTCTCTCACAGTGCTTTCCAGTTCGAGATATTCTTCGGGACTGATGTATGGGGGATTGGATACTATCAGATCAAAATCACCTTCAGAAGCGGGAAAGAGATCAGCCTGCACGAGGTATATGGGAAGCTGAAGCCGGATAGAGTTTTTCCGGGCTACATCCAGGGCACCGCCATCAATATCTGTGGCAAAGATCTGCAGATCCGCTCTGCTTTTTTTCAATGCTAGGGATATGGCTCCCGATCCTACTCCAATCTCCAGCACTTTCGCTTTGGGCACCAGATATGGAAGTAGGGCGTCAACCAAGACTTCCGTATCATAGCGGGGGATTAAGACTCTGGGATCCACATACAACTCCATAGAGAAAAACCAGGCTGTGTGAACAACATATTGAGGAGGATCACCCCCCAGCAAACGTCCCAACCATTCTTGCATGGTGGTCACTTCGGCGCTGTTGAGTGATTGATTAAGGCTTACTTGACCCGGATTGCAATGCTTCAGATTGCATAGCAGAAAGTTGAAATCTGCCTGGCTGATGGTGGGAAACTCTTTGTGCAGATCAATAGCCTTCATCGGCATCAGACGCAATCAGGCTTTTCTTGATCTTTACTTTCCTTCCCTCGCGCTCGAAAATCATCTCATCACTGAGGTGATAAAGCATTGCCAGGCCTCTGCCATGACCTTCAATATCGTGGATTTGCTCTGTCCTGATGGTTTCCAGCCAGGATTCAAAATCGAAGCCATCACCCTCATCCTCCACACAGACTTCGATGCACTGCTGAAGGTTGTCCACCACAAAAGCAAAGGTCACTTTGCGCTCGCGGATTTCCGGATTCTCCATCCTCTTATCGATCACATCCTGCAATGCTTCATGCGTCAAAGCTCGCTCGCGCACACTGAGGTTCAGGGTTCCATGTATATAGGCATTATAAATCATTTCATCCACGCATACCAACAGCTCATTCAAAACCTTTGGCCCTACGCGGAAGTACTGTCGCATATAATTGCTGAAAACTTTGGACACTCCCAATTTGGAGAACTTCTTTGCCGGCATTTCGAAAGTAAATGCAGCCTTGTCCAGATGTCCGAAGAACTCAGATTTCTCATCCCGATTCTGTTTTCTGAAGATCAATTCACGGATGAAACTGATCATGTGCTTGGTATCTATCGGTTTACGAATAAAATCACTGGCTCCCAAGCGGATAGCTTCGATGAAATAATCGTGCTCCAGATATCCGGTCATTAGTATCACATCCAGGTTACGATCAAATTCCTCCCGCACTCTGCCCAGAAATTCCAGTCCGGACAATCCCGGCATCTCGATGTCGCAGATTACCAGATCATAATCTATCTGATGAATCTTGCGCAAGGCATCACTTCCGCTGTAAGCGGTATCCACCTTGTAACCACTGATGCCCAATATTGCTTCCAGGGAGTTGACAATCGCTATGCTATCATCAACCACCAGGATCCTTGCCCGGTCAGCCATCTTTGTTTAGCCGAGGTTTACAGTAAACAGTTGGTTCAGCTTCAGCATACTAAACAAATCATACACGCTGTTGGAGCTGCGAACCACCTCAATTTCTCCGCCTTTTGAGATGAAATCTTTGTAAAACAATAGAATCTTGCCGATTCCGGTGGAAGATATATTGCGGCAATCCAATAGATCCAATTCCAGCATACTGGCATTGCTCTGCATTACTTCGGTAAGCTTTTCCTGCAAGATGTGGGCATTCTCACTATTCAGAATGCCGTCGATCTTCATGGCAGCAATGTTTCCATCAAAAGTAAGATCGATAGTCATATCTATCTCCTCAATAATTTTCTTTCCCTTAACATAATTGTATTTTATGCTTTGCTTGTCAAGTTTATTCTGCATATCCCCTTATCCTGCGGAGTACTTCGTTTTGTACTTGTGCCGGCGCGATCTCAAATTTTTTGAATTCCAAAGTATAGATCGCACGCCCCTGTGACAAGCTGCGGATTCTGGTTGAATAACCAAACAGCTCCGAAAGGGGAACATCTGCCACCACTTCCTGTTGATATTCATTGTGTTTACGCATCACCTCAATCTTGCCACGTTTGGCGTTGATATCCGAGATAATGTCGCCCACAAAATCGTCTGGAGAGATCACTGTCAACATCATAATCGGCTCCATAATCACAGGTTTTGCCTGCCTTAAGCCCTTGCAGATTGCCATGGATGTGGCTATCCGAAATGCCAGTTCGTTAGAATCTACCGGGTTGTAATCCCCATCCACCAGCTCAATGGCAACACGCTCCACGTTGGAACTGATCAAAGGGCCGTCAGAAAGCGCAGCCAGTGCTGATTCTTCGATGGCTTTCCAATACTCCTGAGGTATCTTCGCCGAATCCACCGAACACTTGAATGTATTCTTCTGATCGTCACTGATCTCTTTTAGGGGTATAGGACTCAGGCGGAAGGTAACCGAGGCATAATTACCCTTACCGTTCAATTCCCGTTGGAATACTTCCGATGTCTGCACTACCAAAGTAATGCTTTCTTTGTATGATACTTGGGGATTACCCACATTCGCGGTCACGCCAAATTCTCGTTTGATCCGGTCTACAATGATATCCAGATGCAATTCACCCATTCCGGAGATTAAGGTTTGCCCGGAATCTTTGTCCACATGGACTTTGAATGTGGGATCTTCTTCCTCCAGGCGCAGCAGAGCGTTTGCCAGGTTTTCCTGATCCGCCTTGGTTTTGGGTTCGATCGCGATCGAGATCACAGAATCCGGAAAATGCATTTTGGATAACACCACGTTTATGTTCCCGTCGGTGATGGTGTCTCCGGTTACCAGATATTTTGGTCCCACGATCGCGGCGATGTCGCCGGCATGCAGATACTCTTTGTCGTTCTTTTTGTTGCTCATCATCTGCAATATCCGTGCCACGCGTTCCCGCTTGCCGTTTGTCATATTCTGAAAGTTTCCGCCCTTTTTCAGTGTTCCGCTGTACACTCTTACATAGATCAAGCGCCCCACATATTTGTCAATCTGTACCTTAAAGGCCATTCCCACAAAGTGATCATCAGGATCAGCGGCCAGATACACCGGTTCGTGGCTGTCGGGATCCATGGCGTGGGTATCTCCGATATCCAAGGGTGAGGGAAGAAAATCCACGACAGCATCCAGTAGCAGCTGCAAGCCTTTATTCTTTAATGAAGAGCCACACAATACCGGGATAAAGCCATGGTGGATGGTGCCCCTGCGAATGGCTTTCTTGATAAGCTCAGAGGGGACATCTTCGCCTTCCAAAACCAGCATCATCAGTTCATCGTTAAACTCAGCTATGCTTTCCAATAGATGTTCTCTGGCTATCAGGGCTTCGTCCATCATGAAATCGGGGATCTTCATGTGTGAGGTATGAGTGCCCTGGGTGAGAGGATCAAAGCACCAAGCTTCCATCGAGATCAAGTCTATCACACCCTCAAAGCAATCTTCCTTACCGATCGGTATATTTATGGCGCAGGCTTTACTCGTCAGCCTTTCGTGTATCATGTTGATCACATTCTCATAATCGGCACCGGTGCGATCCATCTTATTCACATAAGCCAGACGGGGTACTTTATATCTGTCGGCCTGGTGCCACACAGTTTCAGATTGAGGTTCCACTCCGCCCACAGCGCAGAACACGCTCACAGCACCATCCAATACTCGCAGGGAACGCTCCACTTCAGCTGTGAAATCCACATGTCCGGGAGTGTCGATAATGTTTATCTGATGCTCTCTCCAGGGAGCATTGACTGTGGCAGAAGTAATGGTGATGCCACGTTCACGCTCTTGTTCCATCCAATCTGTGAAAGCATTTCCATCATGAACTTCTCCCATCTTGTGCAAAAAGCCGGTATAGAACAATATGCGTTCGGTGGTTGTGGTCTTACCTGCATCGATATGTGCCATGATGCCGATGTTTCTTATCTTTGAAAGCGGATTATCCGCGTCGCTTTTCATAACTTGTCCTTATAATCTTGTTATGGATCCACCCCGATACAGTCGGGTTACTTCCTAATAAATCATATTATGTATAGCCCGCCACTTGTCCGGACGGGAATTTCCAATATCTTCTGAACCGTGAAACGAAGCTGCTTATCTCCGTAAAATTAAACAGATTCGTGATTAATGCCATTTTTCATTACTTCAGGATATTGTCTATAAAAAAACTGCTTACTCTCTTTCAGAGCATTGAAGAACTTATGCGCCAGCTTAGCACTGTAGCACATATATCTTTTTGTGTTTCAGATAGTTATTTACACCACAGCTTTGTGGATGCCTCAGTAATACCGATGCAAAAACCCTGCCGAAATCGATGATCAGGCAGGGTTAATAATACTTTGATGTTAGACTAGAAGGCTTTTTCCAAGCCTGCCAAATCTATCGTTTCAGCCAAAGTATTCAACATATCGGTGTTTTCGATATCATCGCCTTGTACGATCACAGTAATCTTCTCTCCCACTTTGATCGTCAAAGTGCCGCTAAGCTCGCTGCCATCGTATTCCACGGTAGCGTTGTAACCTTTGATTCTGGTGTTTCTGGTATTGGAGGTGGACATGCCGCCAAACAGTGCTGCCAAACCTGCCAGACCACCGGATTGTCCCACCAACCCGCCTACGGTAATACTGAGATCGAAATCGGCGTCTCCCTTTGTGTACATACCATTGGCCGAGATGGCGTTCGCGCTGCCGATAATGGCACCGGCTTGACCAAGATTTGCTGCCTGGCGATCTTCCAAAACGAAGCCGGTGGGGGCATCCGGGATAAATTTCAGCAGTTCAGCCGATAGTAATTCACCCAATTTGGATTGTGCATAATTCAGTTCATCCTGGGCTTTCAGCAGATTGTTCTGATTGATCAGATTCTTTGCCTGGTCAAGGCTTTGCAAGGCTTCCTGCTTGGCAGACTGGGCGCAAAGCCCCACACTGATTGCAAAAATCAAGAATAACATAATGCTTTTTTTCATGATCGTCTCCTTCTATATCGTAAACTTAGCATATATGAGTCATAATATTATTCGCAGCAAGCTTGTCAAGTAACAATCTCAGATTTGCTCTGATCCGGCCTACTTTGTTTCGAATCATCAGTTTTTGTTTCACTTACTCCGGTCTCTTCCTTATTTGGATCCGCGGGATTGATGTTGTCTTCCACCCCTTCTATAATGTCGTCTTCATCGGTTTCGGAATCGATCAAGATCTTCTGTCCCGCCCTCACAAACAACATATCCTGAGCGCATGGAAAGCTAAGCAGATACTTGCCGCCGTCGCGTCTCATCTTTTTCAGAGACAAGCCCAACACTATGAGATCTGCATCGCAGGATACCTTGGACATCACATCCGGCAAGTCTTCATCCGGCTTCTTTTCAATCTTCTGGATGTTGCCTCTGGAGATGGGCAATCTACCACTGCTGATTTGCTCATCCAGCTTATTAGCGTGAGCGTGACCGCTATCCACCACATCATAAACGCGAATCTGGCAGTTCTTCCATTCCCGATGACCAATGAGGATGTAGGAAAGCAGAATCATCAGGTTTGCGTTGCGATAGTCTCCGGGCGTCAGCCAGATGTCTATTCTACTACGGAAACCGAAATGTCTGGTTCCGCTCCGCAAGATCAGTGCGTTCAATCCCGTGACAGCAGTGAAATAGCATCCCTCGATGATGGGAGGTATCTCATCTTTATTGTCCTTGTAGAAATTGAAAAGAATGCTGTTGTTCTCCATGCCATTGATCCCGGGAATCTGCACGATTTGGGCTACGGCAGTTTTGAAAGTGGGCGCTACAATGGTATCCACATAGAAACCTGCGGAGCTTATCTGAGATTGGTTGATCAGGTTTTGCAGGATCTTTTTGGATTCGTTGTTGGTGGCCAGATTCAGAGGTCCTTTGATGAAATGAATATAGGAGCCAAAACCATAGTGATGACTAAGCCAGCGCAAGAGGTTAAACACCGCTACCCTGTCTTCCGAATACTCTGTGATAGCGATTATCGAGGGACGCCAGTTCGACATATCCGGAGCGGCATTACGTTTTTGAATAGCGATCTGCAGCTTGCGGGTACTCTGGAACAGTACTCCGCGAAATACCATGGCCAGGTTTCTCTCTCCGGCTCTGGTCTTGTTCAACCACAAATAGATACCGGTAATCACCAGTATGGAAGCCAAAGCATATGCCGGCTGCATCATAAACATCATCAAAAAACTGGAGATAGCTCCAATCAGGGAAAAGTACCACTTTGTCTTGAATGTTGGACGATAGGACGGATTACCGGCAAAGTGTTCCAGAAAACTGATGGTACACAGAGTTCCGTATGTAATCATGAAAAACATACTGATGATCTGTGCCACAAAATCGACATCGCCGATAGCCACAAAAACGAATACTATAGCCGCGGTAACCCAGGTAGCGTTCACGGGTTCATTTGATGTCCCCTTGCCCTTGCTAAGGAATTTGTTCCATGCCGTTGATGGGAAAAAACGGTCTGAACTAAGTGCTTGCAAGGTTCGCGGGGCAACAAGAAAAGAGCCTAGTGACGATGAAAGAGTTGCAGCACCCAAACCGATGAATACTGATGGACCCCACAAAGATATCTTACTGAGAATAAACTGATCTGAGGCCAGGTCCTGAGGACTGGCACTGTTGCTGAGCTTGAAGACAAGCAGGATATACACTGCTAGTCCGGTGAGGGTAGCCGTAAGAGTTCCCAAGGGGATAGATTTTCTGGGATCCCTCAAATCTCCGGATAGCCCGACCCCGGCTGTCATACCCGTAAAAGCAGGAAACACTATGGCAAATACCTTGAAGAAGCTATGTGGGTTTTCAACCTTATCGAACAAACCAATGGCAGTGCCCTCACTCAGCATACCCTTGCCGGCAAAGATCAAAACCAGGGATATGCCCAAGGTTATGACAATACCCATCAATGCGTTAACTCCAATCGAGGCTCCTTTGCGGGAAAGAATCAAAGTCAAGATCACCGCCGCTGGTATAGAGATCACTCTGATGTCCGGGATATATCCCGTCAAATCAGCAAAATAGTTCAACAGCGGTCGGAATGCCTCAGCAAAAGCGATCAGATAGAACGCCACCGATATTGCCTGCGATAAATAAAGAGATATTCCGATGGTTCCGCCCAGAGTGGAACCGAATGAACGACTGATGATGTAATATTCGCCGCCGCCACGTACTTTGAGGTTTGTGGCTATCTCGGCTATCGCCAGACCCGTGGGGATGGTGATCATGTGACCGATCAATACAATCATCAAACTGCCGGCAAGCCCCACATTTCCAACGGCATATCCAAAACGTAAAAACATGACAGCACCCAATATGGTGCTGATGGCCGCTAAGAAAACTGGGGCCGTGCCAAAGCCATGACCGCTCTTCTTCTGTTCAGACATCGCATTCTCCTATCTACAACAAAGCAATTCTGCTATTCTGATCTTTTCATGAGAGAATTGCTCAATTGTCAAGATAATTCTTCCTTTGGCATTCCCCCATATATATGCAAGCCGGCCAATCTTGATCCGGCATCTTCTCGTTCTTTGTAAGATGCCTGCCGTTATCTGTAGCTTACTGTTGGGAATGTCGGGCACTGTTTGGCAGTCTTTACGCTACAAGTTCTTTACATACTCCAAAAAGGCCCAATTACAGTTCAGGTTCAAAAAAGACCATTTTGATAAGTACTTTGTCACCTCTATTGACAGTGTTAATCAAGTAGTCATCAAGCGTTCATCAAGCGTTAATTATTAACGCTTGATTAAGGCTTGATTAAGAGGTGATGAACGCCATACATACAGGAAGAAATTGGGAGAAAAATGAGATAATTGTTATGAGATAATTTTGAGATAATTTTTGGCTGACTTTGTTTACTGCTCTGTTTACCGCGCAGGTTACCGCTCAAGCTAAGTGTCCAATGTTAGCCGCTCTTTTTAAATGCAGTTTACTGCTGTGTGGAATAGGCTGCCCAGGGCAGCAAATTGCCATTGTAAGCCGGGTTTAGACAGCCTATGCAGCGTTAAGCAGGCTGTGAATGCATGAGTATGAATATTGTGTAGTCTAGGGCATTATCCCATTAACCCTAAGAATGAATATTCCGAGATCCCGGGCAATTCTTGGGCAGAGATTGGAGCATCCCAGCATAATCTCGCGGTCATTTTGTCGAGGATAAATGAGCAGTAGGATAGTGCTTTAGCAATTGCTGCCAGATATTGCCGGATAGTGGGCTACAGCCAGCATCCGGCACACAAACATTATGGGTGAGAAGATCTATCATGCCATTATCAGAATCCGATTAGGAAAATGTGTACTAATCTTCCAGCAGCAGCAATTGAACTGAGTTTGGATGTTTTTGGCGGGTTTCGGCTTTGCCTATCCTTGCCAGGGGAGCATATAGGCTTTCACCTCTTCATTGTAATAGCGATCTGTCATAGTCGCGATGAAATCGCGCACTTTCTCTGCCGGCTGGAAAGACTCCAAATATTGTTTGTTTTTGTGATTCAGGAAGTGCTTGTATATCTTTGAATCAGTATTCTCTTTCCTGATGTCATCCATATATTTTTCGAACATGATGCGCATAGTACGGTGGATCACAGCGTTTGATTGTTTCACGTTTTCATCTGTATAGATCCGTCGATAATTGAACTTTTTCAATTCCAGCAATTGCTCTGAGCTCTCTTCATCAAAGGCGATAAAATCTTGTTCATAGCTGTTTGTTATCACGCTCTTGATGAGTGTGTCTATTATCTGACTATTGGTGTTTCCCAGGTAACGCACTTGTTCTTCTGGCAATTCATCCCGTTTCAAGATATTGTAACGAATGGCATCTTCGATATCCTGACCGATGTAAGCAATGGTGTCTGTGATGCGAACCACACAGCCTTCCAAGGTTGCCGGCATCCATTGAACGCTTTCGCCATTTTTCTTCGCTTCTGCGTAGGCACGAATATCATCTTCGTTTTTGTCCGCCTTTGGGCGCAATTGAGTGTTGTGCACCTCACCATCGTGAGATATGATACCATCCCGAACCTGAAAGGTGAGGTTCAATCCTCTGCCCTTACGTGATATATGATCCACAATGTGCAGAGATTCGATATTATGATGGAAATGCCCTATTCCCGCTTCATGGCAACAATTACTAAGGGCTTTCTCTCCATCATGACCAAAGGGACAGTGTCCCAGATCGTGACCCAAGGCTATGGCTTCGATCAACTCTGTATTTAATCCCAGATACTTACCGATGGTGCGCGAGATCTGGGATACATAGGCTATATGAAGATTCCGATTGGTCATTTCTTCATCGATCAAATTTGTAAAAGAAAACACTTGGGTCTTGCCATGATAGCGACGGTAGGCACCGCTATAAAGGATACGATCGCGATCCACGGCAAACCGCGAACGCATCAGGTCTTCATCCTCGGCCTTACCACGCCAGGCGTTCTTATCTCTGAAAGCACGATTCCCCAAGAGAGCATCGTGTTTGGCTTTGATATCTGTGAAAATTGAATTTAGTTTATCGTTCATAGTTTTAATCCTTATTCTTTGCAATGAATCACATATACAAGATATGGCATTATGGTTTTCTGGCAAGATATTCCTTTTGGGGCAAAGATATACCTTGCAATCGGCTCGAATCTTGCTTAGATTATCGACATATAAACACAACTGCGAGGAAAGACATTATGAAAAGAGCTTTGATAATGCTGTTGCTTATGACAGCCTTGACTTTAATCTGGGCAGTTCCCAGAGAAATGGTAGTACTGGAGATTACAACCGGTACTTGGTGTCCCTATTGCCCCGGAGCATCGATAGGCGCACATGATCTACTGGAAGCGGGCATCAATGTAGCCGTAGTAAAAAACCATGGTGGCGACAGCTACGAAAACGCCTATTCAAGCGCCAGAAATTCCTATTATGGAGTTTCCAGCTATCCATCCTCATTCTTCGATGGATTGAACGTATATGAAGGCGGACATAATACTCAATCTTTGTATTCAGTATTTCTACCAAGAGTAAACGCTCGTCTGGCCATTCCTTCGAAATACTCAATCACCGCCGAGGGATCATTAGACAGTGGCGTATTGACAGTGGATGTGACGGTTTCAAAACCTGAAGCAGATACAAATACAAATGTCTTTCTACGCTCATATATTACAGAATCCAATATCCAGCAAAACTGGCAGGGCCAAACTCAACTGGATTATGTGAATCGATTGATGGCACCCAGTGCCACCGGTACAGCAATATCTCTGGATACAGGTGAATCTGTGACCCATACACTTACTTTCAATCTAAATTCTAGCTGGCAATTACCAAATCTAGAACTCGTTCTATTTCTTCAGAATAACTCCAGCAAAGAGATTCTGCAGGGAACCAAATATAGCGTTCCCGGTCTCGCCGGAGCATATCCTGTGTCCACCGAAGCATTATTGTTCCCGGATACCTACGTTAGCGGACTCAGCTCTATGCCCATTACCTTTTACAATTTCTCGAACAACACCGTCTCGGCCACTATGGAAACCACCAACCCCACCTTCTTTGCCGACATTACTGCATTGGAGATCCCGGCTCTGAGCAGTGCTACAACCATGGTACATTTTGTCCCCTCCACAGTTGGTGACATCAGTGGAGAACTCGTTGTTAACGGTAATTTCCCGGACCATCCTGTGTTGACCATCCCACTTGCCGGGCACGCGTTTGTGAACGCTGCACCGCTGGTGGCAGATGTTAGCATCACCGGGCCACCCGTAGTATTGCAAACTATTACCGGAACCTACGTCTTTTCGGATCCCGATGGTGATAACGAAGGAACCAGCATATACGAATGGTACAAAGTGGTAAATGGCAACAATCAACTCATCCCCGGCGAAAATGAAATCACCTACGATATTGCCGCGAATGATATCAACAAGCAATTTGTATTCAAGGTTACACCCGTCGATCAGTATGGAATGGCAGGAACTCCCGTATTTAGTGACCCCAGCCCCACGATAGTCAATCTTCCGTCTCCGCAGAACTTTGCCGGATATGTGGAAGCTCCAAATACGGCCATTCTTACCTGGGAAAAGCCCATGTACTTCAACGACCGTGGCTTCGTAGGATACCGTCTATTCCGCAACGACTTGGTGATCACCGATATCTCAGATCCGGACATACTTACCTATAGCGATGCCGATCTCCCGGATGGTGTGTATAATTACAAACTCTGCAGCATTTTCAATAACCCTCAGAATTTCTCCCTGCCCACCCCGGTTGTTACACTTACGATAGAAGGCTCCGACACCGAGGATGACGTAATAGCAGCACAATTGGGCGTTAGCGCGATGCCGAATCCCTTCCAAAGTGAAACCAAATTCCAGATCAAATCCTCTCCCAATCTTGATATCACGTTCCAAGTGTTCAATATTCGAGGCCAACTGATCAGAAACTGGAAAGCCAGGGCTGATGCCATGGGCAACACAATCCTGAATTGGGATGGCAAAGATGACCGTGGCGATATTGCCGAAAGCGGTGTCTATCTTTATCGAATGGAATCTGCCGGCAAAAGAATTCAAGGCAAGATTATCAGAGTATCCAAATAAGCAAAAATGACTTCTTCTCACCCCGGGGTAATCTCCGGGGTTTTTTGATGGCGGGAGTCAAAACCAATCCTGCTATATCATAGCAAAGTGTCATAGCCGGTGCGATCAAGCCGGGATGCTGCTTGGAATGGCCATGATGTAGTAATTGCCGATATCTGTATTGCTACATAAACCCAATTAATGCAGTAGAGATCACACCCTAAAAGAAAAGTGTTGCATAAATTCCCCAGTAACATTGATTTGATATTCATCACAAACCAAAATCAAGATGGGAGAATAATATGCAACCGAGTCATTCAAACAAGAGCCGCAAAAAGGGTCAAGTCAAAATTGAGTTTAGCCCCAAACTGATCACTTCGTGGGGTGGAACAGCAGCGTTATTTTCAAGGTTTTTCGATAAGCTCAGATTTTGGGAACTGGTCGAGAAGATTTATCCAGATAAAACAGGTACAAAAAAAACCAGAACCACATAGCAGTTCCGGTCTCAAAACATTCGAATGTATCTCTTACAGACCCTCACCATCCAGCCAATCGAGACTGTCGGGAAGAGGTTCAGTGCCCTTGCTGAGAATCAGTTTTACCAAACTGCGCTTTTCAACCTTGGTGTGTACACCGGGCATAGATCGCACAACTGTATTACGGGGATATTGGTCACTATAGGTTGAATCAACGATTGTGCTGCGCAAATCATAGTTTCGCAAGGTAAGCATAGCTTCCTGGAAACTAGCACCCAGGATATCCGGTACTTTCACCATCTTACTTCCCTTACTGATAACCAGATACACAGTACCATCTTCTTTGATCATGGCTCCCGGAGCAGGTGATTGATCCATAACCACATCCAGCTTCACACTCTCGCTATAAAGTGAATCCTTTACAACAGGGTGCAGCTTCAAATCTTGCAGGATACGCCTGGTTTGAGACATACTCAATCCCGTTAATTCGGGAGTTTGAAATTTTTCAGCTCTGCCCAGTAGCAAAGGCAAGATAATCTGACTGAACAGGAAAGCGGTTACAAAAATGATGCCGATTCCGATACCGATAGAGTAGCCCCACTTCTTAGCATTCTTGCTTGCCATGTTTTCTCCTATTTGCTCTTCTGCATTTTGGCAGCAAACGCACCATCCATGTGATGTTTGAATGGAATCGTTTTCAAATATCCATTTTCAGTATAGTCTGCGGCTATCATCGTATCCGCAGGGACTAAGTGAAATTTGGGATTTCTGGCCAAAAATCTGGCTATCTGCTCTTCATTCTCTTTGGGGTTCATTGTGCATGTGGAATACACCAAATATCCTTCCGGGCTCACAAAATTCGCCGCATGATCCAGAGCTTTTTCCTGAAGCTTCACCAATTCCACAATGTCCTTATGAGCCTGCCAGCGCAGATCTGCCTTGCGCGAAAACACTCCCCATCCAGAACAGGGTGCGTCTACCAGCACGCGCTCGAACGCCGGTGCCACCGGACCGTATTTCAGAGCATCGGTTACCACCTGGATTATGTTCGTGAGCTGCAGTCTGTCTGCCGCTTGTTTCAATAGCTTCATCTTTTTGGGGATTTTATCTACGGCTACTATCTCTCCGGTGTTGTTCATTCTTTCCGATATGTACGTGCACTTACCGCCGGGTGCGGCAAAGAGATCCAGAACAGATTGTTCCTCTTTGGGATCCAGTAGCTCCACCACCAAAGCAGCGGAGGTGTCCTGCACAGAGAAATAACCTTCCGAGAATGCCACTTCCCCCAAAACCTCAGCACTTTGGTGAGTGTAAAACATCATCTTACTGGCAGGGCAAGGCAAGATCTCAATATCTCGGCGTTTAAAATAGTTCAACAGTTTGTCGGGATTGGTAGCTGTGGAATTTACCCGGATGTGTAATGCCGGGTTTTCATTGAAATACATTGCCATATATTCTGTGGATTCTTCCCCCCACAGTTCAATCCAGGTCCGGATGAGATCCGGGGGATACGAATGCTCGTAAGCTATGCGTAGAGCAGGATCATCCGGATACACAGTTTTGTCTTCTTTCAGAAAAGCTCGCAACACCGCGTTTACAAAATCCGCTACGTTCCCGGAAAGCAATCTTTTGGCCAGCTCCACGGTCTCATTCACGGCAGCGTGATCAGGAATAGTGTCCAGATACATAATCTGATACAAGCCCAGATAGAGCATGATTTTAATTTTGAGATCGGTGGCTTCATACTTTTGGGGCTCTGTATAGTGAGACAGAATGTGATCCAATTTCTGCCGCATTTTTATTACGCCTTTCACTGTGGTATAAAAGAGTCGGATATCTTCCCCGGATGACCTTAGTTTCTTGGCCCTTTGCTGCAATAGAGTATCCGAAAATTCACTGTTTTTGAACACCTTCAAGATTGTGTTGAAAGCTTCTTCCCTAAAGTTCATTTTGCCCTCTGATATAGTCGTTTTATGATCTCCTTGATCAGGTTTTCGGCGGACATCTGAAGATCATCCTGGTTCAAAAGCTTCAGTTCCCGCTGAATTGCTTGAGAATTGTAACCCAAAGCCAAAAGAGCGCTTTCCGCTTCTTGCAGAGGCCCTTCTTCACCCATACCCTGACTGATATCAACGAAATCCATCAGTTTATGTACTTTGTCTCTGAACTCCACAATTAAACGCTGAGCACTCTTCTTGCCGATACCGGGAACTCTGGTCAAAAGTCCCTCTTCCCCGCTTTTGATACTCTTGATGAAGGCGGGAATACTGAGTGTGGACAGGATCGATATCGCGATCTTGGGGCCGATCCCACTAACCTTGGTCAGTTGTGCAAAAAGCTCTCGCTCTGCTACCGTATAAAAAGCGTATAGACGCGCGTCATCCTGGTTAAGACTAAGCGCGGTATACAGAGAACACTCTTTACCCTGGGCGGGCAGCATTTCAAAAGTAGATACCGGGATCAACAACTCCCAGCCTATACCCATGGTTTCGACAATCGCCTGCATCGGGCTTTTGTGCACCAAAATTCCTTTTATATAGTGGATCATTTACTTCTATTCCATTTGATTCGGTTAAAATGTGTAGTTGCAATAGCCAGAGCATCATAAGCATCATCCCGGTTTTCGGATTCCTTCAAACCATAAAGCTGATGAATCATGTAGCGAACTTGGGCTTTGGTGGCATTTCCGTTTCCCACCACTGCTTTCTTTACTTCTCTGGGGCTATATTCCACAATAGGAATATTCTGTTCAGCCAAAGCCAGGAGGATAACCCCCCGGGCATGACCCAAAGTGAAGATGCTCTTGATGTGCTTTTGAAAGAACATAGATTCTACCGCAGCATAATCCGGTTTATATTCCTCCAAAACATCCGTGATGGAAGAGTGCAAAAGCCGAAGTCTGGCCCCTAAAGAGTTTTCGCGGGTTACGTCAATTACTTGGCAACCCGCGGCTACTACTTTAATTCCTTCAGTTTGAATGAGCCCGAAACCACAGTAGCGGCTACCGGGATCAATACCAACTATCATCATTCCTGGTTTAGCTCTGCCATAACCTCATCGGAGAATTCAAAATTGGCATAGACCTTTTGGACATCGTCCAGATCTTCCAGCATATCGATCAACTTCAAAAGCTTCGGAGCCACATCGTCCGCGTTTACGGTAGTCTTGGGCACTCTGGTCAGTTCGGCGTTTTCCACCGGGAAACCGGCAGCTTCCATATTTCCCAATACTGTGTGGAAATCTCCGGGAGCTGTGAATACATCAAAGTACTCTTCGCCCATTTCCACATCTTCGGCACCCGCTTCCAAAGCTTGCATCATGAATTCTTCTTCTTCCAGTCCGGTTACAGGTACGTTGAAAAAACCCTTCATGTCGAAGTTCCAGGAAACTGCACCGCTTTCAGCCAGGTTTCCCCCATATTTTGAGAAAGTATGTCTTAGCTCTGCCACAGTACGGTTCTTGTTATCCGTCATCACATCTACGACAATGCCCACACCATTGTGTCCATAACCTTCGTAGGTAATCTCTTCATAGCTGACACCATCGATCTCTCCGGTTCCGCGCTTGATGGCGCGTTCGATGTTATCTCTGGGCATATTTGCGGATTTCGCTGCCAAAATTGCCGTCCTCAGGCGAGGGTTTGTTTCAGGATCTCCCCCTCCGCCTTTGGCGGCCAGGATGATTTCCTTCACAATGCGTGTGTAGATCTTACCGCGTTTGGCATCGGTCGCGGCTTTTTTGTGCTTAATCGTGCTCCACTTATTGTGTCCGGACATAAATACCTCTTTATCTTATTGAACGTCGTTATCCTGCCAGGCAGCCACCACTTTCTGAGTGATCTCTTCGGGAACTCTTTCGTAATGAGAGAATTCCTGGGTAAAACGTCCTCTTCCTTGAGTGAAGGACTTGAGGGCAGGATAATATGCAAACATCTCGGCGAGCGGCATCTGAGCATTCAGATACTGTTTCTTGCCGTGTTGTTCCATACCCATGATGCGGCCTCTGCGAGTGGAGATATCACCCATCACATCGCCCATGTATTCATTGGGAACTATTATAACCAAATTGTGAATCGGCTCCAAAAGAATAGGTTTGCATTTTTTAAAGCCTTCTTTCAGGGCCATCGATGATGCTATCTTGAATGCCATTTCGGAGCTGTCTACATCATGATAACTACCATAATATACTTCCACAGATACGTCAACCACTTTGTAACCGGCGATGATACCTTTGTCCATGGTTTCCACCAGTCCCTTTTCGATGGCGGGGATAAAGTTTGAGGGAATCACGCCGCCCACGATGGCATTGATGAATTGAAAGCCTTCACCGCGTTCTGTAGGCTTGATGCGGAAATATACTTCGCCATATTGACCACGACCACCGGATTGTTTTTTGTGACGATACTGACTCTCAGCGCCTGCTGTAATGGTCTCTTTGTAGGGTATCCGGGGGGCTTTGAGCTCGGCATCAACTTTATAACGATTTTTCAGCTTCTTCAATACCAGTTGTAATTGCTGGTCACCCATGCCGGACAGCACGTTCTCATGAGTTTCCACGTTCAACTCATAGCGGATTGTAGAATCTTCAGCAATCACTCTCTGCAAGCTAACTCCGATCTTATCTTCATCAGATTGATTGACGGCTTTGATGGCTTGCCAGGTGGTAGCGGATGGCAATTCCACCGGTTTAATGGAGTGGCGCGCGTTCAAAGCGACCATGCTGCTCATCACTTTAGCATTTTTCAGCTTTACCAGGGCACCAATCTCTCCAGCACGAATCTCAGAACAGTCATGACGGTTTTTTCCGAGCATATAGTACATATTCCCGGCTTTGTCTTTGGCTTCTTTTTCGGGAGTGTAGAATTCGGTCCCGGTCTTCAAAGTGCCGGAGAAGATTCTCACATAAGCAAAATCGCCCATACTGGGATCAGCATACAGCTTGAAGATATAGCCTAAAAGCTCGCCATCCGGGCTGCAAATGAAGTCTTTGGATTTTTCTGCTTCCACCAATTCGATGTTTTTGCAATCTTCAGGAGAGGGCAGATAGTCGACCACGCCTTGCAAAAAGGCCATCACGCCCACACCGGTCCCGGCAGAGCAAACAAAAGCGGGAATCACTTCACCGCTGGCGATGGCTGTCTTCAAACCTTTAATCAGGTTTTCGTGACTGAGCTCCATGTTTTCCAGAAATTCGTTGAGCAAATCTTCATCGGTTTCCGCCACGGCTTCCATCAGATGCAATCTGGCTTCTTCTGCGGCATCTTTCATATTGGCGGGTATGTCAGTTTCCCCGGCGGCAGTGATCGCTTTCTGGCGAATCACATCCACTACACCTTCAAAAGAACCTTCCTTGCCAATGGGAATATGTAAACTAATCGGTTTTATGCCAGCGTTTTCGTGGATAGCTTCCAAAGTCTTGTCAAAATCGGCATGTTCGTTGTCCATTCTGTTTACCAGAATCACTGTGCCTTTTTTCTTTCCTTCCAATTGTTCCAGAGCCAATTCCAATCCAACCTCAAAACCACCGGCTGCATTGGCTACAACTACCACGTTTTCAACTGCGGGAAGAGCAACGACAGTGTCGCCCACAAAATCCGGATAACCCGGAGCGTCCAGTATGTTTATCTTATGATCTTTATAATTCACATAGCCGATTGACAAACCCAGAGACATCTTTTTGGCAGTCTCTTCGGGGTCAAAATCGAGAATGGTATTGCCCTCGTCAATTTTGCCCAATCTGTTTGCACTTTTTGTTTGAAAAAAGATTTGTTCTGCCAAAGTTGTCTTACCGGCGCCACTGGCACCAACCAACATCAGGTTGCGTAACTTCTTCATTGAGTATTCTTTCATGTTCTTCCTCGTGTATTTATCTCTGTTTTTAAACGAATTTTTTGAGTTGATGAACAATAATTTTCATACCTTGATAGGTGTCAATGCTTTTATTTGTTCACATCCCCCCGTTTTT
>DHSO01000035.1 GCA_002410505.1 Cloacimonetes bacterium UBA5284 | reverse complement strand
GCGCTAACCGGACTGCGCTACATCCCGACCGTGTTTTGCAACAATTTTCGTGCTGGAATTGCTGTCAAGATTATTCTTTGGCAATGGCTTTCAACAAGCGTTCTGCCTCCTCACTGGTGATCTTACCTTTTTCCAGCATGTCCAATATTTTCAAGCGACTGCGTTCCGCGATTTCTTCTTTTTCCGCTTTCTTTTTTTCCGCGCCCAGATAGGGCTTGATCAATGGAGAATTCACTACTTTGCTGATGTATTCCTTCAAAGAATCTGCATTCAGATGCTCATATTTCAGACCATCAAATTCTGCTTTAACGTTGCGCAATCCATCTTTCAGTCCATCGTAAATCTCAGAACTAAGCTCTTCCACCTTGAGATTCACGCTTGCCTTGGTTTCTTCAAAATCAAAGTCACTAATCGCCGCCTTCATCTTATCAATAGCTTCATTCACTTTGTTTCGGATCGCTTCTTCATTGATGGATTTTGCCGCTCGGGAAAGATAATCAGAGAGTTTATTCAACAGCTCTTTCAGCTTTTCCTTGTCTTCACCCGTGGCTGCCTGCTTCAGTTTTTCCTTCATTTGTTCTATCTTTGATTTGATATAGTCCAAATTGATGTGTCCATCGCTGGAAAGTTTGATCAAACCATTCTCGGTTTCTATCTTGATATGAGCCGGTTCATCCTCATCATAGAGGTTTTCTACGCGGAAGGTCTTATCTTCTTCGCTCACTTTCGCGTCCAGCTTGGATTTTAGCCTGCCACTTTCACTTTCTGCTTCCAGCTTGAAACTGTATCGTAGGGGAAGTACCAAATGCACGATACCGTTCTCGGTGATGAATCTCATCTTCGCATCTTCCACGGGCAGGGTTTCATAATGAATTGGGCCATTTTCGGTTTTGATCTCCACTGCGCCAAAACCGGCAAAACGCATCTTGATGGGTCCGTTTTGACTTTCGATGTGCAAGCCGGCTCCGCTGATGTCCTCAGCAGATATCGGTCCGTTTTCCATCTTTGCATATATACTGCCTTGATAGTGCCGGATTCTTACCGGCCCATTCTCGCTTTCTATATGCAAATCACCTTCACTGTTTGACAGTGAAATCGGAGCGTTATCCGTAAGTATTTTGGACTGATTCATCAATCCGGTAATGCTAAGCGGAAAGCTGGCGGAAAACACTTCTACAAATACATCTGCGGGAAGCTGAAGGCTGAGCTGAACAGATTTGAGCTTACTCTGCTTGCCTGGCAATTCCAATAGATTCAAGCTGAAAACACCATCTTCATAGCTATCCTCGATGTAGTCCAGGATATCAAGGTCACCGGTATCGATATCGATATCAAAGCTGATATCACCTTCCATAACGATGTCCTTATCCGTGGATCCTTCAATTCTGAGTGGTATCATCTCATTGTTTAGGATGATCTTGTTTAGGCCGTCATAAGACCATCTCTTTTCGGAAATCGTGATCTTATTCATTTCTCTCTCCTCTTGTTTATCATGTTTAAGGCTTCTTCCACGCTGATAAAGCCTTCTTCCAGATCCGCCAGAATATCTTCATAATCCTCGGCGGGAGCATAGTTTTGAACTATTATCTTGTTGATGTCTGCAATTCTGTTCTTGATGGTGGGATACGATATCCCCAAGCGCTTTTGCAATTCTTTTAAGTTTCCCTGCACCAGAAGAAAGAGCTTGATAAATTCCAGCTGGGAGGCCGAAAGACCTTCCAGCCAGGAGCGGCTGAAGCTCCCTTCGATGCTGATATCGCAGTTGGGACAATGGTATTTGCGAATCTTTAATTCGCTTTTACACACCGGACAATTTACTAAATGCATATTGTATCTCCTGTCTATGGTGTCATATTTCAAATATCTTTAATGATGTCAAGGTAAATCTTCAATATAATTAATGGATACCTTAATAATGTTTAGTTTAGCACTTTGTGTGTGTGATTGACTGGCGCATTTGCTCTCAAGCCTTATCCTGGCTCCTGGCATGCTTCACTTTTGCAGCTGATTAAAGCCCATTTTACCCGGTTAGACATCTTGATTATGCTTGATAATGTCGGTAGCACAACTATAGCGCATAGGGAGCAACAACCGTAGATCGCTCTTATCGATTATGTTCTTGCGGAAATGTCCATTATAATCCTCCTGAACAGTCATTGTGCCAGGCGCAAGAATCGTGCCTGTGGCTTGCAAGTGTCTGCCGGATATATATAGCAGGATTGTTTCTTGCAGACATATATGCAAGAAACGCTTTGCAACCCGATGAAAAGGCGATTGAGTACAGTACTTAAGGAGGACACTCATTGATTTTGGACGGCAGAGATCATACATAACGAGCATGCAGATAAATTGATGCCATCTTGTACATATTTATTTCATTCCATATTGATTACACAGCTAAGTACAAATATATACAAATTTCAAAACTACAAAAAAAAGAGATTGACTAATCCCTGTGTCTACTTAGCTTGGTATACAGGTGAAACAATATGAAGAACAAACTAACAAACAAGAAAGCATCATATATATTCGGTATACTTGATGAGCTTGTCAAAGCCGAACGGGCACGGGCCGTAGAGATTATTGAAGAGGTGGAAGACTACCTTTCCAATACAGATTTCAAAAAAAACGAATCCTTACAGATCAACACCATGATCGGTTTGGCGCGCTATCACATTAATGGCAAGGATACCCGGGCTGCGACGGAAGTATTACAACGGGCAATGGATATAGCGGAAAGCCTTAATGCTCCTGATGAAGTGTTACATGTTCAATCCACTCTGGCTATCACATATTCGATGCGGGGAGACCATCAGAAAGCCATCAATATCTGGGAAGAGATGTTGGGGCAATTGGACAAGCATCAAGAAAGATGGTCGGCAATTGCTAACAATTTGGTAGTGGCTTATGGCTTTTCAAAGCAGTTCATCAAGGCGGTGGATCTATGCTATGAACTGCTGGAAGTATTTGAACATCAAAATGCCGGCCCGGATGAAATGGTGTCCGCCTATATTAATTTGGGCAATGCCTACGGTCCCCTAAGAAGTTTTGACAAAGCTCTTGATGCCTATAACAAAGCTTTGGAGATTTCCATCTCCTCGGACAACAAACCATATCAAAGCTATGTGTATGGCAATTTGGCGCGTTTATACGCGGACATCCGAAAATACGAAGAGTCCTATGAATGCGCTAAGAAATCTCTGATAATCAGCAAGTCTTACTATGGATGCTCCTACAATGCCGATACACTCAGTACAATGTCGTCCGTTTGTTTGAAACTTGGGCGTTTGGATGAGGCTAAAGAGTACCTGGACGAAGCGCTATCCATTGTCAATCCGGAAACTGACGTAATCGGTTACACGGCGATGCTTTTGAATTTAAGCACTTTGTTGATGAAGCAGAAAAAATATGAGGAAGCCTACAAACATCTGCAAGAAGCGGATGCTCTTAGTAAAGAAACCGATGTATTACAATTGAAAATAAACAAACGCAAGCTGCTGAATGAATATCAAAAGGCTATTGGGGATTACAAAAGCGCCAGTGAGGGGATGACCGAGCTTCTGAAGCTTCAAGAAGAACAGTACAGTGATATCTCCGAAAGGATGATCTCCAAACAGGAAGCGGAATACCTGCGCAACAAAATCGAAGAGCAAAAAGAATCGTACCGCAGAAAGAATGAAGAATTGGAAAAATCCAACAAACTTATAAAAAAACAAACTACACAATTAGTAAAAAGTAATCGGGAATTGGAGGCATCGTTTTCGATGCTCAATCGCTTGATCTCAATCTTGTCTCATGATGTGCGAGGTCCTGCTGCAAACAGCGCTGCGGCTTTGGATATGATTCTGGATGGCAGTGTGGGAAAAGAAGCTACTCATTCATTGATCAGTCATGTGAAAGACAATCTGGAAGCAGTCACGGATTTGCTGGCTGAAATGATGGTGTGGATCGAATCCCGTAGTTTCAGAAAGGATGTGGACCGCCTGAAGCAAAATGTATCGGTGCAATCACTCTTGGAACAGATAATCAAATTCTTCCGCGGTCATACTCAGCAAAAGGAGATTCAAGTGAATTTGCTTTGTGAGCCGGAGAATATCAAGTCTCACACCGAACCGAACATTCTTAAGATCGTATTGCGCAACATCATAAGTAATGCCATCAAATTCAGCCAACCCGGAACTCGCATCGAAATCACCTGCGAACAGCGCGCAAAGAACTTGGAGCTAAGAATACGCGACCACGGAATTGGCATGACCCAAAATGAAGTGGCTAGTTTGCTGAAAGAAGGATCAAAGGCCAAGGAGGGAACCGGTCATGAAATGGGCATGGGCATGGGTCTACGTTTGTGCCTGGGATATCTCAAGATTTTGGGTGTGGATTATGAGATAAACAGTGAGGAGCAAAAAGGCACGGAATTTGTGCTTTACCTTCAAAAAGCTAAATAAATGCTATTTCGTATTATCCTGTAATCATTATTATGCGGATGAGGAAGAAGTAGCTCTATATCGATTATGGCGATTTTTTCTTGACTGGATAAAGCTTGCGCTATTTTATGCCCCCGTCTGTGAGTATTTATTCTATGAGGAAGGCAAATTGCATTGGAGTAACAAGTTATGAAACATAGATGGATATGGATCATCCTGATCATCATACTAGCGATAGTAATCTGGAAAGTAGTGGTTGCCAAACCTGAAGCCGGAGACAATCAGCGAAGACCCGGCGGAATGATGCAAGCAATTCCGGTGGAGCTGGCACCTGTAGAAATCAGGGATATGGTGGAACGTTCCACTTTTAGCGGAAGTTTGGAAGCAAAACACAAATTCTTAGTTGCCCCCAAAGTGTCTGGTCAGTTGCAAAAACTCCATGTGAATATCGGACAGAGAGTACGCAAGGGAGATTTGCTGGCTCAGCTTGATGATCGGTTGATGCAACAGGAATATCTGCGAGCCAATGCGGCTGTGGAAGTGGCGAGGGCAAATGCGGGACAGGCAGAACTAAGCTTGGAACTTGCCTTCACAGAATTGGAGCGAACGCGTGAGCTAGTTGAAAGATCGTACATATCCCAAAGTGAGTTTGACCATGCCAATAGCCAGTATGCCGGTGCTCTGGCTCAGGATAGCATTGCCAAAGCAACTCTAAATAGCGCATTGGCAGCGCTGAATACAGCGGAATTACAGCTTTCCTTTGCCAAAATTACCGCGGATTGGTCCGATGACGCAGAATACAGGGTTATTGGAGAACGTTTTGCAGAAGAAGGCTCTCAGCTATCCGCAGGGACGCCGATTGTTTCCTTGATGGACATCAGCAGTGTTATTGCCGTGCTCGATGTAATTGAGCAGGATTATAACCGTGTAAAAATCGGTCAGAACGCCACAATATATAGCGATTCTTATCCCGATCAAAGCTTCACAGGCAAAGTATTGCGGATTGCACCGGTGTTACAAGAATCTTCTCGTCAGGCGCGTATCGAGATAGAGGTGCCCAATATCCAGGCGATGCTGAAACCCGGCATGTTTGTACGGGTGGCCATTAGTTTCCAAACAAAAGCCGGTGTGCAGGCTGTCGATGAACGAGCACTCAGTAAACTCAGGGGTGAGCAGGGTGTATTTCTGCATGATCCCGAAAGCGCTACGGTAAACTTCATTGCGGTAAAGACCGGGATCTCTTCACAAGGACATGTGGAAATCGTGGATCCTCCTCTTAGTGGGGAGGTGGTTGTATTGGGTCAGGATATGTTGGATGACGGCAGGAAGGTTACAGTTCAGGGTCGAGGTGAAAAGTGAAGATATCGCAAGTCGCGGTAGGAAGACCGGTTTTGACGATCATGGTCAGCATGATCGTTATCATTCTGGGCGCTGTCGCGCTTTCCCGCTTGCCGATAGACCTTATGCCTGATGTAACCTCACCTACCATCAGTGTTTCCACCAGTTATTCCAAAGCATCGCCACTCACCATGGAGGAACTGGTTACCAGGCCGATCGAAGAAGCTTTGGCCGCAGTGCCGGGGGTTCAGGAAATATCTTCACGCTCTACCGAAGGTAGTAGCAATGTGCAGGTAAGCTTCAGTTGGGGCACCGATCTGGAAGCAGCCTCAAATGATATTCGCGACCGGCTGGACCGAATTATCTCTCGCTTGCCGGATGAAGCAAGCCGGCCTTCACTGCGTAAGTATGATATGTCTGCCACCCCAGTTATTATGATGGGTGTCACCAGCGACCTGGATGTATTGGAATTGCGTAGAATATTGGAAGAACAGGTCAGCTATCGCTTGGAAAGAGTTGATGGTGTGGCCAGCGTCAGCATCTGGGGCGGCAGGAGCAGGGAAATCCACATCAATATTGATCCGTTGAAGATGAATGCTTTGAGGATACCCCTCGATCAAGTGATTAGCAGCGTGCGAGCGGCAAACATCAATCAACCTACGGGAAACATCTATCGGGGAAATCATCAGATTACCATCAGAGTCCCCGGAGTATTTGAAAACCTAGAAGAGCTGAAGAACACAATTATAGTCCGACGGGGCGGATCTGTAGTCGCCCTCAAAGACATCGCTGAGATACTGGATACTGCATCAAAAGTAACCCGCATTGTTCGCATAAATGGGCAAAACGGCATTCAGATAGCCATCAATAAACAATCCGGAACCAATACTGTGAAGGTGGTGCAGGGGGTTTTGGATGAGGTGGTTCAGATCAACCGCAGCATCCCCCAGATCAATATTATCCCCCTGATGGACAGCTCTGTATTCATTAAGCAATCCATCAACAATGTAAGTCTTTCTGCACTGCTGGGTGGCATTCTAGCTGTGCTCATTTTGCTTTTTTTCTTGCGCAATCTCAAGAGCACCACGGTTATATCGACTGCAATACCAATCTCGATTATGGCTACCTTCGGTTTGCTGTATTTCAATGGATTTACTCTGAATCTGATGACTATAGGTGCTTTGGCATTGGGTGTTGGCCAGCTTTTGGACAATTCCATCGTAGTGATGGAGAATATATTCCGGCACAGGGAAATGGGCAAGGAATCCAAACAGGCGGCCATCGAGGGGGCTAATGAAGTAGGTTCTCCCATACTGGCCAGTACACTCACCTCCATCGTCGTATTCCTTCCCCTGCTGTTTATGCGGGGCATGAGTGGGATCATGTTTCAGCAACTGGCCTTTGTGGTGGTTTTTGCCCTGATATGTTCACTGGCTACTGCGCTCACACTGGTGCCGATGCTATCAAGTAGATTGATCAAGGTTAGCGCAGAACCGGATCCGAAGTCAAAACGGCTCACCGCGAGATTGTATTTTGCCATTGGAAAGATTCTAAGCACTATTGAATTGTTCTATAAAAAGCTATTGGCTGCTGCACTGGACAATAGAGGAAAGACTGCGCTCATTGCTTTACTGTTGCTGCTAGCGGCATTCGTGCTTACCCGGTCAATCGATTCTGAATTGATGCCGATGAGTGATGAAGGTGAAGTGCGTGTAAGTCTGGATATGGTAGCCGGAACCAAACTGGAACTGGTAGATCAAAAAATGCTGGAAGCCGAATCACGCATCAAAGATATGCCTGAAATCACCAGTATCGTAGCATCTGCCGGTGGTGGGGGTTGGGGCTCCTCCAATACCGGCTCTTTGCGCATCAGCCTTTTAAGTAAATCAGACCGAGCTCGCAGTGATCAGCAAATAGCTGATGAGATTCGCGCTCGATTGGGAGCTATCCCCGGAACCAGAGTGCGGGTGTTTGCCGTCAGTAACAACCGTCTTACCAGGGTTATGGGTGGCGGCGGTGGTCGCATCGAGATTCAAGTGCGTGGCCACGAAATGGATGAAGCCTATCGCCTGGCGGGAATTATCATGCAACATGTGGAGAGTGTCGATGGCATTACGGATGTGAATCTGAGCCGTACTGCCGGAGCTCCGGAAGATCTGGTGATTATCGATAGAGTCAAGGCTGCGGAACTGGGCATGAGTGTGCAACAGATATCCGCAACCCTTGAAACAGTGCTTTCCGGGAGGAGTGCCGGAGATTATCTGGATCATGGCAAAGAGTATCCTATCATGGTGCAAGTAAAAGATGCTGACCAAATGCCAATCAAAGAACTGCTCGACCTCAGTGTGAGCAATTCAGATGGAGTTCCCATAGTACTTAGAAATGTGGTGAGCACTCAAAGCGGTGAGAGTTCTACGGTGATAGAACGAGTAAATCAAGAGCGCATGATCGACGTTTCCGCAAATATCAGTGGAAGAAATCTCTCCACGGTTATTGGCGACATACAGAACAGGCTGGATGAGATTCCCGTCCCGATCGGTTTTTCTGTGGAGATCGTGGGGGATTACAAAGAACAGCAAGAGTCCTTCCGGGAGCTGTTCATAGGGATCATTCTCGCTTTGGTGTTAATCTATATGGTGATGGCCAGTCAGTTTGAATCCATTCGCGATCCCTTCATCGTAATGTTCTCCGTACCTTTTGCCCTCATTGGAGTTAGCTTGATCCTCTTTATTACCGGCACTACCTTCAATATCCAAACCTACATCGGTATCATCATGCTGGCGGGGATTGTGGTGAATAACGCCATCCTTTTGGTGAATACGACGAATCAACTGAGAGAACACGACAATATGAAATTGCGTGAGGCAATCGAAGAAGCAAGCAGAAGACGTTTGCGTCCGATTTTAATGACAGCACTTTCAACCGTTCTGGGTTTACTGCCCATGGCAATCGGAATGGGGGAGGGCAGCGAAACTCAAGCTCCCCTGGCCAGAGCTGTTGTGGGTGGATTGCTCAGTTCAACCTTAATCACTCTGGTAGTGATTCCGGTGCTTTATTCTGCGTTTGAAGGTGGCTTGCGCGATAAAAGCTGGTCCGAGAAATAAGCGATTCCGGAAATAAAATAGTGTAAAGAGAAAAAATATATTGACTCATAGCCATGCTAAAAAAATGGTGTAACATGGAGATTAGTATTGGATATGAGACAAATTATTATCGCTATCGACGGACCTGCTGCCTCTGGTAAGAGTACCGCCGCAAAGCTTTTAGCTCGCAAACTGGGCTATGTTTACCTGGATACGGGTGCCATGTATCGCGCCTGTGCTCTGGCCGCAAAGCAAAGCGATATTGATCTTGAAGATACTGATGCAATAGCTACTTTAATGAACTCTATCCAAGTCGTAATCCAATACGATGAAAATGGCAATCGCACCTATCTGAACCATCAAGACGTATCCCAAGCAATCCGCGAGCCAGACATCTCTCGCCTTGCTTCTGCCATCTCAGCGAAAAGAGCTGTTCGAGAAAAAATGGTGGATCTGCAACGGAAACTGGGAGAAAAGGGTGGAGTGATCTTGGATGGTAGGGACATTGGAACCGTGGTCTTTCCCGACGCGGAACTGAAGTTCTTCATAATTGCTCCCGTAGAGATTAGGGCGGAAAGACGCTACCTGGAACTGAAAGAAAACGGCCTTAAGCCTGATTATAAAACTGTTTTGCAAGAGCTTGAAGAACGGGATAAAGCAGACAGCTCCCGGTCTTTGGCGCCTTTGATCCCAGCTGAGGACTCCATCCGTATTGATACCGGATCTCTCACTATCGAGGGGCAAGTAAACTTGCTGTATGAACACTATCTGCAGCGCATGGATGAGTTATGCAGATAAGATTAGCTCGTTATTCCGGTTTCTGTTTTGGAGTGCGGCGAGCAATTCAACTGGCCATGGACGCGGTTCAGAAAGGTGAAGAAGTATATAGTCTGGGCGAGTTAATCCACAATCCGCAGTTTGTACAAGAGCTCAGAGCCAAGGGACTAAGGGTCGCGAGTGCTGCCCAGGAGTTACATAATAGTGTAGTGATCATACGCTCTCACGGCATCAGCAAAGAAGAATACAATGTACTTGTGAAACAGGGAAACACAATAATCGATGCCACATGCCCTTATGTAAGCAAGACTCATGACTTGATAAAGCAAGCCAATGCCGAGGGATACCCTGTTATAATACTTGGGGATCCTTGTCACCCGGAAGTGATCGGTATGAAAAGCTATGGCAACTCGGATACCGTAGTCGTGAGTCCCAACGAAGAATTGGCTCCGGTAATGGCAAAACGTCTCTGTGTGATATCTCAAACTACACAGAAAATCGAACATTTGATCAATCTGGTATCGAGCTTGCTGCCCAAAGTGATGGATCTGAAAGTACACAACACTATCTGTCTGGCTACCGGGCAGCGACAGATTGCCGGCGCCGAACTGGCCAAAGAAAGCGACATTATGGTAGTAATCGGTGGCAAACATAGCTCCAATACCAAAATGCTGGCCAGGCTTTGTTCCGAATATTGCCCCACTATACACATCGAGACCGGAGCTGAATTGACACCGGAGATCTTTGTGGACAAAGCTAGAATCGGCCTTTGTGCCGGAGCCAGTACCCCTGAAGCGCAGATCGTGGAAGTATACAATAAAATTATGAAAATAAATGGGGAAGAATGCCCGGCAACCGGTATTCAGAACATCCCCTTGTTTAAGGAGGAATCATGTTAAATCATGATCAAAACCCAGTCGATCCCGAGATCATACTCGAAGGAGAAGACACAGCGTCGAAATCAACGGAAGTAGAAACTGTGCTCGAAAACAAAGAAGAGCCGAGAAAAGAAGAATCAACCCCTGAAGCAGAAGAAAGTGAAGTTGAGGAAACTGAGTTAGAAACAGTTCATGAAACAGAACCGGAAGCTGATCAGAAAACTGAGTCTGATGCAGATATGAGTGCAGAGGTATCGGCTCCTGCAGAGGAAGAAACACACGAAACTCTCAGCCCTGAAGAGATGGAACATGAAGACATGCTGAGCATGTATGAGGAATCATTCTCAAATTTTAAAGTGGGCGAGATCATTGAAGGTACTATCGTGGATGTTTCTGATAAGGAAGTCCGGGTAGACATCGGCTTCAAAAGTGAAGGAGTAATCCAGATCTCCGAATTTGCCTATAGCGGACCACCTGAGAAGTATAGCACTATCAGAGTCTACATCAACAAGATCGAGAGTGGTGACGGCCGTTTGCAGCTTTCCAAAAAGAAAGCTGATTACCAGGAAAACATCGAACGCATCAAGAAAGCCAACGAAGAAGGAAATGCCATACCAGGCATCATTCGTCGTCGTGTAAAAGGCGGAATGATCGTAGAGGTATATGGCATCGAAGGTTTCCTTCCCGGTAGCCAGATGTCTCTGAAACCAATACCCAATCTTGATCAGTTCATCGGAAAAGAATTGCAGTTCAAAGTAGTGAATCTGGATGAAGAACACAGCAATATCATTCTTTCCCGTCGTGCTGTAATGGAAGAAGAAGCAGCGCATAAACGCGAAGAATTACTCAGCAAGATCGAGATCGATTCTGAATTGGAAGGTGAAGTGAAAAACATCACCCAATACGGCGCCTTCATAGATCTGGGCGGTATTGACGGTCTTCTGCATCTTACCGATATGTCCTGGGGCAAGCTGAATCACCCTTCAGAAATGCTTGCCATAGGCGACAAAGTAAAAGTGAAAGTGATCAATTTTGATCCTGAAAGTAATAAAATATCTCTGGGACTGAAACAATTGGTACCACATCCGTGGGAAAACATCGAAATCAAATATCCTGAAGGTACCCGTATCACCGGTAAAGTGGTAAGCGTGAAGAGTTTCGGTGCTTTTGTGGAACTGGAACCCGGCGTGGAAGGTTTGGTCCACATCAGCGAAATGAGCTGGACAAAAAAGATTACTGATGCCCGCAAAATCCTCAAAAACGGTGACACCATCAATGCCATCGTATTGGAACTGGACAAGGAGAACAAACGTATCTCTCTGGGCATGAAACAGATGGATCCCAATCCCTGGCTCACTATTGAAGATCGCTATCCCATCGGAACCGTCCTGAAACGTAAAGTGAAGAGCCTTACCGCTTTTGGAGCCTTCGTTGAGATCGAAGAAGGTATCGACGGATTGGTGCATATCTCAGATATTAGCTGGACAAAGCGCATCTATCATCCCCGCGAAGTATTCCGTAAAGGCCAGGAAGTAGAGACAATTATTCTTTCCATCGACAAAGCGCAACACCGGATTGCTCTCGGTGTAAAGCAACTCGCTCCGGATCCCTGGGAAAGCTTGAATCAAAGCTTGCCGGTGAACACAGAAGTGATCGGAAAGATCTCAAAATTGATCCCCAAAGGAGTCTTGGTAGATATCCCGATGAACGAAGACGTGGTTGAAGGTTTTATCCCGATCTCCCATCTGGCTTTAGCAAAACTGGAGCACAGCGAAGATGCCTTCCACGTTGGTGAAGAACTGCCACTCAAGGTGATTGAGCTGGATATGGAAAACCGCAGACTGATCCTGTCTGTGAAAGCCTTTTTCTTCTCACGTGATCCCAAACTTCAGGAAGAATACATCGCCATCCACGAACAATACATGCGCGATCGTATTGCCAGACAACAAAAGAAGAAAGCTGAGAAACTGCAGCGCGAAAAATTGGCTGCTGAACAAGCTGCGCAAGA
>DHSO01000049.1 GCA_002410505.1 Cloacimonetes bacterium UBA5284 | reverse complement strand
GCAATTTCCAAACACCCTGTCGAACATTCACCCAAAATCCCCAAATATTTCCAAACCTCCCACATCTCCCCATCTCTCTCATTATTAACATCTTACACTCATAACTCTCTTTTCCAAACACCCTGTCCCTTAATACATAGCTTTATAACTGTATAGATATTTCCTTTTACGCGAAATTCCTCTTCGTAATGGCAGATACATACAGCCATATTCCCCCCATTTTAGTCATCGATATCCCTGCCTTGGCCCGGGATGAGATCATGATCTCAAGCTACATTATACACAGTGAGCTAAACTTACGGTGTCCTATTGCTTCCTAGCACATTTTTGCTCTATTTATAGATGTTTACAAAGACGCAGCGAAGTAAATGCTATATTATATCAGCATTCATATTAAGCAAAGCCGGGGCAATGGCCCTGGGTAAGAATTGCACCAGCTGTCTCGTATATAAGCCGGCCTATCGGCCCGGGATATTCCATATCCGGAAAGCTGGGATACTATTTGATAAATACAACTTTGTATGCCTTACCCGGCATCCCCTTCACCCGAAACAAATAAACTCCGCTGCTGAGTTCCAGCTTCAAATCCAATAAGTTCAACCCCTGTTTGATGTCGTGATACTCTAGATCCCGTACTTTTTGGCCCCTCAGGTTGAACAGCTCTAAATGCACTTTTTTGAAAGCTTTGTCGCTTTGCACTTCCAGCCTGCCCTGTCCCCGCAAAGGATTGGGATAGATCGCTTTGATCTGCAGCGGTATAGGGATCAATTCTGGATCTTCATTGGCAGAGGTATCACTGCTGATACTCACATTCACCGTGGAATTTGCCGGTAGATTCACCCTCACATAGCATAGGTTATGATTCCCCGTGCGATCAACTTGTTCCAATATCCCGCCATTAACATCGTAGAAAGAATCTGAAAGCGGCATCTTGAGCTTCAGCAAAGCATTCTCGAAAGCTATGGGCTGGTTGTTTGTAATCACAGCCAACACGCTGTCGGACATGGCATTATTTGCCGGGATGTAATTGACGCGAAGGTTCGAACCACCGGAACCGGCATAGATGGTCTCCAAGGGGCTGAAGCTATCCTCTGATACTCGAACTATGCGGTAGGCCCTATTGCCGTCACAGACACTGCGCGTAGCCAGATTGTAGGGATAGGAACCGATGGAGCCGCTATTGGAATGGATGTGACCATACAAAGCCATGTCCAGTCCCAAATCATCCAGCGACAGCTGTTCCTGAAAATCAAAGTGATGAAACAGCACTTTGCGTTGATCCGGATGGGCATCGATAGTGGAATCCAACCACATCATTTGTTGATCGGTAAAACTGTCTGAGCCATATATATGTGTGCGGAAGCTGTCATAATTGATGTATGCTTCCATACCCATATAGAGAGTATTGCCATAGTTGAAGAAATAGTCCTGAGTATGATAGGGCCAGCTTTCATCAGTGTTGTCCAGCCACGACCAGCCAAAATAGCGCCACCAATTGCGCCGTGCGGAACCCGATGGCGGCGGGGTTTGATTCCAGCCACCGATGTCGTGATTGCCCGAGCTTACGTAGACCGGTATATCCAGTTCAGTCAGGAGCCTCTGAGTCCAACCATACCAGTATTGATTTTCAAATCCCTCCAATTCGCCTTCGTTTAAAAGATCCCCGGTTAACAGAACAAATTCCGGTCGGATGAGCTTGAGATCCTCCATCACGGCACGAAAGTCCACAACCGAGGTGGAATCCGTGTCATAACCGGGATTGGGATAGTAGGAACGGTTCGGTAGGTGTAGATCAGTAATATGCGCAAAATAGTAATTCGTCTTGCGAGATGGAACGATCTGCACCGCGTTGCGGCTGACATCATGGATTCCCCCCGTGGCGTTCACTTCCAGATCGTAGAGTTCATACACTTCCACGGGCGGGATAATCACTTGCAAGAACCAACGATCGGGATTCCCCTGCATTGTAGCAGATTGCAGGGGCAAGCTTACACGCTTGTTTTCGTGGACAAGCCATGCTTCAAAACCTGTGGCAGTCTCCGGTGCTAAGCAGGTAATAGTCATAGTTTCTCCGGGGCTGTGAATGGCAGGGATATTCAGTATTGGGCGCTGAATAACGGTCAAGGTGTCTCCCAACGTGTTGTAATTGCTATTTACGGTAACCGATCCGTTGCTGATGTGGGTGATGTGGTCTGCGCCAAAGAACACGTCGAATAGATTCAATTCGGACACTCCGGTATGGTTTGCCCAAAAGTTCAATCTCAAAAGATCCCCGGTTCCGGACAGGGCATTGTCGCACTGGAAAGATACGTTTAACAACCCCGGACTGTTTTGAAGATCGATGGTTCCGCCTTGAGACAGAGTCCCGGTCTGAACGATATTTCTATATTCCAATATCTGTGGATCATAATAAAGATCGAATGCATAGCTTGTATAGCCAGGTTCAGCTGAGATATTGTGCGCTTGCATAGGAACGGTGAGCTGAGAGTCCAGTGCCGCCGTGAGATGAGGTATATGCAAAGATATTGCCAGATTATCCGTAAGCAGATCTGCTGCATCACGCGGATTGATGGCATAGCTGTTATAGCTGAAATCCACAATTCCGGTAATTGAGGAAAAGACCAGGCCTGTGTGAATGCCGTTCCATGCATGATCCGCTTCAAAAAAAGCATTATCGATCTGGCAATCTCCGCTCCCGTCATTCACAAAGAACTCCTGATATGTATTTGGTACTGCAGTTACTTCGGCGTTATTTACCCGAATCAAAACACTTTCCCAAGGCTCTGCCGTCACGTATCCGGCTAAAGCTCCGGTGGATATTTCAGATGCTTCGGGCAGGGGATTGTTTTGGCTTAACACTTGAAAATTGGATATGGAGCTGATTTCAGTAAAATTGTAGTATTCCGATACAGTGCCGCTGAATTGAACAAGATCTCCCAGATTCGGCTGACAGTAGCGGTCATACACATACAGTCCGCTCCAGGGACCGCCACCGGAATCAGCGATGAAAAAGTTATTGCCCCCAAAGCCAGTTCCGGTCACAATTCCCTGTACCCTTACTTCCTCATCCAGATAGGGTGAATTCCCATCGATCTCCATGGTATATTGGATATCATAACAGCTGAGCACCGGCTGAGCAGCTAATATGCCAAAAGACAGGCAAAGCAATACTGCAATTATATATTTATCCATTGTATCTCCCGATTGTTTTGCATTGTAACAGATGTTTCCAATGAAGTCTAGTTTATATATGTACTGCATCTGTCAAACCTTTTCTAACCACGCGCCATCGCTCTCTTTTGGAGATAAGCGATCAGCCGGTATACCAGGTAAAACCCCCAAGATGGCTGGATGGCATATTGTATTGGGATAATGTGGAGTTTTTTTAACAGGAATTGGGACAGAAAATGCCTATGAGCCGCTGTAGTCTGAACATTACATAAAGCTTAGACTGATATCGGCTGGTTTGAGAATGTGTCAGTGACGATATTTTGTTAAATCAATAATAAGCCATTGCCGCAGAGCCGATAGCCGCGATATAGATCACATAGAAAACAATTGAAACTATGAAACCGATCAGCGCCCATTTTCCGGCTTCTTTTGCTTTCATTGGCATAGTGGAATTCCATACCAGATAGAGAATAAGCCCTAAAAGAGGAACCAAAAAACAAGCTCCGCCCAATAGGCAACCAATGGGGCCATCTGTGTCTGCATTCATTGTGCCGATCTGCTTTACAGCTACGCCACAGTGAACGCAAACTACTGCACGATCGTCAATTTCTTTTCCGCAGTTGGGACAATACATATTTCTCTCCTTGCTAGATTTTCACCTATATTCCGGTGTGAAGATATGTGATAATTGCTCTGATGCGTTTATAGCTATCTTTAGCCACAACCCACATCATCAATGGGAAAACGATAAGAACCTTCCAATTGTAAGCTATCGCCACAGTGGGCTGAAAATGTAGCATGGCCGTAAATGCTCTGGTCATTCCACATCCCGGACATTCTCTTCCAATGATATGATTGAAAATACATAGTGAAGACGATGCCTCAACGCGCATTGGTGCGATGCATAAAAGTAATATTGCCAATGTTAGGTATATCAGCAATATCAGGATATTGAGCAGGTATATCCGTCTATTTACGGTAGAGAGGGTTCCCGTTGCCATCTCTATAAGAACCGGTTATTATCATGATGAGATCTACGATTGCCCAAATACCACAGCCACCCCCCGTCAGCAACTGAATAACGCCGATGACAGGACTGTTGGTGTAAAATCTGTGTATACCAAATGCTCCCACAAAGATGCATAGAAGTAAAGTAGTAAGCCAGTCTTTACCACCTTCGGGCATCTCTGCACTGGAGTTTATGGGTACTCCGCAACCGGTGCAAATAGCTGCTCCGGGTTGCACCGCCGCTCCACAATTAGTACAAAAATTCCTGGAACCCTTGATCGGTAATCCGCAACTGATACAAGCATATGCCTTTGGATCCACCGGAGCTCCGCAATTTGAACAGTACATAAATCTCTCCTCTATTGTTGTATTTAACTGTGATTTTTTACACTTAAGTCATTATTTTCCCATGCATAGAATGAGTCAAGATTTTTTAGTTCCCTCTTGCAAGCTGCTGTGTATACATGTGTAATGAGCACAGTATTCCAAGTAATAGCATGCCCTATATTTCAAGGTGTGCCGAAGGCGATATCATCCCGTTATCATCGGGTACTCACTACTTGATGACGGCTTTATATCCGGTTCGGCAAGCCTTTATCCACAGAGGAAGATAGGGCTGATTGGTGAGCAAGCTCAATGATGTTACATCACCTGAGGCCACAAGCTCCTAGGATTCTCCTCCTGGTTTGTATTCCCAAAGAACGAGATCTCTCCAGCGCTATCTCAAGCTCCCAAGATTCTGGGCTATCAAAAACCACTCGCCCAGATAAGCATCCATCTGCATCATGCCAATATTTGAACTTGACATTTAAACGATCCTAGGCAGTTTTGCATTCAGCCGAGTATTCAGGGCTAAACTATATTGGCAAGCATGAATACCGATAGGGTATGGCGGGAAACGGCCATGCCTCCCATTGGAAAGGCTGACGGGATTATTCCGTTTGCCTCCAAAAATAAATAATGGAGGTTACAACCTTGAAAAAGTACGTCTTTGTACTGTTTATCATCGCTCTACTTCTGGGCATCAGCGCATGCAGTGAGAAGGACAACGGCACCGAGCCTCAGATCCTGGGCTATCAACTGGAACAATTCATCGATGCGGATCAGGTACAGACAATTACGGATCCCAACGAAGAGGAAGCAACGGATTTTAGAGATCTCTACAATTATGAGATAGTGGCATCAGACGGATACAGCCCCAGAAATCGCGAGGAAACCGCAGGTTACGATCTGGATTGGGATGTGTTTAAAACCGGCTATATGGTACCTTCAAATCAGTTACGTACCATGTTCCTAGACGACACCACTCCCGGCGCTTTCGAAGTGAAAAACGCCGCCAGCATCCGTCTCTACCGTCGCATCGTGGTGGCAGATACCCTTGGTAATGCCCACTATATCGAGCTGGGCGCGTTGCCCATACACAGCATAGCAAATTGGGACGGAGCAAATGAAGACGCCATCAAGCTGAGCGATCTGCTGACTGATCACAGCGGTTATGACAATATTACTCTGATGGCTTCGGACGGCTATAGTAAGGATTACAACACCGAACAGATTGCTGATGGCTACTATTTGCTTGAAAGCGAAAGGACTACATTTCCCACTTTCAACGAAGAGATGAATAACAGCATGAAAAGATTCAAATATATCGACCGGATTGTGGTCAATATGGATTTTGGCACGGATATCCCGCTATACGAAAATGCCGATGCTGAAGACGCCGATATCAGCTTCACTTTCCCGGAGCTATATGACGGCTTCGATGGTGTTGAACTGGATCTTGGCGAGGATTGAAAAAAATCATCTTGATCGGCATGGGGCTGGTACCCATGCTGATCTTTTCTGTATCAAACGCATCTGATTCGCTGAAGCAGTATCATCTGCATCCGGTGAGAGTGATCGCGGACGGGCCTCAAGCCAGCATCGGAAAGGTGAGCAGCATCCTGAAGCCCCAAAACAGCGAAAGCGTATCTGAAGCTATCAAAATGAGCCCGGGCTTGAGTATCAGCTATGGCTCCCGGGATGAAAGCAACTTGAAGATTCGTGGATTCAGGAAGAACGAAAACCTCATCCTGATGGACGGCAGACCTCTGAACAGCGGCTATTTCGGCAATGTGGACCTCTCCAAAATCCTCATCGACGATATCGCCGAGATTCGCATCATCAAAGGACCCGCATCCGCGCTGTATGGAACTTCCACCATGGGCGGAGTGGTGAACCTGATCAGCAAAAAAGAAGAGCATCGCCTTGCCCTGGAAACCGGTCTATCTCGCAATCTGGTAAATTCTCAAAGAATCTCTACCGCCCAAAAAATTGGAGATTTTAGCTACAAAGCCAGCATCATGCGGGAAGAACGCCGACCCTATCCTTTAGCGAAAGATTTTGAGCCTACCGTGTTTGAGAATGGCAAGCTGCGGGATCACAGCTATCAAAAAAGCTGGCATATTGATATAGATAGTAACTGGCTGCTGAACGACTTGCACGAAATGGGACTGGATCTGGGCTATTCTACAATACCATACAAAAAGATACCATCCTCCATATACTCTTGGGATTATGGCACTTACAAGGACTGGTATCGCGCCAATGCCAGCCTGGGCATGGATTTTGCCAGCGCAGTAAACAGCAATCTGCGGGGACAGCTTTATTTCGATGCCGCGGGAGATACTTTTGAGCGTTTTCGGGATCTCAATCACCAGATTTTGGAGCTGTCCTCCCGAATGGAATCCATCAATATTGGCATCGCCCCGGTTTTTGAACTGCGCCGGGATGGCATTCTCAACCTGGGAAGCCGAAACGAATATCGCCGGGTTACCCGAAAGGACAACGGCAACTACAGCGAGTGGACCACCAATCACGCAGTGGTGGGCAGCATTTTTTCGCAATATGAAGCAGAGATCATTCCCGCCCTGTCTTATGCCATAAGCCTAAGCATGGCATATTACGGACACAGCAAATCGGATCGCGTCCGTTTTTATCCGGAACCCTCAGCCGCCATCACTTGGAATCACTCTGAAAACATCAGCACTATGCTTTCGCTGGGAATCAACAGCTCCATACCCACCATGCGACAGTTTTTCTCCGCCGAAAACGGTAATCCGGATCTACTGGCATCATCTGCAAAAAAGATAGAACTGACTCACAAACGCAATCTTGGCTTAAACACGATATTGGATATGGCCATCTACTTCAACGATGTGCGCAATCTGATCGATAGAAAGAACAATCGCTATGAAAACATCTATAAAGTGCAGACCTATGGCGGAGAGATCGCAATGAATAGCAATATTACAAAATTCTGGGATAGCACTTTGCAATACTCTCTCTTGCAGAGCTATGGGGATTACACGCTAAGTGACAGCGCGCCACACAGCGTGGAATGGATCAATCACATCAAGCTCCCTTGGGGCTTTGTGGCGCGTAGCACTTCGGTAATCGTAAGTAAACGGAAATCCCAGGATAGCGTGGATCAATTTCACAGTCTTCCGGCATATAATACTCACGAATTTGGCATTCAAAAAAAGTGGAATAACTTCGAAATCGATCTTGCTTTGCTAAACTCTCTAGATGCAAACTATCAAAGCGAATATGGTTATCCCGCTCCCGGCAGAGACTTTAGCCTGCGTCTAAAATATTATCTCCGTTAAGCCACCTATCCCGGCAATAATTCCCCGATCCGCATACTTTGCCTGGCACCGGCGGCAGATGCCATTATACTTTAAATAAAAATATGTATGTAGGAACTAAGATATGAAACCGATCCCAAATTTTGCACATCCGATCTATCCTGTGTTACAACAGCGTTGGAGCCCCCGCGCCTTTTCGGAACAAATGCTGAGCAAGGCCGATGTCTCCATCCTGCTGGAAGCCGCACGCTGGGCAGCCTCCTGTATGAATGAACAGCCCTGGCGCTTTGTGTGGGCTTTCAATGATGACTCACCCCTATATAATAAACTCTTTGACTGCCTATTGAAAGGCAATCAGGAATGGGTTAGCACCGCCCCTGTGCTGATGCTCACTCTGGTGGAACCGAAATTTCACTCCAATGGCAAGCCAAATCCCTGGGCCAGGCACGATCTGGGTTTGGCTATTGGCAATATGACAACCCAAGCGAGCAGTATGGGTATCTATATTCATAATATGGGTGGCTTTTCCGCGCAAAAAGTGCAAGCGCACTTCCCGCAGTTGCAAGATCTGGATCCGGTTACCATGATCGCTTTGGGCTATCCGGGAGATATCGCTTCTCTGTCCGAATACAACCAAAAACGGGAACAGGAAGTACAGACGCGCAAGCCACAGACAGAAATCGATCTCAGTTCCAAATTGTCATAAGACAAAAGCCATCACATACAGAAGACCGTTGAACAATACACCCG
>DHSO01000016.1 GCA_002410505.1 Cloacimonetes bacterium UBA5284 | reverse complement strand
GGAGGCACGAGATACACCAGCATGCGATTAACAATTTACAATTTACAATGTACGATTAGCACTCAATCCGTTTTATGACTATCGAGGCTATCTAAACTGTCGTGCCTACGGCACTCTGAGGGCTTTTGGACTATTCTACTACTATCTAAACTGTCGTGCCTACGGCACTTATCGGCATTTTCAATTTTCATCGCGCGAGGCGCTTAATCTGTGTCAATTTGTGGACAGATATAAAGCGTCAAGATGACGCTTCTACACAAGCTCCGTGAAATTCGTGCAAATTCGTGGACAGAAAGATCATATTCTGCGCATATACATAGACCACTCATGCAGTTCGCGCGGTAAGATGCTGAGTGGGATGCCGGTGGGCATCAGGTAGTCCTTCAGTATCTCCAAGGCGGGGTATTCGGTGGGGAAGTGCCCGGCATCGATGATGGGGATTCGGCTATCCAGGAAGCTGTGATAGGAGATATCTCCGGTGATGAGCAGATCCGCTTTTGCTTCAGCGAAAGGCAGCACCGATCCGCCGGAGCCACCGCAGATGGCGATGCGCCGAATCTCGCGAGACTCATCCCAAGCGGCGGTCCACAGGCCTATGGATTCGCAAGCCAGGGTGTCGCGCACATAGCGGGCTATTTCGCTGAGTTTGACGGATTGAGCAAAGCTGCAGATCAGACCGATATCGCGGGATTCTCCGATGCCTAGGCTTTCCAAGATCTCCATCTGCAAGGTATCGGCCAGGGCGTGGTTTACTCCCCCGATGGCGGCATCAAGATTTGTGTGCATGCTGATAAGCCCGATTTTGTGTTCGATCATCTTCAAAAGATTGGGGTTGGTAATGGATTTTAGAGGACGGAAGATGAGCGGGTGGTGGCTTACGATGAGATCAAATGATTCTTTGATGGCATAGTCCACCGCGTTTGGGCTGGCGTCCAGGCTGATGAGGATCTTCTTTACTTTGTGCTTCGGATCGCCGATTAGCAGCCCCACATTGTCCCAATCCTGAGCCAGCGCGGTGGGGGCATAGCGTTCCAATTGCTCAAATATCGCTTGGATAGTCATTTATATCTCCTATTGATAGAGGAAGCGTTTGATCTTTTGGGTGGGCGTCTTTTCGAAAGGTTCTTTTTGCTCGATTATTTTGTGCACTTTGGCAAACGATGCCACATTGGCGTTCAGATTGCTCCGGAGCTCCAGCAGGTGTTTTTCGAGGAATTTTTCTGCTTGCGCGCTGCCGATATTGCTGAGTTTGTATTGAGCATCCAGGATTTCGTAGTTCAAAAAGACTCTGGCGATGATGTGGCCTTCGCTTTCATATACCATGGATTCCAATACACTTTCCGCTTCGTTTAGCTTGGCTTCGATCTCTTCGGCATAGATGTTTTCACCACCGGGACCCACAATCACATTCTTGATCCTGCCCTTTATATACAGATAATTCTTTTTGGTGAGCAGCCCCAGATCCCCGGTTTTGAAGAATCCATCCTCGGTAAAAGCCTGTTCAGTGCGCTGTTTATCCTTGTAATAGCCCTTCATCACGGTGGGGCCTTTCACCTGAATCTCGCCCACCTTGGTTTTGGGATCGGGATCGGCAATGCGCACCTCCAATTGGGGCAAAACCGTGCCCGTGGAACGGAATTTTACCACAGAGGGGCTGCATCCTGCGATCAAGGGAGAGGTTTCGGTAAGTCCATAACCGATGGCATAGGGGAAGGAGGCATCGCTGAGAAAGCGTTCCACATCATGCGAGAGCAGGGCACCGCCGATGCCAAAGAAGTGTAGCTTGCCGCCAAAGGTCTTCATCAGTTTCTTGCCCGCCACTTTGTGTAACGCCTTGCGCAACGGCGCTATCTTGTAGCTTTCACGCATCAAGAGGTTTTTGGTGAGCTGGGGATAGATCTGCAATTTGAAAATCTTTTCGATGATAAGAGGAACGGTGAGGATCATGGTGGGACGGATCTTTTGCATGGCAGGGATCAGGATACGCGCCGTGGGAGGTTTATCCAGATAATACACGCAGGCCCCTGTCATCATGGGGATGATGAAGCCGATGGTGCATTCGTAGGTGTGCGATAGCGGCAAGACCGAGATCAAACGGTCGTGTTGATCCACATGCTGAATGTGCAATGTAAGCCAGGCATCCATAACCAGATTGCGGTGGCTGAGCATCACACCTTTGGAACTGCCGGTGGTGCCGGAGGTGTAGATGATGGCGGCAAGGTCGTCCTCAGCAGGCTCGCTATCCACCAAACCTACGCTTTCCAAAGCTTTGTTGCGAAATCTTTTCCAGGCATTGCGCCGTTCCTGGATAAAATCCGATATCTTGTCTTTACTCAGATTCGGCTCGATGGGAGTGAGATTGTCCATCAGAAAGAGTATGGGCGCGTTTTCCAGATCGCTGTAGCCAATTTTGTCGTAATGCGCATTTGAGACAAACACCGCTTTTGCACCGCTGTGGCGGATGATGTGATGGATCTCATTCATATGAAAATCTACCAGAATGGGCACCACAACCGCTCCCATAGAGACGATCGCCAGATAAGCAATTCCCCATTGGGGCAGGTTTTGGGATAGCAGCGCTACTTTGTCGCCTTTTTGGATGCCAAATTCTTTCAGCATCTCTGCTGTGTCGGCTATTTGCGTGCCAAGCTGGGCATAAGTGATGGGTTGTCCATCCACCATCGAAAGCGCGGGACGGTTCGGATAGGCTGATATAGTCTGGTCTATCATAGCTTTCAGGGAATATTTCTCTAGCTGAATCACATTCACTCCTCAATTGACTTATGTATATACAGGATAATCCACAAGCCGGAAATTTCAAATACTATTCACATTTTTGCCCGCCAGATAACCAGTACTAAATGCCATTTGAATACTGAAACCGCCTGTGGGGAGGCTGTAGGCAAGGCTCTCTCCGGCAAAAAAAAGTCCCGGAGTCAAGCGGGATTGCATGGTTTTGGTATTCACTTCTTTCAGATCTACGCCCCCAAAATCCGACATCGCGGTGGCAAGGCTCTCCAGAGCCGAAATCCGGAAGGGGGCAGAGCCAAGCCATGATTCCAGCAGCTTACGAGGACTTGCCTGCAGCTCCGCGGCCATAGTCCCGGCAGGGATTTTCAAGTGCCGGCATATGGCAAAGGCGAGGGATTGTGGTAGAGCCAGCATTGGCAAGATGGAACTGAGCTGCTTTTTGGGATGCCGGCGCAAAAGTGCGGACAAGGCGGAGCCATCTACCAGCAGCAGCCGAATCTGATCATCGACTTGCAGGAAGCGGGAATTGTTCAATATCACAGGACCACTGAAACCGGTATGGGTGAAGAGCAGGTCGCCTTCGGCGCGGTTTTTGCCAAAACTCATCCTGGTTTTCAGGGCAATTCCGGCGCAAGCACTGAAGGGGGAATAGTCTTTGATGCGCACCGAAGCGAGGGCAGGGCGAGGCTTTAGCACCCGGTGTCCCAGGCTCGCTGCCAAGCGGTAAGAAGAGCCGTCACTACCGGTAAGCGGCCAGGCAGCACCTCCGGCGGCAATTATTATTTTCCGGGCTTGGTATCTTTTGCCATTTGCCGCCACCAGCCGGAATCCATCGGAAACCGCTTCAATATGCGTAATCCGGCAATCCGTTATCAGAGACGCGCCTCCGCCCAGCGCGATTTTCAACAGGGTGTCGCGAACATCACCGGCTTTCATGCTTTGGGGAAACACTTTGTCATCGTCCCGGATCAGAACCGGGCATCCGGCATCTTCCAGCAGGCGGATGAACGCGCGGTTATCGAAAGCATAGAATGCCGGTTTCAGCCAGTTGCGGAATTCTGCCAGTGCCCTTTGGAATGCTTCGCTGTCACAAGCATTTGTGAAGTTGCACTGACCCTTGCCTGAAAGCAGCAATTTTTTGCCCGGCACAGGATTACGCTCCAGCATCACCGCGTTTTTGCCGATGGCGATGGCGGCGCCCATTGCTGCCGGTCCCGCGCCTATGATCGCGATCATTTTTTTAGCATCGCTTTGCTGAATATGTAGGCGGGGAGTTTGGGATTGATCTTGATTTCGTCGATGAAATATTGGGTGCCCTTGCCTTGTTTCAATTCGTCTTTGAAGAGGAATTTGGTGGGATACCAGCGGTTGTCGATGCGCTTCACATCCCATGATTTCACGGTTTTCAGCAGCTTACCGCTCTTGGCATACCACTCTTCCCACAGGCCCACATAGCGCTGTTTGTCCACGTACAATTTGCGTTTATGATAGCTCACATCTGCTTTATTTGCGGTTAGCTCCAGGATCCAGCAATCCCTGCCGTCGTACGTGATCTCGCCCTTCACGGTAGCGCTGTAGCTTTCCAACAGGTGAGATTCTTCCATCATGTCTTCATAGGAGAGGTCACTTCCCATCACGGATTGTTTCAGCATGTTTCCGGATATCTGAATACTACGGTCCGTACCGGGGTCGTAGATCCAGAGATCATCACCCAGTTTCAGCATTTTGGTGCCTTTTTCCCGGGGGGGAGACAAGTATTCGCTGTAGGCTTTGGCGTTACCTTCGCTGTAGCTGATCAGTTCCAGAGTCCGCGAAGCGCGCCGGCCATGAACGATCATGCGGGTGCGGGCTTGAGAAGTTTTGGTGATCATATTGCTATCCACGGCGCGTAGGATCTCGTCCGCGGAAGGATTTTGTGCCAATAGCGGCAAAGCCAGTAGCAGGCAAAGCAGAAGGACTATTTTATTCATGTTTCAAGCTCCTTAAAGAGTTGTGAGGTTTCTCGTTTGAAGATCGCTATCCCGGCCAGCGCCGCACCACAGACGGTGGAAAGGATGGCGGGAACGAAGCCGGCGATGATGGATCCCGGCGAGATGGAAGTGTATAGATAGTTTTCTGTCATCATGGAAGCAGAACGGTTGTATATGCTCATATCCATGCCTTTGGTATTGAAATACATGCTGATGCCGGTTCCAATGGCGGCACCCAGGACTCCGCCCACCGTGCCGATGATGAAAGCTTCTGTGAGCAGGGAGCCATACACCCGGCGCTTGCTTTCGCCGATTGCCAGACGCAGCCCAAATTCTCCATATCTGCGAATGCCATTGAGCAGCCCGGCATTCCACAGCACTATAGCCAGCACGGCAGAAAAGCCCAATGCCATCCACAATAGTGAGTAATCCAGCATTTTGAGGATGGGACCAAGGTTTCCCTGATCGTTCAAACGCAAGATCTGAGGGGAAAATTCGTCGCCGGGATCGCTGTATTTGGCATTAAATGTATCGGCGATTTTGGTGGCTTCGCGCAGATTGTATTCGCCATCTTTGAAGAAACACAGAATCTCGCCGGAAGCACCGCTCATATCCAGCATTTCACTGATATCCGCGATATCTGCCACGAGAGCGCTCCGATCCAGGGTGTACACGCCAAATTCCACGGTTCCGGAGATGGTGAAATTGCGCATCGTCATAGCGCCAAACACGGTGGAACCCATCAGAGTAACGGTGTCTCCCGGCTTTAGCTCCATCTTTTCTGCGGCAAGCGCACTGAGCAGTATCTCTCCAGGTTTGGCGGGCAGATTTCCCTGATCGAGCGAGCTTTCCAATTGCAAGCGCTTGAGTTCTGCCGGGGAGTTGAATATATCTATGGCAAAGCCCAATACTTCGCCCTGAACGCGGGTTTCACCGGTTTCATCGGGCACATCCAGCAGCGCGCCAAAATTGATGCGCTCCACCCACTCCAATTGCGGATACTCTTGTTTCCAGGCGGCCATATCATCCGAGACATCCAGCAAAGCCAGGTCGTAGGGTTTCAGATCCAGCATTTCCGCATAAGCCCGGCTCACTACCTTCAGGTGACCGCTGCTAAAGCGCGAGCTTTGGCGAATATAGCTGTTTTTGAAGCCTTCCAAAAACGCGAAGGCAAAGATGAGCAAACCAACCGCAGAAGTTACGATCAATGTGGGAAACAGCCAACGATGCCGATCCCGAAATACGCCTTTCAAGAGAAACTTAAACATCTTTAATCCACCTTATTGCGCAGGGCATCCACGGGATTCATTTTCGCGATCTTGCGGGTGGGCAGCCAGCTCACGAAGATCGTGAAAAGCAATATCACAAGGAATACTATTAGGATCTCGTAGATGGGATATATGAACTTGATGGGCTCCGTAAAACCCGGCAAGCCAAACTCATCGTAGCCATCGATAACCGGGAAGCCCGCCGTGCTGAAATAGTAAAAAAGCGGGAAGCCAAGGATGGGTGTGGCGATAATCGCCAAAAGAGTGTAGATGCTGCCTTCCAGAGTGAAGAGCAGGATGATTTTGGCTTTGGTGAAACCCAATGCCGCCAGGGTGCCGATCTCTTTGCGGCGTTTGAACACTGCCAGAGCCTGAGTGTCGAAGATGGCAATCATGGCCAGAAACACCAGCAGAGCATACATCAAAACCTGCTGAAAGCGTTCGTTGTCCAGCATCTGATCCAGATCCGCGAAATACTCATCCCGATCTATAAAGCGAAAATCCCGGGTGTGAGTATCCTGATAGCGGGAATCTCCCAATACAAAGTAGCTGGCACTATGGGGAGCACCACGCAGGTCGCGCATGAGATCCAGATTCATCCAGATGGTACCCATGTCCGCCGAAGGAGCGGGAATAGGCAATACTTCCTGCACAATCGCGTCCACGGCATTGTATGCGCCATTCACATCCCGCACGCGGATGCTGAAGATATCGCCCTGATCGAGGCGGGTGCTTTTTGCCATGGCAGAGCCAATCAATACGGGAATAATGTCGCTTTGCTGCGCACTTAGTTTGTCCGAGGGGAATACCAGAATGTCCTGCTCTGCCGGGATGCCCTTGATGATGGCGGAAAGCATGCGTCCTTGCGGATATATGGTGGCAGGCGCCAGCAATACCGGAAGCAGATCGCCCTGTTCCACTCCGCTGCGCAGCTCTTCCGGGATGGGCGCGTGACTGTCTTCATAGCTTAAGGGATCATAGGGATCGTATGTTTTCACGCGCAGCATACCTTTGCCATATTCCCAATCCTTCTGCTGAGTTTCGGCCAGACGGATCCAACTGTAATACATCGCCTGAGTCCAGACCATGATGATGAGTACGATGCTAACCACCACGATGTTGACCAGACTGCGATAGCCGTTGTGAATAATGTTTTTAAATGCCAGGCGCAGGATCATCGCTTGCCACCTCTCCATCCCTTAGCCGGATGACGCGTTTCAGATAATCTATCACCTTGGGATCGTGAGTACTGAAGATAAATGTAGTACTTAGTTCCCTATTCAGCTTGAACATGGTATCCAGTATGTTCAGGGAATTTTCGGTGTCCAGATTTGCGGTAGGCTCGTCCGCCAGCACCAGATCCGGCTTTTTCACCATCGCCCGGGCAATGGCCACTCGCTGACACTGTCCCCCTGAAAGCTGATTTGGTCTGCTCTTTACTTTGTCGGAAAGCCCTACCCATTCGATGGCTTCTTTTACCATCTTGTCGCGCTTGTTGGCGTCCATTTTCATCAAAAGCAGGGGAAATTCCACGTTTTCATATACATTGTAGACCGGCAAGAGATTGTAAGTCTGAAAGATAAAGCCGATATGCCGGGAACGCAAGCGCGCGGCTTGAAGCTGGTTGATTTTGTGAATCTGATTTCCCAAAACTTCCACTTCGCCTTTGCTGGGCGTATCCAGAGAACCCAGGATGTTCAACAGAGTGGTTTTCCCGCTGCCGCTGGGACCCACAAAACCGCTGAATTCACCGCGTTCAAAACTCAGATTGATGTTTTTCAGTGCCCAAAAATCCCCTTCCCCTGTGGGAAAAGACTTGCTCATGTTTGTGATGTTTGCCACGATTTCTTTCATGTTTTCCTCTATAGATTCAGGCTTATCATTAGTTGCAGTAGGTATTGTGTCTCGCTGCTATGGCCCAGAGTCAAATCCAGCGACACATAGTCGTATACTCTTCGCCATCCGGCGTTTATAGCATAAGTATTGCCATCCCAATCCGATAGTGCCACCAAACTGACAGTGTCCAGCAAAGCCAGGGGATAGTTGATCATCAAAGCACCGGTCCAAGATTCCCGGCATAGCCCGGAGAGATCGTCCTTCGCGATGCCGCTGAGCATATTTTCCAGAGTACAAGCGATGCCATTACCCCGGTCGAATACGTAATCCATACCCAGGCTGGCAGAGGCGCTATAAGCAGGGACATAAGGAAGCGCGTCGATAAAGTGTCCGGCCGAGGTCTCCAGCCAGGCTCCGATAGCGCCGTCATAACGGTAATCCAGCCCCAGGCGATATTCGCGGCCCTGCTCAAGCTCGCGAGTATGGGCGCTGATGGCGGCTTCACCGATGGGACTGGGATACTGCATCCTTGCGCCAAATTCCAGCGCGTTGTCTTTTGCGGGGATAAAATCGTTTCCTTTTGCGGAATCTTCGCCCAGGATGCCCCAGAGCCAGAGGTTGGCGCTATTCAGCCAATAGTGGCGGAAAAGCACGGCATCCACTCCCCGGCTTATCCGATAGGGATCCTGAACTTGCAGGGTATCGAACCATTGAAGCGGTCGCAGGATTTGAGCGCTGCCAAAATTGATCTGTTGCAAACCCAGGCGCAGTTCGGATTGAGGTGCCTGCAAACTGAGCCACCAGCGATAGGTATGCGCGTCCATCTGCAGAGTGTAACGCTTTTCCCAAGTGTTTTGCAGATTCGAATGCAGGCTGTATCCGGCTTGCCCGGTAAGTGATTTCCAAGTGCTTTCATGCTGCAAATCCAGTGCCCATTCAGCACCGATGCGGTGTTGATCTTCCTGCTGCAAGGCGTACAGGCTGAAGCGATTGCGGACGTCGATTGCCGATAGAGAGCAAGCAATGAACAGCAAAAGCAGAGGCAACAGAGCGCGCTTCATCACTGTTCCCGGCTAAAGATGCCATAGATCAGAATTTCATTTAACTGACTGATCAAGTCCAAATTGCCCTTGCAGGTATTTCGTATCTCGGGCTTTTGGATGATTCCTGCCAATTCATTGAGCAGTGCCATCAAGAGTTCGATATTCAGTCTGGAGTTTATATTGCCCCGCTCCCGCTCCCGATACATGAAGATTTTAAAATCCTCTATACTTTTGCGACTCAGTTCTTTATGATAGGCTTGAACGGCGGGATAGGCAAAAAGGGCGGCAAAGATCTCTTCTCCCAGCATGCGGGTAAATTCCAGCTTCATCACGGCAATCTTATCAAACTTTTGTTTGAGGCTTTTATCCCCTTCCAAAAGAGCCCATACTCTGCGCGTGATATCATCGAATAGTAAAGTGAGAATACTGACAATGAGCTCGTCCTTACTTTTGTAATAGCGGTAGAATGTAACCTTGCTAACCCGGGCCTCGCGACAGATCTCCTCCACGCTTACTTTGCTGAAGCCATAGCGATGGAAGAGCTTTACGGCCATGAGGATGAGATCCTTGTGCTTGGAGCTCATATTCGGGTCCAGTAAGGTACGTGTATGCTTGACGATCATTAACGCTTCACCTCGTTGTTTACGATAATGGTGCAAGATTATGTTTATCGTAATTTTTGTAAAGAGAATTCTGCATAGTATAGAGGGAAATACTATCTAAACTGTCGTAGCTACGGCACTTAGCGATGCTGCGCGTCGGTGGTAGGCCTGCGGCCCCTTTATTAGTGCTGCAGTGCCGCAGTTTAGGGTCCCCGCAAAATTGCGCAGCCGTTTTGGCGGGTAAACTAAACGGGATACACCAGCATCCCCAAAAAGGAACAAGGTGAGTTTTTGGGGTGAAAGAAACGAGATACGAAGCCAGCCATTTTGTACTGATACTGCATACTTTTTCTTGACAGGATATGAGGCATTAATATGATGGAAATTGAATTCGGAGAATATTAATTACATTGTTTTACTGGAGGGAATAATGATTCTTTCGACCGGATGCCGGGCTAAGGCAAGTCTTTTCCCGGAGGATATAGATTCCAACCGTATGTTTGGGGTGGTGAGATAATGCGCTATGTACCTCCCATAATACTGTCTCAGGTAGAGCGCGGAGTATTGAAGGGCAGTTTTCAAGCTTTTGTGATGATGCTGGACATAGTGGATTTCACTCGTATCGCCGAGAGTTTTCAGAATACTCAATTTCACGGAGCAGACAACATTGGTGAATTACTGAACAAAATCACCGCGGGACCGATCCAGTCCGTACATAAATATGGAGGCTTCATCAGCCATTTTGTCGGCGATGCCATATGCGCGATCTTTATCGGTGAAGATCCTACGGCGATGCTGGCGGCATTGATGGAAATCAGGGACTTCTTGAAAGATTTTCCTCTCATCTGTATCGAAGGCCGCCATCAGAAAGTAACTATGCGAGAAATCATCAGTTATGGTGAAGTGAAATGGACTGTATTCAGCAATCCTTATCAATACGAATATCTCTTTTATGGAGAAGCCTTCAGCGAGTTGTCCCTGCTATGTGAACACAGCTGCAAAAATGCTTATTCCGGTAGTGTAATCACAAAGATTGGCGCTAAGCATTTTCAGGAGGATGGGGCTTGCGCAAACTTGGGATCATTAGCCGTGACTGCAGACAAACAGCATCACAAGTTCAGCTTCAGTCCACACACCAGAAGCGTATTTTATCACAAGAACTTCTACGATGCCAAACTCAATAATGAGATTCGAAACCTCGCTGTATGCTTTGTGAGGATAAGCTCCGCCACAACCAACGCCTCAGCTATCCACAAACTGCACATTGTGGCAGATCGATATCGCGGATATGTGAACAAAATCGACTGTGCGGAGAGTCTGCCGGTAGCTCTTGTTCTGTTTGGAGTGCCTCGCAGCGAAGGCAAAAGCGCGTATCAGGCTTGCGAATTTGCCCGGGAACTGGCTCTAAGACAGAAAAATCTTTCTATAGGATTGAGCTGTGGCTACGCGTTTGCTGGATTGATCGGATCCCCGGACGTTCAGGAATATACCGCGCTGGGGCAGTGTCTCAATCTGGCATCAAGACTGGCAAAGCAGGCAAAGCCGGGCGAGATCATTATGGACGAAAGCGTTTATAGGGAAACAGCAAAGATGTATGATACCAAGATGATGGGCTCCTTGCACTTGAAAGGCATAAGCGCGAAAATCCAGTATTATAGCCTAAGCCTAAAACGCATAAAGAGAAGCCTCATTTTTGACAGTATCTTCGTAGGACGCAAGGAAGAAATGGCGTTTTTGGAAGAGCTGAGAACCACATCTCGCAAGCTGCACAGAAACACTATCGTGTATATCAACGGCGATCCGGGATTGGGTAAGAGCCGTCTGGCATGGGAATATATGCAAAATATCGATGGGCATTACAAATTTGTGGTGACGAACGACAAACTCAACAACGGCCATCTGGATGCTGTCAGGCAGATTCTGCGTGCTATTTTCGAGCTTGGTGAAGATGATGACGAAGAACAGACAAAAAGCATTCTGGATGAAGCCTTCAAAGAGATCGACGGTGAAATGCCCGAGCACAGTAAAGCATTTCTGGCAGCCATACTGGAGCTTTGGTATAAGGGATCTGCTTGGGATCACTGCCCTCTGGAGCAAAGGCAGGAGCGTCAAAAGGAAGCCTTCTGCGCTATTATTTCGTATTTGCTGAAACGTAAACCGGTATTGCTGTTGCTGGACGACGGGCAATGGATCGATGAGACCAGCAGGCAATTTTTGGCAGCTTTGGACCCATGTCAGGACCACAACCTGCTCATCCTCAGCCCCAGCCGATACATAGCCGGTGGCAATTGCGTGGATTTGCATCTGGATAAATTTACACGTTACGACCTGAATCTGGCACCGTTAAAGCCGCGAGACTGCAGATCAATGCTGACCAGTATCCTGGAGATTAAAAATTCCCGATATCCCGCGATATCTACTATAATGAATAAAGCGGATGGTTTCCCCCTGTACCTGGAACAGATGGCATATTATCTGCTGGAAAGAGGAAGGAAAAGCAAGCACCCGCTGCAGCTCCCGGAGAAGTTCAATAGTTTCAGCATCAGCGATGTGATGAACAGCCGTATCGACGGGTTCAACCAAGGTATGCGCGAATGTCTGTACTACGCTTCGATCTTGGGTATGTCGTTCAACATCAAGCTTTTGACAAAGGTTTTGGACAAAGACATACGACCCTATTTACGCTTGGGCTATTCTCACCGCTTGTGGAAAGCAAGCGCTCCCGGACACTATAGCTTCAGTCACGTAATACTTCGAGATATCGTATATGAAAGGTTGCTAAGCAATACAGTAAAAAAAATGCACAGGCATGTAGCTGATACTCTGGCCCGGCAATTGGGAGACAATGACAATTCATTGGCATCCGAAGCCGCGTACCATTATGAGAAAGCAGATTGCGCACATGAAGCGCAGGAATTTTTGCAACGCGCGAGTAAATACCACATGAAGATGAGCAGATGGGACATCGGAATCAGCTACCAACGCAAGGTGACCACAATGAGCGGCAGACACTTTGGCTTTGGCAGCGTGGAGCACACGGAAAATCTCTTCTGGCTTGCTATACAATACCACTACATTCAGTATTACCATAAAGCTGTGAAGCTGTATAATATCGTTCTTAACTACAAACGCAAGCATTTGTCCGAAGATGATGAATTGATGTCTCCCTACCTGAATAATCTGGGTAGATGCTTTAAAGACATCTCTCGCTTTGACGAAGCCGAGATACTCTTGCGAAAGTCCCTGATGATAGAGTATCGCAACGATAAATACTCCACAAATGTGGCTGATCGCCTGAACAATCTCGCCTCTTTGTACATGAAACAGGGGAAATGGAGAAAAGCTCTGGCATACGCACGCAAGGCAGCAGAACTGTTCAGAAACACTCCACATCGTGAACAGGATTACTTCATTGGCATGATGGAATCGAACATCGGATATTTGCTTTTGAGAATGGGAGCTTATAATGAAGCCGAACAAAAAGCCATACAAGCACTGAGATATTTCAGAACCGACTGCGGCCCCACAAATCCACGGGTAGCCGGCGCTCATCTTTTGATGGGGCAATGTATGGCGCTGCGCAAAGAATATAACAAGGCAGAAAAGAAACTGCTACTGGCAAGAAGCAAGTATGGTCGGTTCTTTGGCAAGAACAGTCCGGATTATGCCAAGACAAACCTGAATCTGGGAGATCTATACGAAATGATGGGAGATATCGATAAAGCCGAGCGTTTTTGGAAAAAAGGGGCCCGGCTACTGCTGAAGCTGATGCCGGAAGGACTGATATTGGCACGCGAAGCCAAGGTGCGTCTGCAAAAAATCGAGACAAGACATCAGCAAACAAAAAGCGCGGGTGGAAGAAAGGCAACTGTCCCGGCTCAGAACTCCGAGAATTCCGCTTGACATTATTTATCTACCAATACAGATGACAAAAACAGAATATACTGGGAAGGTATAGTGAAGAAACTGCTGATTATTCCGCTACTATGGGTTTCGCTGCTGGCAGCCGTCAATCCCACACGGGCAATGTTGTATTCCGCCCTGATTCCCGGAGGCGGGCAAGTGTATAACAAAGCCTATGTGAAAGCCGGAATAGTGGTTGGCTTGCAAGCCTGGAATGTAGGCAGAGTCTTCTATAACGATGCTAAAGCCGATGATTTTGCCAAGAAAAAGAAGCTGGCCACCGATGCCTATTACATTCAATACTACCAAGATAGAGCTGATGAACACAAAGAAAAACGCACCAGCGATATTTGGTGGATCGGGGTAACCGCTGTTTTGAGCGTATTAGACGCATATGTGGACGCACATCTGGCAGATTTTGACAGCGAAAAGGAACGGGTGCGGCTGCGCTTTGAAGAAGGAAAGGCGGGTCTCGAACTGGTTTTTTAATTTAATAATTGGAGCATATATGAAAAAGCATTACTTGTTTGTATTTATCCTAGTTTTACCGCTGGTCTTGATGGCTGCACAGTCCATGACGATTCAGGAATTTGAGCTAGAGATCTGGAGGCTTACCAATGTGCAAAGAGCTTATTACAAAGTACCCCTGCTTTCTTATGATCACGGTCTGGCAGATCTTTCCCGCTTACATTCTCAAAACATGCTGAAGCACAATTTCTTTGCGCACAAAGACCATCTGGGCGATGAAGTTGGCGGACGCAAAATCAAATACTACCCAAGTCTATTGGTGACAGCCATCGGTGAAAACCTGGGGAAATTTCGCAATTCCACCGGTGCTTTCAGCCCCCTGGATGTGATCACCGGATGGATGATGTCCCCCCCACATCGGGAAAACATACTAAATCCGGAATACACTCATCTGGGAGTAGGGCTGGTGTTGAAGGGCGACACTATGTACGCCACGCAAAACTTTGCCACCCCCATCACAAAAATGACATCCAGTTTGCCCAAAAAACTGAGTACAGACAAAACCTATCGCCTTAGTTTCGCATATCTATCGGCACAACCGGCAACCAAACTGTCGGCTACTCTGCGTTTCCCCAATAAAAACATCAGCTACAAGATATCGGAAGAACAAGCCATGGTGGGAGGACAGCCCTTACCCATCCGCTGGACATCTCAAACAGCTTTTTATGTGGATATTCCCTTCCTGGCAGGAAAGGGAGACTATAAACTCTGCTTTGGCTTTGATGGCGGCTATTTCCCGGAAGGAATCACCCTTAGAGCACAGTAAGTTCCACATACACCGGGCAGTGGTCTGAACCCATCACATCCTGACGGATGCCTGCTTTGGTGACCATATCCAGATGCTCTTTGTCGATGAAGAGATAATCGATTCTCCAGCCAATGTTGCGGGGGCGGGCACCGGCACGGTAGCTCCACCAGGAGTACTGATCCTCAGAGGGATCAAAATGGCGAAATGTATCCACCCAGCCTTGCTCTACCAGTTTGTCCAGCCACTTTCTTTCTATGGGCAAAAACCCTGATATATTCTCGTTTTCTTTGGGTCGTGCCAAGTCGATCTCTTTGTGGGCTGTGTTGTAATCTCCCATCACGATAACCGCTTTGCCGTTCTGACGCTTGGAATTCATCACTTCAAGCGCTTTATCGTAAAAGCGCAGCTTGTAATCCAACCTGCCATCATTCATGGCACCATTGGGAAAATAGACGTTGAACAGGATAAATTGCTCATATTCGGCGATGTTGATACGTCCCTCTGTGTCGAATTCTTCCACTCCAAATGCATCAGAAAAAGACTGCGGCTCGGTTTTTGAAAACAACGCAGTACCGGAATAGCCCTTACGCTGAGCATGAGACCAGTATTTGTGATAATCGGCAAGCTCTGCCAGCTCTTCGGGAATCTGATGCCCCTGCAATTTGGTCTCTTGCAGACCCAGGATATCCACATCCGCTTTTTGGATGGTTTTTACAAAATCTTTGTTCATTACTGCTCGTAATCCATTCACATTCCAAGACCAGATAGTGATTTTCATGATGTTCCTCATATTCTTTTTGATATAGATAATCTAAACAACAAGCGCGGGAATCGCAAGTGCGGTGGGTAGTATTTGTAAGCTGAGAAAAAAAGCTGCTTGACACAAGTGATGGCAAAATTATCCTGTCTTAAGATCTTTAAAAAGTATATAGGGGGTGACATGGTTTCGACAGGGAATCAGTGTGGTAGAGATGCATGCCGGAGATGCTATCCACTCCGTCAACAAGTAGCAAACGCAAATTAACTGCAAACGATAACTTACTCTTAGCCGCTTAATGCGGTTACGGTCAACCTTTCCGTGCCATCGGGAAAGGATTGGGCGTCATAACAGTATGGCTGCTCATACGTGGATTGCCGATACGCGTGTGTCAAGACTTTCGGCTGGGGCTTTACGGGTCTGATTGTCTTTGCCGTAATGCCCGAGATCAAAGACAACTAAGCATGTAGATTCTTTATGGCGCCGTTCTTTGGACGCGGGTTCGATCCCCGCCACCTCCACCATATTTTTGTCTGTTTTGCCCCGCATATACCGTATATGAGTCTGATCCCGGTTTCCGGCATGCTTGATTAACACGATAATCATGAAAGTTCTTTGGAGACATGATGAAGAAATTGATTCCACTCGCGCTTTATCTCACACTTTTGTTATTTTCCGCCTGCAATAAATCCCCCACCGATCCGCATAGTGGGGATCCACTGCTGCAAGAAGCCGTTCGCACTACGATTGATTCCATGTGGAATGCCTATCTGGACGAGAATGATCTGCAAACAGGCGGATTGCTTTTGTACGCCAATCATGCCGGGCGTAGCTACCAATGTAAATCGAATCTCCCGGAGAATGTGTCTGCAAACTCGATGTTCCGCGCCGCCAGCATCACCAAAACCTTTACCGCCTCAGCCATAATGCTCTTACAGCAAGATATGCTGCTGGATATCGACGATTTTATCTCCGATACTATGCCGGGACGCTCCGAGCCATATGTACTCAATAATGCGAATTTTAACATACCCTTCAAGAATCAGATTACGATAAGGATGCTATTGGAACACAGAGCCGGAGTGTATGACCATACGAACTATGATATCCCGGATAGCGTTTCTGCTCCATACGCCGGTCAAAACTGGTTTGAATACATTCTGGAAAGCGATCCGATGCATGCCTTTAACATCGAAGAAATCATCTCGGTGCTGGCAGGACATCAGCTCTATTCAGGGGAGCCCGGCGCTGCCTATAGTTATTCAAACACCGGATATATGTTGTTGGGAGAGATCATTGAGCGGGTGAGCGGGCAAAGCTATGAACAATTTGTACACAGCCATTTGCTTTTGCCCAACTCTTTAGAATCCACTTCTTTCCCGCTGGATGTATCGCATACTATGCCTTCAAACTCAATCCCCGGCTATGTTTATCTGGAATCTAATGCTATACCCGCCGATGTTTACAATATGTCTATGGAGTTCGGACAGGGCAATTTAGTAACCAACGCGCAGGATCTGTTGTCCTGGTTGCTAAGATGGCAAACGGGAGCTGCCGGACTGCCGCAAAGCGTTGTGGACCAAATGAGGCACTCCCAATATCCCGATCAGGAATATGGCTTGGGCACTTCTTACAGTCCCGGATTTGGCTATGGGCACACCGGAGCCATCGCCGGATACATCAGCCTGATGTTCTACGATCCCATCACAGAATATGGATTTGTATTATTGTGCAATGTGTGGAATCTTCGCGACTGGGATACTATTGATCTGGAAGCCTATAAACTCTTTGATATAGCGGCGAAAGCGAAGACCATGATCACAGCTGAACAGCCAGAAAGAGATAGGCCTGTATTTCATCGCTAGACATACCCGTGTTTTTGCTTGACACGCCGGTTTGATCTTGAAATATTGCCTCGTGGTGCATGCTGTATCCGAGCATCCAAAACACCACAGCTGGAGGAATTGTGAAAACAAAGTACAAATGCCTACTGTTGAGCCTATTGATCATGACTCTTGCAATCAGCACAGGATGGGCACAGGACTATCCGGAAATATACTACATGTATCATTATTCTTGGGCCGCATCCGGTGGCAGCCTTGGAGGTCCGGACTGGTCAAGCCATGAATCCTCAGTTTACTACTCATCGGAGGACAACCCACTCTGTATCGACAGCTTACGCTATATGTACAGTCACGATGAAGAGGGTCCTGATTTTGATGTTGAGATCGATGAGATACGTCCATTTAACGGGCATTTAGAACTCTTTCCGGATTATTTCATCCTCAGAAGCCCGGCCAGGTATTACCCTTCGATGACTCAGTACCGCATCAGCAAGATTAATTATCAGGGTTACTACCTTGAAGATTGCCTTACAAACTCTTTGGATCCTGAAGACTATTATCTGAAAGCCTGGCACTACTACGATGACAATATGCACCACGTCTCCTCTGTGGTCAGGTACAATGATCCACTGAAGTACACAAAGTTTGAGTGCATTTTGGACACTCAGGGACGCAGGATCGAGGAAACGCACTACAGTTCTCCCGACTCTTTGGATTGGCAAGCCACAAAACACATAAGCTACGAGTATCTGTTGGACCAGCCCTTCACGCTGAGCTGGGACTTTGAAAAGCATGCCCTGTATGTTCCGGGATACCTCATGGAACAATGCGGTATTGGTGACATCTTTTACTTAAATGACGACTACCCTATCCAATTATTATCGATGATGACCCGCAATTCTGAAGGACAATGGAGTGAGCCGGTTGTCTTCTATGCAGAATACGCTATGCTGAACGAACCCGATTATGATCGGATCTATGTATCCTTCTTTTCATTGGACTTAGGCTACGGATACAACCTTCGATACGGCCCCCATGGCCTTTTAGAGCAGTATATGTGTGATAATACTGAGGATATTCCCTCATTTGATTTTTTCTACAAGCATTCAGTCAATACATCCGTGCCGCACAGCCCTCAGATGCCGGATATCCGGCTAAACTTGTGGCCCAATCCGGTAAAACAGACAGCCGATCTGCACTACTCTCTGCCCAAAGCTTCACCCTTACAGATCAGCACCTACAACATTAAAGGACAGTTGCTGAAACGGGAACAGCACAACGCGATCAAGCAAAGCGGTCAGCTACCCTGGAGTCCATCAGACGCAGGGGGCAAGGCCCTCAGTAATGGAGTCTATCTGATCAGAGTGGAAGGGGCAGGATTTGCCGCAACCAAAAGAGTGATAGTTGCCAAGTAGCTGATTTTTTCGTCTCATCCGCTTAATTCTATCAAAAAAGCTGGACAGATTATGCCCTTCCAGAAAGATGACCCAATACTAACGGCGAATTTGCCAATCAACAGGCTAGAGCCTGAATAAATCGTATCATCTGGGAGGATGAATGCCTTTAACACCTGAGGCCAAAACGGCTATCATGGCAGAGTTTAAACTCCATGAATCAGACACCGGTTCCCCTGAAGTGCAAGTCGCGATGCTTACCAAACGCATCCAGGACATCACCGAGCACCTCAAAGTGCACTCAAAAGATTTCTCGACTCGCCGGGGACTGTTGAAACTGATCGGGCAGCGCAGGCGCTTACTTGATTATCTGAAACGGAAAGACATCAACCGTTACCGTGAACTGATCAAAGCGCTTGGCATCAGAAAGTAATATACTCAGCCAAGATAATAAGAATCATGGAAAGTGGATGCCGGCGCATGCAAGGCACCACTTTCTTTTTTGGGACTACAAACTAATGTACCCGGGAGCAATCAGCAATAAGCAAATGGGTGATAGCCTGCACCTTTTTGCCTATTGCTTATTCTCCCCGGGCACATAAATCAAGGAGAACAAATGCACAATTTTAACATTACCCGGCGGGAGATAGATTTCTTCGGCCGCAAACTAATTGCCGAAACTGGCAAAATGGCAAAGCAAGCCAATGGCAGTGTATATCTGCAATTGGGTGAAACAGCCGTTCTAGTAACTGCAACCATGAGCAAAGAAGCTTCTGAAAACCAGGATTTCTTTCCACTCACAGTAGATTTCATCGAAAAGATGTATGCCGCAGGCAAGATACCCGGAGGCTTTTTTAAACGCGAAGCCAAACCTTCCACCGATGCCACCCTGCAAGCCCGTGTGATTGACCGCTCTATCCGTCCACTATTTCCGGAGGGATTCCGCAATCAGGTTCATGTAGTACTGAATGTCCTGGCTTACGATGGTGAAGTGGATCCTGCCAATCTCGGCGTATTGGGTGCTTCATTGGCATTGTCAATTTCGGATATCCCTTTTCACGGACCCATCGCCGGCCTCACTGTCGGTTATATCAACGATGAATTCGTGATCAATCCGGCTGTAAAACTGCTACGCGACGAATCCAAAATGAACCTGACCGTTGCCGGTAGTGCCACATCGGTTGTGATGATCGAATCTGCCGCCAGCGAATTGTCTGAAGACACCATGCTGGATGCCGTTTACACAGGGCATGAAGCCATCAAGACCTTATGCGCCCTGCAGGAAGACTTTGTATCCGCTTGCGGCAAAGAGAAAGTGGAAGTAAGCCTTATAGAATGGCCTCAAGAGCTTCTGCAAAAGATGGAAGACAACTATGGCGCTCGCATCGCCGAATCCGCCACTATCTTGGGCAAACAGGAACGTCAGGACGCTTTTGACGCCCTGGAAGCGGAGATGTTGGAAAAACATCTGACTGAAGATGGTGAAGAGCTCTACGCCGAAAACGAAAAGACCTACAAAGAAGCTTTCCACGAACTCATCCGCCGCTATGTGCGCGCCTCCATTCTGGACAAACATTTCCGCGTAGATGGTCGTGGCTTGGATGATATTCGCGACATCACCTGCGAGATAGATACTCTGCCCCGGGTTCACGGTTCTGCCCTCTTCACCAGAGGCGAAACTCAATCTTTGGGCACAGTCACTTTAGGTGGCGGCAGCGATGAACAGGTGATCGATACTTTGGAAGAAGAGTACAAAAAGAGCTTCTATCTGCATTACAATTTCCCGCCTTTCAGCGTTGGCGAAGCAGGCCGTATGGGCCCCACTGGCAGGCGCGAACTCGGTCACGGAAATCTGGCAGAACGAGCCTTGAAAGCCGTGTTGCCAGATTCCGAACGTTTCCCTTATACCCTTCGCATTGTTGCCGATACTCTGGAATCGAACGGTTCATCTTCGATGGCTTCAATTTGCAGCGGATGCCTAGCCATGATGGCCGCCGGCGTACCTATCAAAGCTCCTGTAGCCGGCATCGCGAACGGCCTCATAATGGAAGGCGAAAAATACGTAGTTCTCACAGACATCATGGGCTTGGAAGATCATCTGGGCGACATGGACTTCAAGTGCGCCGGTACCCGTGAAGGTATCACTGCCATGCAGATGGATATCAAGATCGAAGGCATCACCAAAGACATCATGCGCATTGCGCTGGAAAAGGCCAAGAAAGCCCGTTTCCACATCCTTGATCTGATGACTGCCTGTATCGCAGAACCCAGAGAAGACCTTTCTCCCACAGCTCCCAGAATAGAGAGCTTCAAGGTTCCTACTGATAAGATCGGAGAAATCATAGGACCGGCCGGAAAGATGATAAAATCCATCATCGAAAGTTGCCAGGTCGGCATCGACATCCAGGACGACGGTACAGTGAGAATCCTGTCTCCGGACAAAGCTTCGATCGACAAAGCCAAAGCCATCATCAAAGGCATTGCCATCGATCCCGAACCCGGTGAAGAATTTGAAGGCCCCGTTACACGCATCGAGCCTTACGGAGTATTTGTAAAGGTCTTAGGCGGCGCCAAGGAAGGGATGGTACATGTATCTCAGATGCACACATCCCGCATCGGCCATCCTGAAGACATGGTAAAGCTGGGCGACGTGGTGAAAGTGAAAGCTCTGGGTATGGATAAAGGGAAACTTTCCCTAACCATGAAAGGTATTCCCGGAAATCCTGAACCCGATCCCAACGCCCCCAAAGACAGACCCGCTCCTCCCAGACGAGATGATTATCGTCGTGGCGGCGGAGACCGTGATCGCAGGGGCGGTGGCGGTAGAGATCGCAACCGTAGATAGATAAATTACATAGAACATATACCGGGCGCGATTCTGCATAAGTTTCGCGCCTCGGCATTGAGAGGTGAAATTTGGATTACAAGATCGCAAATATAGAATTGGCCGAGTATGGCCGCAAAGAGATCGCCCTGGCCGAAATCGAAATGCCGGGACTGATCGCCCTCAGAGAGCGCTATGGCGCCAGCAAACCCCTGAAGGGGGCCAGAATAACCGGTAGCCTGCATATGACTATCCAAACCGCAGTTCTCATGGAGACACTCTTGGAATTGGGCGCCAGTGTGCGCTGGGCCAGTTGCAATATCTTCAGCACTCAAGACCATGCCGCTGCAGCGATGGCACAGCGCGGTGTCCCCGTGTTTGCCTGGAAGGGCGAGAACCTTCAGGAATACTGGTGGTGTACATATCAAGCGCTATCTTGGCCAGATGCGCCCTGTGATCTGATAGTGGACGACGGTGGAGATGCCACGCTGATGATTCATGAAGGATACCGCCTGGAAGAGATTTTTGCCGGCACCGGCAAGATCCCCACTGCCGATAGCGATAATCACGAATTTCGCCTGGTACAGGAATTGCTGATATCACACCTGGAAGAAGATCCTCAACGCTGGCACAAGATTGCTGCTAACATCAAAGGAGTAAGCGAAGAGACCACCACCGGCGTGAATCGCTTGTATCAGATGATGCAACAAAGCAAACTGCTCTTCCCCGCCATAAATGTGAATGACAGCGTGACCAAAAGCAAATTCGACAACCTCTACGGTTGTAGAGAAAGCCTGGCCGATGGGATCAAACGCGGTACCGATGTGATGGTGGCGGGCAAAACCGTGATGATCTGCGGATATGGTGATGTGGGCAAAGGCTGCGCCCAAAGTATGCGTGGCTTTGGTGCCAGAGTAGTAATCAGCGAGATCGATCCCATCTGCGCTCTACAGGCTGCCATGGAAGGCTTTGAAGTACGCAACTTGGACGATATGGTCGAGCATGCCGACATATTTGTAACCGCTACCGGAAATTGTGACGTGATCAGAGTAGATCATATGCTGAAGATGAAGAACAACGCTATAGTCTGCAATATAGGACATTTCGATAACGAAATCCAGGTAAACAAACTCTACGAGATGGACGGAGTGATCCGCAAGAACATCAAGGCCCAGGTAGATCTCATCAGACTTCCAAACGATAAGGCCATAATACTGCTTTCTGAAGGCAGATTGGTAAATCTGGGCAATGCTACCGGACATCCCTCTTTTGTAATGAGCTGCTCATTCACAAATCAGGTGCTGGCTCAAATGCAGATGTGGCAACACAAACACGAGATCGGAGTCTATACTCTGCCCAAACATCTGGATGAGGAAGTGGCACGTCTGCACCTGACAAAACTGGGAGTTGAGCTCACTCATCTCACAGTAAATCAAGCCGAATACCTCGGAGTGCCCATCGAAGGCCCATACAAACCCGATCATTACAGATACTGATCAGGAAAAAATATGGCCACTCACAAGCCGGTTATCATCAACGAACTCTTTGGCGAACTCACCATACCGCCGGAGGGAGAACTGTGGAACGTGGCATATTGCAAACCCCGGCGGGAGAAACGCGTGGCAGATTGGGCAGCCAAAAACATGATCCACTATTACTTGCCCCAACTCAAGACTTCAAAAGTGTTTCAACGCCGCAAAGTGGAAACCACCCTGCCGATGTTCCCGGGCTATATCTTTTTGGTACTCTCGACACGCAGCAAAGAACTGATCGCCCAAACCGGATACATTGTCAGCTTCATCCACGTTGTGAACCAAAAGGAACTCCTGGAAGACCTTTCCCGCATTTGTGTTACAAACAAGAAAGCAGTGCCCATGCAAAAAGCCTTGTGGCTCTCCAAAGGACTGGAAGTAGAGATCACCGAAGGCGCTCTGCAAGGCATGAGAGGGATAGTGGAAAGCCATGACAAGATATCTGAAGTGCGCTTGCAAGTAGATATTCTACGCCAGGCGGTAATGGTGAAAATCGAACCTGAAAACATCAAGATTATAGGCGAATACGAGATTGAGGAGATAGACGAATGAAGATTCTGATAACCGGAGCTGCCGGTTTTATTGCGTCCCACGTGGCTGATGCCTGCATCGATGCCGGACATGAACTTGTGATAGTAGACAACCTGCGCACAGGCTACAAACGTAATCTGAATCCCCGCGCGAAGTTTATCGAAATGGACATCTGCGACCCGGCTATAGATGATGTAATCGCGGTTGAAAAGCCGGATATCATCGACCATCATGCCGCCCAAATCTCCGTCCCACTGTCCATCGAGGATCCGCTCACGGACGCAGAGATCAATGTGAAGGGTGTCATCAATCTCCTTCAAGCCGCGGTAAAACACTCGGTGAAAAAAATCGTATATATCTCCTCCGGTGGTGCCATGTACGGCGAAGCAACAGAGTATCCTACCACCGAAACCTACAATCCCCGCCCCCTCTCGGTCTATGCTATCAACAAAATGGTGGGCGAAGATTACCTGTTTTTTTACAATCAACAATACGGTCTGGACTACACTGTATTACGCTATGCCAATGTCTATGGCCCCCGCCAGGTTTCCCACGGGGAAGCAGGAGTAGTATCCATCTTCGTGGAGAAGCTGCTGAAGGGCGAAACTCCTACTCTGAACGCTTATCCCGGCGAACCAGAGGGCATGATCCGTGACTATGTGTTCGTAGCAGATGTGGTAAAAGCAAATCTTATCGCTTTTGAAAAGGGCAGCGGCGATGCCTTCAACATCGGCACCTGCATCCCCACCAGCACCCGACGGCTCTACGACGAGATTTCCCGCCAGTTGAATGTAAACATCGAGCCGCATAAAGCTGATGCCCGCAAAGGAGATCTTCATCGCTCGATGTTGGATATCAGCAAAGCCAAACGTGTGTTGAACTGGCAACCGGATTATAACTTGAGCCGTGGCATCACTCAAGTGATAGACTATTATAAAAACTTGTCAGGAGTAAAATTATGAAGCTGGCTGTAATTGGTTCAGGATATGTGGGACTAACCAGCGGCGCTTGTTTTGCCGATATGGGAAACAACGTAATATGCGTGGATAACGACAGCCGCAAGATCGATATGCTCAATCGGGGTGAAATCCCCATCTTCGAACCCGGCCTGGAAAGCATGGTAAAACGCAATGTAGCAGAAGGCAGGATCAGTTTTAGCACAGACATCAAAAAAGCAGTAGAAGAGTCCCTCATCCTTTTCATAGCCGTTGGCACTCCCCCCGAGGAAGACGGCAGCGCGGATCTTTCGCATGTATTGGCAGCAGCCGGCGAGATTGCTGAACACATGAACGATTACAAGATCATTGTGGACAAATCTACCGTTCCCGTAGGTACCGCAGACCGGGTGAAAGCCAGGATCCGAGAAGTTTTGAACCAAAGAGGCAGCAAGCTGGATTTCGAAGTAGTCTCCAATCCGGAATTCCTCAAAGAAGGTGCTGCCATTGAAGACTTTATGCGCCCGGATCGCGTAGTGATCGGTACCGATAGCGAACAAGCTGCTCATGCCATGCGCACTTTATACGCTCCTTTCAACCGCACTCACGACAGAGTGATTGTAATGAGCATTCGTTCTGCCGAAATGACAAAATACGCGGCCAACGCTTTACTGGCAACCAAGATATCTTTTATCAACGAGATTTCCAGACTATGTGAAGCTTACGGAGCGGATGTGGAAGAAGTACGAAACGGTATTGGCAGTGACAGCCGCATCGGTTACAAATTCATCTACCCCGGAGTGGGCTATGGTGGCAGCTGCTTTCCCAAAGATATAAAAGCCCTCATCCATATGTCCTCCGCAGTAGCTTACGACAGCCGCATCCTCAAAGCAGTGGAAGCCGTGAACCAAGATCAGAAACACCTTCTGGTGCAGAAGCTTATCTCTCACTTTGGACAGAATCTAAAGGGAAAGACCTTTGCCGTGTGGGGCCTGGCATTCAAACCCCAGACCGACGACATGCGTGAAGCTCCAGCAACCGTTATCATCCGCGCCTTGATTGCCGCCGGAGCCAAAGTACGAGCTTTTGACCCCGTGGCCATGAATGAGGCAAAACGAATCCTTGGAAACCTGGAAGGGTTCATCCTCTGCAGCGACGAATATGAAGCCTTGAAAGGCGCCGACGCCATGCTGCTGATCACAGAATGGCGCCAATTCCGCTATCCCGATTTCAAGCGCATCAAAGCCGAACTGAAAGAAGCCGTGATCTTTGATGGCCGTAATCAGTATGAACCCAAAGCCCTGAGGGAAATGGGATTCACCTATTACGGAATCGGCCGTCCCTAAACATACACCAAGACCTTTACCGGGATGCGCTTCGCCCCGTCGCTTATGCAGAGAAATGCGAAAGCTGAATCTCTCATATACTATATGGCAGACAGCACTGGGACAATTTGTGAAAAGCTGTGTTTATTTGTGCTGCTTTGGATCAGATTTCGCACTGCTACTGTTTCCCTTTCGAGATCTGGGGGGGGGTAATGCGTTTGGGCACGCAGATTTCCGGGAATAAAAGCGCTGATTTTCGCAGACTAAGCTCACCAGCCTTTGCACTATGGGGTGGAAAGATGTTCTTACTAAAAGACCGCAGGTCTATTCAATCATCAGTGCAAAACCCATACAAAGCGCAGGCGAAGCCGGAGTATTCAACAGATCCTGTTTTTTATTTGCCCTTCACGAAGGTTACCGGAATGCCCAAAGCGTCAAAGATCAGCTCCTGGGCTCGATTGAGATTTCGGTCATAAAACAGATAGCCTTCCTTGGCAGCTCCCGGTTGTAAATCTCCAAAGGATAGATATGACGCCATCAGTTCATAATAATCTTCCATGTTTTGTTCTTGATCTACCGGTTGCAAGGGGTCCAAATTGAATGGATCCTGCCATTGCTCCAGCACCATTTGCTGATGATAGCTGCTCAGGATATATTCCAGATCCACATAGTCATACTGCCTGCCCCCCGATACAATACTGAAGCTTTCCATGGGCAGTTTCACCTTTTCTGTAGAGACATTGCGCACCATTACATATACGGAAAAGAAGTTGTTGTTCAGATCCCGGTAGCCACCCCGATAAGATTGTGGACGGACAGCCACTTGCAAGCTATCCGTCCTGATTATCGCAAATCCTTCTTCGATTTGATACTCTCCCGGCAAAGGCAGGTATCCGCCCAGAGCGCATCCTGCCAATACCGTGAGAAGAATACTAATCGTCAGAATCTTCGGAATCATCGTTATCATCGATGTCCGTGTCATCTTCGATTTCTCCGCCAAAATCATCTTTCTGATCGACATCACTTTCCACCAGATCCTTCAGATTCAACTTCGGAGCTTTTTTGAGCTCTTCCACTTCTTTATCCAGGCTCTCATCGTCGGCATCTTCCGGAGGAACGCGAGTGATATCGTGTACCTTGTCACCCTTGGTGAGGTTGATCAGCCTTACTCCCTGAGTGTTTCTGCCGATTGAGGATATCTCTTTCACCGTTTGGCGAATGATCATACCATCGTGGGTGATGATCATCAATTCATCCTCATCGCTCACCATCATCAGGGAAGCCAGATGTCCGTTCCGGGTGCTTGTCTTCAGAGTGATAACTCCCTTGGAACCACGCTTAGTAGTGGTATAGCTAGAGATTGAGGTGCGTTTGCCAAAACCGTTTTCGCTCACAGTGAGTATGGTTGCTTCACCATCGCCGTTTTCCAGCATCTGCTCCGCACTCACCAGAGTCATGGAGATCACATAGTCTTCATCTCTCAAGCGAATTCCGCGTACACCTTTGGTAACTCTGCCCATTGCACGGATGTCTTTCTCGCTGAATCGATTGCAATATCCATTGCGGGTAGCCAGCAAGATATCGTCGCCGAGCTCAGAGATTCTGGCATCGATCAATTCATCACCATCCATCAGTTTGATGGCTCTGATGCCGTTGCTGCGCGGGCGGGAATATGCTGCCAGCGAAGTTTTTTTGATCAGGCCGTTTCTGGTGCACATAATGATGTTTTGTTTGAGATGGAAGGTCTTCAGAGTCACAAAGGCTTTGATCTTCTCTCCCTCACTGAATTTCACCAGGTTCACGATTGCTTTGCCTCTAGCCGTACGGCTTGCTTCAGGTATCTCGTAGACTTTAATCCAATGACACATGCCATGATCCGTGAAGAGCAGAATATAGGAGTGTGCGCTGGCTACAAAGAGATACTGGATGAAATCCTGTTCCTTCAGGTTCGACGCGCTAAGCCCCTTTCCGCCTCTGCCCTGCACTTTATAGGTATCTACCGGCAAGCGTTTCACATAACCGTCGTGAGTTATGGTCACCACCATCATGTCGTCCGCGATGAGGTCTTCCATATTGAAGCTGCCACCGTGCCCTTCGATGATGGCTGTGCGACGCGGATCCGAATATCTCTCTCTCATTTCCAGGGTTTCCTGCTTGATCAGATCCATCCGCAGTTCACGAAGTTCCACTAGTTCGCGCAGACGTTTAATGATGCCCTGCAGTTCACGGTACTCCTCTTCGATCTTTTCCAGTTCCATGCCGGTAAGGCGTTGCAAACGCATATCCAGGATGGCTTTTGCCTGCAATTCGGAAAGACCGAATTTTTCTTGTAAAGCTTGGTTGGCTTCCGGTGGAGTTTTGGAAGCGCGGATGGTGGCGATCACTTCATCCAGATGATCCAGAGCAATGCGGAAACCTTCCAAAATATGCATTCTGGCCTCGGCATTACGCAATTCAAATAGAGTTCTGCGTAGCACCACATCATGACGGAACTCGATGAAATTGGCGACCATGTCCTTCATGTTCACCACTTCCGGTACTCCGTCCACCAAGCAGAGATTGATCACACCAAATGTGCTCTGTAATTGTGTGTGTTTAAAAAGCAGGTTTTTCACAACCTGGGCATCATGATTGCGTTTCACTTGAATCACCACACGCATCCCGTCTCTGCCAGATTCATCGCGAATATCGCTGATGCCGTCCAGTTTCTTGTCCTTCACCAGTTGAACCATGCGCTCGATGAGCAACGAGGTTGTCACCTGATAAGGGATAGAACGGATTATGAGGCGTTCACTGTCGTTGGGCAAGGTTTCCACTTCCACTTCTCCACGCACCAGCAAACGGCCGCGACCGGTTTCAAAGTAATCCCTGATGCCGTCGGTACCCAATATGATACCACCCATGGGGAAATCAGGACCCTTGATGTATTGCAACATGTCCAATGGTTCCAGCTCCGGATTGTCGATCAGCGCAACTATGGCGTCGCAGATCTCGCCGGCATTGTGGGGCGGCATATTGGTTGCCATTCCCACCGCTATACCGGAAGAACCGTTCAATAGCAGATTCGGCATCCGGCTGGGAAATACCAAAGGTTCCCTGCGGGTTTCATCGTAGTTATTCTTGTAATCTACAGTGTCCTTATCCAATTCAGAAAGCAGTTCGGTAGTTACTTTCTGAAGTCGTGCTTCGGTGTAACGCATTGCCGCGGGAGGATCGCCATCGATGGATCCGAAGTTACCCTGTCCGTCCACCAGTGGATAGCGCATTATCCAGGGCTGGGCCATGCGCACCAGCGTGGGATACACAACTTGTTCACCATGAGGATGATAGTTTCCTGAAGTATCACCGGCTATCTTGGCACATTTACGAAAGTGCCCCCCGGGACTCAGATTCAATTCGTGCATAGCGTAGATGATACGCCGTTGCGAAGGTTTCAGCCCGTCCCGGATATCCGGTAAAGCGCGAGCCACGATCACACTCATGGAATAATCCAGGTAAGCTTGTTTTAAGTACTCTTCTATTTGAGTTGGTATTATTTTTGTATTGTCAGACATTTACAGCTCCATTATATATCAAGGTTTTTCACATAGCGGGCGTTGGTCTGGATGAATTCGCGGCGTGGTTCCACTTCATCGCCCATCAGGATGGTAAACATCCGGTCCGCTTCGATGGCGTCATCCATCTTTACACTCACCATTTGTCTGTTATCAGGATCCATCGTGGTTTCCCACAACTGCTCGGCATTCATTTCACCCAATCCCTTATAGCGTTGTATAAACACACCCTTATCGCCAAATTCTGCCAGAGCTTGATCACGCTCTGCTTCAGTATACACATAGCGCTTTTGTTTCCCCTTGCGCACTAGGAATAGCGGAGGCATGGCGACGTATAAGTGCCCTTGTTCGATTACCGGGCGCATATAGCGATAGAAGAAGGTCATCAACAGCGTGCTGATATGAGCGCCATCCACATCCGCGTCCGCCATGATGATGATCTTGTGATAGCGCAGCTTTGAAACGTCGAACTCTTGACCGATACCGGCACCCAAAGCCAGTATGATGGGCTGGATCTTGTCGTTGTTCAACACCTTGTCAACACGGGCTTTTTCGGTATTCAACATCTTGCCCCACAACGCCAAGATAGCTTGAAAGCTACGATCCCTGCCCTGCTTGGCGGAACCTCCCGCAGAGTCTCCCTCCACCAGGAAGAGCTCGGTTTGAGCGGGATCGTTGATGGTGCAATCCGCCAGTTTACCCGGCAAAGAGCCACTTTCCAATACGGATTTGCGCCGCGTAAGCTCTCTGGCTTTGCGAGCCGCCTCCCTGCTGCGGGCCGCCATCACACTCTTCATGGTGATGTTTCTGGCCTCGCCGGGATGCTCTTCAAAATAAACCATCAGCTTTTCATACACAGCCGAACCGACCACGCCTTCTACATCCGTGTTCTGCAGCTTGGTCTTGGTCTGACCCTCAAACTGCGGATTGGTCAGTTTCACTGATATCACTGCGGTTAACCCTTCACGGATGTCTTCACCGCTGGGGCTCACCTTCTCATTTTTCAGCAGGTCGTTGTTTTTGATATACGCGTTTACCGCCGAGGTGAGACCGCGTTTGAACCCGGATAGGTGGGTGCCACCCTCGATGGTGTTTATGTTGTTGGCAAAACTGAATATGTTTTCCTGATAACCTTCATTGTATTGAATGGCTACTTCAAATTCCATGTTGTCCTTGATAGACTCGATGTGAATCGGCTTTGGAAACAAAGGTTTTTTGTTTTGATTCAAGTATTCCACAAAGCTGTTGATCCCACCGTCGTATTTGAAATCGTGCAAGCGGTCGCTACGCTCATCTTTCAGGATAATGCGCACACCACGATTCAAGAACGCAAGCTCCCGCAATCTGGTGGTCAGATAATCAAAACTGAATTCTGTGGTTTCAAAAATCTGAGCGTCCGGACGAAAAGTAATTACCGTGCCTTTGCGGTTCGAGCTGCCTACTTTAAGCAATTCGGTAACGGGCTTGCCCCGCTCAAAACGCATTCTGTATTCTTTCCCGTTTGTGTGCACCCTGGCTTCCAGCCATTCGGAAAGAGCGTTCACCACCGACACACCTACGCCATGCAATCCCCCGGATACTTTATAAGAATTCTGATCGAATTTTCCCCCGGCGTGCAATACGGTAAGCACAACCTGAAGTGCAGGCACACCCATATCTTCCTGGATATCCACAGGGATTCCGCGCCCGTTGTCGTCCACTTCCACATTTCCGTCTGCAGTGATGGTGACTCGAATGAGATCGCAATAACCACCCAAAGCTTCGTCAATGGAGTTATCAACTACTTCGTAGACAAGGTGATGCAGCCCGCGTTCACCGGTTCCGCCGATATACATGGCGGGGCGTTTACGGACAGCCTCAAGGCCTTTGAGCACCTTGATGTTACTCGCAGTGTAATTTTTTTCTGGCATAATCTATTGTCTCCTATATGTTTAAGCCATTGTAGATAAACCACGCTATAGCACTTGCTAAAAATTGCTCATCGCTAGCATCCTTATCTTGTTGCCAGATAAAATGATATGCCGAATCTGTCAAGAACTTTCTGAAAATTATCTTGCCTTTTATCTGCCTATATTACAGTTAGTTACAGATGCTATAAAATATCCCGTGAAGTGTGCCGGTTACCCCTATCGAATTGCAGGGAAAAATCCGGGCTTTTCCACCGCATATTTGCATACAAGCCCTTATGAAGCAGCAAGGCCCAGGCTCAAAAGCTCATCAGCAAAGAGCGGGAACTACATTTATTCCGCTATCTGGTCCACATTGGAGCCCTCACCCAAAGCACAGGATAGGAGATGGATGGAACACAGGCATAAAGTTGACAACTGTCACCAAGGCAGAAGAGCCCCTGTTTGCGCAGAAAACCACGCTATTTTACTAATCTTTCCTAGGTGTCTAAGCTCCTGGGTGGCAGTAAATTAGGTAAAAATAGTGCTTAACAAAAACACCTCGTAAGTTATT
>DHSO01000030.1 GCA_002410505.1 Cloacimonetes bacterium UBA5284 | reverse complement strand
ACACCAACATTTGGGACTTAACATCAGGGTTCAGATGTTACTGCTGATGCATACAAAACAAATGGGAGACCCATTATGTTAACGCACACTAAATCTAGCATTAGTTGTTTAGCAGCCATTTTCAAGCTTAAGGCAGATGGCTATTTTTTCTCCGGAGGAGATAGCACTAAAAAAACAGAACCGTTGTCACAAAGACTAACAAGGTCAAAAAACAGTATTCACACAAAGATTGCCGGCTTGCATAAATCAATTGGAAAACAGGCTTTTATGGCAGCATTATTCCTCATATCAGCGACGTTTCTACTGGCTGATTATAGTATTAATGAAAGCCCCAATAATTATCAATATACTTATACCTTTGACGATGAGATGTATACGAACTATACGGCAGTAAACAGATATGAGATAAATCTTGATTACGATGGGTCTGACAGAGTTGGAAGTACATGTCCAGATGAGATAATAAATTCATACAATGGAAATGATAGTGTACCCATCAATATAAGTCTATCTGGATTTGAAAAAGGAGACTATCAGTTTACTTTGTTGCTTGATAAAGAGAAAATCGTTTCACAGCAGAAAGAAAATTGGATGGCTAATCCGATAAGTTTTATTACACCATCACTAAGCTATGGTATTCATGAACTTGAGATTGAGGTTTCACAAGATGATACTTTATCAATTATAAGCGACCGAGTGACTATACTAAATATGGAGCAAGATCGTGTCTTCGAGAATCCATTTGGTGATAAGATTATTCTATATGACGTGTTGGAGGATACTCAAATATTACGAGGGACGGCTTTATTCATTGAGGGGTTTGATTTTTCGATGGGAGGTGAATCGACCCTAATGACTTCTATTGCTCAAAGATGGCAGGGAGTCCTAGAAGACTGTAATATTGCAATTCTAAGACTAGCAGAACCAACTCGAGACATGCGTGATAATGCAATGTCGGTTTTAGCAGCAACCAGGCATGTTGCGCAATTGACCGCTTCATATAAAACAGAAGGAACAAGACTATTTGGTTTCTCCATGGGCGGGGTTCTTGCCCGCTACTCATTGGCTTTTGCTGAAGAACACAACATAAAACACTATTGCACCCAATTCATCTCTCTTGACTCACCTCAAAAAGGCGCATATTTAAGCCCTAGTCTTCAGATAATGATTAAGAATTTGCATGATTTCTTCGATGGCGGTAGTCTTTGGCATTTCCCCTGGAATCTCAAGAATAGTTACAAAAGCAAACGAAAAATGGTTAACAGTCTCTACAAAAGGATAAAAAGTCCTGCAGCCAAACAACTACTTCGGCATAATCGTTGGGCAGATCCGGAAGGCCACACATATGCAGAATCTTCAGATAACTTTTTAGATTTCTTCTCTGAAATAAATTCGGAAGAGCGCAATATCTTTTACCCAGAAAGGACAATTCTCAATTACAATCCAGCAGATTCACTCTCAAAGCCTGGCTTCCCATACAAACAGAACAACATAAAATGTATGTCTTACATCAATGGGACTCTAGTTCAAAGGGGAGACATTGGTGACTATGACGAGCTTGGTGATTATGATATTGATATTGTCTGGCTCCACGATGATTATAACATGGAAACAGACCAATATGACTTCCAACCGGGATCAGTATTGGATGTGTACTTGCCATCACTTAACGAAAGTAAAACAGGATATGATGTTGATTTCAATCAATGGTATGCGCCAACGATTGTTCCAACACGTTCTGGAATGTATCTAAAAACCACTAACTTGCATGGTAGCAATTACCCTGGTGACCAGTTTGATGTCTCACAGTATGGCGATATTGTGATTCCCCAGGGTGTATCTGTTGATGAGTACTTGTATGAATTCTCTCATTTCGATAAACTATTATGGGCTGATTACACAGGTAATGTATCACATCCATCTGGTGTTTCTGATCCTACGGATTTAGAGGGTAGCGAATGGAATTGGATCCATGGGAACTCGCTTCCAGTTCATTCTCAAAACATTGCACTAGCAGCTCAGTGGTCGAATGACTACGTTAATAGAACGACCTGTTATATATCCGGAACAGTGACAGGTACAGATTTTTCAGGAATAACCATTTCTGCATATGTAGAAAACACCAATGTACAGCTTCCGATATGCTCAGAGTATAATCATGTATTAGTAGATGGGACATGGTCTATACCTTACACACTTGTAAAACCATCATTAGTTAGGCTAGTCTTTTCGAAAGAGGGATACGTACCTTCTATAAGAAGAGTTAGTATACAATACGATGATAATTGTGCGTTGAATCCATCTATTGAATCATTATCAGTTCATTTGTTACCTAAATCTCAATTCATATATGTTTCAAAGATTGCTGAGCAAGGTTCTTTCCAATCGATCACTGATGCTGTGGATTATTTGTGGAGCTGTGCTCAGTCCCAGAATTATTTGGATGAAAATATTACCATCAAAGTATTCCCCGGCACATACAATGAATCAATTAATTTAGGCTCTCTAGCTGACAGTGGATTGAAGTATCTGACAATTCAAGGTATTGGGGCTAATAATGTCATAATTAGCGGTAACAATGCAGGCATCAATCTAGTATTACACAACGATTATTATGAGGCAATCGAGAATGCCGTCTATAACATATGTAACCTTAAGTTCATCGGATGTGATAATGCAATAGTGTTTAAGGACTATATCGAATATGGTTCATCATATCCGCACAATCAGCACTTGCTTTTAAACATTAATAATTGCAAATTCAATGATTGTGGAGGTAGCGGAAATGGTGTATACACAGAAGTAAATGCTTCGGCGGTATATTTCGAAGGAGCTGGGACAATTGAAAGCTGTCATTTCGTCAATAATCACATGAGTTGTAGCACTGACTTTCAAAATGTTGGTGCTGTTTATGTTTGCAACGATCGAAATTATGACATGGAATTAGCCAATTGCACGTTCGAGAACAATACCGGAGATATAGCAGGATGCGTACTTGCTACTGGTGTAGGAGAGATAGTAATCAGTGACAATACATTTAAAAACAACAAGTGCTGGGGAGAATATCTCAACTGTTTTGAAGCTAATGATTTGATGATTGTACGTGCAGCTAATACCAAAATAATTAATAATATCTTCACTGGATCAGATGGTATGTCCGTTGCAATTGAGTCATTATACTCAGATATTCAGAATGCCTTGAGTAGCGCCGTGCTATTTGAGAATAATACCATTTCATATGCGCATACGGATCCCAGTATTGATTCATTTGTCGTATTGAAATTCTTCATCGTAGATAACACACCTATACAAGAGATTGGTTTCCGCAATAATGTATTCACTGGCAATAATCCAGACGCGCTAAAGATAAGCAAATGGAGTGGGTTTCACCCCTCTGTCTTTGAGTACAATATTCTTCATAATGTAACCACCCTTGAATCAAGTTTTCAACTTAATTTTACAGATCCTTCAGCTGATTTGTTTAATTACCAATGCGACCCGGAACTTGATTCTAATTATCAACCCATTTGGAACGCTACAACAATGTCCCCCTGCATTGATGCCGGTATCGGCGAGGATGAGGACGGCACTCCTGTAGATATTGGCGCCATCCCGGCAATCGCGCATCGCTACTGGGAATATAGCTTTGAGAATCAGCACGATGTGGATAGATGGCATTGGGTGAGCTACCCGATTCTGAACACAATAAACAATGACGCTCTTAAAGCAAGCGAGTTCTTTGAGGAATTGATGGCCATTCATATGGACTCTAATGATGATCCCATCCCCACCTACCTGGATGAAATAGACTGGGTGGAGGAAGGAGATCAAACGAAAATCCAATGGAGACCTACGGAACATGAGTGGTCTTCTAACCAAACCTCGCACTTTGTTTCCAGTCCTCAAGGCTACAAAATCAAGCTCTTACAGAATGCTCCGGATGTAGTTACTCTGAGGGAAAGCGGCCTTAAAACTCCGGTTACTACTGAGTTCCAGATTCATGGTGGAGTGGAAAACTGGATAGGTTATTTCAAAGAGGAGCCGGCCATGCCGCATATAGCCTTTGCAAGTATTTGGGATGATATCGTATATATCAAAGCTAAGAATTGGAGCCTGCAGAGAGCAAATCCCATCGGTGACTACTATGGAATGCATGGCAAAGTAGCATCTCTGAGATTTGGTGATATGGTAATAATCAAAACAAATAACACACATACGTTTGCTTGGGGCAGTGGTTCACCTGAGGTGCCACCAATTAAGGCAGATCCCAAGAACTTTGTTTATGATGAGAAGCAGGATTATATCCCGGTTTATATAAGCATTGCTGATAGCATGATAGTTGATCTTAAAGAAATCGGCCTATACGTTGATGGAGTATGCAAAGGCGCCGTCGTAGTGGAAGACAGTCTGGAGCAAATCTCTGCTTATGTGGATAGTGCCGCAGAGATAAATGAAGGTAATGTAGAATTTGTCCTCTATTATAACGACAGTAAGAGCATGGGACCGCAAATGAAAAGCATGAAGCTGCCGGCAGGCAGACTTCAAGCACAATACTCTCAAGCGGGCCCAGGCTACCCGTACTTCGAGATCACGCTGAGCAAAAATGAGATGGAGAACATTATACCACCTGACTTTGCTTTAAGGCAGAACTACCCCAATCCCTTCAATCCCAGTACCACCATCACCTATGCCTTACCCAAGTCCGGTAAGGTTCGGCTAGACATCTATAACCTGAAGGGACAATTGGTCAATACCCTGGTCAATCAGGATATGGAAGCCGGGGTCCACAGCGTGGTCTGGAATGGAACGGATAAGAACAAGCGAGCTGTTGCCAGCGGCGTATATTTCTACCGCCTCAGCAGCCCCGAAAGCAGCAAAACCAAGAGAATGCTCTTGATGAAATAATCAATAAGGTAGAAATTGCTTCCAGCCGTTTATAGATAAAACATCGAAATGATTGTTTTCCATGCAGGCTGGGACGTCATGTCTACCCCAATAGCAGCTTAGCTGCGTTAATTGAGCCGGGGAGGGAATCCCTTCCCCGGCACTATAAGGAAGATTATGATGCGCTTTACTTTGCTGATCCTGATGGCACTTTTGCCCTGCCTGATCTTTGCTGCCACTCTAAGCGTTAAGCAAGACGGCAGCGGGGACTACACTGTCATCCAGGATGCACTTGATGCCGCCAGCCCCGGAGATACTGTGCTTGTCTATCCCGGTAGATACTTTGAGAACCTTACGATAGAGTCAGATAACATCACTTTGATGAGTCTGGAGGGGACTACCGGAGATCCGGCATACATTGATTCAACTATTATTGATGGGAACCATTCTGACAGGTGTTTTAGGGCGAGATCTGAAGGGACTATCATCAGAGGTCTTAGCTTTACGAATGGTTTGTCAATAGGAGCAGGTGGTGGTATAAGTATCAGTAATAATACTACAGTGACTAACTGCAAGATATTTCATAACAAAGCAAGAACAGGTGGAGGAATCAACATTATTGGTTCGGAAGCGTATCTTAGTGGAGTAGACGTGTATCAAAACTATGCTCTTCAACTTGGAGGTGGAATATATGCAACTTCAGTTACTGGGTTTTCGTGGAGCATCACTTTCGACCCCATCAACCGCTGTTCCATATACAACAACCGTGCTGGAGCGGGACAGGATATCTATATTCAGCATGCCACCAGCGACCTGTATATGCCCCTTGATACTTTTTCCGTAGCTGAGCCCCATAATTATCATGCAGTATATCTGAGTGAAGATCCTATTGAAGAAAACTACCAGATCAACTTCGACATACTGAATGCGCATCATGAGGAAATCGATGGCGACCTTTACGTTTCCACTGTTGGTGATGACAATAACGACGGGTTCAGCCCTGACACGGCACTAAAAACCATCCATGAGGCAATCTATCGGGTTGCCTCTGATAGCCTTAACCAGAATACCGTGCATATCCTACCCGGTGACTACTCCCGCACTGATAATGATCAGATCTTTCCCATTGCCATGAAAAGCTGGGTAATCGTGCAAGGCAGCGGCATTGATACAACCACTGTGATCGGAGAACCGCATCCACTGATGTATGATAACATCGTTACCCTGGTGTTTTCAATCATCATGGCACCTGATGTATTCCTATCAGATATGTCCATAACTTCCTGTAACATAAACCACTATTGTATTGCTATTGGTGGGGATTATAGATATTCCAGCGTAGAGTTTTCACATCTGCGAATCTATAACATCGAGTCCAGTGACAGTTATACAGGTAATTATGAAGCAGTGTATTTTGGCGCGACAAGCGAGCGCGAAAGCCTCTGGGAGAACGTAACAATCGAAAACATAGGACCTGCCAGAGTTCAGATGATCACGAGTTCCGGGGGAATATCTGAGACTGGTGAAATATCTGCGATGAAGGGGCGATTTTCAAATTGTACTTTTCGCAATACACTTTCTACATTTCAGTCCTCATCAGTTTGGGGGCCACCTCTGATCTCCATTAAAGGAAACCAACGACTCGAGTTTGAAAACTGCGTATTTGAGAACCTATCAGTTGCGGATGATGATGCGAACGTAATCCAAATTGGTGGCATTCAATATCCCCAACAGCAGAACCATTTTAGCTTCAAAAACTCTCTTTTTAGCAACATTTCTTCGCATGACAATATGATCTTGATCGGCTCTAGAAACAACCCCAAAATCGACATCACCAATTGCACCTTCGCTGGCAACCAAGGCGATGCCTACACCCTGATGGTGAATGGTGAAGTGAACATCGTCAATTCCATCTTCGATAACGATACCCCTTATCAGATCAAGATCAACCCCATGGATGGCAATCCCAATGAACATACTAATCTTACTATTGACCACTCTCTGGTCAAAGATGGTATCGACGGCATCCTGCCTTATCCGGTTCCGGGCAATACGATAAACTTCTTGCCTTCCAGCATGGATGCCAATCCCCACTTTAGCGGAGGTTTTGATATCCACGATCCACTCTTCTATAGCCTTTCGGAGTTCTCGCCCTGCATCGATAGCGGCACCAGAGATATCTCTGATCTGAATTTGCCACCTTATGACCTGGCCGGTAACTGGCGAATATGGAATGGTAGGATAGATATGGGTTGTTTCGAGCTTGGTGCTCCACCTGTAGGGAATGATGACCCCTCCGTACCTGCTGTTCCTGCGTTCAGCCTTACTGCTTATCCTAATCCCTTCAGTGCCTTCACCAATATCAGAGCAGAAATCCCGGCAAGGGGAGATAGAGGCGCAGAGGCTATCAACACCGCCCGGATTGTGATCTACAACCTCAGAGGGCAGATGGTGAGAGCCATGGAGCTTGATCCCGGAGTGCGCCAGCAAGTGCTCACCTGGGACGGCAGAGACAGCCGGAACCAGCGCTGCTCCAATGGAATATACTTCCTGAATCTGGTGGTGGATGGCAGGAGCATAATCAGCAAGAAGGTGACGCTGATCAGATAGCTAAGTAGATTAACTCCCTTCCCAGAAGAGGTCCGGAGCTATCATCGATCACTATTCAGTACTGATATCCTCCAGCTCTGATAACTCACTCTTGAGCGATTTCCAGCTAACATTACGGTAGATCTGATCTGTCCAGCTCTGCTCACCAGAATAGACCAGGTAGGACTTGCCTGAGCTTGAACTGAGGGTAGCGAACTTATCTAGGTTGCTGTAGGCTGATCTGTTGATTATCGCTGCTGACTTGATCTCAATAGGATACTGCATTCCAGCCTTTTCGATAATGAGATCAACTTCCGTGCCTTTGGGTTCGCGGTAGTATGTGAGAGGTGGCATCTGACCACGATTGTGATAGAACTTCACGGCCTCAGATACAATCATAGTCTCAAAGAGGTTCCCCCTGAGTGGATGAGTAACCAGATCGCTGGCACTCCTAATCTGCAAGAGTCTGCAAGCCAGGCCGGTATCGAAGAAATAGAGCTTGGGACTCTTGATCAGGCGTTTGGATACATTTCCGTGCCAGGGCTTAAGCAGATAGATGATATAGCTGGCCTGCAGGACACTCAGCCAATTTGAAACAGTCTTTGCATCAACCCCGGTATCATTGGCAAGTGAGACTTTGTTAAGAATGCTCCCGGTTCTTCCAGCGCATAGAGAGAGAAACTTGGTGAAGAGGTCTATATTCTGGATATTGACCAGGAGGCTTACGTCCCTCTGTAAATATGTCCTCAAGTATGAGTCGTAGTAAATCCCGGGATTAATGTCCTTGGTAACTAATCTGGGATAAAAGCCCTTGTAGATCACTTCGTTAACGTTTTCAGTCTGTGGATAAGCCTCATCCATATCAAAGGGAAGCAGCTCAAAGATCGCTGCTCTTCCAGCCAGGGATTGGGAGACGCCTTTCATCATGGAAAACTGATTTGATCCCGTCAGGATAAATTGCGCATCTATCTGCTGTTCATCCGAGATCTGTTTGATGTAAGAGAGAATCTGCGGGGCATACTGAAACTCATCCAGGATGTATTTGCCAGCTTGATCGGGCAGCAGTGAAGCAGGATCTTCCTGGGCAATTCTGCGGGTAATCAGGTTTTCCAAATCTATATACTTGTGATTAGGGTAGGTCATCTTGGCCAGAGTTGTCTTACCAGACTGCCTTGGCCCGGTGATTACAATCACCGGAAACCCTTTTCCCATAATGCTCAAGCTGTCTTGCATCTCTCTTCTGATCATAGTAATCTCCTGCGTATATCCGGAATCTGATTCCTGATTTGCACGATAATCAGAGAACTATATGTGTCAAGATCTTTGTTCTGCCAATTATAAACCCTCACCGAAAACTTCAAATCGTTCTCAAAGGGCAATAGATGCTATCACATTACCGGCATTAAGATATGGTATACTTATCTGTTATGTTGGCCTTGGACTTTCCCAGATCAGGCAATCCAGTTTTATCACCAAAAATCATATCTACCACCATTTTTGTGGAGCAATGGACAATTGATTTTTGGTGATTGGATTTGAAGTTTACGGTGAGGGTTTATAATTCTTTATACCGGGTAATTGCCAAATCAAGATAAGTCCGGATAAAAATCCGGGTATGCCGGCTACATTTTTGCTTGACATATTTTCACATAGCCCCAATATGCTTTTATGAGAAATATCCTCTTACCGGCATTAGCGCTGATCGCGCTCGCCGCTTGCAATATCTTTGGCTTGCGGGATTCCGAGCCTCCCTCCGAGGAAGCCGAGTGGAACAACTTTGCCACTACTTTGGATCTGGCTTTGGACAATCTGCGCTATGCCTATGAAGATCCCCGAAACGCCATCAATTATGGCAGGATATTTCTAAATGACTACGTCTTCTATTTCGCGCAACAAGACATCACGGATTACAGTACGGATGCCCAGTGGACCAGCGCTCAGGAACAGGATATGTTGCTGAACCTGCAAGCAAATTACAAAAACATCAGCCTCCATATGGAGCCGATGGATACCGAGGACGAGATTTATCCTGATGAGGCAAAGCTATCCCGCAGCTACGAAATCAAAGCCAGAAATGACAATGAAGATATTGAAAGCACCATCGCCCAGGGAAGGATGGAACTCCACTATCACCGCCAAAACGGCTATTGGTACATCTATCGCTGGCGCGACTATCGCTCTTCCGGTGAGCGCACATGGGGTCTGCTGAAGCATGAAAACGGCTAAACTGCTCTTGATGGCACTCATCCTGTTCTTCGGAGCCTGTACAAACCCCTTTCGCCCGCCCCTGATCGACAATTCTAGCTCTGTGGTTCACAATCGCAGCCCCGAAGAACTCCTGCGTAATCTGGAAAAAGCCTATAGGGAGAAAAACATCAATATATTCAAACAATTGCTGCATCCAAACTACCGCTTTGAACTGCTTTCCAGCGAATATTCCCAGATCGGCATCGACATGGATGGTGACGGTAGAAAGGACGATTGGTGGGGCTACGACGAAGAGGTCGCGCTTACCCAGAATATGTTTGAGCTTGGCAGCAGTGACGGCACCTTACCGGTGGCAGACGAGATCGAACTGCGTCTGCAGATACCGCCTCAAGATCTTTGGGAAAGTGACCCTGCCGAGGGCAGAGAAGGTTGGATCATAGTCCCCTGTTATTTTGACCTCATACTCAGCTATGGTTACAACAACAGCAGCTATATTGCAAACGGGATGGCAAGATTCTATCTGCTCGAAGAAAAGGCTAGCTGGAAAATCATAATCTGGAGAGATGAATCTCTGCTATGATCGGACGCATCATGGCGATAGATTACGGTAGCAAGCGCATTGGGATCGCTTTTTCAGATCCCTTGCGTATGTTTGCCAAAGCCCATAGCGTGATCGCTAACGCAGACTTGAACATCCTGGTACCCCGGCTCAAACAGCTCGCCAAACAGCAAGACGCCAGACTCATAGTTCTGGGCATGCCCTACGCCATCGACGGCAGTGACACTCCAAAAACCCTTGAAACCAAAGCCTTTATGAAAAATTTGCAGGAACTGCTGGATATCCCGGTAATATCATTTGACGAGAGATATAGCTCCGCCGAAGCCGAAGCCGAACTCAAAAAGATAGGCAAAAGCTGGCAAGAAGCCCGGAAGATGGTGGACGCGATGGCGGCAGCCATGATCTTGAAATCATACCTGGAGAGTGAGAATAGATAATGAACGGATTCAGATACTTCGGAATAATCGCGATAGGACTGGCCCTGGTCGGGCTGGGATTTGCCACGCACGAACTCTTTAGCGCCCGGGATTCCGTGGAGCGCATAGTGCGAGTGAATACCGGAGACAGTGCCGGCACCATCGGTCTAAAGCTGGAAAAAGTCGGCATCGTGCCCAGCGCCTCCGCATTCCGTTTTCTGGCAAGGATTCGTGGCGTAGATCGCTCTCTGAAGACAGGAACATACATCTTCGGTGGACACAGCAGCCTCTGGTCCACAGTGTCCCGCTTGCAAGAAGGCGTATCCGAAAACATCAGAATCACCTTCCCGGAAGGGCTCTCTATGCACAAAACCTTCCAGCGCATCGAAGCCAGCGGCTTGGCTACATATGATGATCTGCAGACTGCCGCCATGGACACCACTTTGATCCGGCGCTTGACCGGCATGCAGCTAAGTAGCCTGGAAGGCTTTTTGTACCCGGAGACCTATCTCTTCCCGGTATATAGTAACGCCGACAGCATCCTGGCTATCATGACCAATGAGTTCTTCCGTAAGCTTAGTCGAGCCGGGATCGACATCCACCGGCAGGAAGATTTCTATGCTAAACTGATTTTGGCATCGATCGTGGAAAAAGAAGCGGGATACGCGGAAGAACGCCCCATCATCGCCGGAGTATTTGAGCGTAGATTGCGGCTGGGAATGGCACTGCAAAGCTGCCCCACCGTGGATTACATTCTGGAAAAAAGAGGCATTCGCCGTGAAGTTTTGACCAATCAAGATACTCAAATCAAATCTCCTTACAACACTTACAGAAATCCCGGTCTGCCGCCTACTCCGATCTCCAATCCGCAAGTGAGCTCGATTGCTGCAGCCCTGACACCTGCCAGCCATAACTATCTGTATTTCTTTGCCGACAAACAGGGGAATAATGTGTTTACAGCATCTTATGAAGAGCATCAACGCCGGCAACGGCAGATGGGTTTGTAAGATGGACGTCCTTTTAATGCAAGATCTATACACGTATACGCTGCGGCGTATGGAGGAAAAATGAATAGAACCTTAATGGTCATCCTGATCCTGAGCCTTGCCATTCTGATGTTTGGCTGCTCTAAAAACAAAGAACAGGCCGTAAAAGCCGATGGTGAATTGGTTTACCGCCCCGCGTGGTGGGGAGAACAGACAGAGGAAACTTATGTGAGCACTTATGGACAGGGCACCAATCTGAACGAAAACGCTTCCATGAATGTAGCTCGTTCAAATGCTCTTTCTGAGGCCGCCCAATATGTTCGTATCAATGTAGAAAGCATGCTGAAAAACTATCTGGAAGAGGCCGGCATCAGCGATCCTCAAGTGCTTGGGCTCAGTTCAAACGTGCTAAGAGCAGTATCTGAAGCCCAGTTTAGCGGTGTAATCACAGGAAAGATCGAGACTCGCAAAGTAAATGAGGCCGATGGTCAACGCTACAAGACCTGGGTTCAATTGAGAATTCCCACAGATCAGATCAATCGAAAACTTGCCGCTGAAATCCGCAATGAAGAAGCCCTTTACAACGAATTTAAAGCTTCCCAGGCATTTCAGGAACTGGATAAGTATCTGGAAAACAATTGAGTCCCCTTTTGCTCTGACTTCCATAAGACCCGTGTATACACGGGTTTTTTTATGCAGACCGTTCTGCCGGCCGCCATGCCTCTTGGATGGGTACGAAAACCGCCACTGCCAGGCTCAAGCTCTAATGTAGCTCTTGATAATCCCGGGATGAGCATAGCAACCAATCGATGCCGGGAAATAAACGATAGCGGAGCGGCTCAGCACAAAGCCTGCCGATACCCCATCACCGGGAGCAGGATTCCAGCATCTATCCTCCAGGATTGTTTTTACATCGCTTCTCAGGGTTCCTAAGGCGCTTTCCAGGCCATTAAGATCTGAGTGATATACAGGCAATGTAACTGCATTGTATCTTCCTTGTAACAATTTGGTTTTCAATGTGCCAATATTGGCAACACCTCCAGCACTCAAATCATATTGCACGTAGGCACCAGTAAGGAATGGTGTTGCACTGCAGATAGCACAAAATAACACAATGCACATTGTCAAACATGTTTTTGTCATCTCTCCTCCTATTTGATTACGCTGAATTTGCTTATGGCTGTTTGTTTACCGGAAATTACCTTGCAAAGATAGATCCCGGTGCTAAGTGAAGGCGTATTCACCATGTATTTTCCAGCTCCGGAATAGTGTTCATGGGTTTCCCGGTAAACAGATTGCCCTTTGATATTGAAGATTTCGATGCTTACTGCTTCAGAACCGTTCGTGACTGAGCCTTTGATACTTACGCTGAGAGCTTGATTAGCTCTGGTAATTGGGTTGGGACTAAGCCGAATCGATAGCTGATCACCGATTCCCGGAAGCATCGGGTCATCGTTTGTCACGGTGGTATCGGCAAGCTGGGCATTACCCCCATATACCCAAACATAGCCATGGAAGTTGCCAGAGGGCTGGGGCGCGTATTCATGGGAAGCGGCAATAGCCACATCGTCATAGCCATCGGCATTGAAATCTCCGGTCACCAGGCTGTAGCCAAAGTTCTCATACCCAGAGTTATATTTAATAAGATCGGAAGTTCCGTTGACGTTTTGCTTGCCAAGCCAAACCGCGAACCCGCTCCCAAAGCTCGCTCCAACCGCGTCTTCATAACCGTCGTTATTGAAATCGCCATGCTCTAAAGATTGTTGGAACTCTCCACCATACCAAGGTGGATCCATGTCAAAATCTGGCACAGCGTAATTGATATTTGTTCCACCCAGCCAGGCATGCATCCCCTCATCCGTAATGTAGCCCATAAAGTCGTCATAACCATCGGCATTCATATCTCCCAATGGCTTACTGCCTCTTGATACTCCATACTGGCAATAAATAAGCGTGATTGGATTATCGGTATTTCCAGCGGCATTGCCATAGTAGAGCCGGATCAGATTGTGGGTTGGATCTGTGGTTGGTGTGGCAAAAGCCGTGGTAAAATCAGCGTAGCCGTCGTTGTTGATGTCGCCGATGCCATGGATTGAACATGAGTAAGAATAACTTGCTTCACCATTAGAAACTACATGCTCTTGAAATGATCCTCCCCAGATGATTGATAGTCTATTCTGGTAAGAAGGAGTATGCCTGTAATAGAAACCCATATCTCCGAAGCCGTCTCCATTTACATCACCAAGGGGTAATATCCTAAAAAAAGTGTATACACTTCCATACAAATTGAGCACATAATCGGGATTATCCAGATTGTTGGTGCCTCCGTAGAAGAACAACAATTTCTCATAACTTTCGTTCCAGGATATGTGGTCTTCTACGTACACACAGAGATCATCAAAGCCATCACCGCTGATATCACCAACTCTGTAAATCCCCCAAATTCTTCTGCCCACGCTATTGGCATAAGTGCCTTCTATCGTAACACTGGCTGGCGTGGCAGAATTGAAACCAGCTCCGCCATAATAGACATATATCTTGCCTCTTGCAGGGCTTATACCATAGTCGTATCCGTAAGCAAAAGAGCAGACTGCCAAATCATCATGTCCATCATGATTGAAATCCAAGGAAACCATCGAGTAACCATACTTAGAATTATGATGCTCTCCCTGAAAAGCAGCAACGATGGGCATGTCGTTGATTGCGTTTAGGAGGGTTATAGACAATAGCCATGGGATCAAAAGAGTTGCACATCGTAGCCTATTCATAGATCCCCCATAATTTCTGTGGATAAAATCATGATATGTATGCGTACCATCGGGATAGACATGAGTACGGGCAGATCAACCTGCTGTGATTCCTGGACAACGAACATGCGAAGCATAAACTCTCTCTCTAACATTTATTACCCTAATAAAGATTGTTCTAAACAAACAATTATAAATCCTCAAGTAGTTTCCTTGTAGATACAATCCCAGCTCAATACTATTCTCAATTCATTCCAAGAACTACAAACAAAGTTTTATACTTGAATTATTCTTGTCAATATCTATTTTTTTGTCTCATCCTTGCTCATCCTGATTTGTCAGCATACAGGGTAGTGCTTTCCTGGTTCCGGATCAATGATCACGACTGAAACAAGGAGAAAGCATGACCGAGTCACTATTGAACCGGATCAAGGCGCAGCTAGTCAGACATGAAGGTCTGCGGCTGAAGCCATATCGCTGTACTGCGGGCAAATTGACCATCGGTATCGGCCCTAATCTCGATTTGATAACAGAACGCAGATGACGCAGATCGAACTGTAGTTGCAGATTTTTTTGTTGTTGTGATAAACTACTGGAGTGCAAATGCCTGAGCAGAACTCCGATACCCTTGATGAGGTCATGGTAGATATTTACAGGGCATCTATTCTGCAATGAGAGCCGTTTGCATCTGATTTGCCCAGTAATCGCTGCCAAATCTCTGAAGCTTTGAAACTGGCAGTGTTGCCAAGACACTCCGCAACAAGGACCTTATCCCCAAAACCTGCCTTGCGCCATCCTGAGCCTGGACTCAAAAAAGGAAAGTATGGCACTCCAGTATGTGTCAGCGTATAGAAATCTGCCCTTTCGGTGACTCTTTATACCAGGCTGGTGTTTCTTTACCGGTCATCTTCAGCTGTCCCTATACATAACAGAAAAGATTTGACACATATGGCTTGCAACAATATCTTGTTTGCTTAAGAAAGAGGAAGAATATGAAAATAAAGATGACTAAAGAATTCATCCGGAAGCTGCCCAAGACAGATCTTCATGTGCATCTGGATGGAAGTGTACGCATTTCCACCATTATCGACCTTGCGAAAAAGCAAAAGATAAATCTGCCCACAATGGATGAGCAAGAGCTGAGAAAGATGATTGTGTGCGGAGAACACACAGTCAGTTTGGAAGACTATCTGCGTGGCTTCGATATAGTAAATATGGTCTTGCAGGACAAGGAAGGGCTGAAGCGCGCTGCCTATGAATTGGCAGAGGATGCAGCTCAGGAAAATGTGCGCTACATGGAAGTGCGTTATTCTCCCATTTTGCACACCCATAAAGGCTTGAAGCTGACCGAGATATCCCAGGCTGTGATCGATGGGCTGAAACAGGGTGAGCGGGATTTTGACATCAAAACCGGAGTAATTATCTGCGGCATCCGCAATATGGATCCCTATACATCCTTAAAATTGGCAGAACTGGCCATCGCCTTCAAAAACAAAGGCGTTATCGGCTTTGACCTGGCCGGTGGTGAATACAATCACCCCGCCAAAGACCACAAGGATGCCTTCGATCTGGCCTTGAAAAACAACCTTAATATCACTATCCATGCCGGAGAGGCTTATGGAACCGAATCCATCCATCAGGCCATTCACTACTGCGGAACTCACCGCATCGGTCACGGCACCCGTCTGGTGGAAGATGGCGATCTTCTGAACTATGTGAACGATCACCGCATACCCCTGGAGATTTGCATCAAAAGCAACTTTCACACCAAGGCGGTGGAAAACATCCAGAGCCACCCCATCGATTTCTACATAGATTATGGATTACGAGTTACCATCAATACAGATAACCGCACCATCAGCGATACCACTGTCACAGACGAATATATGCTGGCAATCAATGAGCTGGGGCTGGATTATCAAACAGTGAAGAATGTGATTCTAAACGGTTTTAAAAGTGCTTTCTTGCCCTACAAAGAGCGGGTTCGCCTGATCAACCAAACCCTGAAGGAACTGGATGAAATCGAGGAAAGCGAACTGAAAACCAGAGTCACAGTAAAGGAAAGCCTATAAATGAAAACCACCATAAAACAAGCCTTCACCGATGCCCAAAGGGTACTGGAATCCTTTGCAAACAAAGAGAATAACCTGCATATCATTAGCAAAATAGCCGAGCAGATCGCAGAAAGCTACCGCCAAAAGGGCAAAGTAATAATCTTTGGCAACGGCGGCAGTATGTGCGATGCCATGCATTTTGCCGAAGAGCTTACCGGCAGATTTCATAAAGACAGAGAAGCTCTTCCCGCCATCGCCATCAGCGACCCCTCCCACATCACCTGCGTGGGCAATGACTATGGTTTCAACAAAATCTTCGCCCGGGGCGTGGCTGCCTTTGCCAAAAGGGAGGATATAGTAATCGGCCTCTCTACCAGCGGAAATTCAGAAAACATATGCGAGGGTTTGGACCAGGCTAAAGCACTGGGCTGCACCACTATCGCGCTTCTGGGCGGAAACGGAGGCAAGATCTCCGGAAGCACAGATTTTGAGCTGATTGTGCGCGCAGAAACCAGCGACAGAGTGCAAGAAATTCACACTATGATCCTGCATCTTTTGGTGCAACTGGTGGAAAATCAACTATTTTTTCCGCCACATAGCCAAACCAAACTAGTATAAACAAAGAAGGATACAATGAGATACACTATAAAGATATACCTGTTAATGCTTTGCCTGCTCACCATCACAAGCCTGCAGGCAGAATACTATGACAGCGTGGAAGATCTTTCGGGCATGCCGCTGTATTATGCCCTCCAAGATCTTATCGACACCAATACATATTCCAGCTACAATGGAGCCAAAGACTTTCTCTTTCAGGAACTTGACAACGATAATGGCACTGTAACCTGTGTTTATACCGGCGAGACATACTCCATAAACAGCTCTTACAACGGACAGAGCAACCCCAACACCGAACACACTTACGCCCAAAGCTGGTTTGACCCTGCCACTTCGGTAAAAAAAGCAGATCTTCATCATCTGTTTATCACCACCATGCAGGTAAACTCCTCTCGTGGTAACCTCCCTTTTGGCAATGTCGCCAGCATCGCCGCGTCTGATGTATACTACTCTTACACTCCCTGGCAAAGCTATCGGGGAAGAGATTCCTGGCAAAAGTCCGTGTTTCAGGTGAATCCATATTTCCGGGGAAATACTGCCAGAGCGATACTGTATTTCCATACCCGTTATGGAGATTCCCTCTCTCAAGGTGGAGTGGATATGCTGGATACAATGATAGAATGGCACTATGAAGACCCTCCAGACGCTCAAGAGCGAACACGCAACGACATGCTATACTCCTTCCAGGGCAATCGTAATCCATTCGTGGACCGTCCGGAATTTGTGAATCGCATCTGGAATCCCAGTTCTAGCGAAGATCCCTCTATGGATATGATTCCCGCCCTGCGCATCGACAACGTCTACCCCAATCCCTTCCATGACAGAATGACAGTGGCCATCGATGCCAAAGCCGGAGACAGCTACAACGCAGCTATCTACAATCTGAAAGGACAACTGATCTATTCTACCACACTGGAAGGTAAACAGAGAGATTTCTGTTGGGATGGCAGAGACAGCTCCGGCAATCAGATGCCCTCCGGCCTCTACTTTATCCGGGTTTCGGGTAATAACAGCAGAGACAGTGCTAAAGTGCTATACACTAAATAATTATATTCAATAGACCATGTTTGGGGATTCACATATATGCCTCAGGAGTGATGTGTATCCCCCTTCTTTCACATTGCCAAAAACAGCCCTTCGCATTTTCGATTGACAAAAAATCGAGGCTAAAAAAGATTGCCAAAACAGTGGGTGATTAGCTCAGTTGGTTAGAGCGCTACGTTGACATCGTAGAGGTCACTGGTTCGAATCCAGTATCTCCCACCACTCGTGATTTGGGTGATTAGCTCAGCTGGTTAGAGCGCTACGTTCACATCGTAGAGGTCACTGGTTCGAATCCAGTATCACCCACCATCTTTCCACATATGCTTCATCCCCACAAATGCATTCACCACAGATGTTTTCTCAGTTTCTCCCCAAAAAAAGCCCCCCCTGCCGGGCTGACAGAGGGGGGTCTCATTTGGGGTGTTTGATGAAATCAGTCGATTGTAATTTCTTTCTTGGGACTCGGTTCTTTCTTCGGAATGCTCACATTCAGCACGCCATCTTCCATCTTGGCGTTTATCGCCGATACATCAGCATTTTCCGGAAGATTGAGGTTGCGTCTGTAGCTGCCACTATAGCGTTCACAGCGATACATAGTACCCTGTTTTTCTTCCTGTTTTTCGTCGCAGACTGCTTCGATGAGAAGCTGATTGTCGTGCACCGAGATCTTTACGTTTTCTTTCTTGAATCCGGGCAGATTTGCCAGAATCCTGAACTCTTTATCGTGTTCGGTGATATCCATAGCCATAGCCCGGAAGTTGTCCTCAGAACTCTCTTCTTCATAGAACCGATTGAAGAAGTCATCAAACAGGCTGAGCATATTGCTCATGGGTCGTATTTCGTTGACTCTGCGATAAGGTACGAGTTTCATGGTAACCTCCATATTCATAATGTTCTACCCATATAATAAGCGAAAAGAAGCAGGAGGCAAATAAAAAATTAGCAGTCCCATTACGAGACTGCTAATATAGCCGTGGCGCCTTACTTGCTCAAGATCATCTTGCGGATCTGATCTTCCTTATCTGTCTTCAAACGGTAGAGATAGATGCCGCTGCCCAGTTCATTGCCGTGCTTGTCTTTGCCATCCCAGACCAAGCTCATTTGCCCGGTACCGGGAACTCCCCGATACAACTCACGTAGCAGCTGACCTTTGCTGTTGTAAATCCTTAGTGTAGTTTCACTCTGTGGATCGCGCAGGCTAAAGCTGATGGTGGTTTCGGGATTAAAGGGATTGGGGTGGTTTTGGGCCAGACGGGTTTGCAGAACGGGGCTTTGTTCATCATCGTTGTCAGACCAATTTCCGGTGGCAAATTTGAAAGCACTGGAAAACACCGAGGCGGAGAAGCTGTTTTGGGCAGCTACACGCCAGTAGATATTGCTATTGGCCGGCAAAAGGTTTGGTCTCAACGATGTGTCGGTGATGTTTTCCGCTTCGAAGATCAGATTTGAGAAGAAGGGATTTGTGGCAATCTGCAGCCGGTAGCTATCTGCCAGGGGAGCGGCAGACCAGCTCAATTCCACGTCAAGAGCTTGATTTGACGCATAGTTTGGCGGGCTCAGCAGTTGCGGAACACCGGGAAGTTCACTTAGTTCTCCGGTTACAAAGCTGAAGCTGGGGCTGTATACTCCGGTTCCCAGATCACTCACTGTCCCCACTCTCCAATAGTATGTAGTGAAGGGGGTCAGTCCACTTGCCTGATACTGATTATCGTGATGATTGAGGATGGAGCCGGTCAAAACCGAAAATCCCGGATCTTCACTAAGCTGGAAGTTGTAGGATGTGGCTCCGGGCACACTTTGCCACTGAAAAACAGGGTTGGTAGGCAGAGCTTCTGCCTGATTTTCAGGATAGATCAGCGTGGGTATGGCGACCTGTCCCACGATGGAGAAGGGAATAATGCTTTCATCCCAATCGCCATTTGTATTCAAAGTAAGCCTCAGCAAGCAGTTTTCGGAATCAATATCCGGTATCGAATCCCAAGTATAGCTGCCATTGTTGGGGATGCCGTCTGCCACCACTTCCCAATTCGAGCCACCATTGTTGCTAAATTCGATCTTCACAGTGCCATTGTTGTTTCGAGAAACCCAGGTAATCTGCTGTGAAGTACCGGAAAACCATGTCAGCTCAGTTTGGGGGGATGTAAGATGAATATCGGTAATCCGCAGGTCGAAAGTGATAGTCTCGCCCATAGTTCCCACATTGTACAGATACAATCCACCGGGGAGATTATTTGTGCTGAATCCGCTTGGTACCGTATATTCCGTCATACGCGTTCTGCCGCTTTCAGCAGAGTAAGCAGCATCACTGATCCAGCCGTTCATGGAGTTGTTATTTGCCCCGGGGCGATAGATATACAATTCATCCGGAGGGCCATCGGCATTGCCTTCGACCGATTGATTGAGGCGATAAACCAGCAATCCCTGGTCGGGCAAGGTACCATCGTAGAGTCCATGGGGTTTACGGTATTCTAGGACATACTTGTTCTGATTGTTCCAAGAGTTTACCAGATATATATTATTTGAGGGCGAAGAGGCTACGGGATGCAAGCTGTAAGTACCGGATTCTGTGATTGTTGGCGGTTCCGGCAACCATTGGCCATAACGGTATTTCATCCACGCGCTCATGTGTTGAGGCGGATTGGTATTGCTTGCCATCAAATCCCAGCTTCCGATCGGGGTGATTTCGGTATTTTCATAGCGATACAAGTCTGGCGCGCCCAATGAATGGAACATCTCGTGGGATAGCACGCTGGCACCGCTGCTGTTCAACGAGTTTTCCAGTTGAAAATTAAAATCCCACACTTGCGCACCCTGAATATATGCTTCAGCGCCATAAAGCACCCAGCGATGCGGCCAGAGCAATTCTGCCCAACCGTCCGTCACGCCCTGTATAATGAAACAGACATTGTCCACATACCCGTCATCATCACCATCCACATCTATGGAGCCGGGAATCTGGTCTGCCACATAAGCAGACGCGTTTGCCAAAAGTGTGTGTTCACGCTCTGTTCTCTGCCAGTAGTCATCAGGATCGTAGCCATTGGGATTGGTGATGCTTTGGGGACTGTAATAGCCGCGGGGATGGCTATCCACATAGCTCACGATCACGTTACCGTCCGGCTCCGGGAAAAAGAAAGAGTCCACACTCAGCATCCCGTAGGAAGCCGCCATAAAGTAATTCTTCATAGAGTTGGAATTCTCGCTATCGTTGTTAAATATATTGTCGTAAAACGATAGCGGCTGTGTGAATTCCGGACTGTCGCTAAAGCGAATGAAGATCACCAGATTGTGGAAATCACCAAAATGGGGAGATTTCGCGTTGTCGTAATCCCGCATGTCTGAAAAGCGCTCATACTTCTGTCTCTTCAGGTTTTCAGACAGATTTATGCCCTTTGCCAGCGCTGAGCGATCGGGATTTTCCCTGCCCACCACCAAGTTTGTGGGCGCTACTCTCTCGCCATCTTGAGCGGCATAAACATAATATCCTTTATCATCACGTACAATTGTGTAGTTATCTTTGTCGTGCAGCCAGTTGTGAAATTCGTCGCCGGAGGCGTAGATCTCGATCTTGCTGCCATCAGGTTGCTCAACGGGCACGGGCAAAAAGCTGTGTGGAGCTGCCGCCAGACCCACGAAAAGCAGGCTGATCAGTATTAGGATTAGATTCCTTTTCATATAGTATTCCTCTATCTATTTTGGGCTTGTTTTTGCGAATTGGGACATTTTGCTTCGCAGTTACAGCGAAAAGTCTGGTGTATAGGGGCTATCTGGAGCCTGGAGGCAAAGAAGAATTGCTCTAGATCCAGCTCGAACCCCCCAAATTCATCAAGCAAGTCTTTACTGCCATAAATCGTGATGCCATCTGTTTGCAGCTCAATATCGCAATCGCGTAGGGCTTCGAAATGAAGACGAAACACGGCTCCGCTGCAGCTTCGCTCTGCAATGACAATCCTAGGCACACGATTCTTTTTGCCATAGAAGGCTATCTTTTTGGCGATGTGTTGCCGGGCCTTTTCGCTGATCTTTATCTGCATGGTCGAAATATCCTTAACTTATTTACATAGTATCTTTACATTGACATGATATTCAATTTACATTCCACAGACCAGATTATTTTGGCTTTATCGGCTATATCTGCTTGCAGACCTGTAGGGAATCTGCGTCCCCTAATCTGCACGAGCTAGCTTGCTGGGACGGCTATCGGCATAATTCTCTCTTTGGCAATCCTTTACTTGACAAATCCTCCCCCGGCATAATTCTGACGACAATCGTAACTAATACATAACTATAGATGTTAGACAAACAAAGGACATAGCATGGATCAAAAATACATCCGGAATTTCTGCATAATCGCGCATATCGACCACGGCAAATCTACCTTGGCAGATCGCTTTTTGGAGGCGACTCATGTGATCGGCAAAGGCACAGAAGTGGCGCAGCTTTTGGACAGCATGGATCTGGAGCGCGAAAAAGGCATCACCATCAAATCTCACGCTATCAGGATGATACACAATTATAATGGTGAAGATTACATCCTCAATCTTATCGACACCCCCGGGCATGTTGACTTTTCCTATGAAGTATCGCGCGCGCTGGCATCCTGCGAAGGCGCGGTGCTTTTGGTAGATGCGTCTCAAGGAGTAGAAGCCCAGACCATGAGCAATCTGTATCTGGCGCTGGACAACAATCTTGAAATTCTGCCCGCTTTGAACAAAATCGATCTGCCCAAAGCAGATGTGGAGGGGACACAGCACGATCTGATCGACATCCTGGGCTGCAAGGAATCCGAAATCATGAAGGTGAGCGCAAAGACCGGGGAAGGTGTGGATGCACTGTTGGACGCTGTCATAGAACAGCTTCCTGCTCCTACTGGAACGGTTGACACTCCACCTCAAGCCCTTATTTTCGATTCCTATTTCGACATGTATCGTGGTGTAGTTGTGTTGGTGCGTCTGTTTCACGGCAGCTTGGCCAAAGGCGACAAGATCAAACTCTTTAGCACGAGCCGGGAGTATGAAATCGAGGAAATCGGGTATCTGGGCATCAAGTTTCAGGCACAGAAGGAATTGCGGACCGGTGAAGCGGGATACATCATCGCCAACATCAAAGAAGTGGCAGACGCTCGTGTGGGCGATACCATCACCCTTGCCAAGGGCGGGTGCGCAGAGCCTCTACCCGGATTTTTGGAACCCAAACCCATGGTATACAGTGGCATTTTCCCCATCAACGGCGAAGATTATGAAGACCTGGTTGAAGCAATTGCGAAGCTAAAACTGAATGACGCCTCCCTAATCTATGAAAAAGAAAGCTCTGCCGCTTTGGGATATGGTTTCCGCTGCGGATTTCTGGGCATGCTGCATCTGGAGATCGTAAAAGAACGCCTCTTTCGCGAGTACAATATACCCATCATAGCCACCACTCCCAGTGTACGATTCAAGATTGGGCTAAAAAACGGCATCGAAATCGAAGTACACAATCCCATCGACTTTCCCGATCCTTCCAATATCGACTACATCAAAGAACCCTATATGGATACCGAGATCATCGTACCCACAGACTATATTGGCAACATCATGAAGCTGGCTCAGGAACGCCGCGGAATCCAGAAAAACCTGCAATATATAGATGAAAAACGCGTTGCCTTGCACTATGAAATGCCCCTCATCGAGATCATCTTCGACTTTTATGATAAACTGAAGACAGTGAGCCGAGGATATGCCTCGCTGGACTACGCTTTCAAGGAATTCAGGCTGTCGCAAGTAGTGAAAGTAGACATCCTGATCAACGGCGAAAAGGTGGACGCGATGAGCTTTATTTGCCATCAGGACAAGGCCCACACTTGGGGTAAAAGCGTAACCGGTACTCTGGCAGATGTGATTCCCCGGCATATGTTCAAGATCGCCTTGCAAGCCACCATCGGTGCCAAGATCATCGCCCGCAGCACCATCAACGCTATGCGCAAAGATGTTCTGGCAAAGTGCTATGGAGGCGATGTGAGCCGTAAACGCAAGCTATTGGAAAAGCAAAAAGAAGGGAAGAAGAAGATGAAGGAGATCGGTAATGTTACCGTTCCCCAGGAAGCCTTCCTGGCCGTTCTGAAAGCTGATCGGGAATAGATCCTGAGCCATGAAAGCCCTGTCCCTCGCCTTGTTAATGATCCTTGCCTGGGCGGAGGTCTATGCCATCAGTATCGGAAGCATCTCCATCGAGGCGGATTTCCCCATCGATGAGGCAAAACTCATTGAGGTGATGGATATTGGGACCGGGGATGAATATCTCTCCGAGGCTGTGGAAACGGGGATTGTGAGGCTGAAAGAATACTTCGCGCTCCAGCATAAATACTATCTGCAAATAGCCATGCCGGAATTGTTGCCGCTACCGGATGGCTCGCTTGAACTGCTTTTTCGCATCGAACGTCTGACAGACAGCGACAAAGTGCGGATCCACTATACGGGATTAAAGTACTTTTCCCAGAGCAAATTGCACGAATATGCCTTCAGCTCCGAACAGGCACTCTACGACATGGGTGATTTGGAAGAGATTATGGCAAGCGTGCTTCATGTCTACCAGCAGCGAGGCTATCTGTTTGCCGCAGTTGAGCTGGATTCTCTGGTGATGGGGGATCCTTTAGTAGCCTACATAAAAGTGGAGGAAGGCGATCAACAGCGGATCTCCGGATTCCGTTTCCGTGGAAATAAAGTGAGCCGGGAATCCACTCTGCTAAAGACATCGGGACTGCTGCGACAGAAAGTGATCACTCCGCAAATCCTCAATCAGGCGGCAGAAAACATCAAACGGCGTGACTATATCAACTCTTGCCGGATCATCCCCCTAGACGAAGAAAATCTGCTCATCGATATCGAGGAGGGCCGCATGACCTTTCTGGAAGGGCTTTTGGGCATCAGCGAGAATGACGGTAAACGGCAGCTCTCGGGCATGCTGAATCTGGAATTTCTGAACCTCTGGGGCAGCGATAGGAGCATCAAACTATTTTGGAAGAAAAGCCCGGCGGATTATAGTGAATTGCGCTTTGCCTATCATGAATCCGGGATCCCATCCCTGCCTCTGGCAGCAGATCTGGCACTGTCCCGCACCAGGCAAGACAGTATGTGGATCAGCAGTGTGGCAGATCTGGATTTGTATTACCAGAGCCTGTATCAAAGAATAGGTCTCAGCCTCGGCGCAAACAGCGTTCTGCCCGGTAGCAGCGACTCTGAGATCGAAAAATCCACCAACAGCAGCCTGGGTGCCTTCTGGCGCTTTCAAAGCACCGGTGGAGAACGCATCCCGGTGCGGGGTTTGGAAATGGAAGCATCATACGACTATGTGTTCGGCGATGGCGCCACATATGGGAAAACCCGGGCTCTATTAGGCTATTATCTGCCAATAAAAGCAAGATTGATAGCCTTCATGGGTGCGAACTATCTGAACAACGAAAAGCGTCATCCGGCATCTTACGACCTGTATAGCATGGGCGGATACGCGTCGCTGAGAGGATATCGGGAGGATGAATTCAAAAGCAGCAGACTGGCATGGACAAATCTGGAATTGCGCTATATGCTGGCTGCTGAAACAATGATTTATACTTTTTATGATCAAGGCTATATGCACAGTCGTGAAGAAGATCCCGTATATGACCTTTGGGGAATCGGAGCCGGAATAAAACTGGGCACTCGTTTGGGAATTCTGAGCATCGAATATGGGCTGGGATATCGCGATAAAAGCTTTAGCAGCTTGGGATTGGGCATGATTCATCTTGGGGTGGATATTGCCCTATGAAAAAAATTACTTGCCAAGAACTTCGCCCTCATTATTCTGGCGCCATTCTTACTAAGTATATAGTCGTGTATAAGGACTGTGTGATGGATTGGTAATGCTTTTGCACTCCGATCCTGCAAAACAGTGCGGCAAAAATTTGCCAAACCCAAAAACAAAAAAATAAAAACCTAAGTGAACCCGTCAGGGATAATGCTTATGGAGGAATCAATGAAAAAAGTTATTTTAATCGCATTACTCGCTATGATGCTGCTCAGCATGCTTGCCATGAGTGCTTGCAAGCCGAAACCCGCAGAAGAAGCTCCCGTAGAAGAAGTTGCTCCGGTAGAAGAAGCCGTTATTGACACTCTTGCCGATGCAATCGAAGGCGAAGTACCTGCTGAAACTCCGGCTGAGTAACATAGTACAAACTAATTAATTTGAACAGTCCTTAAAAAATGGGTAACTACGGTTACCCATTTTTTTTGCCCAGAAATCCCTTGCCATATTTTGCATTCTAAAAAACAATGCCCTTTGTCGGTACATGATTCTCTTTGAACATTGCGAGCTTGGAAATAATGTATGGCACAGAATCACAAAAGGAAGTTTTTTAATGAAGATCCTCGTGGTAAATTGCGGTAGCAGCTCCCTGAAGTATGAGGTATACACAATGCCGCAACAAAGCAGCATGGGCAAAGGCCTGATAGAGCGCATAGGTCTTTCGGATGGTAAAATCAAACAAAAAGCAAATGGCAAAGTTTACGATAGAACTGCCGAAATACCAAATCACAGACTGGCTTTTGAGCATATGATGCAAGCACTATTGGACTCTGAGGCCGGCATACTGAAATCCATAAACGAAATCGAAGGCATCGGCCACAGAGTGGTGCATGGCGGCGAAGAATACTCAGAATCCGTTCTCATCGACAACGACGTGATCAAAGCCATCGAAGATACCTGTGAACTGGCACCTCTGCACAATCCTGCCAATCTAACCGGCATCAAAGAAGCGGCGACTGTCTTTCCCGGCATCCCCCAAGTCGCCGTGTTTGATACAGCCTTCCATCAGAGCCTGCCCCCGCACGCCTATCTGTATGGTATTCCCCGCGAATTTTACGACAAATACCGGATTCGCCGATATGGCTTTCACGGAACCAGCCACCGCTATGTGGCGGGCATCGCCCTGAAAATGCTGCAACGCAGCCCGGAGAACACCAATCTCATCACCTGTCATTTGGGCAATGGTGCCTCCATCACCGCCATTCAGGCCGGCAAATCCATCGATACATCAATGGGATTCACCCCGCTGGAGGGTCTGATCATGGGCACCCGTAGCGGAGACCTGGATCCATCCATCATCTTCTATCTGGAAGAACGCGGGTTCGACTTTCACGAACTGCACGATATATTGAACAAGAAAAGCGGACTCCTGGGCTTATCCGGCATCTCCAGCGATCTTCGCGATATCGAAGAAGCTGCGGAAGATGGCGATGAGAATGCTCTGGAAGCCTTGGAAACCTATGCATACCGCATCCGCAAGTTTATCGGCGCTTACTCGGCAAACCTGATCAAAGTTGATGGCATCGTCTTTACCGGTGGCATAGGGCAAAACGCGGTGAAGATGCGGGAAAGAATCTGCACACGCCTGGAAAACATCGGGATCCACATCAATCGGGAAAAGAACCGCCGGGTGGGACAAGACAGCGGAATCATCTCGCAAGACTATTCTCCCACCAGCATATTGGTGATCCCCACCAATGAGGAGTTGCAGATCGCGCTGGACACCGCCCAAATCATCAATCCTGAAGCAAATACCATAATATTATAATATGTAAATAATTACTGTGGGAGGTCAAGATGAAACGCTTGCTAGTTATGCTGTTAGTTGTTTTTAACGCGGCACTTTTTGCCACCTCCATTCAAAGCATACGAGCGAAGGATTACTATGGCTCCGTGGTCAGATTTGTTCTGGACATGGATCAGGACACAGACTTCATTGTCGAAAAAAGCTCAGATGGTTTTTACCTCGGCATCCCCGGATTCGATGGCAAGATTCCTGCTTATAGCTTGGGCGGGACATATCTGGATGCTGTTTACGGCGCTCAGGGCGGGATTGTGGTAAAGACGAACGAGAACCTCAATTTCTACAAGATGAGATTGAGCGACAGTAAATGCCTGGTTGTGGATTTCTATAAAGCCGACAACAGCAAAGCCTCGCGTCTGGCTCTGGCAAGATTCAACACCGAGAAAGGCAGGCTGGTGGCGGCAGATAAGGCTTTCAGTTCGCTGGCAGTGGATTACCCCAATCACTACGATGTGTGGTATTACTGGGGTGAATTGCTGATCAAACGCGAAAGCAGCCGTGCCGCGGACAAACTTTACAAAATCCCTTCCAGCAGTTCATATTACGAGAAAGCACAAAAACTGCTGGATTCCGGGCTGTCTCCGGCTGTGCGCGATGAAGCTGCACCTGTGGCAGAAGAAGCCGCTGTGGAGCCCGAGATAAAGATCACCGGAGAGCCTGAAGGCGCAATCCAAGTGAAATCCGTGGACGAGATACTGGATCCCCCCGAAGGTTTGAAACCCGAAATCGCACAGAGCGAAGACGCAGTTGTATACACCATCCCGCCGGAATTGCTGGAAGATACGGATGAAGACTTTGACAGCACGAATTCTCTGCGTGGTTACTGGCTTTATATTCTCTGTGGCATCATTTTACTGATGATTCTCATCATTATCATCATCCTGGAACGCAATAGAAGAAAATCCAAAGATTTCCTCTCCGGAATTCATGAAGGGCACAGTAGCATGGACACAAACACCATGCTCAAGATGGTAAACCGGCTATTGGCTGATGGCTGGACGAATAAGGAGATTGCTAGGGAATTGAAGATTAGCCTTAGCGAAGTAGAGCAAAGCATCCATCGCTTACATTATGTGGGCGGCCTTGAGGAAGATGATGATAAGCAATAGGGCAAAGGCTCTGCTGCTCACAATTTGCGTACTGGCAGGAAGCTCGTGGCTTTGGGGGGATTCCTCTTTCAGCTCTGCCTTCAGTCCTCAGTTGTACAGCAATTACCGGGCAGGATTCCTAAGCTCAAATCCACTCTACTTCACCGAAGAATGGCAGGATGAAAGCGAGGGCATCAGCCACCCATTCAAATCGATTGACAGCATTCAAAATGCTCTAATGGAAGCCTTTAGCTCAGATAGTCGTCATCACGATCTACTTAGTTACAGACATCCTTTGCTCAAAGCTGATTTCAATGTCTATGCCGGTTATGAGGCTGATTTTCCAGAGGATGGAAACTACGATTTCTGGTATAAAGGCTGGAGATTGAACGCGATGGCCGGTGAAAAAGTGTTTATGCGCACAGATTGGTACAATGGTGCCTATCATGGCGATCTGGATATGGCCGAGACAGATGAGTTGATCGACGGATATTACAAGCGTTTTAACGGGCACATCCAGCTGGACAATATCAATGGCGAGCTGGCATACCGCAGCGACAAACTGAACCTTGCTCTGGGCAGAGGCAGATTCCAAGTCGGGAATAGCATCAGCGGCAGCATTATATTGAACGACCACGTGAACGACTATGCCTATCTTTTGGCAGAGGCGACTCTGGGCAAATTCCGCTTGAGCATGATGCATGGCAGCCTCATCGCGGATAGTGTGTATGCCTATACCCCAAACAGCACAGTGAACGCTTTGAACTATCCCGACAAATTCATCGCGTTGCACCAATTGAGCTATTTCCCCGGCCCTTCTCTAGAGCTGTTTATGGGTGAAAGTGTAGTATACGGTAATCGTGGCTTGGACCTGAACTACCTGCTTCCGAACAGCTTCTGGCGTGCCACAGAACACAATCAGCACGATCGAGACAACGTTATGATTTACGCCGGAAGTAATTACAGTATTGGGGAAGGAACTCTGATTTATGCTCAATTTGCTTTGGATGAATTCAGTTACAGCAAGTTTTTTACAAACTGGTGGGGCAACAAATATGCCCTGCAGACCGGCATCAACCAAGCCATCCCCACAGGCAAAATTAGCCTCGAATTAAGCGCTGTCCGCCCCTATACCTACGCCCATTTTATGAACCACACCATGTATTCCCACGACGGACGTCCTTTGGGCTATCCGCAAGGCTCCAATCTGCTGGACATCAGTGTAGAGGCAAATCTGGATATCTTGCCCTTCTGCGAACTGGATACCGGCTTTTCATGGCGCAAACGCGGCTCTGCGGGCTCTTCCTGGCAAGACAACTACCACGAGATCTTTGCCGGGCAGATCGATGATGCCGAAACCACCTGGTTTGCAGGAAAGCAAAGCAATGAAATCCAGCTCCGCAGCAGCCTCACTATCCCTATTCTGGCTCATAATCGCCTGCTGGTCGGTCATGATAGCCTGCGTCGGGATGCTTGGGCACACAAGCTTTTTGCCGCGTGGCAATTCATTTATTAACAGGGATATACGATGAGATCATTTGACCGTATGGAATGGCCTCGACGCTATAAACTGAAGGGTAGTGTGTTGCTTTTGGTGATTGTTGCCATGGTGATCAGTTTTTTATGGATGCAACGCAGTAATCAGGCCCTGGCAGACAAAGTCGAGATCTCAGAGATTAGTTTCGACAATTGGGGCACGCAGTTCATTGAAGTGGGCTATACCATCGAAAACAAAACTGATAAAGTGCTTGATCTTTACCTGCTGGCAAAAGTGTGGGATGAAGATGAGATTGAGCTGGCGAGCGCACTGTTTATGGTGGAAATTCCACCGCGTACCCGCCAAACACGCAGCAAACTGTTTGATAGTCTCAACCGCAGCTTGAAAGAAGGCGAAAGACCGTATCGAGCAGGGATTATGCCCTATCCCAAGCGTAAGATGTAACTTTGGGGTCTTGCCGCACGGCGGCTTTCAGACTATGGGCGGAAGCACATCAGGCGCTCTCTCAGCAGGTACTAAGCCTCAGTTGAAGTATTCCTGCAGCTTCTCATCCGCATCAATCTCCACATAGCGTTGCTTAGCTTCAAATCCGAAGTATAGCCGTAGATTCTGGTAAGGGAGGAAGTTTTCAGCGACCTCTGGCCATTCGATGATCGTAATTCCGTTCTCAATCATATCCAGCAAGCCCAGATCCAGCAATTCATCCTCGTGTTTCAGCCTGTACAAGTCCAGGTGATAGAAGGGATAACGGCCACAATGGTATTCCTTGAAGATCACGAATGAAGGACTGTCGATTTCGTCCGGCACACCCAGAAAGGCGCCCAGTGCTTTCACAAAGAAGGTCTTACCACTGCCCAATTCGCCGGCAAGCGTCACTACAGATCCGGGACCCAATAAGGGCGCGATGTAATGAGCAAGATCTATGGTGTCCTGCTCGCTGTTCAAATCTATTCTTTTTCGCATGGTTGCTCCAAATTGCTCTTTTGAAAAAGAGCCCCAAAAGACGCACCCGCATCGCGGTCCTATGCTACTCTTGGGACTCCACTTTCTGCTTTATCAGTCAGTCCTATATACAGGATAAATCAAGTTTAGCTTTTGGCAAACTCTTTGATTGGGGGGGGGATTACTCAGGTTTTCCACACTCATATCACTCGCGGGTTAATCTCTCCTTGCGTTTTGTACAGATACATAGTTCGTAATTGAGGCCGGTTTTTATCCGCTTTTTTTTATTTTCGGACCGTGGTAAATGTGTTTTGGCACACGGATTGGGGCCTTTGCTCAGTGACAATCGAGAGGTCTCTTGAATGGCTTGCGTACTGCTAAATGAATAAGGGCAAATGCCTGAGCCAATTAGCGAGGTTCAGCCAAAACAATCAACAGGAAATCAATGCAAGATACCGGAAGTGGATATCCATGGCAAAATCCGGGTTTAAGATAAATAAACCGGGGGCCAAAAAGCATATTCGCAAAATAAAAAGCCGATGTGGGCATCGGCTTTTTGATTCATAACATCGTTTACTTAGTCCAGCAATCCCAGTTCTCTGACAAGGCTCAGATGCCGGGAAGGAGCCACATCGTTCTCCTCGTAAACATCCAGATTTGAAGCCACAGACAAACAACTGATCGCGCAGGCGTTTTTGGGATAGAAATTCATCTGCATTAAAGAAAGCGAGTAATAGCCATAGGTGCCTACTTCTTCCACGGCGTTGGCGGGAATAGTAAGGCTGCGAGCTCCAGGATCCAGCATCAGGAAGTAGCCTTCTTCTTCATCCTCGTCGTCATCGCCTTTTTTGTATCCATCATTCTCGGAATAAGCTTCGAAATACTGATAGTCGTTATCTGCATCCATAGTCCATTCCAGATCAGTGCTTTGAGTGGGAACAAATGGATCCGGGAATTCGATTTCCGCTCTGTATGGAGTTCGTATGGTGCTGGAGCAGATCACATCTTCATCGTTTGAGAATTCGAATTCATATTCGGTGCCGCTTGCAAGTGGTACAGAGCTAAAGTAAGAGCCCATAAAGCCGTTCATTTCGTACGATTCACCCGCAAATGAGACTTTAAACCCTTCGCCTGAGGGAGATTCCCCATACTCACCCAGCCACAAAGCCGTCACCATGTATTCATCACTTTTCACAGCCCAGTTTTGATTGTCGTTAATCATAATGAGCCATTCATAATCGCCGTCGTAGACATCCGGCAATCCGGTTACTCCGCCATTGCCATTATCATCGCCACAGGCACTGAAGATAAAGAGCATGGACACGCATAGAGCTGCAAATAGAAACACTTTGCTTTTCATGTTTTCTCCTTGTTGGTTTTACCAAATCTTTATATTGGTTATTTTTTGGATTAGTCTATTTTGAAACCATGAACTTCCCAACAACCGGCATCGTCTATCCACACCGAACCTTCCGTGAAGGGGGGAATCAGAATGGAGACACGGCCGAAATTGACGCCAGGACGCAAGAACCCCGCACTAACGGCAAGGCTGCTCCAAAGATCAGTCGGGCTTTGCTTAGCTTTGAAACGATTGGTTATCTTCCCATTTTCTTTGAAAGTGATCATCTGCATTGTGATCTGCGGAGGATTGGGGCTATCGGTTTTTAGCATGATGCGCGAGTAATATCCACCATATCGGCGCACTTTGAATGGTTCGGAGATCAGCATAATATCTTTATCTGAAGCAGATATCTCAAGAGAGCTTTCACCCTCCGAAGCGTCCAGGGGATCGATGCGAATCTTGTCGAAATCCGCACTATGTGGTTCCACAATGATGCTCCAGCCCTTGAGGGCCTCATCGGGAGCCAGTGAATACAGCGCGAATCCCGGATTTACCAATAGATTCTTGCTGTCTTTGATGTCCGCTTCAGTGAAGAGCAGCGATGAGCTTACAAAACATGAACTAAGTGCGAAGGCCAGCAAAATGAGCGTTAGCCAGAGCTTCATTTAATAAAACCTCTTTCGTTTAAATATTTCAAGATCACCGCCACCGAAATGGTATTGATCAATAGATTCGATCCACCATAACTAATAAATGGCAAAGGGATTCCCGTAGCAGGGACAAGACCGATATTCATACCGATGTTGATAAAACTCTGAAACATAAGATAAGCGAAAATGCCTGCAGAGGCAATCTTTCTTTCTTTTACTTTTAATTGATTTATGTCGTGGATTATGCGGCCAAAGAACAAAGCAAATATCAAAAGCAAAAACATCGAACCCACAAAGCCGAATTCTTCGCCGATTACCGAAAAGATGAAATCCGTGTGATGCTCGGGCAAAAAGTTCATGTTCTTCTGAGTTCCCATCAACCAGCCTTTGCCGGTGAGGGATCCACTTCCTACCGCTATCTTGCTTTGAATGATCTGATACCCTGCACCCAAGGGATCGCGAGTCGGATCGATAAACGTGAGGATACGGTTTTGCTGATAGTCTTTCAATCCCATCCAAAACACCGGCATAATCAGCGCGACGAACACATTTATGACCCCGGACACAGTGATCGCTACCCAGGAAAGCCGCGACCACATCAGCAATAGAACCAGCACCACGATCCAGATCAGAATCAAAGCCCAATGTATGGATGCCACCACAGAAACCACCGGAGAGATGATCAACAAAATGTAGAACAGCGGAACTTCAGCGGCAATAAGCATCGCCAGCAAACTTGCCCAAAACACCAGCGTGGTCCCAAAATCCGGTTCGATCATAATCAGAATAACCGGAAGCAGCATGATAGCAAAACCATAAAGCATCTGGCGATATTCGTTGAGATTCTCTTTCGAGATGTAACGCGCAACCATGAGAATAGTAAGCAATTTTACGCTTTCTGAGGGCTGGATATTGATCCCCCCCAAGCTGAACCAACGATGAGAACCATTCACCGCGGGAGTGAACAGCACAACTATCAAGGCAAAAATATTGAGTGCGAAAGCAGGCAACACCAAGATGTCGAATATCGGCATGGGAAGCTTTAATAGCAAGACGATCATGCCCAAGGCAATCCCGGCGAAGATGATCTGCCGCCACCAAAATGCCTGGGTGCTCACAGTATCCGAGATCACTGTAGTCGAAGCACTGTAGATGGCAATGCAACCGATTGTTATCAAAAGGATTAGCAGTGCCAGCAATACGAAATCGAACTTCTTGCGATTGATCATGGCAGCTCCTGCTCTTCCTGGGCTTCAGTCTCATCTGGGGTTTCCGGCACATCATCTTGCGGGATATCGGCACTTTCCACGTCTGTTTCCGGCTCTGTCTCCAATTCCTCGGCAGTGCGGAATTGCGCGGGAACTTTGGCAGGACGCTTGATATCCTCGATATTGCCCATATAAAAATCGAAGATGCTGCGAGCCACCGGAGCCGCCATTGCTCCGCCACCTCCGGCATTTTCCATAAAGACCGTTACAGCTATCTCCGGTTTGTCGGTTACGATGTATCCGCAAAACCAGGCATGAGTGGTCTTACCCATCACATTTTCCGCCGATCCGGTCTTGCCATACGTGGTGGCTCCGGGAACCTTCACACTGCGAGCTGTCCCGTTCGGCGCGTTACAAACCGCCCAGAGTCCGTCTTGGATGGCACGCAGAGTTCCCGCATCATGAGGAAGCTGAGCTATCCGGATAGGTGAAACTTCATTGATGGTAAGTCTTCCCCGGCCTACGGTTTGCTTGAGCAGATGCGGTTGAATCCAGGTGCCATTGTTCGCTATGGCAGCGTAAAAAGCATTGAGCTGTATAGGAGATGTGAGAATCTCACCCTGTCCGATGGAGAGATTCACTTTATGCCCCTGAATGCCGATATTGGCTCCATACTTCTTTTTGTACCAAGCCGTGTCCGGGAAAAAGCCATTGCGCTCATTGGGCAGATCAATCCCGGTCTTACGGCACAGATGGCTGTTCAGCGCAAACTGTTTGAATTCATCTAAAGGTAGCTTCAAAGACAAATCATAAAAGTAGACATCACAGGAATGCATGAGTGCTTCCACGATATTGGTTTTTCCATGACCTGAATGCTGCCAGCAGCGAAAATAACGATTACCGTATTGAAAGCCACCGTCGCAAAAGCTCAGACGTGTATCTCTGCTCACCACTTTCTTGTTGAGGCCAAATCCACCTGTTATTGGTTTAAACACCGATCCCGGAGGATATGTGGCATGGATCACTCTATCCAGCATGGGCTTGCTATCAGCATTCAGGTCTTCCCACACTTCCGGACTGATCCTTTGCATAAAGACATTGGGGTCATAGCCGGGCTTGCTTACATAGGCCAGGATGCCGCCGGTTCGCACATCGCTAACTACCACAGCGCCTTTTATGTGATCCGGAAACGCCCGATAGGCAAAGTCCTGCAGATCGTTATCGATAGTTAGCACCAGTGAGAGCCCGTTCAGGGGCTCGATGTAGCCCTCATCACGAAACAAGCCCAAAGAGCGTCCTTGAGCATCCACCTGCACTATTTCCTTACCGTCTCTGCCCCTTAACAGCACCTCATAATAGCGTTCCAGACCGGTTTTCCCGATGTAACTGTTGATGGAATAGTCCTCAGTTTTAAAGCGCTCATATTCATCTTCATTGATGCGCCCCACATAACCGGTGAAGTGGTTGGGATACAGGTAATTGCGGGTGGAGCCGATGCGAAATACCAGTTCCGGATAGTAATTGAGATATTCACTGAGGCTAAGCACGGTTTCATAGGGAATATTATCTGCCAGGAGGATCTCTTCATAGGTCTTGAAGCGCTGTTTGCTTACCATCTCACGCAATTCTGCCTCGGAAATGCCAAAATGCAGTGAGAGAAAGCGGGCCAAAGAGCTTAGATTGTGGATCTTGCCGCTGGTAAGGTATAGGTTGTGAGAGGGGATGTTTTGCACGATGGGACGGTATTTTTGATCGTAAACCTCGCCCCGGGTGGCGGTGATGCGGCGGATTCTTACAAAATTGCTTTCCGCTACACGCTGGTAGTGTTTGCCCTTGATCACTTGCAACCGAAACAGCGATCCCGCCAGAAGCAGGAACAGTGCGGTGCATACTATTACATAGACCTTGATGGCTTTAGTCATGAACCACTACGATACGCAGCTTGCTGATGAATTGCATCACGGTGAACAAGAGCAAGCTGAAGATAAGGTTGTAAAAGAATCCAAGCACTGATAGCCTGTACACTTTTGCATCAAAACCCCAAGACAAGCCTTGCGCCAGCAGGTAGAGCAGGCTGAAAATGAGATTGGTGGAGCCGATTGCAATCAGTTTTGCCACGTTGCTATCCTGCTCGAAAGGAATGCGCAACACATCGATTAGCACAGCCAAAAGCACAAAGAACAAAGCGTGCATTCCAAATAGCGATGGATTGAGGGTATCGTACATCAAACCGATGAGGAAAACAACCGGCAGGGATAGTTCCCAGGCCTGCTTCCATACGATATAAATCAGCCAGGGCAAAAGAATGAGGGGAACCACGTTCATTATCGCCAGCGCCGGCATCAACAGCAACTGCAGATACAGGAAGAAAAGTCCTCCCAAAAACACGTAGATCCCTTTTAACAGCATCGATTTAACCCTTGGGCCTGACAATGCAGAGTGGGGTTAGTTCGTCGCCCTGTCCCTGAGGATTGTCTTTCATGGCGGCTTCGATGAAGTGTTTGGATACTCCGCCCCCGCCACCGATCATCCAGCTGCCACCGATATCATTGATATCCATGATCGCCACAGGATAGCCGATGGCTTCTGCTAGCGCTTCAGCTACTCTTTGAGGATCCTTGGGGCCTTTGATCACGGTTTCATTGTATGGCGGAACCGGTGAGGTGCTGGCCGCATCCACCAGCGCTGCTTGCATACCTGCTACTCTGTAAAAATCGCCTTTGCGGCCCAACAGCTTGCCCATCGCACCCACTGCCGCAGCAAAGAGGATGCGTAAGCTCCCGGTTTCATCAATGGCGCATTGCATACTGGATGGAGAGCGTAAGCCGATGCCGTATGGTACTTTGGCCACAAAACGGCTCAATACTCTGGCCAGCAAGCCAATCTTGAGTTCGCTTACGGGAACGGCGCGTCCCTGAGTGATCGCCAAAGGGCTCTCACTGATGGTAAGTATATCTCCCGCTTTCATATGCGGCAGGGCATACTCACGAAGAATATCCAGCATCTCGTCCTCAGCATTCAAGATGCGCGTCTTCAGCGGAATGCGCACAAAGGTGTTTCCATACACCACAATTTCTGCTTGTTTAGCTGCCATAGTTTTTCCTTTCTTTTAGAATAAATACATGTTCCAGGTTTTCCACCAGAGTGAAGGGACTGATTTCCGCGCTCAGGAAAAGGTTATCGGAAGATTCTTTGATGCGGTTGATAGTACCCACGGGATAGCCTTTGGGAAACAATCGGGACAGATTGGAACTCACGATGGTATCCCCGGTGGCGATCTCCGAGCCCAGTTTCACCATATTCATGGAGATTATCCCCGCCACATCGGATTGCAATATGCCCTGCACACCCGTTCGCGGCACCATCACCGGCACCTGAAAGCGCGGATTGGAGAACGGCAAGATGATGCTGTAGGTCTCGGTAACCGAGATGATCTTGCCCACGATGCCGTTGCCGGAGATCACAGCCGAACCGGGGGCAATATTGTGCGCCATACCCTTGTTCACGATCAGGTTACGTTCTTGAAATTGACCGGAATAGCCGATCACCTCTGCCAGTTCAAACTCTGTGTCTTCGGTATTGAAAGAGATTGTAGCCACACCGGTGTATTCTCTCAGTTGATTTTGCAGGGCAAGGTTTTGCAGAGTGCTCTGGGTTAATCTGTCGCGCAAAATGAAGTTATCCTCGCTGAGGCTGCGATTGCTTTCGATTGTCTTTAGAGACGAAACAAATGGGAAGAAGATACTTTTACCGAAAAAAGCCGCTTTCGCAGCACGCGTATCCTGATCTCCAATTAGCATGGCGATAGAGAACACGACGAGAATCGCCGGCATTATGTATCTTTTAATACTCATCCGTGATTAATCCCCGGGCTTTTGGCATTATCGGCGTCACTGCCCGCAAAAGGGGAATGAGCGCCAAAGCCGCTTAATCTTCAATTTTCTTGATTAGTACCTGACGGTAGCGATCCACATCGTCCAAAACCGTTCCCGCGCCTTTTACCACGCATTCCAGGGGATCGGGAACCACATGCACCGGCAGATCAACAGTCTTGCGGATCCTTTCATCCAGACCCTTTAACAGAGCACCGCCTCCGGTCAGGAAAATGCCCCGCTCGGCGATGTCCGCCGAAAGCTCCGGTGCCGTCCGCTCAAATAGGCGCTTGATGGCGTCGATCATTGTGGTAACGGTCTCCGAAATGGCTTCACGGATCTCTTCCGATGAAATCTTGATGGTGACAGGATAGCCGGATACGATATCCCTGCCACGCACATCCATGCTTAGCTCTTCTTTCAAAGGATAGGCACTGCCGATGGTAGTTTTGATCTTTTCGGCGGTCTGAATGCCCACGTGTAGATTGTTCTTTTTGCGCAGATAACTGATGATGTCGGTATCAATCTTGTCTCCTCCAACGCGGATACTATTGTGCACCACGATGTGAGAGAGGGAGATCACCGCTATTTCGGAGGTACCACCACCGATGTCCATCACCATATTGCCGCAGGCCTCGTCGATGGGCAGATCTGCCCCGATGGCCGCAGCCACTGGCTCGGAGATCAGATACACTTCCCGGGCACCGGCATGTAAGACGCTGTCCCGAACCGCGCGTTTTTCCACTTCCGTAATGCCCGATGGAACGCATACAATGACCCGGGGACGAACCAACAAGCGTTTCTTCTGCGCCCGCATGATCAGATTGCGCAACATCAATTCGGTAACCTGAAAATCGGCAATCACACCATCCTTGAGGGGCTTTATCACTCTCACTTCATCCGGGTTCTTTCCCAACATCACTTTGGCCTGCTGGCCGATGGCGATGATTTTTCTGCTGTCTGTAGATACAGCTACCACAGAAGGCTCGTCGATCACTAATCCGCTGTTCTTTTTGTATACCAGGGTATTGGCAGTACCCAAATCTATCGCTATGTCATTTGTCATCATGCCGAAAAAGTCAAATAAAGACATCCCTTACCTCTTTTCTGAAAAGCAAAATTGGCGGTTCATAAGCTGTATAAACTACTAAAAACCTATATTTTCACAATTCCTGAACACTCTATAGATGTCAAGCAAAAAGACGGAACTCGATAGTGCAATATCGGGATGTGATATTTTTCTGTTAAGACTGTGGACAGACGTCAACAAATCACTATCCGGATTAAGCGCAGGACACTCATATCATACTGTTCTATATCAGCCTATCCGATGCTTTGCGCTACATGTAAATAAAATGCAATCTTGGAAGCAGTAGCTGTTGTGTGTAAACATACCGTATTGACTATCAATCGAATAAAGCGAGTTACCATAATCCCAACATTGCGCAAACCATATACATCACCATAAGCAACAGCAAAATTGCTCAGATCTGGGATATTATTGATATTATATAAGTTACAAGATATGGCTCGTAATACAAAAATTTCTTTACAATACAGTTTGCAATAAATATAGTTGCAGTGCAATCTAAATATCTTGACGCGCTTCATGTAATGAGTATTTTTTGATCATATAGACTTTCATGAAGACAAATAATTGATACATCAGATCTGATAGAATGAAGGCAAACCGTTTAGGAAACCCTTCAATTGTGGATTAACCAATGCATCCTTTACAAAAGATGCATACATTTGTTTATGGAGAACAGCATGAAGAAACTTATTCTTGTCGCCGCAGCCCTGATGCTCCTCAGTGTATCGCTGATGGGTATCACATTTTCAATCAATGTAATTAATGCGAACCCAAACACAAAAGCCTACATTACCGGTTGGACTGGAACACCTTACCCGGGTCCCTGGACAGAATGGAATCATGTAGAAATGCAAAGAAACGGATCTGTCTTCAGCATTTCCGCTCCCAGCAACGGGCATAACGGCTTCAACGTTACGGTAACTGTCGGAAATCACTCCAGCCACAAAGAAGGATCTGTATACATATATGGTAACGATATTTGGCTGGATCCCATCAACCTGCTAGACAAAAGGCCAATAATTATCGATGATCCAATTCATCGCTAAGCTTTAGCTTAACAAAAGCCGTGCCCCGCCGGGTACGGCTTTTTTTATCAAGTATTTTTTATGCTTGTGCTCGGGATTGGATCAGGCATCAGCAATCCTACTTCAGTATCAGCAGCTTTCCCCTCCCCTGGACCCCACTGTGGTTTCGCAAGCGGTAGAAATACACGCCGCTGGGGAGTTTTGGTTCTGCTATGCTGAGTTCCCTGCCCGGATATTGATATGAAGCTATTTTCTGACCCTTCAGGTTATACAGACTCAGTTCCCCATCAATCTCTTTTTGACTGCTGAATTGCAAAGCGGCTCCCTGTCCGGCGGGATTGGGGGAAAGCTTGATTTTTGCAGGCACTGCGATCTGGTCGTTAGCAGTTGAAGCTGCATCATATAGTTTGAGATCGGTTGGCATCATGCCCACGCTGTATTGCTTCCAGGCGCTCAGATCCGGATGTAGCAGCTTTACGATGCCGTTACCGCCCCAATTTGGAGATAGCACTGCTATCAGATTGCTATTGCCCACCACTTCCGAACCACCATTGGACAAGGGGTCGGATCCATCGTGCCATACTTCAAACGTGGATGGATTGTAGCTGTACAGATGCACCCCGTTGTTATCCGCAATCAAAGCCAGATCAGGACGCGCAATCCAGATTGTTCCCGGGGTGCCGCCAATCTCGATTGTCTCTATCAAAGTATCAGTGGTAGCATCGATAATGCAGATTGCTCCGGCAATATCAAGCCAATTTCCGGTACAGGATACATGGAGCATACCATCATGAGCTGCCAGATGCTGTGGATTCGCACTCACCTCAATGGTGTTCAATACACTGAAGCTTTCCAAATCGATCACAGTTACCGAACTGCCCGCATAGTTCTGACTGTAATCTCCGGCATTGCATACATATAGCTTGTTACCCAGCACTTCCAGATCCTCCGGGGCAGTGCCCACATTCACGGAGGCTTCAAGCATACCACTGATGGTGTCTATCTTATACACTTTGTGCGAGAACAATCCTGATACGTAGAGCTTTGTCCCGTGCTTTACGGCATCCCAGGGATTTGATCCTATGCCGATAAAGATGTTCGAAATGGTTGCTCCGCTCGTGCGGGAAATCTTTTGTACCGCATTGTCACCGGAATTCACCGACCAGATGTATTCTTCATCCACCACGATCTTATTGGGCACATTGCCCAATACGCAAAAGCTGTTGTTCACCGCATCCGTAGCGGTATCGATCTTGCTGAGAGTTCGGGATTGAGAATTTACCACATAGAGTATTTCCGCAAAAGCAGAGTGGGAGAGCAGCAGAAAAGCCACCAAAAGCAATATTTTGGGAATATCACTTTTAAAATTGCTTGAGTTCATTTTGTTCACCTCGGTTTTCTTTTCTTGTGACTTGAGATGAACGTGTCGGATATAGCCCATTCACCGTAGGCTTCTTCCAAACTTGCTGGCAGGTTTCCTGGCTTGCAGCGGTTTGCGTTTTCAGCGCTTAATTGCCTTCCCATCGTATCGACAGTGACAAATAAACCTTTTTGCTGCTTACAGTGGCGGAGACCGCTTCCGATTTCAACGGAATTCCCTATTACCTATGATAAGCACCATCAAGTCACAAAGCGCAAGAAATATGCTCCGAAGAAATAGTCAAGAAATTCCTCACTTCAGAAATTTGCAGTCCGTGTTCCCACTTAAGGCCAAGCAGTGCCATAGCCGGCGATCCGGGCTGTCTCAGTCGGTATCCGGCAGGGCACAAAGCTTATGCGCTAATCCTGTGTCTTAAGGACTTCCAGCACTCGCTCGAATATATAACCCACGTGGATGCGGTTGGTAAGATCTAGCTTTTCCACATCGATTTCCAGCACAGGGCCATCATGAAAACCGAGCTTTACCACATTGGCGCCGTAGTCTTTGTACCAGCGATTCAGGTTATTTATCTCCGTAAATTGCCAGCCGCCCTCAATTTCCATTTCCCTACCCCTTTGTTGAATGCGTTCCCACGCCAGGGAGGGGCTTCCCTGCAGCAGGATTATCAGATCCGAGGAGGGTAGTTCCCGGTTCACGGTTTGAAATTGAGTACTCAGGTTGTCCAATTCATCTGCAGTCAGCAGCCCGTCGGAGTGGAATTGATTGCAAAAAACCAGCAAGTCTTCGGGCAGAGAGCGGTCTTTCACATGGCTGCCGTCGCCGCTTTTTCCCTGTCGGCGCTGTTTGGCTCTCATCTGCAGAAAGTGGAGCTGAAGCTGATAGCAATAGCTTTTCTTATCCCCCAAAAATTTCTCCAAGAGTGGATTCTCTTCCGGTCTTTCATAGAGGGTATTTATCTTCAGGCTGCGCCCCATTATGGCGGTAAGGGTGGATTTTCCCAAGCCCACGTTGCCGGCAATGGTTATCAGCTTGGCATGATCAGCCAGATATTGTTCCAGTTCACGCTCTGCGTCTATGGCCTTCAGGGTAGCTTCGGTCTGCGGCAATGTGACCCATTCGCTGATTCCGGGGCTGGATACTCGCAAAGCCAGAGCTTTTACCTGATCCGCTATCAGATTTACCGTACGACGTTGCCATACTGCCTTGTCCACTCTTTTATCCGCATCTATCACCAGCACCGGGCAGTTTACGTGGTGGGCTACAAAATCCTCATACAGGTTATTTAACAGCTCCAGATAATTCGCAGAGATAGCCTGTTCACTTTCGCGGCCACGCTCTTTAATCCTTTCCAGCAGAGTGGGGACGTCTGCCTTGAAATATACCAGCAGATCAGGCTCTTTGATCTGTTCCGTCATCAAGCGATAAGTCCGCTGGTAGGCTATGAATTCAGGCTCAGACATGTTTTTCAGGATGCGTTGCGCTTTACCAAATATATGATAGTCCTCTGCCAGAGTTCTATCTTCCAGCACGATTCCCCGGCAGCTATGGATCAGTTTCTGACGGTCCAGACGACCATTAAAGAATTCGATTTGTGCCATGAAAGCATTGGCTATGGGATCGTGGTAAAATGAATCCAGCACGATGGGATTGAACTTTTCAGGGAAGGCAAAGACACCTTCGCAGCCTTTGGGTTTTGGATATACGGAACAAAGGATTTTGTCCAGAGGTGCAGAGCTTGCTGCTTCAATAAAAGTGGATTTGCCCACGCCGATGTTTCCCACGATGCCAATGCGGATATTCTCCATTACGTTTCCTTTTTTTCTTATCTATTTCAAGCCAAAAAACCGGGTATAGCCAATGAGTCAAGATTTTTTCTTGGGCCTTCAAGCAGGCGCAGCTTCAATCCTGGCAATGCTCGCCGGAAGCTGTGGAACTGCTGTCTTGGCTGCATCATCCTGTTAGCTATCTCATTGTGTAATATCATCTTAAAAGCATTTATGATATCAGGAAAGACCACAATTACATCATTTTTCTCCCTGTATTCACGGCCTTCATCAAGTCTTAATCAAGCCTTCATCAAGCGTTAA
>DHSO01000048.1 GCA_002410505.1 Cloacimonetes bacterium UBA5284 | reverse complement strand
TGATACTATTTCATCATGATCATCTTGCGGGTGGAGCTGTAGCTGCCGGATTTCATGCGGAAGAAATACAGGCCACTGGAGACCAGACGGCCGGAATCATCGGTGCCGTTCCACACGATCTGGTGTTCACCGCCGTTCATCATGCCGCTCATCAGGCTGCGCACTTTCTGCCCCTTCTGATTGTAGATATCCAGGTTCACTTCTGAGGCTTCGGCAAGACTGAAGCTAAGTGTGGTGCTGGGATTGAAAGGATTGGGGAAAGCGCCTTTGAGCTCTGTGGTCAATAACGGAGTAGTTGCATCCTGATTCGGAGTGGTCTGATACACGTTGCCGGAGCGGTTGTAGCTGCCCATATAACAATGCCAGTCAATGCTGTATGCAGGACGCTTGATATCAACGACATAGAAACCAGCGTTGTTTGGGATCACGATTTCGAGATCTCCATCCAGATCGATGTCTGCCAGAGCGGCTGAGACCTTGATATTTCCACCCATGGTAATGGGGAAATTGGCAGATTCTGTGCCATCCATTCGCACAGAATGCAGGAGACCGGTGGTATCGCCAAAGATGATGCCAGCATAGTTGTCACCATCCATTCTGGCCACCACGGGAGTGCATTCCACTGCATTTCCGATAGCGATGGGAGAACCGGGTTTATCGATGCCGCCGAGATCCATGATATGCACATTTCCGGTAGCAGTGATGAGGATGATCTCCTTCACGCCGTCATTGTTCACATCCGCGATCACGGGGCTGGTCTTAATTTGTTGGCCGATGTTCTTTTGGAAGAGCACACTGCCATCATGATTGATGGCATATAGATAACCGCTGGTGCTCGTAGAGACCAGCATTTCGGGATGGTTATCACTATCCAGATTAGCGATCGTGATGGCGTTTTGGCTGCCACCCTGAAGGCTTACAGGGAAACCGGCAATATTCTGACCGGTAAGAGGATTGATGGCATTCAGGCTTCCTGTAAGGCTGCATACCAGGATTTCCAGATTGCCGTCACCATTGAGATCAGCCACAGCAGGAGGAGCGAGAAATGCGCCGGAGAGTGATGCCGGGAAGTTTGCCATGTTGCTGCCATCAGGATTCAGCACCAGAAGTGAACCATTCTGGGTGATAGCAATAACTTTAGGGCTGGCAGCACCGGTAAGGGTAGCAATTACAGGACCATTGCGCAGATTACCTCCGGCAGGAATGCTCCAAAGCTGTTGCCCGGTAGAATTGAATGCAGCCACGTTGTTGTTTGATAGACTAGCAGCAAAACCAAAGGTATTGTTGCCCTGAAGGTTGCTCATTGCCAAAGAACCAATCACGTTTGCTCCGACTGCCAGGGGGAAACCGGAAACCTGGGTGCTGCCATTACTGCGCAACACATTGAGCTGGCCTAATTGATCTCCAAAAACCACTTCTTGTTTGCCGTCTCCGGTGATATCCACCAAAATTGGTGATCCTGAGGAAGCACCACCAGCATCTACCGGCCATCCGGCTTGCACGAGGGAAAGATTGATTGAAATTGGGATGGTTTTGCGATATGGGAAATCTGCGCCATTGTTTGCTCTCACAAAGAGCTCAAAAGGAATGGGCTCGGAGGGCAGAGTGGATATGGAGTCAAAAGTAAAAGTAGTTTCGTTCCATGCGGATGAACCGGCAAAGAGATAGCCGGATTGACCATAAGTGGAAACTGAATCCACGATGGTGATGCCGGGATAATTTGTTCTCAGAGAAGCAGTAAGCCCCTGAGCATCCATCCAGAGCACACCGTGACCGGTCATTACATTACCCAGTTTGACAGATACGCCGATGGTCTCACCAGGATTTGGCACTCCATCCCCATCCCCAGATACTTCAGAGATTGTGATGTCTTCTTTTACGATGTTTGGAACTTTGTCATACATTGTGGCAGTGAAAGCATTCACGCGACCAGTGCCAAGCTTGCCTTCATAACCGGGATTGAGATGATCGATGGGATCTGCTGTGTACATCAGACGATCCCGCAATTGCTGAGAAGAGTAGGTGGGATGCAGGCTTTTTACCAATGCGGCCACACCTGCAACCACTGGACTGGCCATAGATGTACCGCCGTATGAGTCATATCCATTACCACCGATAATCGTGGAAAGAATACCATCTCCGGGAGCTGAAATGTCTATCGGTTCGCCATAATCAGAGAAGCTGGCTTTAAGGTCTCCGACATTGGTTGCGGCAACGTTTAAGGCATTTGTGCAATCAGCAGGATAATCCTGATAGCTTGAGGTGTGTTCGGTATTTTCATTTCCGGCTGCAGCGATCACAGTTGCACCCAAAGCTGTGACGTAATTCACAATGCTATTGGGATAGGTACCGCTACCGGGGCCACCCCAGCTGGCATTGATGATGTGCGCGCCCACTTCGCCGGCGTATTTCATCTGATCATAGGCATATTGCACGCCTGTGGAGTTCGAGTTATCCGGAGCACCTTTACACGCCAGGATGGAGACGATGGGAGAAGTTCCCACCACGCCTACGCTGTTGTGTCCGACGGCTCCGGCACAGCCTGCCACGTGGGTTCCATGGTCGTTGTAAGCCCAGTTTTGAATGGGATTGTTGTCATTTCCCACAAAGTCCCAACCAACGAGGTCATCGATCTTGTTTCCGCCTTCTCCGGCATCAACTCCATTTCCACCGGATATCGTTCCGGCGTCCCAATTGATGGTCATTCCGGGTGCTTCGGCAGGATTGATCCAGATGTTTGCTCTGAGATCCGGATGGTTCCATTTCACACCGCTGTCGGTGATGGCAACCACCACTTCGTGGCTTCCCATCACATAGTCCCAGGCATCAAAGCTTTGCAACCGGGTGTGCGCGTATTGCTGAGGAAGCATGGGATCGTCCGGCACGAATTTCTGCCGATTGATGGCTTCCAATTCGGCATAGATCAGATTGGTATCTTTGCTGAGAGCCATCACGGCTTCATCGATGCGCTCGTCTGATTCCAGGATAATGCGATAGTGGTTCTGCAGATAGATGCCATTATCGTTCCACTCGGGGACTTTCACATAGGGGTGCATCTGTCTGATATCCACAATGCGGTATTCTTCGGCCAAATCGTCAAAACCCCACAACCCCACTAAGGTGCTTACATGAAACAAAATGACGTCTTCTGCGAAGTCCACTTCTGCACGGCGCCCGTCTGCTCCGAAGCATTCAAAGCCCGCTGCGCGCTCCGAAAAGCCTACCTCTCCATCACACCCTCGCTCATCGAATACTCCCTCGACCAAATCCACCAAATGGGTTTCCTCACCATCAGAGAGTTTGCAGTAATGCGCCGCCTATCACTTACCTCCGTCAGAAGACAAGCAGATACCGGCATTTACATCACAAAAAAATTCACCATCAAATTCGGAACCAGGAAAAAACCCGGACAAACCCTCTGCATCAAACACCCGGACTTCTCTCCATCCGATGCTCCCCCCATCTACGCCAAAACGACAAAACGCCAAATCGTCAAAACCCCAAAACTAAACTAATGGAGACCTCTATGTCAAAATACGATTCCTATATGAACAAACTCTACGCCGTGCTGATCAATCAGTCCGATAAACAGGTCAAATCCGCGCTCCGCGATATCATCTCTGCCCTCTCCCAGATCCCCAAACAGGACAAGATAAATGATGATATCGTCCAGTCCGTCATCGAAAACTCCCGCTACCTCCTCTCCCAAAAATTGCAGGATGCCCTCGCCGATGACCTCGAAAAAATCAATACTCTCGCATACAAAACCGCTACCATCGAGTTCGATACCTCCATCGGGATTCAAGCCGCTAATTTCAGCATCATACAAAAAGCCACAGTAAGCAAACTCACCCGACAAAACCTCTTCTGGATCGGCAAACACTTCGGCAAAGATATTGATGATAAACTCGTCCCTCTCCTCGATACCGCCATCGCAGAAGGCTACACCCGTGCCCAAACCGCCGATGCCCTCAAAGACCTCTTCAAAAATATGAACCGTAATAAGGACTACTGGAAAGCCTTCGCCGAAAACGCTATGACCCGCACCCGCTCCATCGCTACCATCGAGTCTATGGAGCTGCACGGCATCCAAAAAGCCGAAATCGTCGCCATTATGGACGACCGCACCTCGCCAATCTGCCAGGAACTAAACGGCAGAATTATCGAAGTACCAAAAATCATCGAAATCAAAAACCAGCTCCTCGATCTCACCACCGACGGCAGATCTTCAGACGAAGTCAAAGCCGAAATCCAGTCCATTGTCCCATTCCTCAAGGATTCTGATGTCCAAAATATGGCTGCCCTCTCCACCCATGAGCTCCAGGACGCCTTCCCCTCCATCGGCCTACCACCATACCACTGGAAATGCCGCACCAAAATCGTCTCATGGATCGAAGATTTCGCCCTCGAAGGCGATGTCGATCTCGATAAACCCGTTGACAAAAACTTCGCCATCAAAGACTTGTCTGAACAGGAAATACTTAACAAATTAGAAGGGATCCGCCATGATAAATACCCAAACTATAGCGATAATGACTTCGAATCAGATATCAAAGACCACGGAAAGGATTTCGGAATCAATACAAAGCAGAGTTTCCTTCAAAAAGCCCACGATATCTACAAATACCCTGACCATGTCAGGTGCCGTATCTATGAAGGACAGCTCCAGTTCACCTTCTATTCCCAAACCCACGGCGGCTATGTCGTCGCCGATACAAACGGCGTGATTCGCGGCTGTTATGCTCACCCCAAGCAAGGGGCCATTGAAAAAACCATAAAAGCTACAGAAAACATGTACTACAATATCAAAGGAGTTACAAAATGATTAATAGAGCTGCAAACGACACTACACCTATGTACCTGGATACCTTTCTTAATAGAATAAATACGCTCAGACCCTTCAGACCTGACGAGTATATGACCATGTGCATGAATATGTCAGATGAAGACGAATTACCCTTCTCAGAAGGCTCTCAAGACCTCTACAATGCTATCTATGCTTGCCAGCAGCTTATCTTAGGCCCTCCATACAACTACGTTATCAGCTATATTAAGCCTTATAGAGAAAAGTATAGCATACCCCGCTCACACTTCTGGTGGTATATCGACGAACTCTGAGCCCATTCCACTCATGCCATACGAAAACCAATACTACAATATCAAAGGAGTTACAAAATGATTAATAGAGCTGCAAACGATACTACACCTATGTACCTGGATACCTTTCTTAATAGAGTAAATACGCTCAGACCCTTCAGAGATGACGAGTATTTGACCATGTGCATGAATATGTCAGATGAAGACGAACTACCCTTCTCTGAAGGCTCTCAAGAGCTCAAAGACGCCATGATCGCTGCCCGTGACCTCATTATCGGATACCCTAAACGTGGAGTCCTTAATCTCATCAAACACGTCAGAACCAAAGACAATATACCCCGCTCGCACTTCTGGTGGTATATCGACGAGCTCTGATCTCATTCCACTCATACTATAATGCAAGAGCCCCTTTCACGGGGCTCGCTTTTTGCTCAAAACCACCCATTCCTCTTTCCGACCTGCCGTGAGTGTTGTAGCACTTGCGGCTTTTCTCTCTTTTGCTTAAAAACCACTCATTCCTCTCTCCGACCCTCTGCGATCGTAAGGCCATCCATTTTCTCCTCTGCGGCTTTTCCCTCGCCATCTCATCACTCGTTCACATAGCTTCGCATAGTTCGTGTGGAAGTACCGGCGCTTGCCGTAGCGCCAAAACGTCAAAACATCAAAACCCCACAACCGCATAGTACCGGCGCTTGCCGTAGCGCCAAAACGTCAAAACATCAAAACCCCACAACCGCATAGTACCGGCGCTCGCCGTAGCGCCAAATAAGGTTTGCATGGTTCACATAGCTTCGCATAGTTCGCATATATGGCTATACTTCTATCTTACTTGGCGAGATTTCTCCCTGAAATGGCCAGATTTCTCCCTGAGCTGTCATTTTTTCTCGCCAACCACCAAAAACCACTGCACCCCCAAAATCCAATGCAACCAATCCTAAAACCATATTATTCCCACACTTTACAAATTTCTCGCCAAACCAAGTCCCCATTCCTCACCATCCCAAATTATTACTCGCCAAACTATTTCTCCTCTCACACCCCATAAGCCCTTATACAACACACATTTCCACCCTCATCCCCATTTCTCCCTATTCCTGTCCCCCCTTAAGTGAGTGAAAAGAGTCACTGAAATCTGCAAATTGGGTCACCGAAAACTGCAAATTCCAAAATAGATACAAATCCAAGACTCTAAATACTACCTAACGAAACACGTACTGGTATATTGCTCATACTCAATCTCAATATATAGATGCTACACATTCTGGTTAATAGACTTAACTGCTCTCGTCCCCGATTGGGCTTCGGTGTGACACGTGTCACACCGAGTTTTTTGTCACACCGTGACATTTTCTGCCCCCTTGCTTGCTGCTTGTAAGTGCTTGCTTTCATAAGCACCTCCCTTATTTGGTTATTGGTCTCTACGTTACTGCACTGCAATAACTTGGGAAGTCCTTTCTGCAAAAAGGGGCACTTTAGTTTTTTCCTGAGCAGTGGCGGAGCCAAACGGAGTGATCGAGGATAAGGATAATCGCTTACAGGTTGAAATACCGAATACTTACATCCCGCAAGGTGCTCCCAACTACATGGCCTTCATGGTTCGAGGCAGCAGTATGAAGCCGCAGATCATGAATGACGATATAGTGTTGATATATAAGACATCTGAATGGGATAAGGTGGAAAACCTGGTCTGTGCCGTCCGGGTCGATGGAGGCATCACTCTCAAACGTGTAAAGTTTGATCATACAAAGAGAAGCCTGTTGCTGGAGCCCATCAATATAGACTACCCGACTCTTATATTAGACCATGATCAGACTAGAGACGTTTACCTGCTCGGCACACTTGCTGTCCAGTTGCGAGTTTACGTTTAGGGGCTAATTCACTGTAAAACATGGATTTCCGAAAGCAGTCCAAAAACAGCGCAAATTTGCAGAAACGGTGATCAGAAAACGTCCAAATACGTCCAAAGCTCGGTGTGACACAGTCTAAAACCAGTCCAATATAAGTCCGCACCAATCAAAGCCTTATCCCCATTTGTCACACCGACGCCCATTTGCAGTTTTGGGTGACTCTTTATACTGATTTTAGAAATTTGTAGAAAACATTAGAAAACACATAATGAAAACACTTAATGCCTTCTCTGGAGACATCATTGTGTGAAGATGTGTAAAGACATATAAAGATAGACCTTAGCACTGCCACTGAAGAATCATACATCCAAGTATGACCTGATAGCTGACAAATCATAACACTGCTGGAATAGATAAAGGGGGAATGCCAACCCAAGAAAGCTCTTGACATCAAGTTCTATCCGTTCAAATATTGAAATACTGAGCTTTATTTACCGATTCCTGCGCACGAGAAAGATTGGAAGCGGGTGCTATTGATTCATCTACATTACTATTGATTGCAAAAAGGAGAAACAAATGAAAGCAATGTCCATAATTATTAGCATATTGATGCTAGCCACAGTCTTGATGGCTCAACCTTGGACCATGGATAACAGTATTTTCAACCCTACCGGTATTCCCAGCCTCACTTTTTCCCAAGTACGCTTCAACGACGTTGATGGGGATGGCGATTATGATTTCTGGCTGGGCAATACCAGACGCGCTCCCCTGTTTGTAGAGAACACGGGTAGTCCAAGTGAACCCTTTTATAGCATCGGCACAGATCATCTATCAGAGTTGAATTATCTTGGTTGCGAAGTAGCTGTATCGAAAGATCTGAATGGCGATGGCATCCTTGATCTGATTACCGGGGGTTATTCCGGTTTGCACTATTACGTGGATACCAATCCCGATTATCCCAGCTATGCAGAAGTACCGGGTTTCTTCAGTTCATTGAATCTGAGCCCTTATCCTGTTCCGGATCTGGCGGATGTCGACAATGATGGAGATCTGGACTTAATTGTGGGATTGTCTGAGGACGGAGCTGTGCGCGTATACAAAAATACCGGTTCTGCCATAGCACCGCAATTCAGTTCTGATGATATGGAATACATCGGAGATATTGGACTATACGCCTATCCAGTATTTAGCGATTATGATGCAGACGGAGATATCGATATATTCTGCGGACGCGATCTGCATGGCTTTGTGTATTATCAAAACAACGGAAGCGCCACAGAACCTTTGTGGGAAGAGAACAGCGATTTGTTTTCCGGATTGGGAAATGAAGCTTATTGGAATTCCGGAGATCTGGCAGATATCAATGGTGATGGATTGCTGGATCTGGTTTACGGCACAGCAGATGGCCCCTTGTTTTGCTACACAAATGCCGGCTCGGTGACGGAACCTGTTTGGACAGAAAACACAAGCCTGTTTGGCGGCACGATAGATGTGGGCGGAGCCAGTAGCCCATTCTTTATCGACTTTGATGGAGATGGAGATTTGGATATGCTCACAGGAACACAAATGGGCTATATCAAATACTTTGAGAATACCGGAAACATCCACAACCCCGCTTGGGAAGAGGATAGCGATTTCTTTTCCGGAATAGATCATTCCATTTATGCGTCAGTAACGGCAGCCGATGTAACCGGAGATGGTCTTCCCGATCTGGTAGTAGGAGATCTCAGCGGAGGTTTATTCTATTACAAGAACCTCGGAGAAAGCCTTTCATACAACTCCTTTATGTTTATGGGACAGTCTTTTGGCGGCTGGTCATGCCCTCGCTTTGTGGATATGGATTTCGATGGGGATTGGGATCTGGTGGTAGGCAATGAGGACGGGAATCTGTTTTATCTGGAAAATGTAGGTACTGCATCCAGTCCAAATTGGCAGGAACAGAGTGGATTCTTTGGAGCTATAGATGTAAGCAGTAGTGGCTCCCCTACTTTTGCTGATATTGATGGCGATGGTGATCTTGACCTATTGGTGGGAAGCTCCTGGGGAGATTTGTACTGCTATCTGTTTGATGACGACCAATGGACGTTAAATGCGACCATATTCAGTGGTATCGAGACTGATCAAAACGCAGCTCCGGCACTGGTCGATATGGATCATGATGGAGACTATGATCTGGTTTTGGGAGATTACGACGGAACCTTCAAATTCTTCAGAAATGAGCTCTATTCAGCCGACGTATTGAACCCACCTCTGAGTATTGGATACGAATACTCGGAGTTTCATATGGTTTTCTGGGAAGATCCCGCGGAAGGCAGCACTTCTCCCTTTGAACACTTTAACGTGTATCTGGATGGAGATTTGGTGGCTTCAACGGAAGACAACTTCCGCTTCTTTGAAGAGCTTGAACCAGGTACACATATCGTCGCTGTCACAGCTCAATATGTGGCTGGTGAGTCTACTCCCGTAGATGTGGAGATATTAGCATCCGCCAATAATGATCTAGTGAACGCGCCGGTACATTTGTCAAACTATCCCAATCCATTCAATCCCTCCACCACCATCAGTTTCAACATTCCCTCCGGTGATGCCCGGCTGATGATATTCAATGTGAGAGGTCAATTGATAAGGCAATACAATGGTTTGAACAGCGGTGACAAACAGGTCGTGTGGGACGGAGCAGACAGCCACGGCAATCCGCAAAGCTCGGGCCTGTATTTCTATACATTGGAAAACAATGGAAATCGCTTTAGCAAAAAGATGATGATGCTGAAATAGTATCCACAGCACTAGGATGGGGAGAGTAACCGGATGGAACTCTCCCCTTTTTTGTATCATTTCAAATCTGCATAGTTTTTACAGGCAAAGAAAAAGAAGCCACCCGAAAGCAGCTTCATTATTCTATTGTAAGGATCTATTAATATCCCGAGGTTTGGGATACCAGATTGCTTAGCGAAGTAAGGCGGTTTTGAATGTCTCTCAGGCTCTCAGGTTCGCCGGTAAGAGTTCTGGCTGTATTCAAATAATCGATCGCTCTACGGAAATGACCGTTTGCTGCCACTTTGGCTGCATCACGCTGTCTGGAGAGTGTGGTAGCCTGGCGTCCCACAGCATCAGCAGCGCGTTTTTCCAGATCTACAAACCTGTTATATTCTGTAGTACCTTTGGATTGGCTCACAGTTGCAAGAATCACGTAGGGTTGATACAAACTGGGATCTCTTTGAATCGTTTCGTTGGCATTGGCTTCCGCTTCACTATGATTATTCTGAGCGAGGTATATACTGGCCAAGTTTAGATAAGCCATAGCATTGTCGGGCTGGATTCTGATAAGTTGATTCATTGTATCCAATGCTTTCGTGTTCAGTTCATTCTTCATGACTTGGTCGGTAGTTTCGCCGGCTTGGTTTCGATACAGACTTACCACATTCAGATAAGCTTGAACATTGTTCGGGTTTGCCCGGATCAAGCTTTCGTATCTGGCTATGGCTTCGCTCATGCGCCCGCTACGTTGATAAGATACAGCGAGGCGTCTGGAAATAAGATCGTTTTCAGGGAAACTGTCGTAAGCGCTTTCAAGGTAAGGAATGGCGTCGGCATAACGTTCTTGATCAAATAGCAGGAATGCCAAACGTGTCTTTATCTGGGCATTGTCTTCATCCAAAGCCAGAGCGCTTTGTAATGCAGTCTCAGCTTTTGTCATTTCACCGGCTTCCGCGTAGAGATTTCCAATCACCAACCACAGATCAGCATCATCGTTCATGGAGGCAATCTTTTCCATCACGGCGATGCGTTTCAGGCTCTCACCGGTAGTTTCATACATCTCATTCATCATCACCAGAGTCTGATAGTGAGTGGGATTGAGTTCCAAAACCTTGTTGAAGCTTTCTTCTGCCAAATCATATCTTTCTGTCTTGTAGTAGGTGGCACCGAGATAATAAAAAGCTTCCACATTCTCCGGATCCAAACCGATAGTGGTTTTCAGTTGGTTCTCAGCTTCAGTGTAGTTTTCGCCGGCATAGTAGTTTACTGCTACGTTGTAGATCTTTTCCACTTCGTTGGAGATAAATTGATCCAATTGTTTCATCAAGGATTCATTCATCTGTTTCCAACGTTCTTCTTTCACGTTTGGCACATTAAAAGTTACTTGCTTCAGTTCATTGGTACGATCACTGTAAAAGCGAAGGGACACAGCATAAAGATCTGATCTCAAAGAAGAGATGTTGCCTAGGATGAGAACGTTTGCTGCGGTAGCTTCTGCTACTTCAGCCAATTCTTCCAGATCCATGTCATCCACATCCGGGACGCCGAATACGGCAAATTCGTCGGCCACATAATCCATATCCATCAGTTCATATTGGGGATAGGCTGAAAAAATGTAATCCAAATCCCGAACTGTGAGAATTTTCCGAATGTTTCTGCTTCTTGCGTCCATGGTTTTCAGCGGTAAGACCGCTACTTTAGTAACTAAACCGGTATAGTTTTCAACTTCTTGAGTAGGTTGTGGCATGCCAGTATTTACCGAACAAGCTGAGATCAGCAAGAAGGCAACCATGGCAATCAGCAACAATCTGTTCATTAGATCCTCCAGGGTACGAATATTCATTTATTGACTTTTACAAAGATTTGGAATTGCTCTATCTGTCAAGAAAAAGCTTCGATGCTAAGGATAGAACCTGTGTGGATATTGATGATTTCCCCCATCTTTTTGCGGACTATCAGGGCTCCTTTCAAATCAATCCCCAAGATTTCTGCCTCAAAGGGAGTGGTTCCTACATCGATCATGGCAAAACAATCCTTGCCAAAAAGATGCTCATTACAATATGTGATGTAAGTGATCTCATGAGAAAGCAGACGTTCGCTCTTTTCTACAGCGTTGATCAGGTTGTAGCAGAGTTCCTCGTTGGATATATCAGCGCCTAAAATGCTTTTCATGCTGATTGCGCCAAATTTTCCCAATTCCTCATCTATCTCATTGTTTGTATTCAGGCCCACTCCAATCGTATATCGTCCGGGATGGCTTTTGCACAGCAGGCCTCCCAGCTTTTTACCATCATAGAAGATATCATTTGTCCATTTGATCTGAAGCTTGTCCTCTAGGGGTGAAAATAGTCGGCATAGTTCACGATGAACACAGTATCCCGTAAATAGAGCGAATGAAGATACAATCCCGCTGTATTTCAGATCAAAAGTGAACCACAGACCGCCGGGGGGCGATAGCCATATATGGTTATCCCTGCCTACTCCGTCGTCTTGAGAACCCGTGCGTACAGATATCAACCCGCTGTGATATTCCCGCAGTCTTTTGTATTCCAGCATCGTGCTGTCCAGCACATCATAATAAAAATAGCTTCTCTCTTTCATAGCTCGATATACATGGCATCGCCATAACTAAAGAACCTGTAGCGCTCAGCAATTGCTACCTGATATGCTTTGCGGATAAATTCGAATCCAGCAAAAGCGGAAACCATCATCAAAAGAGTGGATTCCGGTAAATGGAAGTTTGTAATAATGGCATCCGGTACCTTAAACGTGTAACCGGGGTAGATAAAGATGTCCGTCCATCGATTACCACTTTGCAATTTACCTGCTTCCCAAAAGCTTTCCAAACCCCGTACTGAGGTAGTGCCCACGGAGATTATTCTGCGCCCTTCCGCTTTAGCCTTATTTATCGTCTTTGCTGTCTCGGGAAGAATTTCCACACACTCACTATGCATGGTGTGCTCGGTGATTAGCTCGGTTTTTACCGGGCGGAAAGTGCCGATTCCCACATGTAGAGTGAGCTCAGTAAATTGAACTCCCATATCTTTGCATTTCTGGATCAAATCCTTACTAAAATGCAATCCCGCGGTGGGAGCGGCTACTGATCCATGTTGTCTGGCATAGACAGTTTGATAGCGAGTTTTATCGCTGCTTTCATCCGGACGCGCAATATATGGCGGCAGCGGAATATGCCCGATGCTCTCGATCTCCTGCCAGAAATCTCCTTTGTATTCCAGCTTGATCTCATATACATCATCAATTCTTTGCGGATATACCCAGCCTTTCATGTTGTTCGAGAAAGTGATGTATTGCTCTTGCTTGATGCGTTTGGCAGGATACAATAAGCACTTCCATTTTTCCGGCTCGGATGAGGGATTTAGTAGCAAGACCTCGATTTTGGTGCCATTATCCTTTCTGCCAAATAGCCTGGCAGGGAACACTTTACTGTTATTTAGAACCAAGAGATCGCCCGACCTTAGTAAGGAGGGTAACTCCACAAATAACCGATGATTGATGCTTTGATCGCCGGTATGCAGATGCATCAAACGGGAGTTTTCTCTCTTTCCAGCGGGATACTGAGCAATCAACTCCGTGGGGAGGTGATAACTGAAGGCTTCTCTACGATTCAGATCCGGTGTCATTTCAGTTTTAGAGGCACTTTCTGAGCGCTATCCAGGGTAGCAGAAAATGAGCCGAAAGTGATCTTACTCTCCAGCTTTACAGGTATCTTATATTCATCGTTTGTCACCCAGATGAATATGTCTCCGGTTTGTTTAAACACAGCTTCACCTTTCAGTTTCGGTTCTATGACCAAACACTCCACTTCACCAAATATGCTTTTTACTTTTTCCTTGCGGTGCACCACCACTTCAGTAGGCATATTACGTCCATCAGCAGTGATGTTTATCATCATTTTCTTCCCCACTTCCAAGGGTTGATGTCTAACCCAGTAGAACGCGCTTAGAATATCCTGAGAGTCCATTGGCATATCCATCTCAGAGTTGTCAAATCGGCTGTTTTTGAAATGCCAACGCTGATACGTCGTACGTCCGCGGGCATGATTATATATGTGTACGCGATGTTGGCGGTATTTACCTTCTTGCAGGTTTTTAGCGAATTTGTAGGGTAATAGCGAGTCTTTATCCCACCAGGATTCTACCCTGTCTCTCACCCGAAATATCTTATCGAAGAAACTGTGAGTCTTTGCATTGGTGGAAAGATACCATACCGGGTTTCCCTGATAAACGGATGTTTTGGCCTCCAGGGTCGCCTGACCGGCGGTAATAATCCCATATTTTATGTTAAAAGTGAGTTTCTCTCCGTCCATAAACACATTCGCGTTTAAGCTTGCGGCCATTATCAGTAGCATTATTACAATGTATCGTTTCATGTTTTGCCTCCATTAAGGATGATTTCTTCTCCGCAAAGATTAGAAATCCAAGGGGATATCAGCATGTCTATTACTGTTTTAATCTCGGATATCACAACCGGTTTTCCGCTTGCTGTCCGCTTCAGATGTTTAGCAAAATACTGTTTTCTAAATTCAAGATAATCTGAGTCAAAATCCTCTGCCATATTCGTTTCTACCGGCCCTGGAGCTATGCAGTTTATCAGAATGTTTCTTTCCGAGTTCTCCAATGCCGCACTTTTTGCCAGATTGGCTATGGCTGCTTTTGCCGCTGCGTAGGCAGAGCCATTTGGCAGCCCGGTTCTGGTCACATCAGACGTGAATAACACTATTCTACCGAATGCTCTCGAGCGCATATCCGGCAAAAGAATCTTTAATAGGTTATACACTGGATACACGTTTTCTTCAAAAACCCTTCGGAAATATTTGGGATCTGTATCTGCCAGGGCTTGGTGATCCTCACTGCGAATTGCGGCACAGTGGATCAGACAGTCGATGGATGCGATATGTGGAGCCAGCTTATCACGTAGGGTGTCCAAGTCTCTGAGATCTGCTTGGATCCGGTTTGAGACCAGATCAGCTATACGCTCATTGCGTTTGTTGTAGGATAAGAGTAAGCTCCGGCCCTCCGCTTCAAAAGCCCGAGCCAAATAGCTACCTATCTGTGAATTGGCTCCGCTGATCAGGATTGTACGCATAGGTCCTTTATACGATCTATCACGCGGTGGGCAAGCTCAAACTTATCCCCTTGCGCATGCGTCATGTTCAGCTCTCGGTCTATCATGGTTATCTCATTATCATCAGAACCGGCATACTTCAGATCGTTGGCAATAATAAGATCCAAATTCTTCTTTGCAAGTTTTTCTTTCGCGTTATTTTCCATGTTATCTGTTTCGGCAGCAAATCCAATCAACAATTGATTTTCCTGCTTCATTTGGCCCAAATCGGTCAATATGTCTTTGGTTTGTATCAGATCCAGATGCAGATCTTCGCCTTTCTTTATCTTGCTTTCGCTATAGGCTGCCGGTTTATAATCCGATACAGCGGCACATTTGATAATCCAATTGCAATCCATTGCATGCGACAGCACTGTTTCGTGCATTTGATTTACAGATAGCGTTTGAATAGCCTCACTGAGGTAATATGGCAAAGCCTCACTGATGGAACCGTAAATCAGTATTACCTCCGCCCCTCGTAGAAAAAGAGCGCGCGCCAGAGCCAAAGACATCTTTCCGCTGGATTTATTGCTGATTACACGCATGGGATCTATTGCTTCGATAGTAGCCCCTGCTGTAAGCAAAACCTTGACACCTCTCAAGTCTTGTCCATATTCCAGATAGCTGCGAATGGCATACACTATCTCAATATTGGGAGGATATTTCCCCTTGCCTATATAAGCGCAAGCCAGTAAACCAAAGGCAGGATCGAGAATGTGATGCCCGCGTTTTTGCAGCACTTTTATATTGTCGATCGTAGCTTGGTTTTCGTACATGTGCACATTCATGGCAGGCACCCACAAAACTGGCTTGCTGTGTGCCAGAAGCAATGAACTCAGCAAGTTGTCTGCGATTCCGTGTGCCGCTTTCGCGATTGTGTTTGCCGATGCGGGAGCTACCACTACCAAATCCGCCCAATCTGCCAAATATATATGGGGTATCGGATCGTTGTCATCCCACAGGGAACTATGAGTGTCATGATGCGTGATAGCCGCAAAATTGAGGGGCGACACAAATTTACAGGCGGATTCAGTAAGCACAGTGCGTATCTCAAAACCCTGTTTGTAGAGCATACTGGCCAGATCAATAGCCTTATAAGCTGCGATCCCGCCACAGACACAGAGCAGTATTTTTGCCTTTTTCATCAGAACTTTACCGATAGCTTCAATACGGGGACGTTTTCGAGAATATCCACCGAGAACTGTGCTTTGCTATCCTGGGATCCGGCTCTCAAGGCGTCGATTCCGCTGATCAGATGGTTCAGAATAGTCACGCCCAAAGCGAGCTTTGCATATGACTCATAATCAAGCGCATCATTTCGCATGCCATTGTAAGTCGACTTATGTTCTCCACTGTCCCAATTCCAGTATTTGTCGTCACCATAAGCGTATTCATCAATATATTGCTGTTGGCTGATGGGATCGCCGGGATACAGACTCAGAGCTCTTTCTCTGATATACGCGTTGTAACCCAGAGCATCAAATCCACTACTATCATATTTGCCCAGATTCTTGTAAAAGGCGCTGTCGTAATTCCCCGGATTGACATGAGCAAACTTTAAGGCATATGTATAAGATTCATCCCTGGACAGCTTTGCTTCACTGTTGAAATAGAGCTGTCCCCCTATCAAAGCAGCTTCAGCCGCCATTAGAGCATAACCGAAGTTTCGGCCATTCTTCACTTGGGATAAGCCCGGGATTGCCAGGGATAGCAAAAAGTCTTTACCTTGTGCCCACAAACCGCTGATCGAGATAAGACATAGACTAAGAACCAGTATTCTTTTCGATGCTGTCATCAGAACCTCAATTCGCAATTGAGCATCATACCATCCATCCCACTGGGTCGGGCATAAAGGTGCAAGTTTCGCGAGAGTATCGCTGTATCTACAATGCTGATTGCCCGGTTCAACAGCAACAAACCAACGGTAAGCGTGTGGTTGATTTTGGTCTTTTGATGCGTTTTTCGCATGTCTTTGTAATTTTCCCAATGGGCCGCAGATTGCCATGCCCACATTTCCTCTGAGCTAAAGCTCTCACTTTGCAAAAACTCGGCATAACCTTCTGGATCGTAGTTTGAGATCAGATAGTAGTTTCGGGCTATCATTTCCAGATAGTCGTTGTAATCTTCACTACTGATGTATTCCTGCACAGACTGATAGTGACTCAGCGGCATGTCCTCAGGTACACCGGCATATACATTGGCATACTTGCGATATTGCTCGCGTTGCAAATCGAGCTCGTTATCGGTCTTAAAATAGGAATAGGCGACAAGAAGGTCTGCCGCAATCATCACAATACCCCGATTGGTCTTTCCCAAGGCTATTTCTCCGCTTCCGGGCAATATAGCACTCATCCCGATATAAGCCAATCTTGATTGAGCCACAAGAAATCCGCACAGCATCAAGATAGTGATAAGGAGTATTGTGCGTTTCATCAGAACTTCCAATTTAGAGAAAGCATGGGTGTGAGTTTATCGTTCCTTACCGAAGTGTAGTATTTCATTCTGATCCCACTGTCTGTAATTGCGCTGCGGTTGTATTTTCTGGTAACCCTGATGGCATCCAAGCCTGCCGTAATGTGGTTCAGCGCCAAACCGAAAGTAAAGATTTGTGCCTTGCTGAATTCGTCCTTGGCATCATTGCGCAAATCTATATAGGTCTTGCGCATTGGACTGGAGCGGTGATCGGCTTTATCCACAGATTGGTTGGTATAAAAACCCCGCTCGGGATCGTCATAGATAGGATAGTTCCCTTCCCAAATCCATCCCGGATCTCCTGCATTTCCGCCTTCGGGATACCAATTGGGACTCACATATTCTCCCTGTTCATTGGCAGCAAAAGTATAATACCAATCTGCCCAACCAAACACATAATGGGAGTATTTGCCGATGTCTTCATAGAAATGCTGGATATCATCAGGATCCAAGCGGAAAAAGGAACGCTCGTAGATATCCACCGTATTAAGGGCTATCAGGTCGTTTTCCACGTCTCTCTGCCTGTCTCTGAGATAGCGAGGAGTAGTAATTTGCTCTCCATTGGGCAGAGTGTATACGATGTCTTCTTTATTAGCGTATCTTTCGTAGATTTTGGTTTTGTCGTTTCCTTTATTCTCGAAATACAAATATCCGGCGATCATGCCGATCTCAATAGCCGGAAATATATATGTAGTAATGGCACTGCGATCCGCGTAAAACTGCCCCGCCCCGGGAATCAGCATAGACATCAACATTGCCAATCGGGCATCTTTTTTATCGTAATTCACCTGGATAAAATCTGCTTCCAGTTTCTCTTCTTGACTTTCACTTTCATCCCAAAGCCAATCTTCTGTGGTTTGGCTGAAGAGACTTACCGCAAAGCTTAGAGTGATCAGACAGAGAACTATATAGCGCATCAGCTTACTCCTTATTTCTCGACGGCAAATTTGACACTTTTCTGCTTGCCGCCACTTTTCACATGAACAACATAGACTCCGGAACTGAGGTCTTCTGAATCCAGTTCCAAGTCAAACTTGAGATCGTTTTTTGTGTCCTTATAAACCAGGTTCCCATTGATGTCATAGATACGCAACGTGGTATCCCCGGATGCATTTTCCACTCTCAAGCGATAGACACCCTTCTTTACGGGATTGGGAAATACATACGCTACCAAGGCTAGATCATCCGGTATTGATGGGCCGGTAATGGAACCATGGACTAGTCCTGTTCCTGAATTCCGGTATCCATTCCAAAGGATCGGATTTTCCATAGAGTCAATGCTGTGAACATAGATACGGCTATTTTCGCCATCTATTACCGAATAATACCACAAGAGTCTGCTGTTTATATCATCATAATACATGATATCAGACCATGAAGATGTTTCGTTGGCTTGATTGTGGGGCATCAGCAGAGAATACTGATAGCGAGGCTCAGCATTTTCATTAATGGCAATATAACCCTGCTGCTCGACAGGCAAAAACATCAAGATTTCTCCCGACAAATTCATTGCTTTGGAATCAGCTTTGGCCTGAATGAATACTTGATCCAGATATCGAGGAAAGCCGTTTTGCAGATATCCGTTCTGTGAGAGCATATATGCATAATTGCCCAGCCCAAAGAATACTCTGAGTTCGCTATCCTCAAGAGCAATCAGAGCAGGCTGCGAAGGCAAAAATGAGCCGGTATTGATGAAGATGCGTTCAATGATACCCTCATCTTGCTTATCATTATATGCGGCATAGCGATAAATGTTTCCACTATTTGCCGTTATAAAGATAATCGCAGCTTCACCATCCATACAGATGACCGGCTCATAATCTCCAATATCTTCAGGTATTGTAACAGTCCATGCCTCTTCGAAGCCGGACTCCGAAAGAGCTACAATCTTCGTATTCAGCGTCACAAGGATGTATCCCGAAAACGCGCTCAGATTTTTAATTCCTTCCAGAGACACATAGTTCTCGATAAGACTGGTTTCAAGTTTGTACAATGTATCGGCATCGTATACATATACCGCATCATTGTGCTTCAGAGGCCGGGAGATACTATCGGTAAAAGTAATAGTGTTAGCGTTACAAATGCCGGAACTGATATCAATAAAGTGCAACTGCTCTCCGGTAACACCTAACAGATCCAAGTAATCATCATGATTAAAATCCAGGCTTATAAGTGGATAATCAAAATTGCCGATGCTGGTCGGTTCGCTGTCCAACATGGCAGACCAATCTCCGTATTGGTCTGTATACAGGCTGATATAGCCACCTCCGCTGAAAGGCAGCAAAGTGTTTCCATAGGGCGCATTTATCACTTCTCCGGCAAAGGAGATACCCGCAGCCGGGAGATTGAAGGATTCGTCGAACACCCCTGTTTTCAATACAAATCCCATTATCGGAGCAGGATCACTGATCTCATCCATATAAAACATCGAACCAAGTCCGCTCTCATCCAGCATTGCAGGTTTTGTAACCGCACTTAAACGCGGCCGCCAGGCTTCCGGACTCCATTGCATGAACTCCCCGTTATTGTTCAAAAAAGGCTTATGCGCATGAAAATACTCATAGGGAGTACCGGTCCAGTATTGAGAGTAGTATTCACCCAAATCCCTAATACCATCAGCTTCCAAGACCATCACCCCCGGTCGGGAGAAACTGGTATTCACATAATTCGTATCGAAGTTTGAGGTAAAAGACCCATCTTCATAGGTAGTTCCTTCCTGATACAGCACTTTCTCGTTCACCCGCCAAGCCAATATACCGCCGCCCTTCACATTGCCTTGAGCATCCATAAAAGAGGGCAACAGATAGTCATATTCATAAGTAGGCATATTACTATCATCTTCATACGCAGTAGGATACAGAATCACCCTTTTTTTCGAGGGATCATCAGGATGCTCCAAAGTGCCAAACACAGCAGTCCCACCGTCGTTGTCGGGATCGAGATTGCGGTTTTCGATAAGATAATACTCATCCGGGTTGATCTGAAAACGGATGATAGAAGGTTTGTTCGAGCCGCTTTGCTTCATACTGCTGGCTGCCAGATCAATCCTGCTGTATGGTTTCAGATCCGTTACTTCTTTGAATAAACCTCTGGCTTTAAAATCTTCTTCGAACAGCAAGAATCGACTGAAAGCACCCGGCAATGCGGGCATTGCTCCTTCCAGATAGACCAGATCGCCGTTTTCCAGCATATCCACCAAAATACCGGCTCCACCACTGTCCATGATGTCAAAGCTGCCAACCATGGGGCTGAAATTTCTTACGTTATACAGATCTACCAGACCCAGAGAATGGCCAAATTCATGGAATAATACTGCATTAAGGGCCCCATATCCACTGTGGATCGTTTGACCACCACTTTCTTCAGAACGAAAATCCTGCGAGATGGTAGCAGGAACGTTGCAGGCATGGTAGATTTGATGATTGCCATCATCCACGTTCACCTGCTTTCCTTCTGCTACTCTGATAAAAAAGGATGGAATATCCTGAGGGCTGTCCCCGGCTATATCATGTTGCCAGTCCGATCCGGCATGGATAATCATGTAATGCGCATAAGATGCAAAATCGATCTCGGGATCTTCAATATCGGCAGTCTCAAATGCTTCTTTGAAATACTCTTCCATCTTGGCGACGAATTCATCTGAGCCGACATCGGGAGGATTGTAGTAAGCCATCGTATGGGATAATGTGTATGCTGTTTTGTCCTTTGGCCAAACGTCGTATTCCAGATCGTAAGCACCGGCGGATGCCGCCAGATAGTAATAGCGCATCGCTTCCAGATTGGCTTCAAAATATTCCCTGTCGTGAGGTGGAGCAGCCACAGAATACAGATAAGAGGGATCTGCTTCCAGCACGAATTTTCCGTTTCCCGTGCTGCCGGGATCGTCATCTTCCTGGAAATCCACCAGAATCACCAGGAGTTTTCGATAATTCCCCCCCGATTTTCGTGTAGCGACATCGTCTTGCGCCTGGATCAGTCTTTCGGTAAAAGGATGCTTTTTTTGTTCGACAGAACGACCCACAGGTTTCAGGTTCATCTTTTGCGCAGATAACTGAGACGCAAACGAATAAACCAGTATAATTACGATAAAGCTATATAAGGCGTTGGGAAGAATCGTATTTTTCATTGTTGCCTTTCCCATGTACGCCAAAACGGCGTATGAGATGAGTAAAGAAGCAGACCGATAAAAGCCTGCCTCTGTTTCTCAAATGCTTGTTTAGTATTCAATTCCCAAAGAGAACACCTTATTGAAGTCAACCAGTTCTCCACCGGGGACCATAGCGAAATCAGCGGTCAGTTTATAGCGTTGATCGAAGGTATATTGGATTCCAACACCGAAGCTGGGACCGGTAATCTTACCGGAGCCATCGTGGAAAAATCCGCCGCGCAGGGATATCAGATCCAGATACACATATTCTGCTCCGGCACCATAAATTGCTTCATCCATGTAATTCCATCCGGTAATAATGCGTTCAAACAGAGGATCGGAGTTTGCCAGTATTTTGCTGGCTTCAGCAGACACGATGAGTTTTCCCATGGGATTGTTCAGAATTTCGTAAGCGGCACCAAGTCGCATAGTAAATGGTTGCGGATCAGCTTGATCGCGATCCACGAAAGTAACATCTGGGCCAAAGTTTTGCATCACCAAAGCCAGATCCAAACCTTCGATATTGGCCAGATCAAGGTACTTTGCGCCAATGTCAAATCCGAAGCTGAATGCCTTGCCTTCGGTCTCGGTGTGACCGGTACCGGGGGCTAAATAGCTATAAATCAGCTTGAAATTTGCTCCCAAGCCCAATTTGGCCGGGATCACTTCGTAACCGTAACCGACTACTCCGGCAATATCCAAGGTGTGGAATGTGCCTTCATAGTTTCCATCGATACTTGTCTGTTCCTGAGTTCCGGCATCCAGAAGCACAATGTGCGCATTCATGTTTCCGATACCTTCAAAGAATTGGTTCCAGCCCAAGTATTCATAATACATATCGTCTATTCCAGAACCCTGCAACCAGGGAACATGGTTCAAGGCAATCTGCCCCTTGCGGTTGAAAGCAGTGGCACCCGGATTCCACCACATGCCAAAAGCATCATCAGCTATTGCAGAGTAGGCACGGCCCATGGCATTGGCACGGCCGCCGGGTTCGAAGGACAGGAAGAGTAGGGCTGCTTGCGAAATAGCTGCTAAAGGAGCAGCTGCCAACAACAATAGGCAAAGGGTTAGGGTGATATGTCTGGTAGACATCTATACCTCCATAGGTTTCAGGCTAAATTTCATGTTTCATCAGGGCTGGAAAAATCCCTGTGTATCTAAAGGCAATATTCGCAAACAAACCAAATTGTGCATAAAGAAGTGCTGTAATGCGAATCGCCATTAAAATCATAGAATACTGCCGTATAGCAATTTTGCGGTTATGCTCCTTGCAGATAATGGTGCCGAAGGCCGGAATCGAACCGGCATGGGCAAAAAGCCCGGTGGATTTTGAGTCCACTGCGTCTACCAATTTCACCACTTCGGCACATATATGTTTCAAAACTCGAAAACCCCGTTCTTTGTCAAGAGAAAAATGCTCATCGGGACTCTTCTTCTATAAGTTCTGCAAATTTCTTTGCGGCTCCATCCAGAGCTTCCCGGGGGCTACTTTGATCTCGCATGGCCTTTTCCAGATAACCTTTCAGCTCAGGCCTGGCTTTGAACCATGCGGCTGTTTGTGGTTCATAAACCGCCGTTTCCAGCTGCTCATAAATACCTTTATATTGTGGATTTTTTTTAAGAAAACTGACGATGATGTCGCTATTCATTGCGCTTCGCCGTACCGGCATATAACTCGTAGCAACACTCCATCTGGCAGTTTGATCTGTATCCGTGAACCATTTGATAAATTCCCATGCCGCACGCTCACGCTTTCTGTCTCCGGATTTGAAAATCACGATGTTTGCTCCCGATACGGCACTTTGAGCAGTGCGATAGGTTGGCAGAGGTGCATAGCCAATATTGAAATTGATGGGCTGTTGGCGCATGTGAGTAATGGAAACGCTGGAGCCTTCATACATTGCTACCACGCCCGCCAAAAAGTCGTTTTGACCCTCATATTCACGTACCAAATACACACTCTTGTCCTTGAACATCATATCCGTAACATAGCTTAAGGCCTCCACGCCCATGGCGCTATTGAGCGTGGGCCTGCCTTCCTCGTCGATCAATGTGCCTCCCGCTTGATGCAAGAGGTTTACAAATTGCCATTCATTGACATTGAAATTGGTACCAAATTGATCGTTCACTCCATCATTATCGGTGTCTCTGGTCAGCTTCAAAGCGTATTCCTTGAATTCACCCCAGGTTTTGGGGAAATAGTCCGGATCCAATCCAGCCCTATAAAAATCATCTTTATTGTAAAAATATGCTCTCACGCTTTTATTGAAGGGAAAGGAATACAGAGTATCGTTGAATGTATTTGAGTTTCTGAATACTGGATATACATCATTGAGGTCTGCTTCGTCAAAATCGTCGTCCTCAGCGATAAGCTCATCTAGGGATGCTAACACTCCTGATTCTATGTATTTTGACGCCCAACTTTCAAATACCTGAGCAATGTCAGGCTGTTTTTTAGCTTGAATGGATGCCATCAGCTTTTGAGATAGAGCAGTGTAACTGCTAATGGGATTTGCCACAACCTCTATATCTTCGTGTTCTCGGTTGAACTCCATAATCATCTCGTTCAGGGTGTCTCCCAAGGGTCCGCTGAGGCCATGCCAGAAGGTAACCTCGGTTTTACCGGATGTAAGAGTTTTTCCACAAGCCCCCAAAAGTAGGCTGATTAAGATCGTAGCAATCAGTAACCGACGCATAAAGTCTCCCATTTAAATCGTGCTGATGTGACAATCACACAGCAATTTATATTGTTCGAGCAAGTGTTACAGGCTTTCAAAAGTAGTCAATCTTTTTCTGGTGTGTGCTGTAGCCTATACCAAAAATCTTATGGTTAATTCCATAGTATGTATCCACATCATCCGATAATCTCGCCTATGGGTATCAGAAATACTTTTACCATTCCCATTTTGAGCAGATCCAATCCGGATTCCGTGAGTTCTGCCAAAGCAAAATCCACATCTTCTTTTTCGGCAACACCCATGATCACACTACCAAAACCTTGGCGGATATCCGGAGAATCCTTGAAAGAGGCAAACAATGGGATATCATAGAGCATCTTTTGCCCCAGAGTTTCACCGGACAGCACTATCGGATCCTCAATACCCGCTTCCGAAAGCGCCAATATCATGTCGTCCAGATATTTATCGCTATACAGATGTAAGATCATATACATATTAAAACTCCTGTCTTAGTCCTTCACTCTCAGTTCACCCGCTTTGTTTAATCCATATTTCACCAGGATGGGGCCAATAAGCATGATCAAAAAGGTGGAAGCGGTCATCACACTGATCACCTGAGTAGCTTCGGCCTTCAAACCCAGATCGCTTAATATACTTGCAGCTCCCAAACTAAGGCCGATGGCCACTCCGGCTTGAGATAGCAGGGTGAAACCCAAATACTTGCGAATCTTGTTTTCGCTTTTTGCCAACTTCGCACCCCAAAAAGCCCCGGAAAATTTGCCGATGCTGCGAAACACTATATATGCCACAATCAATAGCGCATATGAAGCAATTATCTTGAAATCCAGACGTGATCCCAGCAATACGAAAAACATCAAATACACTGGAGGAGACCACTGGGTAAGCGAATGAGTAAACTTTTTGGTGATGATGCCATTTTGGTTTGTCATCACGATTGCGGCACTCATGGTGAGCAATATCGGAGAAAGTCCCAGGAATTCTGCCAGCGAGCACATTATGAATAGCGCTCCCAGAGAGTAGATGAGAAACAGCGATTGCTCGTGGATATATCTGCCCAAAAGCACCAGTATATATCCGATAGCCGCTCCCAGTCCTATTTCCAGAACGATATCGAAACTCGCCCCTACAAGCGCGTGTGATATACTGAGATTATTTGCTCCCAATAAAATGCCTGCAAGAGGTATGCCCAATGAATAGAGTATCAAAGCATAGATATCGTCCAGGCCCATTACTGCAAAAAGGGTGGATGTAAGCTCTCCCCTGGCTTGATATTGCCTGATCACGTCGATGGTTCCTGCCGGTGCCGTGGCGCAAGCCAACGCTCCATAAATGATGCCCATAGGAATACTTTTCAAAGCGATCGCCGTGGCAACGGCCGTAACTAGGAAGGCCAAGCTGGCTTCCATCAAAACTATGATAATGATTTTTTTGCCCATTCTTCTCAGTTCTTTAAAACGCAATTCTGTACCGATATTAAAGCCGATTAATGCTAGCGTAATAAGATTGATAAAACCCAGACTATCTATCTGTGTTGAATTGACATAGGAAAGAATGGCAGGACCAAATATCGCCCCGGTGATGATATAGGCAATTATTATGGGTACCTTCAGGTAACTTGCTCCCCTTCCACTAAGCAGCGAAAAGAGTAGACAAATGCCCATAAAAGACAGGATATGGACATCTTGCATTACTTGCTTTCCACCAATATCCTGTACAAGTCTTCCGCGTTGTTAGTCTGCATCAATCTCTCGATCAGCTGTTCTTTGCGCATACGCAACATCAAACGCGAGAGAAGCTTTATGTATTTTTTATCTTGATGCTCATTTGCCACGATCATAAAAACCAGGTGCACTGGTTTATTGTCCACAGCGTCAAATTCCATGCCCGCTTCGATCCTGGCAAAGGCAACTACAAAATCTTCCACTCCGGCACAGCGGGCGTGAGGTATCGCCACATAGTTTCCGATGCCGGTGCTCATTACTTTTTCCCGGGCTATGATGGCTTTTTTCATCTCAATGGGATCATTCACCAAAGGATCCTCTGCAATCAGTTCAGCAAGTAAGTCCAACACCTCTTGCTTCTTCCCTGCTTCTAAACTCAGAACACGTTTAGGACTGAGATACGAACATACCTCAAGGCTGTCTGTCATTATTGCCTCATCGTTTTTAAATTTGCTTACCAATGTATATTCAGGCTGATTTTGTCAAGATAGAAACTGGTTATACTGTGATATTACCGGTGCGAAAAGCGCGATGTACAAGATTTGATATGCTTAGATACTCTCCTAATCCCGATTAAATTTTGGGTTCACCAGGTTGTTTTAAGGGCAATATCAACTGTATCATTAAAAGGCTTACTTACTATTTGATCATAATCGGAAAAAACCAAAATATAGAATCTCGGTGTCAGCTCTGTAGACAGTGTTAATCAAGTGGTCATCAAGCGTTCATCAAGCGTTAATAATTAACGCTTGATGAACGCTTGATAAAGAGATGATAAACGCCCTCAACCCTGGGAGAAATCCGGATATTTCATTGGTCTTTCCTGACGTGAATCTGCAACGCATTGCCGCACATTGTTTTAATGCTGTGAACCCATTGAATCTGAATTGTCGTAGATAGTCGTAGCTAGTTGAAGCGTGGAAGAAGTGCAGCTTGCCGCTTGGTAACTAAAAAGCGCCCGGAGATTGCTTCTACCTTGTGGCAAACAGTGCTTGCCACTACATTGCCAAAAAGCTATAATGCCATATCTTATCAGGACATCAGTATAGACGTCCAGCAATCTCTCGAAACCATTCAGAGTTTTGTAGACGCTGCAGTTTAGATACAGCACTTTAACACTCATTCGTTTTAATGCGTGGACAGAAAAAACCCTCCCCATCAAGGAAAGGCTTTGAGAATACCACTACTACCAGTTCATGGCTATGGTGATATGTGTTATAACCTAATACCAGAATGGTAGATATTCTTTGGATATCATGGTTTGAATGTTCTCCGCCTGGTTCGAGATTGAAACTAATGGGATATTGTTATGTTATAGTGGTAGTGAAATCCTCCGCATGATCTTGGTCGATACCGGGTCCACATCCGTATAAAATAAGTGATGTACCGGAATACAAGTTTAAGGATAGTTGAATACTGAGAGATATATACTTTATTTGCGCGAGAAATGGAAGATGTCGCCGTCGTAACCAATTGAAAACATTGTATTAACCTTATTTCTTCGGTTCAAGGCCACATAAAAGCGCATAGGTAAACGATATGGACGGATGCCCAATCCGGCGTAATAGCAGAACTGATCGTTAAAACTGTCGCCAATAAATTCCTTTTCACTATAGCTCAAGCCTTGTACACCTGCCTGCAGAAACACATCGTCCCAGGGCTCGCTAACCAGTCCCAATTGCATTATGCGATAGTGGGGAGCGCTCAGTTCATAGCGAGAATATCCCTTGAAGCCATCAATCCCGCCGATGGTGTAATGATCGAACTGCTGTTCAGCCTGAGAATCCAGATATGTGCCGATATTCAGCCCGGCTATCAGCGATATGAAATCCTTGATGGGAATGAAGGCCTCTGCCCGGCCCCTAAAATTGCTATAGATGTAGTCCGATACTTCTTCTTCCCTAGCAAAGTTAAATCTACCTGTCATCAACAGTCCCTTTTTGGGGAACATAAAATCATCCAGGCTTTCGTAGTATGCTTTGGCCCCAAAACCTGCAACAGAATAGTACTTTGCGGGCATATAGGATTCTGATATACCCCGGTATATACTGGTGTTACTATAATACAAGTAGGTTTCGGCGATGATGTTGTGCACACTGAATACCCCCAAACCTGCAGTAGCTCCCCATTCAAGGGATTTTGAACTGTTTACTTGAAAGTGATTTTCATCGTAGGCATACATGGTTTTTTCATTGATATAAGGAAACAATCGGTAATATATACCCCATAGATCTCCAAAGTTTTTCACATAGTCGATATTTAGTTCGTTTTTTCCGCCCAGAATGGCTTGTGCCAGGATTCTGCTGTTCTTCAGCAAGATGTTGTCGATGTTCAGAACCACACCGGCAGTCAGCTTTTCTTCATCGTTGTAGGCGATGTTTAAAGTTAGAGATTTGGCTTGTTTCTCCTGCAAGATGATTTTGAGGGTATAACCACCCTCAGCCTCAGGAATCATCTCAGGATATAAGACATTAAAATACTGTGAATTTAGTGCCTTGCGAGCAGCAGCGGAAATCTCTTTGGCACTGTATATACCCGGTATTTTCAGGCCCAGATACTCCCGAATTTTCGCAAAGCTGATGCGCTTGTTTCCGCTTACTTCCAGTTGTTTCACCCGATACTTCTTTGTCGGGAATGCTTTGGAAGCTCTCTGTGGAGTGCGTGTAACACCTTGGAGACGCATAAATTCCTGGATCTCAGTGAGCTTGGTTCTGGCATAGTGTTCACCAATGGCGATAATCTCGGCGGCATGCTTGAAATCCTGGGATGAATAGGGATTCAATTCCGGTTCCAGCAACAAATCGCAATCATCCAGATTTGCGTTTAGGTTCCTGCTGATGCCGATATTGATGGTCTGATCCAAGATGTCGATTATGCTGTCCAGGTTCTCTTCTTCCCGCAGGGAAGAATTTACCTTGATGCCAACCACCAAATCCGCGCCAAGTGCCCTTGCTTCAGAGATGGGAAGGTTTTGGGCTATCCCGCCATCGATATACATTCTCTCACCCACTTTGAAAGGCAAGATCAGACTGGGTACAGATAGACTGGCACGCACTGCTTGCCACAATGAACCGGAGACAAATTCCTTGCCCTGCCCTCTTTGAAGATCTGTTGCGACACAGCTGAAGGGAATTTCAAGCTGAGAAAAATCTCTGACATGTGATGATGGAGCGTACAGCTCAAACAGTTTAAGATTCAGATTGTTTGCCTTGTACAAACTGGTGGGAAACTTGGGATTCCACTTCTCGTCCAGTTCAAGTACAGTGTTACCATATGGAGCCCAACGTTTTTGACCCACATACAAATCTCGTCGAGGTATTTTGTTTTGCAACAGGCCTTCCCAATCGATCTCGATGGCCAGGCTTTCTATTTGAGCAGCATTATATCCCATCGCGTAGAAAGCGCCAATTACCGCACCGATGCTGGTTCCGGATATGTAATCAGGAGCTAAGCCTTCTTCTTCCAAGACCTTCAGTATGCCTATGTGGGCAAAGCCGCGTGCTCCGCCACCGGATAAGGCATAACCAATTCCGGTGGCGAAGGTCAGCTTGCTCATCGAGCAAAATATCAGGAAGAGAATCAGGTGTTTCATGCTTCGAATATCTATCTAAATCTCACTATCGCTGTTTGTGGCCGTAGTATCTGTCGCGGTGGGTTCATTTATGTTTTGGGACACATTCTCAAAGACATATTCCAACTGACCGAACACAGCGGTTGATTCGATGTGTATTGGTCTTCCGGCAGGATTTCCTTGTTGATATCTGCCCCCGCCAAATCCATAATGACTTTTATCTGGCATGATGGTAGATCCAAACACGCTGGTAGGTTCAATGTCAAAATTAAGATGCGTGGGCAAGATCACCGTAGCTCTCCCGAACACAACCGTGATTTCCATATCGCCGACATTTTCCTGAAGATCTCGAAGATCGATTGTACCGGAGGAAAAGACTATCGTGTATTCTCCGCTGCGATTACTCATGTAATAGCTGCCTTTGATGGTACCGGATTTCTTTACCGATTTGGTGGATGATCCAATGAGTAATTTCAATCCAAACATTATGATAATTACTGCCAAAAATATTTTTGCGAGGGGCAGATTGACATTGAAGGTCTTCAAGATCAACGACGCTCCCCACAGTAACAACAATATCCCCCAGAAGATGTTTCCAAAGAAGAAATTCATTCTCATTTCCTCCTCCACATTTTTTTAGATTTTCAAGCCCTTTTCGTATGCCTCTCTCATGCTTAACACACACATTGCAATATCATCATTGATACAGAATGCTTCGCTTTTAGTTACCTCGCCCAAAGCGCTACATTGGATATTGAATTTCTGAGCGATCGCTTGTAACTCCTGCTCATTCCCGGTGTTCAGGGATACGATTACATTTCCCCCCGATTCTCCAAAATACGCGGTTATTGGAGCTTGGGACAGGCTAAAGTTTGCTTTGATACCAAAAGTATATTCAGGATGGAAGCAAGATTCGGCAAGAGCAATTGCCATTCCGCCGTCACTGATATCGTGGGCGCTAGACAGCAACTCCCTGTTAATTAATTCCAATACACAGTCCTGCAAGCGTTTCTCTTCATCCAGGTCGATCGAGGCAATTTTTCCGCTGATCATATTGTGAATCACCTTCAGATACTGAGATCCTGCCAGCTTCTTTGCCGGGTTGCCCAAGAGATATACCTTGTCTCCATCGTGTTTAAAGTGCTGAGTGCAAGCTTTTCTAAAATCTTGCATCAAGCCCAGCATTCCAATCACCGGAGTGGGATAGATGGCTCCGTTGGGATTTTCGTTGTAAAAGCTTACATTTCCCCCTGTTACCGGTGTATCAAAGGCCAGACAGGCATCTCTCATGCCTCGTATGCATTCGCTGAAGCTATAATACACTTCGGCTTTGTAGGGATTGCCAAAGTTCAGACAATTTGTGATGGCAATTGGCTTCGCGCCACTGCAGGCAACGTTTCTGGCAGATTCTGCAACTGCCGCTTTGGTGCCTTCATAGGGATCCAGATAACAGTAGCGTCCGTTGCAATCTGTGGCAGCTGCAATGGCTTTATCTGTCTCTCTGATGCGGATCACCGCGGCATCGCTTCCCGGCTCCACACTGGTTCCGATACCTACCATATGGTCGTACTGTTTAAATACTTTGTGTTTGGAAGCGATATTGGGACTGGCCAGAAGTTCCATCAATACTTGTGTTGGCGATATCGGGCAGGACAGGTTTTCCACATCTTGGTTTTGCAGAATATCCAAATACTCAGGACGCTTTGTCTCCCTTTTATACACCGGAGCTTTCCCACCCAGAATTAGGTATTCAGACGGGATTTCCGCTTCTACCTTATCTTTGTTTTTCACACGCAAGATCTTGTCTTTGGTGATGCTGCCTATCTGGACCGCATCGAGATCCCATTTGGCAAAGATGTCCAGCACCTTAGCAATGTTTTGGGGTTCCACGATCACCAGCATGCGTTCCTGAGATTCTGACAGCATGATCTCGTATGTGCTCATGCCGCTTTCCCGCTGTGGCACCTTGCTCACATCGATCTCGATTCCCACTTCTCCCTTGCCGGACATTTCGCTGCTGGAGCAAGTCAAGCCCGCGGCACCCATGTCTTGTATGCCAACCACCAGACCCGCTTTGATTATCTCCAGAGTGGCCTCCAGCAAGAGTTTTTCATAAAAAGGATCACCAACCTGCACGGCCGTACGCTTTTCTTCGGATTCTTCGGACAACTCGATGGAAGCGAAAGTAGCGCCATGAATGCCATCTCTACCGGTTTTGGCACCCACGATTATGACTGCATTACCGGGACCTGTAGCGGCAGATTTTGCCAGATCTTTGTGCTCCAGCAAACCTATCGCCATGGCGTTCACCAAAGGATTCCCTTCGTAAGTATCTTCAAAATAGATCTCTCCACCCACTGTGGGGACGCCAAAACAATTACCGTAATCCGCAATCCCATGCACCACTTCCGAAAGCAGGTGTTTCACATGGGGATTATCCGGATTGCCAAAGCGCAAGGAATTTAAAGCTGCGATGGGGCGGGCACCCATGGTGAAGATGTCTCTGAGGATGCCTCCAACCCCTGTAGCCGCCCCATGATATGGTTCCAGAGCAGAAGGATGGTTGTGGCTTTCTATCTTGAAACTAATGGCAAGGCCCTCTCCTATATCCACTACTCCGGCATTTTCCTCTCCAGCTTTGGTGAGCATCATTTTGCCATCTTTGGGTAAGGTTTTCAACTGTAAGATAGAATTTTTGTAACTGGCATGTTCGCTCCACATCACACTGAAGATGCCCAGTTCTACGATGTTTGGTTCACGCCCCAGAATTTGTTTGATATATTGGAATTCGTCCGGGGAAATGCCGTGTTCGGCGATTATCTGATCTGTAATCTGGATCATTATTTATCCTTGTTTAGTTTAATATCTTTATTCTTGATGCGTTGCATCAGTATTTTCAGCCGTTCCTCGATAATACTGTAGGTTTCGCGATAGAAATCGAGTTCACTACCATAGGGATCCGTGATATCTCCTTCAAAACCGGTGATTTCGTTCAAGGTGAGAACCTTGTGAGCCGCTTCGGGGTGAGCTTGGCGGATAAAATCCCTTTGCCGCTCTTCCATGGTAAGTATCAGCCAAGACGCTGCCACCATCTGGGGACTGATTTTCTTGGAGACATGCTCTTGTGCCTCCAGAATTCCCTGCTCTACAAGCAATTGCATTGAAGACATCGATATCATGTGACCGCCTTCCAAAAGTCCACAGCTATCTGTAGTCAGGCGCATATTCTGTTCTTTTATCATACGCGCAAAAAGCTTTTCCGCGATGGGACTGCGACAGATATTGGCTGTACAGACGAACATGACAAGGGGCAAACTGAATGAATTCTTTACTTCGTAAAAAGGTACAGAACCTTCACGTAGGCACTTGATGTCCTCTAGTCCCGCTTCGTTCTTTGCGATATACTCCAGTAAGGTAGAGGCTGAGAAGTTTTCTTGAATAGTCTTGGGATGGGGCAGCAGAGCTATATCGAACCATGAACCAAAGACCTTTTCCAGACGCTCCAAATTGTTTTCTGCGGGTAGATTTGAAAAGTTCACGCTGGTGGAAATCATCGGTTCATCCAAAAGCTCGATGAAATGGCGGAGCATTGGGTCTGATGGGACTCTAAATGCGACTTTGCCATTAACGGCGATGTGGTCGAAGCGGGGATCTTTCACATCGAAAGCGAAGCTGAGATTTCCCGGAAAGTACTGCTGCATGAGGGAATATAGCCGTTCCGGAACCGCTATGTTCAGTCGCGAAAACCATGATATATCCGGAATTAAGGCAATCATCCCGGCTTTACTGCGTTGTTTTAGTCTGTTGATGCGCTCAATGGTGGCAAAAGCGGATAAACGGGCTCCAATCCCCCACATGCTTCCGGTGTAATGCAGAATGCTGGACTGATTTAATGGATCCTTTGTCAAAAGTTTTTTCAGCTTCTTTTCGGAGGGATTCTTCACTTTAATCATCGTTTATCCTTTTCTGTATGAATCTATTCCAGCATATAGTATATTTTTTTACTGTTTAAAATAAGGAATTGGGTTCACAGCGACGCCTTTTTTGCGCAATTCAAAATGCAGCGAGGCCTGACTGGCCGAACCCGTCATGCCACTGCGAGCGATTACCTGACCTCGTTTCACTTCAGCGTCCTTTTGCACCAAAAGATCACTATTGTAGGCATATAGACTGAAAAAACCGTTCTGGTGGTCTATTATTATTAGCTTCCCCTGTCCGCCGTATCTACCGGAGAATACCACTACTCCATCATCCACCGCCACAACATTTGTACCCTCAGGAACCGCTATGTCTATACCGTTGCTAACGATGCTGGTATTGTAGTTTCTTGTTTCTTCACCAAAATTGCGGATGATTTTGCCCTTCACGGGCCAAGCAATTTTGATCTGGGTAAATTCATAAGTGGGCATATCGGTGCCGCTCTCTTCCATCAATTGCGCAATCAAGCTTTCCAGAGCAGCCGCATCGCGTTTCAAAGTGGCAATTCTGCTATGCAAATCCTGCTCCTCTTTGCTCAGTTTCTGGATTTGAGTATTCAGGTTTCGTATGTTTTTATTCAGATTGCGGCTTTTTTGACTTTCTTTGCGGAGGTCTCTGTTGATCCTAGCAGCTTCGGCACTGTGTATATCCTGAGCTTGCATCAGAGATACCTTGTAGCCGTTCAGAATGTCCACATCCTGTTTGTGCTGAAGCACCAAGCTTTGCAGATACCGATGGTCACGATGGGATATTCTGCGGGTAGCGTAACTGCGATCTACTCTCATTAATACGTTCAATTCTGCATTCTGAGCATTGTGCAGGCTGCCAAGGCGATCATTGGCTGTGGATAGGCGTTGCTCCAATTGGGACAACGAATCGCGTACCACTCTTTCGGCACTTTTGTATAGATTGATGTTCCGATCTGCCAGTTTTTTCAAAGAAGAACTGCGTTGAATCTCACTACTAGTTTTTTGCTTCTTTTCAGCTGTTTGTTTTGCCTTTGCTTCCGCGCTTTCAAGCTGAGATTGCAAGCGTTGCAATTCGCGCACCTTATCATCGAGGTCATCCGCAAACAGCAAGACTATGCTAAGCATAAGCAATATGTTTATCAGCTTTTTGGCCATGTTCTTCTCCTGCACGTACTAATTGAATCAAATGTTAAAACATCCCGGTCTGTGTCAACACAAATCTTGGCTTTATCTGCAAGTGCTTACAGCAATATAATTACAGACGATTCAATACTATCTCGCCGTCAATCATGGTAAATAGCGATCGTGCTTCCAACCAGTATTCAGCCGGAAGCTTGCGATAATCTTCCAGCACAATAAGATCAGCAAGGTAACCTGACTGGATCCGGCCTCGGATCATGTCGGATCTCGATGCGGCCGCAGCACCAATGCTGTAGCCATCTATGGCTTTCTCCACGCTGATTCCTTCATTGGGATTCAACGCTTCCAGCCGGGGATTGTTCAGATGTCTGCGTTTGATCGCGCTGTAGATACCAAGGAAGGGATTAATGGTTTCTATAGGGCTGTCTGACCCGAATGCATAGGGTATGCCGGCATCCAGCATGCTTCTGAACGCATAAGCTTCTTCTTTGATGTGTCCCCAGCTTTGGTGAATCATGGGTATATCGTTGGCAATGTGAACCGGTTGCATACTGGCAAATAAACCTGATGACTTCAGTAAGGGAATGTCGCTGAGGCGTATGGATTGCACATGCTCGATGCGATGAAAAAGGTTCTTATACGCCGGCTCTACCCTCAAACGCATAGTGGCGTCAATAATCTGACGAACGCAGCGATCGCCAATGGCATGTATTGTGCAGGCCAATCCCGCCCGGGCAGCTTTTTCCATCAGTCGATAGAGTTCGTCATCATGATAACGCAGAATGCCGCGGTTTTCCACATCTCCAGGATAGGGATCATACATAGCAGCAGTGCGAGAACCCAGTGATCCGTCGCCAAACAGCTTCAATCCGCCAATCTTGAAGAATTCATCGCCATCATAGCTCTTTTTTTCTTGCGCTATCATCCTATCCAACTCACCGGCTTGAAAATGCCAACAGGTTCTGAATAGCGATCCTTGAGATTGCGCCTGTCTCAGCAACTGAGCGCTGGCTTGGTGTTCCATAGAGTGAAAACCAATTAAGCCAAGCTCATAGATGCTTTGCACCCGATCTTTGATGCTATCCACCATCACTTGATTCGGAGGGTCTTTTGTGTAGGCATCGATCATCTCTGTGGCAGTCTCAAACAATACTCCGCTTAGTGAACCGTCTGGCATTCGCTCAAATCTTCCCCCGGGAGGATCAGGAGTATGCTGATCCCATCCGGCTATTTCCAGAGCTTTACTATTCAGCAATTTGGCATGGTAATCCCGGCTGAACAGAGCAACCGGAAGATCCGGAAACACTTTGTCTACCAGAGTCTTATTCAAGGTCATAGGATTGCTTAGTGTATTGCGATTCCAGCCTCCCCCCAAAATCCATTCTGCCGGCCATGAAAGCTGGGCACGGTAACGCTGCAGTTCGGTAGCGATGTCTTCGATACTATTGCAGTTCAGTAGATTTACCAGAATGCTGGACTTCGAGTATTCCACAAAATGACTGTGAGCATCCGTGAAAGCCGGCATCAGGCATTTGCCGCCCAGATCGATTTCCTCGCCAGCCAAACCTGCGAGGTGCCTGCAATTCGAAAGTGAGCCCACGTGTACGATGCTGTTCTTTACTATCAATACGGCTTCAGCTTGAGGCTGACCATTGATATACGCGTTGTGTAATATATAATTCACTGTATTATCCTTAATGCTTGCTTGAGGGATTCTTTTTCCACTGCATAGTTTATGCGGATCCATGCTGCGCTCACTACGCCATAAGCAATCCCCGGTGAAGTCAGCACTCCTTTCTGCAACCATGTTTCCACCTGTTTTTCCGGATGATTACTATGGATCAATACATAAGGCGAAGCTTGCGGTATGTGCATCTTCTCAGTGGAAAATGCTTCTTTTATCAGTTCGATGTTCTGTAGAATTTTTTGCCTTACTTTTTGCGGAATCTCATTACGATCCAGGGCAAACAAAGCCAAGTGTTGAGATAACCAGGCAGGACAAGTGGACACATATTGCTTCAGCTTGGTAGCACTTTCTATCATAGTCTTTGCAGCAACTATCCATCCTATGCGCCAACCGCTCATCAAATGGGATTTGGAGAGCCCGCCAATGCGGATGAGTCTGTCAAACATAGAATAGTCGACCTGCATCGGCTTTTGAAAATATAGCTCTCGATAGATTTCATCCACGATCAGCACGATGCCTTTATCGTTCAATAGAATACTCAGTTGCTGCGCATCCACTTCGTTCAAACAGTAACCGCTGGGATTGGAAGGGCTGCTCATCAGAACAGCTTTTACACCTTGCAGCTTTGCTTTCCATGTATCCCAAGGGATCGTGCTGAAATCCCGATCAAATGGCAAGCGGACGATTTGCGCCCCGGCCAATTGTGCTAATACAGGATAGGCAGGGTAATCGGGATCGGGAATGGCCAGCTTGTCTCCGGGATTTAATAAAGCTTGCAAGGCGATATATAGTGACTCTTCGGCTCCGTTGCATACACAGACATTTTCAGCTTTGGCAGAATAATCATGGGCAATTCTGTGCCGGAGCTCTGCTATTCCTGCATTGGGGCTGTAACGCGGTTGTCCGCCGCGCAACAATTCTATCGCTTTAGCTGCCAAAACATCAGGAAAGTCAAAGCCCAGCTCTCCCAACGCGAGATTTATGGTGTTCGGGGGAGCTTTGGCCATCAACTTCCTCAGCAGAGAAAGCTCAATAGGCGCCAAGCGCTCTGCTTCAATCCATTGAATGTCTAAGTTCACGTTCCAATACTACGGCTGCGTCGGTTTTTTTATCGCGATATTTGATGATGATGGGGCAATACACTTGAAATGAGGGCTTATTTTTGAGGGCTCTGGAACCGGGTACCAGTACCGCGTTTGGCGGAATACTGAAACTACCCCCCTCATCGCGCTGCAGGTACACGTCATTCACACTATCGTAGATGGGTGTGGAGGCATTGATAACCGTTCCCGAGGCTACAACAGCCCTCTCTCCCACTAATATTCCTTCGTAAATGCCGCAGTTTCCACCGATAAACGCGTCGTCTTCCACAATCACCGGTCTGGTTCCAATAGGCTCCAGCACACCTCCGATCATGGCTCCGGCGGAGAGATGCACTCTTTTTCCGATCTGAGCGCAGGAACCCACCAGGGCATGAGAATCGATCATGGTTCCGCTATCCACCCAGGCACCGATATTGATGTAGCTGGGAGGCATAATGGTCACCCCCTCAGCAATATAGGCGCCGGTGCGAACAGAGCTTCCTCCTGGCACGATGCGAACCTTATCAGCGAGGCTGAAACGCTTTTCGGGCATTGTATCTTTCTCATAGAAATTCTTCCCGGGGTAGGCAGGCAGTTCGGATAGCTGCCCCAAGCGGAAGCCCAGCAAAATACCCATCTTTACCCAAGTATTTACGATCCAGCCAGTACTACCTTTCTCGCAGGAGCGTATCTCACCGCGGTTTAGAGCATTTACAAAGCTGTTGAATAGTTCACGGTCTTGTACTTCATAGTTCCTGCGAGGATCATTGTAAAGAGCGATTATTTGTTCTTTGATATTCATAGCTTATCTCGCAGCGCCGTCCTAAGTCTATCCAGAGCTTCTGTGAGGATCGGCCTTGGCACAGCAAAATTGAGGCGCATATATCCCTGTCCTTCTTGTCCAAAAGTATGTCCCGGATTCAGTGCCAGACCCGCTTTATTAGTAATAAAATCCTTTAATTCTGCTTCGTTCATACCCAATTGCCGGCAATCCAGCCAAGCCAAGAAAGTGCCTTCACAATCCAGCATCTTGATCTCCCTTAGTTCATTGGCAAAGAAATTCCTGAGCACATCACGGTTTGACTGCAGATATGTAAGTAGCTCATCCAGCCAATACCCGGCCTTGGTGTAGGCTGCAGTAAATGCCACTATCCCGAAGCTATTACCCATAAAAGTGTGTAATGCTTCATTCATCGCTGCTAAAGCCCTGCTAATCTCCCCTCTAGGAGCAAACATCACTGCAGTGGCCAGCCCAGCCAGATTGAAACTCTTTGCCGGCGAGATGCCGGTGATCACGTTTTCCGGACCCAGTGAGGCTATGGGTATATGCTGGAAGGGCGGATATACTATGTCGGCATGAATTTCATCGCTGAAGATCAATACCTTGTGCTTGCTGCAGATATCGTGCATCCGCTGCAGTTCTTCACGGCTAAACACTTTGCCTACGGGGTTATGGGGATTGCAGAGGATAAACATCTTTGCCCGGCTGCATTTTGCCTCAAAATCATGCCAATCTACCTCGTAGCGATTTTCCACTCTTATCAAAGGATTGGTCAAAAGCTCTCTGGAATGCTCCACCACAGTGCTGTGAAAAGGCGGATACACAGGAGTTTGAATGAGTATCTTGTCCCCTGTTTTACTTAATGACAAGATAGCGATGGCTAGTGCAGTCATCAAACTTGGCACACTTATGGTTTTTAGCGCGGAGGGGTCCCAGCCAAAGCGCTTGTCCATCCAGTTCTTAATTGATTGATGAAATTGTTCGTTTGGAAAATTGTAGCCAAAGATGGGATGTTCAAGCCTGGTCTTAAGAGCTTTCAATATCTCGTCCGAGACCGCAAAATCCATATCCGCCACCCACAGAGGGATGAGGTCTTCGCGTCCATACACTGTTTTCAAAGCGTCATACTTGAAGCACGCGCTACCCCTGCGTTCAATTATCTTGTTGAATTCCATCTTGCACACTCGATTTCAAGTAATCCACTATGGATTGCATTTGATCCGGAATAGCCGCTTTCGGTGCCATATCCGCGATGTTCAGTATTATTTCCAAGGTATGAGGAAATGATGCCTGAGTGGTATATTTCTTCTCTTTCCCGTTCAAATCGATATAAGATATGCCAAAGTAAAAAGTTATCTTCCTGTACAATTCCAGTTTCCGGATATTCTCGTAGGGAATCTCCAGCGCGCGTTTTGCGATGAAACCCAAGCGCAATCTGTCTTGCTCGAAGGTAACGCTGTTCAGCGAAGTAATCTTCTTCAGCACAGAGTCCAAACCCACAAAAGCAATTGCTATAGGCAATATTTTAAAGAATATAGGGCTGGTATTGCTAACAAAACGCATCATAAAGTAGATGCTATATACCATAATTGCGAAAGAGATAGCTATCATAAACCAACGCAGAACCGGGTTATGTCGATAGCAGACCGGAATCCTATCTCTTACATATTCCAGTTTCAGCGGCTTCGACATTGATATTCCTTATACAATTTGCGAACGCTTTCCAAGATTATTTCTGAAGCCGGAACCATATCACTGAGTGTGATCTCGCTCCCTTCCCCGTGAAAATCACTACCGGCGGTCATATACAAGTTGTGTTTCTGCACGATGTCAATATAGGCTTCCACCTGGTACTGATAATGATCCGGGTGCCACACTTCCAGACCGTCGATCCCAAAAGCAATGAATTCCGGAATGTAAGCTTGGTCCACCAGCTTTCCCGGATGGGCGATTATGGCAAATCCGCCTGCTTGATGGATCACGTCAATCACATCCGGCACACTGAGTTCCGGTTTGGAGACAAATGCCGGTTTGAAATTGCCGATGTACTTATCAAAAGCCTCATTCTTGGTCTGTACATAGCCTTTTTGGATGAGTACCTGGGCTATGTGGGGGCGCACAATCAATTCACGCGCTCCGGCCATCGCTGCCACTTCCTCAATGCTGATGTTCATTCCCAGTTCTGCCAGCAATTCTATCATTTTGATGGCTCTGGTTCTACGCCCTGCAAGATACATCGCGCTTAGTTCTTTGAGGGCTTTATTATCAAAATCGCATCCATATGCCAGGATGTGTACGTCGTTTCCTTGATGCATGGAGCTAATCTCCATACCGGGTAGTATGCGAAGGGGCGCTACCGAAGCCGGAAGCCCGGAATATGCGTCTGCAGTATCGTGATCTGTTATGGAGATGAGATCGAGACCAATCTTCTTGGCATGCCTGATGATCTGATCCACAGTAAATACTCCGTCGGAGGCACGAGTATGCAGGTGCAGATTGATGCGCCTAATGTCATTTATTTCTTTTACTATCATAACCGTGTTTTATCTATTGACGAAAATGCACAGTCGTCAAAATCGTCAATGAAATTCTTTACAGGAGCCCAGCATGCAATATGACCCAATCAAGGACAAGCTCGCCACATACCTGTCTATATTCACTATGTTTCGAACTGTATTCTACCATATATTGGATCAGCTTCTACTGCGTCAACGCTATGTGAAACGGGAAATAGAACGCTACTTTCGCGATGGTTTCGCCTTCTATGACGCAGGCGCGGGCTTCTGTCAATACAGCGACTTTGTATTGAAACAATATCCTGAGGCTGAAGTATTTGCTTGTGACCTCAAAACAGATTATCTGCAAAGCTATGCCGCCATCGCAAGTGAGCGATTCAACTATCAAAGCGCGGATTTGCAGAGCTATCTTCCTTCCAAGCAATATAATATGGCTATTGCCGTAGACATCCTGGAACACATCAAAGATGATAGAGCAGCACTACGAAACCTGCATCGGGCATTGAGTGATAATGGTATTCTTATCATATCCACGCCCAGCGATATGGATGAAGCTGCTGCCTTCACCGCTGAACACGTTCGCCCCGGCTACAATAAAGTTGAATTGGAACGGAAAATAATCGACAGCGGTTTTGAGATACTGTCTTCAAACTTCAGTTACGGCTTTTGGGGAGCACTGAGCTGGAAGCTGATGATGAAGCTGCCTCTCTCGATGTACGGTATGCACAAAGCATTATGCTTGCTTTGGCCTTTATACTATGGCATCATATATCTTCCGGCTCAGCTTCTGATGTTTATCGATATGCACATCTACAATCCCCGGGGAACCGGTATTATCCTTGTCGCCCGCAAAATGAATTGACAGAAAATCGCAATGTGAACCTCATGTAACAAGTTCTACTATTTGGAGGAAAGATGAATCCCAAAAGATCAGCAAACCGTAGATACAAAAAAGACCTGATTCTGGAAAAAGCAATCGAAGTATTCGCAAAAAAGGGTTCGCAACAGACTACTATCTCGGATATCGCAAAGGCAGCGAAGATAGCTCAAGGCACCATATATGTTTATTTTAACAGCAAAGAAGCCTTGTTGAATGAGTGCATGCAAGAAATCATCGGACCTGTGTTGCAGTCCATTATCGACGCCACCAAAGATATTCCGGATACTATGGATCGCCTCTTTGAATTCTTTATCCAGCATATCCGCCTGGTGGAAGAAAAACCATATATAGCCAGATTTCTCACCATAGAAGCACGCCAAAACGAAGATTTCTATGAGTCTTTCCCAAACTATAATCCCCTCAGATGCTATTTGGACTTTGTAGAATCTATTACCGAACAAGCCATCTCCGAAAAACGGATCCGGGCCATCGATAGCAAGGCTTTTGCCATTCTTCTGGTAGGAGCTATGGACTTTGCCATGAGCGAATGGCTGATTCAAGAGAATAAAATGGACATTGCGGATGTAGCAAAAAGTGTCCGCGAAATCTTGAAATTTGGCATCAATGAATAAAGCACGCTTTCTACTGCTAGCATCTCTGTTGGTCAGTTCCGTTCTAACTGCTGGGTCATTACCCTTTTACGCAGAGTGGCAATCTCTGAACAGTATGTATTATGATTCAATACAAAGCGGAAAAGAGCTTAGCTGGGACGAACTCTACCGCGCAGAATTTGGCTTCAAGAACCTTCGCTACAATCGAATGAACCTATATCTGGCACTTGCTACCGAGCAGTTCTTTGATGAGAGCCATATTAAGCTGAAAACCCTTATCCTTGATGCTGATTTCAGCCCAAGCTGGATCCTTTCTGCGGGCAGCCGCGAACACGGTTATGGCACAGACTTTGCCATGGACAATCTACCCGTTCTGATGAGAGGCTATGATAGCTACAACTACCAAATGATGCGCCTGAATTCTCTGGGGATCCGCTACAATCTCGATTCCGACTCTCACATTAAGCTCGATCTAGGCGGTAATACCCACAATCAGCCATGTGGAATGATCTCATATAATCGACAAAGCCACAGCTGGAATCTCGCTCTTTCGGAAGAGATTCGCACAATGGACAGCCATTGGCGCACCCCTGTTTCATTAACTTCCTTTTCCGGTGCCCTGGCGAGTCCCAATCTCGCTTTCAAGGCATCTGGGGCTCTCGCGATCCTCCCCGGTTGGGATTCCACCAAAGCCCATCATGAACTCTATTTACAAGCCGAAACAAGTGCTAAGGTTGCCGAGAACACTCTTCTCGACCTCGGAGCAGCCTACACCAAGCATGAATACGCCCCCTTCGAGAGCTCCCGTTATCAGCTTCGTTTACAGCGACCAGTTAGCGAAAAGATCGAACTGATCCCTCTTTGCCAGCTTTCCACGATGGACAGTGAAGAGCTTTGGCAATATCGTCTTTTGGGCACTATCAAGCCTCTACCCCATTCCCAAATAGGTTTATACTATGATTACAGCCATTTTACGAATTCGAAAGGTCGCCACAGCATTGGCATGTCCCTGTCTTTTGGCCTTGACCTTTCTGATGCTGATATCGGCATGTAAGCCTGTATCCCCCGATCCCATCAGTTCACCAATCGTGGTTCTCACATTCGACGACCAGCATTATTCTATTTATGACAAAGCCTTCCCAATTATGCAAGAATTCGGTTTTCGCGGCACCAATTTCGTTAATAGCGGAGCAGTGGGCAACCATGGCTTTATGACTTGGGATCAAATACGAGAGATGGAACTGGAACATGCTTGGGAAACCGGCGGACACACTCTGCATCACGAACAATTGAATCAATTAGATTTGGATGAAGTCGAACAGAACCTGAATCAGGATTTCAGTAACCTCATCCAGCAAGGGTTGAATCCCAGGTCTTTCGCACTCCCTCGAGGCCAGTGCCCTTCTCAAGTCTATCCCATCATACTCAATCTTTACCAAAACATCCGCGGCAGCAGCGACTTTGCCATGCACTCACCCATCGACCGCAAAGCCTTGGGGTATCTTGCATATCAAAGTGGCTGGAGCGCCGAACCGGTTAAGCACAGAATCCTGCGTGGCATCATGAACAACGAAGCCATCATCATCATCGGTTTTCACCGTTTTGATGCCGAAAATGAAGGCTATCAAGATTCTTGCCCATCTTCTGTCTTTCGCCAGATCCTTAGCTTTTTATGGCAGTACAATCTGCGGGTTCTCCCTCTTCATGAAGCCGTGGAAGCTACCATGCTCTATTGAGAACCTGCTGCCCATATCCGATTATCATCCCCTGCTCCACTACTTTTCCCTTGACGAAAATACAGTCCCCAAATCCATAGTAGCCTCAAATTCACAATACAAAAGGAGAGTCGATGAAACGCGTTGCCCTTTGCCTGATCCTGCTTAGCATGGTTCTTGCCCTCTTTGCGGATGATCCCATATATGGTTCCCCCATACGTTTCAGCCTGCTGGAAGGCTTGGATTACGAACTGAACCTTACCCTCGGGACAAATGTCGGCCGTCTCTATGCCAATGTGAATTTTACTGTAAACAAACAAGATCTCCCCGATACAGACTACTACAGTTTTTTCCTGAATTCCGGGGCCAGAGTGGAACACCTGCAGCTAAACGGCGTGGAGAGCCAATACTTTCTCTGCTCCAATCTGCATCCCAAACACTTTATCCCGGAACTGATCCATAGCGATCTGATCGCTGAAGGCAACGACATCAATTGCTATGCCATCGCCAAAGATCGACTGGCAAGCTTGCCCGATTCGATCAATATCTATCTGGAATACCGCTTGCCTCTGCCGGAATATGAGATCATCCAAGGAGATAAAGAAGCCATCAAATTGGGTGAAATCCCATTCTTCTATCCTCGCAATCTCAGTGCCAGCTCCGAGGTAAACATAAACAGCCTCACTTCCATCTATCACGATACAGAGCGTAGCTTGAAAGTGGAAGACACCGGTGGAATCAGACAAATTGAAACCTTTTTCGTTGACATTCCCGATATAGACATCGATTTAAATATTTACAAGCTAAATTAGCTCAGTTCGGTAGAGCAACTGATTCGTAATCAGTAGGTCGGGGGTTCGAATCCCCCATTTAGCTCCATTTCCAGTACTGGCGGATATTACATCCGCCATTTTTCATGCATAGAACAGACTGCATTATTATGCGCAAGTTTCTTTTGCTTGCTTAATGGTTATGACTATTATGTTGATAATTCGCAGATAAAAAACCACATCCCACAATACCTGAATGACAAAGAAAAAGAGGTTAAGATGAAGAACTTACTGTTGGTTTTTGCTCTGATTCTGCTCATTACGAGCGTCTATGCCCAAAAGGGCATGTTTGAGATATCCTACGACGATTCCGTCTCCACCACCATAGCCCATCTCAAGGACAAAGGTATCGAGTTAAGATTGGACGACAGGATATATAGGGGCAGTTTTGGTACAGAGCCTGAAGCGTCCCAAATCATTATCTATCCCAGCTACGACAGTCTGACTGTGTCTCAGTGGGAAATTCGTTTTAATCTGGGTGATAAAACCAAGACCGAGGTGGATATCATTGAAGAACTGAAATCCATTCACGGTGACTATGATGTATATCAAGATTACGACTATGATTATATCTGGTATTTTCCCAATGACAGGGCCCTTTATGTGTTCATCACAAACGACGGCTTTGTGAACATAAGTTACACTTTTGGGAACTGGGACGAAGACGATTATTACTACTACTGGGGCTATTAAGGTAGCAGCTTATATTTCTTAAAGTCAGATATTACCCGTACTGTCTTTACTCGGCTCACTTGTACCGCTCTTTAGGCTCGTGTGCTTTAGGACTCAGCTGCATGTTTGACTTCACCAATAATTATGTCTTTGCCAAAGCTTCAACATATACTCACATACGGTTATGGGAGATACTATTCTGTTTGAATAATACGAATGCGATAATATAAAGGTAGATTTGCCCCCTAGGGATTCTGTTTAAGTTTCGAATTGTCTCAAGCTATAGAGTTACCGTTCAGGCGCATAGCAAGCACTCATGAGCGCATCTTGATTACAAAAAAGCCGGACTCCATAGAATCCGGCGTTATCTCCATAAAACAGAATTATAAAGGCAGGGAAACTTTCTTGCCTGTCTTGGCGGAACGGTAGATAGCTTGAATAATTTCGACCGATTTTCTGCCATCGCGCCCATCGGTGGAGGGCTCGGCTTTCTCCAATAACACATCTACCACGTTACGGTAGTAGGGATTGTGGCCGAATCCATAGACGTTTGGCGGTGTATAATTGCTGTCCAGGGCAATTCGATCGTCGTCATCGTATTCTTCAAATTCCCATTTCTCGATCTTGTTTACCGCCACTCCGCCCACTTTCACGATACCTTTTTCGCCGATAATGGTTATTGAGCCTTCAAAGTTTTTTGGGTAGGTGAGCATGGTCACATTGATGGAAGCGATGATGCCGCTGCGAAACTTCAGAATGGCACTTCCGGTATCCTCAGCCTCAATTTTGCGTGCCATTGTGGAGGTGAATGCCGATACACTATCTACATTTCCTAAAAGCCAATAAATAGCATCTACATAGTGGCTGGCCTGATTCATGTAGGCGCCACCGTCAAACTCCCAAGTTCCACGCCATTTGGCGGCATCATAATAAGACTGAGGGCGTTGCCAGAATACATTGGCCTGAGCCATATAAATCCTGCCAAAACGGTTTTTGTCAACCGCTCGTTTAAGGAGTTGCATAGTGCTGTTTAGCCTGTTTTGCTTTACTACGAACAGCCTTACATGATTATCGTCACAGGCTTTGATCAATTTGTCCGCTGCTTCCACATTGATCGACATCGGTTTCTCAGTGAGCACGTTTACTTTGGCATTGGCAACATCAACGCCCATATCAGGATGCATACCACTAGGAGTGCAAATAGATACCAAATCCAATTTTTCGTTTTTCAGCATCTCAAGATGATCTGTATAAACTTTGGTGATGCCATAGTCCGCAGCGACCTGTTTGGCCCGCTCTTCCACACAATCACACACTGCCACAAAATCAGCTTCGGGTATCTGAGAAACGGCATCCAGATGGTTCTTTGAAATTCTTCCACAGCCGATGAGGCCCAGTTTTACTTTTTGCATAGGGGTTACTCCTTTCAGGAATTTATTATATGATTCACCCGTTCTTCAATCATCAGATTGATGGCTTCCGGGGAATATTTCTTCATTACCAAAGCTCGACCGGATTTTCCGATCTGATCTCTGGCTTCTTGATGCTCCAATAGATATGCTGTCTTTTCCACAAAAGCGTGGTTATCTTCGGCTATCATCAGCTCTACTTCATCGTGAGCATCCAGGCTCTGAGCTACATTGGGAGTGGTGATCACCGGGATTCCGCAAGCCATTGCTTCCAGAGCCTTATTTTGAATACCGGCACTGAAATACAAAGGCGCTATGAAGATATCGCTATTTTGCAATTCGGTATACAGATCGTCTACAAAACCAAGTACTTTTGTGTTGTTCAGCCCATCCAGAGCCAGGATGTCCGGAGCCGGAGCGGCGCCTACGATGGTAAATACCAGATTGGGATAATCGTGCAAAAGAGCCGGCATTATCTTCTTGCTCACGTTCTGAGCTGCCACTATGTTATGTGCCACACTCATGTTTCCCGTAAATATCAGGCGCATTTTGAGTTTCACATTATCCCGCAATGGTGCCACAAATACTTGGTTTGGCAACACTACACTCCGGTGATGATCTTTTAGCCCAAGTTTCTGAATGTCTATCGGAGATATAGCCCAGTTTTCCGCGAATAGATTTGCCACTCGCTCTTCGTATTTGGCGGTACGCTTTGCCTCAATGCTGAAAAAGAGCTTTTTGATGCCGCTTAGGTGACCCAGGCTACGGCTGTATTCCAGAGAAATGCAATCCGTATAATCCAGAATAACTTTAGATTCACGCATTATTCTGGCGTATGGAACCATGCGGATGAGATGAGTATATACCAGATCAAATCTATGTTCTTTGGATAGATTGTGAATCAGAGATTGGAGCTTTGCGTTTTGATAGTACGCGACCTGGAAAGGTAATTTGCGCAAAACATTCCGTGCCAGATTGATGAGAGCTTGAAACCTGGTGTGAGACACAAAGTAGCTATGGGGAAATTCCTTTTTTATTGTATTTATGGCATCGCTGTCTTTTTTGTGGTCCACCAGAGAGACGAGATGCAATTCTCCCATACTTGCCAGCTTTCGCAGCAATACAAGAGTTCGCACCTTATCACCCCGATCCGGGGGGTATGGAATGCGGGAACTTAGAAATAGGATTTTCAAGATTTCTCCAGTTTTAGTATCTTCCTGTATAGAGATAAATATATCTCTCTCTCGGATTCCCAGGATAACTTATCAAATACCATCGCCTTACCGTTTGCTCCCCATTGTGCCAGACGCTCAGGATCAGACAGAAGCTCTTCAAGGGTTTTTGTGATCAGTTCCACCAGGGTAGGATCAATGTATCTCCCCATAGGACTACTGTCAAGCAATTTGATATTTGTAGGCAGGTCTGAAACCAATATCGGTAAACCGGCTGCCAAGTATTCAAACATCTTGGTCGATAAAGAATGTAAATGATTGGAGTTGCGATCCAACAGAACTACTCCCAATGCACAACTGGAGAATATATCAGCCGCTTGTTCTCGGTTCACAAAACCGTATTCAACCACCTTGGAAAAGCCCGGTAGCTTTGTTAATTCATCTCTGAACCCAGCTGGTTCGTATCTGCCGGCAAGGTGAAAAGTGCAATCTACATCCGCAATTGCTTTCACAATCTGCGCAATTCCACGCTCTCTGCTGATGCTACCCACATAACAGATATTTCGGCTTATGAAGCGCTTATCATCCGTTTCTATCCAAGACCACTCAGAAAGAATAGGATAGTTGTGCACTACAGGGATATCTTTGAACTGACCGGCAATATGCTCTGTAGCGGCAATGGATTGATCAAGCACCTTTACAGCGATTTTCTCCAATACTCCAATGGCTACTGCTGCGAGACGCCTGCTGAATTTAGAGAGATATTCTTTGTGTCGAAACATCTCCGGGTAGCATTCGTGGATATCGTAGATCACCGGTTTACGAGTGATCCATTTGAATAGAATTGCTCCGGGTAACAACTCGGGATCGTGGATTTGATATGCATCTGCCCCGATATATAAAGCTCGCCTGAAAACCTGGATCGGAGCGCTGATGAATCTTTGCTTACGACTCCCGGGAACACCGGTATCGTGAATAATCACTCCATTTCTGCGCTCATGGCGCTTACCATCCGCGACCACCAGATGAACCTTGAATCCTGCATCTACCAAACTGGTGCATTGTTTGTAAAACACTCGAACATCCTCTCGAATATGCACTGATGATAGATGACAAATACTGAATTCGTTCTTGTAACTGGGATACTGCCGGACAGTCTGATTCACTACTTGTTTTATATCGTATTTGCTGCAGGTTATCTCCGATATTCGCTTGCTATTCCATGCTTTAGATTGCAGATCATAAATGCCTTGGGCTAGAGCCTTAGGATCGTTGGGCGCTACGATGAGACCGGTTTCTTCGGTAACGATAAACTCGCTGCCTCCATTTCTTGTGGCAAGTACAGGCAACCCTGATGCCATGGCTTCAACAACCACTATTCCAAAGCTTTCAATGAAGCTTGGGTGCACTAAAGCGTCGTGATCTTTCAGCAATGCTGCTATTTCCTGAGGGCTTTTTTCGCCCAAAAAACGGACTCTGTCTTTTATGCTCAGCTTTTCAGCCAAGGCCTCCAGAGTGCCGCGGTATGTTCCATCTCCCACAATGGTCAGACTCAGTGACAAGTCCCCGGTCAGGCTCAGGGCTTTTAAAAGTATATGGATACCTTTGTGCTCCACCAGATATCCGATATAGATGAGTTTCCTGATCTCGTTCAATTCTTTATGCGCGGCAAACAGAGATATATCGATGCCATTGGGGATCACCATCAGGTTGTTCCGGTATGCCCCAGCATCCAGCATGATTTGCTTTGTGTGCTCCGATACTGCTATCACTTTAACAGCCGCCGCATAGGCGGGAAGCATCATTCGCTTCAAATATGGCTTTGCCAGAAGCTCATGCAGATGCGCTTGATGCTCTGTGATGACATAGGGTATACTCAAGGCGCGGGAGAGCTTCGCGGTTGCCAAACCATCGGGCACACAAAAATTTGCGTGTAAACAGTCGATATTCTTCCTTTTATTAAGATACCATAATAGTGGTAGTATGGCAAGATACTCAAATGTGGGCACCAGTGCCCTTAAATAATTCCGGGGAAAGAGGGCAAAGCGGGGATGCCAGACCCGAATACGCCTGCTGCCAAGGTCCTGCATGCGCCACAAAGGTACTCTTGCTTTCTTGCCGCGCCGCCATCTCAAAAACGGAGGAACCGGCGCGATCACTTCCAGATCTATATCGAGCGGATAATGCACCAGATTTTTCAAGACAAAATTCCCCATGGTTGGCTCAGCCGGATTGGGGAATATTCTGTTAATAAATACTATCTTCATATAGCTTCCCTTTTTATTTTGCTGATTAGAGAATGGACCATCAGGGAAATATCTTTAATATCTTCTTTACGAATTACAAGGCTAGAGATGTGCTGCTGTGTATGAGTGCTGAAATACCAAATCATCAGCATTACAATCCAAATAGGATATACGATGGAGGACGACATTGCCGCTCCCAGATATCCATATCTGGGAATCAGGAACGAACCCAAGATCAGTTTGCTAATTGCAGATATTGCAGGAGCGATAATCGTGAATATGGGAAAACCCTTTGCCCAAAGAAAAGTATTGAACAGGGATCCCAAAGTAAGCCCAAATATCGCAGGACCAAGATACAAAAAAGCTTTCCAGGATCCAATGTAATCCGACGTATACATCAAATTGATGATAAATCTTCCAAAGATTGCCATCCCTAGAATGCAGATAATATTGAAACCGATCATCAACACGAATATCTTGCGCAGAATGGCCAGAGACTCCTTATCATTATTTAAAGCCGCAAACTTGTTCAAAATAACAATGCCGATCGCATTACTGGTCACGGTGATGACATCGATAAAATTGATCGCCAACATATAGACGCCAAGATCAGCGAAACTACCCAAGCGCTTTAGCAACAAGACGTCCACCCGGGTCATCAGGATAGTCATATACTCGCTGAGAAATGCTTTGTATCCCAACTGATATGAGCGCTTTACCAAGGGAAAATCCCACTTGAATCTCAAGTTTATCTTTCGCGACAGACGAAAATGGAAAAACACCGTAATGGACAACATTACAAACACATTCAATAGATAGCTGCCCTGCATGCGGTACTTAGCTGGAAAGAGCCAGTACATAGGCAAGATCAGAAGTCCAAACACTACCGTCGGTAGAGTAAGCAAAAGAGAATAGTCCTTTATACGATTCAGCCCAATGGACATCACCTTCTGCCGGCTGTGCAATTGAAACAGAGCGATGTAGAAGCTAAGGGCAAAAACTATCAGCGGTGGATAGGTAGCAGAGCCCAGAATCTTGTTACCGAACATTGCAAAAACACCAAAAGACAGAAGCATACTAATCGAAAAGAATATCAGGGACATCGTGTAGAGCGCGCTGGGATCAGCTTTATCCCGCTGCAAGCTATACATCAGAGATTTTGATACGCCCATATCCAGTAAGAGCCAGACTACAGAATTGACCGTGAACAGATATACATACTGACCCCGCAGTTCAGGACCGAGAAAACGGGCAAGATACCAGTTTGCCACAAACGAAGCAAACATGGTGATCACCTGTGAACTGGTGGTAAAGGCAATGTTTCGCTTTAGATTGATCTCATTCATATCCGTTTCAGCCAAAGTCGTCGACTAAGCGCAAGCATCACTAATACAATCCCCAGCACCTGAGTTATGCTAAGATGTTCTCGTAGAAAAGCGAATGCCAACAGTGAAGCCAGAGCCGGCTTGAGAAAGAAATAAATGGAGGCTTTTGCCGCACTGAGTGTTTTCATAGCTTCAAAATAGAAGAGATAGGCGATTCCCGTAACGATCACGCCTAAATACAGAATTAAGCTGATGTTTTGAATACTGGGTTCAAACATCATGGTCTTGCCGATCAATGTATTGATAATGCTGAGGATGATGCCTCCGATAAGAAAGGAAGCTCCATTGGTAACACTGTTTCCATAGCGAATAACAGCCCTTTTGGTTAGCACCGTGTACAATGCGAAAGTAATGCCGGCCAATATGGCAAAAGAAACTCCCAGAGACAGGTTTGTGTAATCTGCGCTCAATAGGTCTTTCTCTCCCAAGATGATAACCAAAAGCCCCGCGATTCCCATCAATAGACTATACACTTGATAGCTGCTTAGCTTTTCGCGGATGATGATATAGGCAAACAAACTCACAAACAGAGGGTTCATACTCACGATGATCGCGGTGAGTGACGCCTTTCCATAATAGATTGCCAATTGCAAAAGCAGCATACTGACCACGACGTTCAGGATTCCCAAAGCGCCGAGAGTCAATATGCTGCCTATGTTTAATTTAACTCTATCTCGAGTCCCCTGCCGGATAGCAAATGGCAGTATTACGGCCCCTCCGATCAGAAATCGCCACGCTGTAATGGCAAAGGGTGATATCCCCTCCCCCAAAAGCTTTCCGGCGAGCTCCAGAGAAGACCATATACATATCGCTATCAGACTGTACAGGTTACTCTTGATGTTCAAGTTACTTCATCAGAACCATTTTTTTGGTGGAGCTGTAGCTTCCGCTTCTTAGACGGAAGAAGTATACTCCGCTGGATACTGAATTGTTGCTGTTGTCCAAACCATTCCATACCAGACTGTTCGTGCCGGCGTTTGCCTGCTGAATATCGAAGCTCCTCACTATCTGGCCTTTCTGATTGAATATATCAACTGTGGCAGGAGCCGGGTTTTCCATGTGAAATTGGATAGTGGTTTCCGGATTGAAAGGATTGGGATAGTTGCCGATCAAAGCCACCTGCGCGGGAACCTGGAGAGGATCATCGCTCGAAGTAGGGTTGAAATCGGCAAGGCTTCTGGGTGTGATCTGTGCTGTTTCCTGATAGTGACCCACCAGGCCGTTCACGCTGAAAGTGCCGCCATGGATGGGAGTATCGATGTAATCAGCTTCTGCAAAAGCTGTACGGAAAGTGAGAGCACCGGTGCCATCGGAGATGGTATAGTTCTCGCCGCTGGCATAGTTACCGCTAGCACCTTCGAAGCTTACTCCATCAATATAAACCATACGGGATTGGTAATTGTTTACTCCGATATCTGCGTTCAGGTCGCCAATTGTAACTGTTGGAATGTGAATCCAGTTATTGCTGCTGGTAGCAGGACCGGGATCCTGCGTGGGAATAAACTGCATGGTTTCGAAGTACATGCTCAATTTTCCGGTAAGGCCGCTGATGGCATCGCCAATATCATAGTTTGTGGTGATCACTCCGGCTGTATCGTCAATTAAAACAGCCGCATCGTGATCCTGAACATACTTCTGATTGCGGGAGCTTCTTTGATAGGTTAAAACCACATCGCCCATTACTTTATAAACGGTTGTGTTATCGGCATTTTGAGTTCTCAATTCGCTCAGATTGCTGATGGGTACCACAAAACCATATTCCGCAGATACCACAGCGCTGGGTTCATAGCCCTCAGCATATCCTCTGGCCATGATAGTCATGGGAGAAGATACGTTTATGGGAGTGGTATACAGAGTGGAAGACTGGGTTGGTTCGCTGCCGTTGGTGGTATAATAGATACTTGCACCTTCGGTTGTAGTGGCAAGTGAGACATTAATGGCCTGGTCATAATGACCGGCCGGTGGGTCGAAAGTGGGATTGGCCACGAACTGCATTCCAGAGCCATAGGCAGTCCATGTGATATTATCGATAGTAACCTGACGGTTGGAGGTTCCACCCTGAATGTTACGAATTTCCATTACAAAATCACCGGGTACATTCACACCATTGACCACGAATTCATGCACGGTTTCATCAGCTCCGGGTGTTCCGCCAAAGGTTTGAGAATCCGCTATATGAATGTCATTGATATACAGAGCAAGCTGTCTGTCGCCTGTGCTGGTGTAAGCTTTACGCATCTGGACCGTGAAATTCCCGATGCCTCCGGGTATGGAAGCCGATACTATCCTGCTGGGAGCTTCGCTGCGTCTCAGAATCATTCCCGCACCATCGATTGAATTATCATTAGAGCCGGCAACAGATCCTGTGACGGCAAAATAGTTCCATTCCACACCGGTGTCTCCGGTGAAAGAACCATCAACGTAGTTCGTGCCTGTGTAGTCAAAATTGGCAAAGGTCTCTTGGCCTTGTGCCCATACTGCCACAGCAGCTACGAGACATAGGGCTATCAATAATGTTTTCTTCATAATTTCCTCCATGAAATTACGCATATTCTCTGTTACATTTGTACATCACAAATACTAATCATGTCCCTACGGCAAAACCAGCAGGGCAGCATACAAAAAACTTCCGGCCAAGAGGATGCTATCGGTGCGATCCAATATTCCCCCATGTCCGGGAATCAATTTCGAACTGTCTTTTACGTTACAAAACCTCTTTAGCATAGATTCTAAAAGGTCTCCCAGCTGACCAAACACACCTGCAGCAAGCGCTAGAAGCACAAGTTGCATTGGCGAAAAGTGGCCAAAGCCAATAATATACAATATACTTGAGATCAACACCGGAGCAAGCAAGCCAGCGATAAAACCCTCAAGACTCTTGCGAGGGCTAACTAGTGTTACTTCACGGCGTTTCCCAAAACGCATGCCAATAAAATAAGCACATGAATCCACAATCCATATCATAAGGATTAAGGCAAGCAAAATCTTTGATCCAGGCAGGATAAAGCCGATCTTAACAATCATTGCCGGCATCATGGCTGTATAAACGGTACCGAACAGGTTGGCAAAGAATCTGGGAACACTTTTCTTTTCGTCCCAAACGCTCAATTCATGAAGCATCGCCGCGATAATTGCCAGAAACAGCAAACTGATCTCCGCCTTGGGAAACAGGAGCCACAAACTGTAAAGCACGGGGTTTATCACAATCCACAGCCAAGGTATAAGGATATCCGCCTTGCGCATCATGGATATATATTCCTTACTGCCCATCAGGCTAAGCAGCAGAAACATCAGATACAGGGGGATGCCCTCAAAATATAGAGCCAGAATCAAAACAGGAATGAAAATTATTGAAACCAGTACCCGCTTGTTCAGTTCAGACATCGTCATATCCCTCCATATCTTCGCTTTCGACCTTGATAATCCATCAATGCCAGTGTAAATTCGGCTTTCCCAAAATCCGGCCACAGTGTATCTGTTATATAGATTTCAGCATAAGACGCCTGCCAGATCAGGAAATTTGAGAGCCTGGATTCTCCGCTGGTACGAATAATCAAATCCGGGTCGGGCTGACCTGCCGTATATAGATAACTGCCAAAGTTTTCAGTATTCAAAGCTGCTATCTCATCGGAACTCAGCTTTTTTATAGCCTCGATTATCTCCAGTCTGCCCCCGTAATTGAAAGCTATATTTACTTTCATCCCAGTGTTTGAGTGGGTCTGAGCTGCCAAAGCACGTATTTCTGCCAGATACTGTGAATCCAAGCCCTGCTCCGAGCCTACAAAATCCACGAGTATGTTCTGTTCATTCAGCTCCGGTATCTCATCGATCAGGAATTCTTTCAGCAGCTTCAAGAGCCCTTGAACTTCCTCCTTGGGGCGGCTCCAATTCTCTGTCGAAAAAGCATAAAAGGTTATGATTTCAAGCTTTAGCTCAACTCCTAATTCCACTACCTGACGGATGGCTTTGGCTCCTGCTCTGTGCCCAAAAAGTCTGGGCTGCATGCGCTTTTTTGCCCATCTGCCGTTACCGTCCATGATGATGCCGATATGCCTCGGCAATCGCGTCATATCCAGTTTGTTCAGCAGCTGCTTATAATCTTTAGCCATTCATCCTCTGTTTTGCGCCCATTTTCAACCAGGCGTAGATAAAAGGATCCAAGTCGCCGTCCATCACCTTATCTACCTGGCCACTTTCATGATTTGTACGGTGATCTTTTACCATCTGATAGGGTTGAAACACATAAGAACGAATCTGATTGCCCCAGCCGATCTCTGTTTTTGAACTCTCTTGGCTCTTTTTTTCTGCTTCTCGTTGCTCTTCATAATACTGATAGAGCCGGCTTTTCAGGATTGCCAAAGCTTTCTCGCGATTCTGAATCTGAGAGCGTTCATTCTGGCAACTCACTACGATGTTTGTAGGCAGATGAGTGATGCGCACGGCGGAATCAGTGGTATTCACGTGTTGCCCGCCGGCCCCGCTGGCCCGGTATGTATCGATCTTGAGGTCTTTGGCATCGATCTCCACTTCGATATCGTCGTCAAACTCCGGATACACAAACACAGAAGCGAATGAGGTCTGTCTTTTCCCCTGAGCATTGAAGGGACTCATACGCACCAGACGGTGGATACCAATCTCGCTCTTCAGCATGCCATAGGCGAGGTTGCCGCCAATCTCGATGGTGGCACTTTTGATTCCCGCTTCTTCCCCGGGCAAGCTGTCGATCACATTGAATGTGTACTTATTGTTTTCCGCCCAGCGCATATACATACGCAAGAGCATTTGTGCCCAATCCTGGGCTTCAGTGCCGCCGGCACCGGCATGGATTGTAAAAAGTGCATCGTTGTGATCGTATTTGTCGTTCAAAAGGCACTCGATCTCTGCTTTTTCGGTGAATTGCCGAATCTGGATCAAGCTGCGAATTGCCTCTTCCAGCATGTCGTTGGAAAACTCTTCGTCCAAAAATGAAATATACGTTTCCAACTCTTCTTTGTTAGCCTCCAGTTTCGCGATGTGTTCGATCTCATCTCGCAATTGAGCTACGCGCTTACCGGTTTTTTTAGCTGAATTCTGGTCATCCCAAAAACCGGGTACATTCATGTTATTTTCCAATTCCCGGAGCTCTGTTATGTTTTTGTCAAGATCCAGAAGCTTGCGGATCTCCCCTATTTGTTCAATCAGTTCGCCGGCTTCTCTCTTAAATTCAATATAGTCCATCAATTATCCTTCAATTTTGGCTTCAAATCAAAATGCTTCACCAGCCCTATTGTGTCAAGCGCAAATTGAAACAGCACAAAGACAAGTCCTGCATTCATAGACCATGCGATTCGCCCTACCTGATTGTATAAAACCCCGGTAGAAACTCAGGCCGGATCAGGCCTATTTCAGGATATGTCTGTGCTACCCCATGTACTTAAGCTGTGCCGAAGCTGATGTAGAGCCGATATCCTCCAGTAGTCACTCGATGATAACGGGACGATATCCGGATCGGCACGGGATTGAGCATAGGGCAAGGATAGCCCGTAAATGAAGCCATGGACGAATCATTCTTTGCATACAGCAAAGCTAAATGCATAATCTATGGGACTTCTCACATTTGTTTAACTAAAACGCAAGAGCAGGTATGTTGAGCGTAATGCTCTTCATTGCAGAATTCTTTCGCAGGGATAAGGTATTAGCTGTGTATAAATCCGCAGAACCGGCAAGCATTTCTTGAGCGAGATGTATACTCCGAAGCTAGCATCAGCGAAATTCCGGCTTGACAAGACAAGGCTTGCATGAGACATGTTCCAAAGTAATTAGCATAAATAATTGACTACTCTTTGAGGTTTTAATGAAATCAGCCACGTTTCACATCGGACTCTTTACTTTATGTATACTGCTTTCTCTAACCGCCTGCGCCCGCAACAAAAAGTATCAGTCCAAAGCCGAAAAAGCACAGAAACTTGGGAACTATGAGCTTGCCACCTTTTATGCCATTGAGTCCCTGAAGCTTAAGCCGGAATACAGAAAGGCTCAGATCACCCTGAAGGAAAGCTATCCTCTGGCCATCATCCAGCGCAAAGAACATCTGTTGGATTTGCAGAATCGGAACGACGAAGATGGCCAGGAAGAGATTCTGGCGGAATATCTGGCCTTGCAAAAGATGAGTGACGCCATCAAAACCCTGCCTCCAATCATCAATCCAGAGTCCGGTCTGAGGCTCAGCTTCGATGCGATGGACTACAGTACGGAAATCGCCGAAACCAAATCCAGATGCGCCCAAAACTACTATCAAAAGGCTATTCACCAAAGCCGTATGGATTCCTCGAAATCCGGTCAACGCCTTGCTGCAGAGTATTTCAAAAAAGCCATGGAATTCATTCCCAACTATCTGGATAGTGCCAGTCGTTATGAAACCGCCCGCCAGAAAGCCGTCACACGTGTGGCAATCCTACCCTTTGAAGATGTTTCCGGTTTTGGCAAAAAACACGGGTCCGCCTCGGAATTGCTAAGCGCTATGATCGTGGATAAGCTGATGCATACAAGCCAGATAATGGAATATACGGATTTAATCACCCGGGACAGCATTGATCAAGTATTGACTGAACAGGCACTAGGCGCTTCTGGACTGATAGAAGAAAGCAGTGCTTCCTCCATTGGTCATTTGCTGGGAGCTAATACAATACTGAGCGGAAACATCCTGCAGATCGCGTACAATCCTCCAAAAGTAAGCTCAAAAGATGTCTCGGAATCCACTACCATAGAAGAAGAGGATAATGATCTAAAAGAAAAGGAAATCGAATGTAGTTTCATAGAATATACTTTGAGCAGTAGCATTCAAGTGATAGTTTCTTACACATTGCTAGATGTAAGTAGCGGAAAGATACTGGCACACAAGAATTTTGATCCATCATATACCTTCAATGAAAACTGGGGCAAGATCACCGGCGGAGATAAACGCGCGCTGAAGGATGATCAACTGAGACTGGTTAACAAGAATGAGGTTTTTGCTCCATCAGCAGCTCAGATGCTGAATACTGTCTTGAGCGATCTTAGCGACGAAATCGTGGAGCATGTTACCGGTTATCTGAGATGAGAAAGGGCTGCTTTTACCTGATTTGCCTCTTTTGCCTGGTATCTTGCACGGCAAATAAAAACGCTCCGGATTGGATTCAATCACAGGAGCACAATCCCGCCTATTTCAGTAGCTTGGTGCATGTGAAGACTTCCATACCCAAATACAAGGATATGGCACGGGAGATGGCTGCAAATGACATTGCCATGCAGATCAGCACTTATATTGAGACCGAAACGCAAGTATCTCAAACCGAGATTATGGGAATATCTCACAGTGAATACATCTCTCATATCCGCAGCAGCAGCTCTACACAATTGAAGAATCTGAGCCCGTTGAAAAGTTACGAGACAGGCGGCACATACTACGTTCTCTATCGCTTGAATAAAGCTGAGTACTATGCCGATAGAGCGCGTCAGCGGGATCTGGCCATATCCCGGGCTCAAGATCTGATCGCGCAATATGACAGCGCAGCCGAACAACCCGGCATCGCCATCCCCTATTTACTCTCGGCTTTGGACCTTATCTCGGAGTATTTGGACATGAATCTGTCCAGCCCCAAGGGAAACATCGCCGGCGAGATCTTCTTGCGTCTAAATCAATTAACCCATATCATTGATTATCGATGGAACACCGGAACTGTATCTGCCATCGCCAAAGCAAATAAAAGCATAACACTGGAAGCTAAAGTGATACACCACGATAGCGGAGAGGCTTTGTCCAATATTCCTTTGGGGGCAAGCTCGGAATCCATTGTGTTTTCAAATCCACGTTTTGGCGATCCCGAAGGCAGATATATATTTCCGGTAGATCGTATAGACAGTCTCGATCCTATTCAGAGAGTTGACCTATACTTCGATAAAGACCATTACAGCTCATTGCTGCAGAACCAAGCCGCCCTAAAGATCTGGCAAGCTGTCAATTTCAACACTAAAAGCTTGGAGATAAATGTAAGCAAACCTCTGGTATTTTTGGACTATGCTTATCTATCTGCCTTTCAGGGAGGCTATCGTGAATCCGTAGCAGGCGCACTGGCAAACCTGAATATAGGCATCGCCGCAAAACTGGACGAAGCGGAATACTTGCTCAAGATCCGTATTGAGGCAAAGCCGGGTAAATATATCAATAACATGAAGCATTACACATCTTTAGCGGATATTCGCCTTTCTTTGATCGATCCGGTCAGCGGAGCTACGGTTAACTATCTGGAGCATACCGATCTAAAAAGCGGAGCTGCTACCCGGGAGGAAGCTGAACGCAATGCTGAGCGCGATTCTGCTACGCTCATCGGAGATTCTCTGCTCTATCGCCTGCTGTATATGCACCTGCTAAAGTAGGCGATAATTCTGACATTACGCACAAAATCAGGCATTCCCCCAAAAAATCG
>DHSO01000039.1 GCA_002410505.1 Cloacimonetes bacterium UBA5284 | reverse complement strand
ACCATTTTCCAAATCTCTCTGTAAGCTCTGTAGACAGTGTTAATCAAGTGGTCATCAAGCCTTCACCAAGCGTTAATTATTAACGCTTGATTAAGGCTTGATGACCACTTAATTAACACTGTCTACAGAGCTGACAATGGACATGAATTTTTGGTCTTTCTGGTTTTAGCAGGTTTTAGCACTGGTTTTTAGCACGCGCTCACCATCAGCAGATATCTCGTGTTTACGGGAGTTACGGGACAGATGCTAATACCGGGACTAATCCCCTTGGGTATACATCTTCACAAATAGAGGGATGCAGGGAGTGCATAGACACAAAAAAACCCGAGGTCTGAGCCTCGGGCCGGTGCTTATAAAAGTTTTCTACTCGTAACGGCAGAGATACGCGGTCTGTTCTTTTACTTTCAGCTGGAATTTCTGATTGGCAGCCACGATAAAGGTCTCGTTGGGATTGTAGGTTTTCCATTCTGTAGTGTCCGGTAGTTTCACGATCAAGGCTCCGCTGATGACTGTCATATGCTCGATAGTGGATGTGCCGAATTCATATTCGCCGATGTCCATCACGCCTATGGTGGAGTTGCCCAGATGGTTGTTCAGGGCGATCGATTTTACTTTACCTTCGAAGTATTCGTTTGTTTTCAACATGTCTTTCTCCTCAGAGTGTTCTTTACCGTACAGCTTTCTTTAGACGTGCTTTCAGGTCAAGCTGAATTATCCCTGTAGCCTGATGGGTATCTCAAACCCTGTATATTTGCAAAAAAGAACGAGGCGCTTTGGCCGGGCGCCTCGTAATGTGCGATAACAGAATTTCGAAATTAGGGATACATCAGAGTGGGAATTTACTCTGCCGTGATTTTGAAAAATGCTTTGTTTTCTGCGGGATCCACCACATAGGAGCTTCCGCTGATACTTTTGAAATGAATATAATCCGTACTTGGATCGTTTGTTTTGTATAGGTTGTATTTACGAGCGTAGGGGATTGGTTCCCAGCTAAGGCGAGGTGCACCGGTGCTTTCGTCCGTAAGCATCTGCACTGTGGGAGTGGGATAGCTGTAATCGGCATCACCAATCCAGAAATTATTCAGCATATAGTCGTTGTCATCATTGGAATCGATGGATCCGGCAAAGAATGCAACACGGATATGACCGGTATGCTCTGCCAGCGAGATAGTGATGGTTTCACCCGCCATCGGGATATTGTTCAGCACATATTCGGAACCGCTGTTGTTGTATTCTCTTACTACATCTGCTACTTCCCAACTATATCCATCCCCGATCAGAATGGCAAATTGATCGTCTGTGGCACTGTAGTTTGGTGGAGTTCCTTCAGGGGTCTGGCCATATTTAAGAATGGCGGCATCGATTTTCATTACATAGTTTTCATCCGGTATATTGAACATGGGCGAGATCAGGTATCCGCTCATCGAACCCCAGATGTTGATTTTGGCGGCTTTATCGTCTCCGGCATAGTTTAGCCAATCATCCTGTACCCAGCGAGTTCCATTGGTAAAACTGATGGGATCTGATAAAGTTCCTGCCCACTGCGTCCAACCACCGGGAGGGAATTCTCCGTCGAATGTCTCCAGATGGGGATAATCGACTATTGATGGATCTGCCATGGTTGTGAAAGACCATATGGGGCAGTTCATTGCCGGAGCGATGTCGTTTACCGGCACCACTCTCCAATAGTAAGTGGTGGAGTAATCCAGGTTTTGCGGCAACGTGTATCCGGTTTCGCTTAGACTCAGGGCGTTAACGATATTTGAGGGAGGGTTGTCGGTCCCCACCCAGAGCATATAATCGTTTGGCATACCGCCATTATGTTCCCAGCGCAGCATGGTATCCAAGGGGACATCTATGGCTGCGTCTAGGGGCAGGACAGCCGTGGCAGGAGGTGGTGGGGCGTCGGGGCTGCTCATCAGCCAGATGTTTGGTCTGTAGTCTTTTGATCGCGATCCATTTGATGTGGACCATGAGGTGCCGTTCTTGTACACTGCACTGTAAAAAGATGTTCCTGTTGTATGGAAATTGGGCGGACCACCAATTCTGGAACCATCATGGTTTTCCCACAGTATTTCCAGATTCCAGCCGTATGTTGGGTCAAATGAATATGGAGTATCAAGAATGATTTCCTGCCAGCCCGGGCCATTCCAGGATACCGTTCCCGAATATACCAAAGTATGGTATGCAGGGTTTTGATAGCTTGTGCTGGAGTACTGGGAATCATAGAAATAACCCATGTAAACCATCTGGTTGTCAGTTTCATAGTTAGTCTGGTCATTGCCAACGTAGAAGGCGATTCTTTCGATAGTTTGAGCTGTTGTGAATCCTGCTGCTTGCAATTCATCTGCTTTGTAGAAGAATTTGGTCCAGCCGTAATTCGCGTAACCATAGAGCGGCACTTTGTTTTGTGTGTCGTCATCTGTGCCGATGATAAAATCTCCGGCACAGAGAAAGGATAGGCTTAATGCAAAGCCAAGGATTAGCATAATTGTCTTTTGCATGTTTTCCCCTTATTTGATCATGGTTAGTTTTCTGGTTTGAGAGCTTCGACGGTCGCTGAAACGGACGTAGTAAACTCCACTTGCTACGCCCATACCATTATCGTCTTTGCCATTCCAAACCACAGTGTGCATACCTGCGTTTCTTATATCATTTACCAGTACTCTTACTTTCTGCCCTTTGATGTTAAATATCTCCACTTTTACATTTCCGGGTTCAGAAAGGGTGAAAGCTATATTGGTTGTAGGATTGAAGGGATTGGGGTACACATTGGTGATGCCTGTTCTGGGCGTGGGAATATTGGCATCGCTGTTATCCGAGGGGCTTATATTCCACCAGGTCATGAGGTCTTCCATCCACTGTGCGCGGTGATTGGGATTAGTCAATTGAGAGAAATCGAAGCTGAAATATAGGGTTTTGAAAGAGGGTGTTTCCACCGTGGTGGCAGCCACCCCATGGTAAAGATAAGCCTGACCGCCTATGGGACCATCTTCAAAAGCATAAATGTATTCAGCACCGATTTCGGGATAGGGAACCGAATCGTAGTATGGATCGCCGGCAGCATCGTTCGGGAAGATGCAATCCGGAGAATTCGCGTAAACGGGATATTCCAAATCCACTGTTCCAACCGGAGTTCCGGGCAAAGCGAGGATGGTTCCGCTTTCGTAACTAAAGCTGTCCGGGCCGCCCAGGCCGTTTGATCCCCCACCCAAACCTGTGGCGACATAATATGTGCGGAAATAGCCACTCATCAAGCGGCGGATACTGCTGGAATTCGGATGCGCGTGTTGAGACGAAGCCAGGCCATCTGAGGCGAACCAGAGATTTCGTGGCTCCTGATCTGTGCCGCTGTCCAGATAGCTGCTAAGTTCAGTAGCAAAATAATGCATCTTCTCGTGGGCAGAACCGGTATTCGCATAGGCCAGGATTCCTTGGTACAAATTCGGGATCTGATAGTTTTCGTATTCTTCCCAATTGTAAATGTCATAGTCTATGTTCAATTCCGTAAGCAAGTTCTCATAGATGGGCAGCTCGATCCGGTTGTAATCCTGAGTACCGCTGTAGGCAATCAAGACTTTGGCATCGGCAGTGGGCAATACTTTGAACGAGTAGGTTTCGCCGGGGGCGTCTGCGGGAAGAGTGGCTGTGTTTCCGGCACCGTCGCTAGCTTCAAAATAGTAGTCCACAGTGCTACCCAGAGGCATATTCATGATGTTGAAATAGTATTCGTTGCCGGTAACAATATCTGCTTCCGTGCTAAGCCATCCATCACCGTAGTTGTAATGCAATTCAGCCTCTATCGGATCGGTCATATCTATGATGGTGGCAATGAGCTCCTGTTGCTGGAAGAAAGTATTTCCTTTGGCTTTGTGAGTGATGATGGGTTCCTGTTCATCCTCACCCGAATAGAATATAATGGCCAGATTGTCGTGCAGCATGTTACCTGCAGGTTCCACGCCCATATAAGTGTTGTTTTGCACGATCTCTCTGAGGTAGGGAAGACCGGTATTGGCGGCTTGATTCTGGATGGCGACGGTGGAGCTGGCTCCGTCATCATGAGGGATAGAGGCTCCAGTTTGGCCTGTTGCGACAGTGTGATACTGCATTTTTATTTCGCCGTTTTCGTATAGAATCACTTGAAACTTCAATAGATCTTCCGCTCCCGTGCCGGCACGGAATCTAAGATCGTTCCATTGTATTACTGTATACCGGTTTGGCTCGCTACCAAAGGTTTCAAAGAACACGTCTCCCACGCCTTCATCTGCCTCCAGATCGTCCCAATACACTGCTATCATAGCCGGCATCTGGGTGTAACCGGGAATTGGGTACATGTAGTTGAACATATTACCATCATTGTCCCAGCCCTCATCCGGATAATCAGTTTGCCAATTGTTTGGTGCCAGGAGGATTTCGCCATTAATGTCTACATAAGCGGTATTGTAATCTACGCCATAGAAGGGGAAGCTGAAGCCCAGAGGAAGCGCTTCACTGAAGTTGTCATCACCTGAGAAGGTGGGTACTCCGTACATTATGGAGGATGTACCGGTTTCGCTGATCTCTATCCATTCATATTCGGGACCCAGAGGATCATTGCTGTCCAAATAGCGGTATCCAAAGGTGTCCGGTCCCCCGCTGGTGAAGCGGTGGATTATAGTAGTATAAACCACATAACCGTTGTTTTCCGGGTTTGAATCTTCCGTACTGATGCTAAATTCAAAACGCAATTCTTCAATATCGGTGGGAATAAAGCTGTTGGGCATGCTCAAACTCACGCTACCGGCGGGAGGGATATCCACAACCTGTCCCAAAGCATCGCTGTGCAGCAATTCGTTTGTGGAAGAATACACTTCCAGATCAACTGCGATAAAATCATTGTATGCCGTCCAACCGCCATTTGTCACTTCAAAAGCCGGGATCATCGGGATGTTTTGATACTCAACCATACGGGGAGAACTAACGGCTGATATGTAGAAATCAATCGCGGGGTCTTCCAGTACGATAACCTCGAGCGTATCAACGGCAATCAGGCCAGAGAATCCGTCGTTCAGAGTGAAAACAAGCTCTTCATCGCCCACAAAATCATTTGAACTGAGGCTCACGTTCAAGCCGGATATCTGAACCTCGATGTTGGCATTGGGCTCCACGATCAATGAACTCATACTGATATCTGAGCTCACAATGTATTGACTGAAATCCATGATGAGGGTGTCACTGGCATACATGCTTACAGATTCCGGGAGATTCAGCTCGGGATCGATGGCTATTTCCTGACCGATCCTGATGTCGTCTATCAGGATGCCGTAGTTTGTACACTCCCAGAAGAAACCAAGATAGATATCCATGCCAGCATAGCTGTTCAAAGACAATTCAACAAGCTCATAGTCAGTGCCAATATCCTGCAGATTCAAAAGCTGGGTGTTCATGGCACCGGGTTGAGCCTGAGTGGTTGATACATACACTTGCAGGTTCTCGGTAGAGTACCAGGACCGTGTGTAAAACTCCAGATTGTCGCCCACATTTACGTTGATCTGGGGAGTAATCAGCCAGTCCGCGTTCTGGTTGGGCAGATAGTTATCGGCAAAAGCTGCGCGACTGCCGCTGTGAGCATTGGCGTGCTCCATATTGCGCCATGTCAAACCATCACCGTCGTCAAAAACGCTCCAGCCCTGGGGAATAGTTGTTATGCCTTCGAAGCCTTCATCAATGTGCCATTGCGCCATCAATATGGTGCTACACATCAGAATCAGGAAGATTCCTATAGTCGCTTTCATCTTTTTATACCTCTTTTTAGTTTAAAATCAATTGGGGTTTCTCGATTTGGATAAACCATTCGTTGGTACCGGCTACATCTCCGCCAAAAGGACGGTTATCGCCCCAATAAACGGAAAGAAGCCCGCGTGACTTTTGTTTGAAAGAGTTGTCAATATTGCCCAAAGATATGTTAGGATTGGTGCCAATGCAGACCAGGGCGATTTTTCTGCCATCCAAGCCACCGCCGAGGATGGCTTTGCTAAGAAGCAATTCATTTGTAGCGGCAGAATAAGTTTTGATCTCGTTATTTCTAATCTGCAGCACAGGCTTTTCGATCTTCTCGCCAAAGGCATAGGCCACGTCTCCGCGGATCTCGCCATTCATCGACATGGGCTGAGGCACCATCAGCACCTCCCCTCCGGGATAGTTGATCACGTGCCCCTGGAATTTGCTGTTTGTGAACGATCCGGTTTCAGCAAACACCTCCTTCAGCATAAAGCGGAGCGAGGAATCGTTGCCCTTCACATCCAGATATTTGCATACGGAAAGCTCCTCACACATTTGGATTGTGTCCTTACATAGTTTATCGTAATTGATGTCGAGAGCTTTCCAAAACTGGAGTTCGCTCTCGATGGCTTTCTCAGACAGCGTGTCGTTCAACAAACCGGGCATCATCGCTACTCTGATCTTTTTTTCACTGATGATCTGAGCGCTCTTGCTGAAATGAGACTGTCTCAATTTCAGTTTATCAGGGTCTTTTAAAGGGATGTGGCGGGATTCGCCATTAAGATTCAGATACGCGTCATGACTGCGCAACAGGCGATTAAAATGCTCGTAATCCGCATTGAATGCAGGCAGGCTGAATTCTTCAAACTTGCTGCGGATCATCTCCTCATCCTGGTAGATCAAAGTGGTGCGGATGTTTAGCCTCGCTGCCTCAGTAAGAATCTTCTCTACCAATGGGAAATTGTATTTCCCTGTAACGATTAGCAGCTTTTGCCGTGCCTTTAACTTCAGGGACTCTTTCAAGATGCGAGCTGCAATCAGAGATAGGGGAAGCTTATATTCGCTTTCCAGGATGCTTTTGATCACGCCGCGTCCGTTTATCGTGCCTTCACTTAAGTGTTCACCCAACGCAAAATCCAGAACATAGTTCTTTGCATTGGCCCTGTAGTACACCTCTTTGCCGTTATCTGCCATATCATCCACAATCTGAATAAACCCCTCGTCCAATAGCTTATTGAGATTGTAGTGTACCTTTTGCTTACTGACCCCAAGAACAGTCGCCAGTTGTTGACAAGTTGCCGCTGAACTGATCAGGGCACGGAGCATGCCAAACTTGAGATCGTTGGCTAACTCCATCACTTGAGAGTGTTGTGATATTATCTGAATGTTTTTGATCATAATCACCATTTACTCCTATATGTATTTCGTATTAGTTGAGCTCATGCATTGGCTATAAAAGCTTTGTAATATAGAGTCTTAACCATACCGTACCGAGAATGGCTGACTCTAAATAGTTGTCAAGAACTTTTTGACTATTTATCTGGCATATTGTGGAAATTGTGCTGCGATATGGGTTGTTGCTGCCCTGCTTTTGCATTCCATAAGGGGCTGATCTTGGCTATTCTGCTTCCTGAGAATCACACTCATATGGACCGGCAGTACGTGATGTCTCCTGAATTCAACATGGGACACTCAACCCGGAAGGTATGATCGATGTTTTTACTTGACATCAATCACACAGAGATTAAAATTAACTTACAGTTTTAAAAATGTGATTGGGTATGCTTCCGATGGCTTTACAGTTCAGTTGAAGCGGATAAATTGCCCTATATACCGGTAAAGTGTTTTTTAGGAGTAGCTATGCAAAAAAACTTAATCTTCGCTTTGATCGCGCTATTCATGCTTATTGGCGCGTGCGATGATTCTAAAACGAAGCTGACTGAAGTGGACATGCAAGATCTGGTGGTACCGCAGAGTTTTAACTACGAGATGACGGGTAGTGTGGATGTAGATCTCAAAGGATCCTGGCGCATACCATTATTTATTAAGACCACAAGTGGCGCTTTGCTGTTCAAAGCTCAGATGAATCCCGAAACCGGAATCAATACCAGCTTGGTTATACCCAAAACCATCAAAGAGGTGGTGGTAGAATATCAATCTATCTCAGAAACCATCAGTGTATCAGGTGGTACTCTGTATTATGACTTCAGAGTGGGAGCTTGGGAGGGGGCAAAATGAAAAAGATATTGTTTTTAGCAAGCCTATGCTCCATCACACTGGCACTGTATGCTCAGGGAAGCATCGTTGTGTGGGGATCTCCTCATAACAGTGTTTCCAGAGATATTCCCGCAGGAGAAGATTTTGTAGAGATAGCTGCCGGTTTCAGAGTGGGCCTGGCTATACGTGAAGACGGCAGCCTCGTGGCTTGGGGGCATAGTAACGATATCAACGGCAATGTACCTGCCGGGAACAATTTTATCGCCATAGCCGCGGGTGAATCACACGCTGTGGCTCTGCGCAGCGATGGCACAGTGGAAGCATGGGGCAAAAACAACAAAGGACAACTGAATGTTCCAGCTTATAACGATATTGTGCAGATAAGCACCGGCAAAAATCACACTCTGGCTATTCGTGCCGATGGCAGTTTGCTCGCTTGGGGCGACAACAGCGGAAATCAGTGCAACGTCCCCGATGGCAATTTTATCGACATAGCCGCGGGAGATGCCTTCTCTTTGGCTTTGAAAACCGATGGCAGCATTGTAGGTTGGGGTAGCCCCTGGAACGATAGACTCAATATTCCTGCCGGTAACGATTTTGTGCAGATCAGTGCCCAAAACCTGCACTCAATCGCCCGGAAAAGCGATGGTAGCATTGTGGCATGGGGCAATGACACAGACAATCTGGAAACCCCTACCGCCGGAGTGTATGTGGATGCTGAAGCCGCCGGGCAGGGTAACGTTGCCATTCGTGACGATGGCTTATTGGTGGCATGGGCAAATATTTGGTCATTGAAAACAGTACCGGAGTGGATTCAGGACCTAAACATCGTAAAAGTAGCCGGTGGCGACGATTTCTTTTTGGGGCTTACCGGTCCATTCGCGGAAAACGATGCTGATGATGACGGTGTGGCTGATTCTCTGGATGAATATCCCGAAGATCCACTGCGTGCCTATAGCCTATGCTATCCATTACCCTCATCTGCTACAGGCTGGGGAACTTTGGCCTTTGAAGATATGTGGCCCCAACAGGGAGACTACGATTTTAACGACCTTGTTCTGGATTACCAGATCACTCAGGTACTGGACGCGGATATGAAGATCAAGGACATCAAGGCAAACTTTCTTCTAAGCGCGGTGGGAGCCACCTTCCAGAATGCTTTCGCCATAGAATTTCCCTTCCCTGTTACGAATGTACAATCCCACTCGGGGATTGCTGCCGGAGCAGCTTACGATATGCCCATCCTGGAAGCCGGGGCAAACAGCATCCTGAAAGTGATCTCTTCAACCAACGACTTTGTGAGTGTACCCGGGGGAGGGATATTTTGGAACACTCAGCCGGAACAAGCTCACTACGAGCCGATTCCGATCAGCTTTGAGCTTACATTGATAGAACCACTGGAACTCTCTACACTACCTTTCTGGGGATTCTGGAACCCCTATCTAATGGTAAATAGAGAGCAGGGTCATGAGATTCATCTGCCCGGTTATCCGCCAACCATTCATGCCGATACAGAGCTTTTTGGCAAGAACGACGACAGCACAAACCCCGTGGAGAACCGTTATTACAAAACTAATTCGAATTTGCCCTGGGCACTGGATTTACCGGTTAAATGGAACTATCCCATCGAACACAAGGAAATCAGTCAAGCATACTACAGATTTGCTCCCTGGGCTGAAAGTGCTGGAAATCAATATCCTGATTGGTATGAGCTAGGCAATGGAGACATCAATCCAGCATTTATCTACGATAGGTAACAATCGACCTGATAAAGAACCCCGGCCTATCACAGCCGGGGTTCATAGCAGGTAGCTGAAAGGCTTGGAATCAGATCCTTAAAGAACTGATCGGCACTTCCCATTCCCGGGTGTCGTGATCCAGTAAGAGAATGCCATTGCGAGCTTTCAAACGCTCATAAATTTCTTTCTTTGCTTTGAAGGTGTCCTGACGGCACACATCATAAGCTGAAGTTATGGCCAAAGAAGTGTGAAACTTTGTGGCGATGATGTCTCCAGCGTAGATGTAGAAAGCATTTGGGTTATCAATCTGAACATATTGGCTGCCCACGGTATGTCCACCGCATTTTACGCAACTTATCTCGGGATGAATCTCCACTTCGCCATCGATCAATTCGATATTTCCGTGGCTTTCCAGTAGTTCCAACTGATGCTCAAACTGATATGCCGCCTTATTCAATCCATCCGGATTTTTAGCTATTTTCCATTCGTCTTTTTGGATCCAGTACTTCGCTTTGGGGAAGGTGAGAGCATCTTGATTTCCAAATCCGGTTACGATTCCTCCGGCATGGTCGAAATGCAGGTGCGTCATAATCACGTCTGTGATGTCCCGGTCTGCAAAACCCAATTCCGCCAAGGAGGCTGGCAGGGCAAATTCACTGGGTTGATAGATCTCACGTTGCTTGTGGTCCAATCTGTTTCCCAGTCCTGTGTCGACCAGTATGCGCCGCTGTCCGCTAACTATCAAAAGCAGATTCAGATCCATTTTTTGGCGCCGGCGCTCGTCGGTCTTGATCTTGTCTTTCCAGATGGCATAGGGCAATACGCCCATCAGCGCGCCACCATCGGACCAGTAATTGCCGGCATGGACCTTGAACACTTTGCTCACTGTTTATCTCCATCATCAGTTTTGGGGCGAGGCTTTCGATAGCGGTAGTTTGGCTTACGAGGTGCGCGTTTCTTCACTTCGGTGGGGCTATTTTCCGTCTCTGGATTGGCTGCTTTCTCCGCGCCGCCATTTGTGTCCTCGCGTTTCTTTTGTGGAGCTCTGGGGCGTCTGGTACGAGGTTTTGGCTTGTTTTCTTCGGGTTTTGCTTCGGTATCGTCTGCTTTGGCTTTACTGTTTTTCTTCAGAACTTCATGCTCTTTCAGTCTGGAAGAAAACACCACTATCCGTTTATTGTCGCCTTCACCGATGGTTAAGGTTTTCAGACCTTTGTCTTTTTCGATATGGCGATGGATAATGCGGCGTTCACCGGGGCTCATCGGCTCCAGAGTTAAAGTGTTACCGCTGGTCTTGATCTTGTTGATGCGCGGTAGAAATTTGTTGAGGTATTGGTCTTCGCGACGCTGGCGGTAGCCATCAGTATCCAGATAGATGCGCTCTATTTGGCGATCACCTTCAAAGACGCGATTGATGAGGTATTGGATGGTTTCCAGCATGGATCCGTTTTTTCCGATGATGAAGCCGGTTTCCACGATGCCGTCCACGGTTAAAAACAAAGTCTTTCCCTCTTTTTTGCTATGGATGGTGCCAAAGCTGATGCCCATCTTGCCGAGTAGTGATTCAGTGAAGAGCCTTATTCTATCTTCATTTTCGGGCAATTGAAAGCGTACCAGGGCTACTTTATTTGCAAACAAGCCAAAGAACCCCTTGCTGGGTCTTTTCAAAATCTCGTATTTCAACTCGTGATCTTTTATATTGTGTTCACGGCGAAAAGTGCGGATGATCTCTTCCACGGAGACACCGCTTTTATCGATTGTGTTCATGAAACTATTCCTTATTTCTGTTGTGTTTTAGCAGATAATACTGCTGGATAACCGAGAAGATATTGAACACTGTCCAGTATAGAACCAAGCCTGCAGGCATATTGCGGAAGATGAAAAACATCATGATCGGCATCATCCAAGTCATCATCTTTTGGGAAGATTGCGCTGCCTTTTGCTTGTCGTCCATTTCATCCGGGTTCCCCTTGGGGGGCTTCATCATTAGGGATTGGATTACCATAAAGATACCCATGATGATGGGAAGTATCAGATAGGGATCCGGCTCAGAGAGATCCTTTAACCATAGGACAAAACCTGCGTTACGCATATCCAGAGAATAGCGTAACACATTGTAAAGAGAGATAAAGATGGGCATCTGGAGAAGCAGGGGCAGACATCCGGATAAGGGATTTGCACCCGCTTCTTTGTAGAGTTTACTCATCTCCAGTTGCAAAGTTTTGGGATCATCCTTATACTTCTTTTGCAGATATTGCATCTGCGGTTGAATCTTCTGCATCTTCAACGATGCCTGCATACTTTTGTGGGTAAGCGGGTGCAAGAGCACCTTCAGCACCAGAGCCAGGATGATCAGAACTACGCCGTAATTCTTGATGTAGCCATGCAGCCAGCTCAAAAACCAGGCAAAGATATTGGTCAGCCAGCGCAACCATTTAGCTCCGCGTTCGGCAATTTCTTCCATCTGTCTGCCATATGTATTCAGGATATTGGCATCAGCAGGACCGGCATATAGCACAAAACTCTGTTGCCAGCTCGCCTTGGCATCCTGGGTAAAACTGTCGATTGCAAAACCCGGATTGCCTGTGTTTTCATTCAGAGCAGCGCTGAAGCTTTTGCTCAGCGGGGGTTCGTTTTCTTTGATGGCTATGGTAAAATATTTGCTGCGAACAGCTGCCCAGGCAAAGCTGCTATAACTGCCCTGAGGCTGGTTTTTGCCGAGCTTGGAAAGCTTGATGTTCAGGATATCGTTGTCGGCATGCAGATAGAAGCGGTAATCCTGAGCCTTGGATTTGGTATTGTTCTCACTATCCGCTATACCGGCTAAGAGGTCCAGTCTCACGCCGTTAACACTGCCCATTCCATTGACGCTGATGTCCGTATGGATCCCGTATTGATCGTCCAGACGGTAGCTTCTTTGGATGATAGCGTCATTTTGACCTTGTAAGCTGAATGTGACCGAATTTGAGGTGGAATCTACTTCATGAATGAAGTTATGCGTGCTGAGATCGATGCTTTCTCCACCGCTATACACGATGCTATTCAAAATCTGAGCTTGCTCCGGGATAAGGTCTACTTTTAGTTCGGGGCCAAAATCAAAATGTTTGAGCTCTATGGAATTGATTACTGCTCCGCGACTATTGAATTTTACTATGATGTTTTCGTTTTCCAGTGTGATAGACTGAGCTTCGGTGCTTGAAGAAAACAGGCTATCAGCGTTAACGGTCGGCAAAGCTGCTGCAGACAGGCTGTCCGGAGCGTTGCTGATTGGGCTTTCTGGCACCACTTCCTCGCTTTGGATGGCTTGTCTGGCATTGTCACGTTGCGGTTTCCATACAAAGTGATCGAAAAGCAGGTAAAGTACCAGCATCATCAGTAGAGCAGTAATAGTGCGTTTATCCAATTTTACTCCTTATGGCAGTGGGTCGTATCCACCTTTGCAAAAGGGATTGCAACGCAAAACGCGCCAAGTGCTCAAATATAGGGCTTTGACAGGATTATAACGCTGAAAGGCCTGGATGGCATAGGTGGAACAACTGGGGTTGAAGCGGCAGGATTTTGGTAAATAGGGAGAGATAACAATCTGATAAAAGCGGATAAGCAGAATCATAAACCGGCTTGGGAGGTTCACTATCGATTGTGTACTTACATGCATTTTATCGTTTCTCCGAGATGCTCACAGAGTTCCTGCCAGGAAAGATCCGCAGCTCCGCGCCTGGCGATGAAATTCATCTTGCAGGTAGGGGCCAGGATATGCTGGTGCTCCCGAAACCATGCTCTCATACGGCGTTTGAGCCGGTTCCGGGATGCCGCATTCGATACTTTTTTGCTGATCGTGATGCCCAATGCCGGTCCCTGGGGATCCGGCAAGACAGGCACGTAAAAATATCGGGTTCGTTTCGCTTTTTCCGCGTAGGAAAACTCCACATACTCCTGATGAGCTTTGATCCAACGGATCATGGTTTATACGCAGAGCGATTTTCTTCCCTTGGCTCTGCGACGGGCTAATACCTTGCGACCGTTTCTGGTAGCCATGCGGCTCCGAAAGCCGTGGGTATTTTTGCGGGATCTGTTTGAGGGCTGATAAGTCCTTTTCATTTATGTGGTCTCCTTTGGATTTCATCTATTATTTTTCCAGTAGATAACCAGAATTTTTCCCATAGCTAATCAGTCAAGCATTTTCACTGTAAAATCGGGCGAAAGCATATGCCTCCGCCCAATTATGATAATAAAGCTTACTTACAAAAGCGCGTTCAGCTTGTCCATGATCTTGCCCTTTTGCACCAATCCTACCAGCTGGTCGCTAACTGCGCCATCTTTGAAAATCAATAAGGTCGGGATGGACATGATAGAATACTTCCCGGCTATCTCCGGGCTTTCATCAATGTTTACTTTACAGATTTTCACCTTACCGTCCACTTCGTCGGCAAGCTTCTGGATGATGGGTAACAAGGCCTTACAGGGACCGCACCAGGGAGCCCAAAAATCCACTAACACTGGAGTGTCGGATTTTAGAACTTCTGCTTCAAATGTGTCGGTCTTTACTTCTAATATCGGCATGTCGCCCTACTCTACTACGGCCAGGATATCACTCTTGGAAAGAATGAGATACTTCTCACCGTCCAGCTCGATCTCGGTGCCGGCATATTTGCCATAAAGCACTTTTTCACCTACTTTTACTATCTTTTGCAGGTCTTCATCCGTACCAACGGCTATGATCTCCGCTATCTGCGGTTTCTCTTTGGCGGTATCCGGTATGATGATCCCGCCGATCTTCTTTTCTTCAGAGGTGGCGATCTTTACCACCACATGGTCTTCGATAGGTCTCAGTTTCATAATAACCTCCATAGTTTTACGTAAGATTCCTAAACTTTATGATAAGCAATTTATCGTTCTTAGCAAACACTTTTTTAGAGTGCTAATTTTTGTCAAGACTAAAGAACGGCACTTGGGGAGTTCTCACTGGTTTGGAGCCTCAGAAGCTTTTGTCCGGCAATCCATTCATCGGCTGAGGATCTGTTCTTGGTATCGATCCGAGCTCTACACCATACGAGATTCTTTGTGGGTCAATCCCGGCTATATACATATTAAGCAGATGATTGGGGACTCATTATTCAATAATTCATGTATCTCTTGTTCCTCAAAAAAGCTCAAAAAATTGAATGCGGATAATACTTGTGCTGGAGGCTAAATGCTGCTTTGCAAACACTAGCGTGCGAAATAGTTTATATAGACATACACAAACACGATCACAAATACTATAATGGATATGATGTAGATCAGCCAATTGCGAATATGCTTTTTCTTATCGGGATCGTAGAATGGGGATTTAATGTTGTTAACCCTATTATGTATGATCACAAAGATACAACTTGCCACGAACAATACTCGGCCAAGAAGTCCTCTGTAGAGATTTGGGTCTTGGATCTGATACCTTGATATGATTACACAAGCGATAAAGCATAATATGCTCAAATTACGATAGATATAACGCTTTGTCATGGAACTCTCCTCATCCGCTTATGTTGATAAACAAGAGCAGTGCATAAATAATATTCTTATTTGGATCGATGGCTTTCCCTAATGCAAGATCAGCACTTTTCTGCTTACGCTTCCCGAAGGACTCTGCAGCCTCAGGAAATAGAGTCCTGAAGCGAGCTTATCCTTTTGCAAGAGATAGCTGTTTATGCCGATACCGGTGTAGATTTTGAGAGAGAGCACTTGTTGACCGCGAATATTGTATAGTCCTAATGAGCTGGTTCCGCTTTTGCGGGTTTGCCAGCTGATTCGCGCGTTATCACAGAATGGATTTGGAGAAATCATGAGGCTGACCGGGCTTTGCACCGGGTCAGAATTGTCCGATACATTTATCTCCACATATTCATTTTGGGGAACATGATCGTCGCCATAGACAGCAAAAACCAATACCTGGTAAAAACCGGGTTCGACATCATCGATGGTGTATTGCGTGTCAGTGTTTGGCACTTGAAAAGTGAATTCTCCCAATTGTACTATGTAACTGTCCGGATCCGAAAAGGCGGGGGTATCCCATTCGATCAGGACGCCGGAGGGATGGATAAATTCCGCAGTTACATTTTGTGGGCCATCCTTGCATTCTCCCACATTTCCATTGTACCAATAACGCATGGCGTAAATGTCTCTATCGCCGGAATCGTCTTCATATCCCATTATCACCCAATCTTCGAGATGTGATGCAAAGCTGTAATGTAATTTCGCGGATTCGGCAGTTGCTACCCCACCGGTATTCCAGGCATCATAAAGGCCGGGGATTTCATTGTGCGAGCTATGGATGTGTTCCACATTGGGACTGGTGGAATTGAAGCGGGAGTAAAGATAATGAAATCTAGCCCGCATATTCTTTGCATATATGGGATTGTGATCAAAGCCGGATAGCTCCTGCAAGATGTATCCTGCATCTGAAATCAATCTGTTCCCACTGTAATCCAGCCTTTGGAAGATTGCCCCATAATTATTCTGATCCGCACTTGTTACCCGCATTGCCACACGTGCTTCCTGAAGTTCAGGATCGCAATCCACCCAAGGATAGAAATGCTGATATCCGGTAGTGGAGCTTATCGCCGCGCCATTTTCCGGCGTAGTGATCTCTCCCGAGGCAGTGATACGGGCAAAATATGCCTGGTTGATACTGTTCATATCGCGATCGTCATGCCAGCTCAGCACCGCGCCTCCGCTGCCATCGGGGGCAAAGCCGATCACCTGAGTCCAGGCCGCTATGCCCAGGGCGTCTGATATCGTCTGATCCCAGATCAACTCTCCCTCAGCAGAATATCTTGCCACTTTCAGAATACGATTGGGGCTGTAGAATGGACCGGAATCCACATAATACTTCATCAACACATCACCATTCTCGCTCTCCAAAAGCTGCGGCCAATTGCAATTTTCTCCAATGCCTGCCGTCATAATGAGTCCATCCTGCCATGCGATCTGTCCGTTGGAGCTGATATTTTGGATCGCGATAGTAGCAGGAGAGCCTTGATGTTGCCAGGCTACAAAAGTATCATTATCAGAGGTATTCAATAGTACCGGTGTGTAGTCCGGATAATCCATGGATGCATTGATGGAAAGGCTCAATCCGTTTTCAGCCCATAGCTGTTCTCCCTGTTGAGACACTTTATAAACGAATATGCTGTTGTAGCCCAAGCGTATATCTTGAAAACAGATCAGAGCGTTATCTTCCTGATCCACGCAGATGGCATAATCCGTAAGCCATGAATCGGATATGCTGCCTGTCATCTCTACAGGAGACGGCCATAATTCGTAACCGTCCATATCCAGTAGCTTCAGCCACACTTTATAGCCCCCGGTGGCATTGTCGAAATAGCTGATGTAAGTATTGCCATTGGCACAAACGGCAACTTTGGGCATCGATTGCTCACCGGGCCCGCCGGCAATAAGCAGGGGAGAGGATGCATCACTGCTCCACTGTCCCCAAACCAGAGCAGCCAGACATAAGATGCTGACAACTAATATACTTTGCTTCATGATCCACCTCGTTTTAAAGCTCTTTAAAGAAATTCATTTGGATGCGCTGCCAATATTCGTCAAGTATTTTGTTTGATCTAAATCTCATTTGTAAATTTTGCTGCGGATAATGGGGATTCATTTATAGTCCCCCAGCAGCATTCGCGGCTTGGGAAAGCCGGGTTTGAGAATCTGCTGAACTTCCTGAAAAATATATAAGTTATGGAACAATTCTTGCTTCATTTACATGTATGAAATGCCATCCTGAGGAGCTGTTTATGAAAGCGATGATTATATTCTTTCTAGCCCTTGTTTCAAGCTCAGCTTTCGCGCTGGAATGCTATCCATACGGTCCGAATGCAGATGAGATCACGGCAGTGCAGCTTGCCGCTTTTCCGGAGAGTTACGGTATCATACGTGAGGCTCAGAAGAAACTGGTGATAAATGAATCCGGGCTCTACCAGGAATACGATTTTGGTGGAGGAGGTCTCACAATAAAATCCCTGCTGCCAATGGATGGAAACACCCTCATGGTTCTGATGGGGGACGGCACATACAGCGATGGATTGTGGTTATTTGATCTGAATGAGCACACCTGGACCGTAGAAGAATGGTACGCATTTCCCAATTTCCTGGCCTACTGCATGCACAATTGCACATATTATCTGGGAACGCAAGAATACATGTTTTCTTCTGGCGACGCGGATACATGGAACCGTATATGGGACTTGGGAGAAGGAAGTTTCACCTGCTTCACGGGTTTCGAAGAACACCTTGCCTGTATGAAGGATAACGAAGTGTGGATATCGCATGATGCGGGTCAGAGCTGGCAAAGCACCACCGCTCCCGGCTTTGAATCCATCCGCTACACGGACAGTGGAATATTGTATGCCATAATGTCTCGCGGAAGTGATTCAGACGGGCTATGGCGATCCGGCGATTTTGGCGCGAACTGGGAAGTGGTCTTCTATGTCTCAAATCTTAGCTGCATCGGACCCAATTTTGATCAAAAGCTTATCCTGGGATTTTCCCAAGCGGAATCCAGTACGGTATATCTCAAAGATCAATATGATAATCTTATCCTGCTGGACCATCCCTACATGCAATCTCCAAGCAGGCAAATGGATATCTTTCCTCTCGTGAATACCCCTTCTTTTTATGTGGTGAACGACAATGGCTTATACTATCTAACTGACTTTCTGGAGACCACCAATGAAGAAGCCTTGATTTGCCCGGCCACGATCTGTTTATATCCCAATCCGGCCAAAGATATGCTCTCGATAAAACTTTGCAATAGTGAACCCGGGGGCAGCCTGATACTATACAATCTGCGAGGGCAGATGCTGCGTACTTTAGCCATTGCTTCAGCAAAACAGTTCAATTGGGACTTGCTGCAAGACACAGACCCTCCTTTGGGCTCCGGAGTCTATCTTATTCAACTGCTAGATGCTTCCGGCAAGATCTTAACTTCCCGAAAATTCACATTGATAAAGTGAGAACATCGAGATTCGATTGAATGATGGCAGAGTAATTCGTGCAAGTGCCATCTTCAAGCGTCTTCTGAGTTTATCTTGAGAGGTATAAAAATGAACTGTAGAAAACAGCGATTGATGAGCGAAAGAAGGACCATGAATAATCAGTAGATAAGCAGTAGAAAGGAATGAGCGGAAATATCGATATTTCAAATCCCAGTGTCAGCTCTGTGGACAGTGTTAATCAAGTGCTCATCAAGCCTTCATCAAGCGTTAATTATTAACGCTTGATGAAGGCTTGATAAAGAAGTGATTGACAGATAGAACAGAGGAAGAATAATGGCAATCAAAAGAATAAACCATAGGAGGAACAATATGAAAGCCCGTGTAAAATCAGGAATAATTGGCTTTTCCGGTAAGTTGGATGGAGCTATATACTACTATCATCCGGGTGTAAAACGAACCGTGGTGCGGCGTGCACCGAAGATGCCGATCCAGGCTCAAAACGAAGACTATCGGGAGATCTCACGTCAGATCAAAGGCATCAATCCCGGTGATGGCTACAAGCACGATTTTCGCATGTATCTTGCGGATATCAGAGAGCGTGATGAGAGCATCCGCATGCCCTCATGGTACAGTCTTTATATCAAGATGATGTGGGCGATGCAGGCGAAGTATCCCCAGCAGGTAAACTTGAAGACTATCACCAGGGAACAGATTCTGGAGCAGCAATTGCCCTGTCGCAGTGTGAAAGCGGCAGTCGAAGACGGATTGCTGGCAAAAATTCCGGGCTATCAATACCTGGATAATGAGATATAGTGTTTAAGTTTATTCTGAGAGGCTAGACCGGAAATAATTGAGAAAGATCTTGACAAAAAACATTCTGCCAAACTAGTTTACCACATAAACAAGAATATGAGGTGACTAGCATGAGTAACAGCTTTGATGATATTCAAAAAAGTCTTTTGTGGGATATTTACTATGCTGATGGTTTACAATGGTTCTCAAATGGTATGGCCTGCACGGCTCTATATCTTGCCAAAAGCGTATCATTGCTTGTCTTTACACTTTATTTATTTCTATTTGTAGCCCTGTATCAGATCGTAAGAAAGAAGTTTGTGTTGCCCCGCATCGGCTACAGCAAGTTGCGCATTGGAGCAGATCGTTCCAGAACGATGCCTAGCGTTGTAATGCTGGCAGTGTTGATAATAATGCTGATTGGATTTTCTCAGCTGGGACACGGCAGAGACGCGAATGCTTATTACTTGTTTTTGTTTGCCTCTTGCATATTGTTCCTATATCGGCAGATTAAGAACACGATAATATGGAATGGTAAAAGCCTGTTTCCCTATTTTGATCGCGTCATGATCCTGATCTTGGTTTTAGTTTTCAGCAAAAGTACATACGATATTGAGTATTTAACCCTGCTTCTCTTTTGGTACGGTTTGTTCAATATCGTCTTTGGTTTGGGGCAATTCATCAGTTTCATAAAGCATAATCCGGTGCTAGAAAATGAAGAATAAGGCCGTAATCGATTTTGATGAGATAGATCGGATTATCCATGAACCTGCCAGATTGAAGATCATGATATGTCTTTCCATGATGTATAAGATCGATTTCAATGGCTTGCTGTATCACACGAAACTGAGCCGGGGGAATCTATCGGTGCAACTACAGAGATTGGAGGCCGCCGGCTACATAGAGATCGAAAAAACTTTTGAGAAACGAGTTCCCCGTACCATAGCCATTATCACTGATGCCGGAACGAAAGCGTTAAGGATATACAAGGACAATCTACGCAGCATCCTGGATAGTGAAAAGCCGGAGTGATTCTCCGGCAGATGCGGCCGGTAAGACCGGAATTCAGCCGGGTAAGACAGGGGAAAGGGAAAGTATTAGCGACATTATGTAAATAAAACTTGACAAAACAAGCCACTCTCTTTTCATGGGCTCGGGAGGTGAAGATGAAGTTACATAATTCACTGAAAGTATGGCGAGCTAAGCAGGATATCACTCAGGCGGAATTGGCCAAAGCGGTAGGTTTGAGTCGCCAGACTATCAATTCCATCGAAAAGGCAGTGTTCTATCCTAGCGTAGTAAGTGCGCTAAAGCTTGCCAAACACTTTTCCACAACTGTTGAAGAGATCTTTAAGCTCGAGGAGGAAAAATGAAGATCAAAGGAAATTTCACCCTTCTGTATGCCATCGAAATACTGACCGGGCTATCGCTCTGGTTTGCCGCACAAAAATGGGATCTACGCGGCCTGGTAATAGTTCTGTTTCTGTATCTGATCATTATGTTGATCACCATTATTGGGCACAAAGCCGATGAGCGCGAATTGCAATTGTCACACAAGATAAACAGTTGCGAGACTATCGGAGCCGGGATGATCGCTGCATCTATCTATTTGTTTTTCCCGGAAATCAACTGGTTCTTTGCCCTTGTTTCTTCTGTGGTCCTATTACGTGGTGTTTGTGGATTGTTAATGTTCTCACTCAGATAAGTGATCCTTCCAAATCCTGGCTGCCGGATTTTCTTTTACTTGCTTTACGCGGGGAGAAAATCCGGCTTTTATATTGCATTTTGAAACTGGAATGTAGAATTGTTTATAGGAATCCTCAACACCGGTTTTGGTCAGTGTGGTCTTGCTATATTCCGGGTCTTCTTCATCTGTGCTGGTCAAAGAGAATAACATTGCCGTCCGGATCCGAAAACGTGAAGCTGGCAGGACCGATAGATTTATGAGTATCCAGCTCACCCGGATTCAATCCCGCTTTCTGCAGTGCTGCCCGGATCTTCCGTACATCTGTGAATTCATTCAGGTTTTGAGCCAGTTGATCCCAACCGGGGTTGAAAGTGAGCAGATTGCCTTCAAACATCCCCTGAAACAATCCGATTACAGTATCTTCATTTTTGATGATGGCCCAGTTGTCCTCTGCATTCCCGCCCAAAGATTCAAAACCCAGTTCGGTATAGAAAGCCAATGAGGCATGGATGTCTTTCACACTCAGACTGATCGAAAATGCGCCTAATTTCATGATTATCACCTATCAAACAGTTTCCTATGGTTTAATTGATATGCGGTTTTTGGGCAATTACAAAGAGTTCGGCATTACCCTCATTATCGCGCTCGACCCGGTTGTGCAGAATGCTGAATCCGGCACTGGCAATTTCGGTGAGGATGCTTTTGGCGGTTCCCAGATAGCGTGTAGCGACCTTGCCCCGGACTATACAGCGACTGTGGGGATCAAAACCGGGTGGGGCATCATTTCCATCACCTTCGTAAGACATTGTGCTCACAATATAGTGGGTGCCGGGTTTCAGATACTTATAGATGTTTTGCAGGTAGCCGGCGCGATCCTTGCCGATGATGCAATGCAAGGCGTGATTATCCATTATCAAGTGAAAGCTTTCATTCGCATAGGGCATAGTCCCGCTGGCGTCACTTACTGTAAAGCGGACCGAAGAACCTCGTTTATTTGCCTCATCCCGAGCCCAGTCGATGGCTTCGGCGGCCACATCTGCGGCATACACTTCATAGCCTTTGCTTTCCAGCCAAAACGAGAGATTGCCGGCTCCACAGCCCAGATCCAGCACTGTGGCCTGTTTGGGCAAGGAAATCATGGCAAAGAGTTCTTCCATCTCTCGGATGCTTTTTTCGGTATCTTCCTTGCTGTCCCATCCCGGAAAGCCTTTCTGCTTCCGCATGCGATAGGCTTTGTTGTGCAGCAAATAGTCGATGATAGGGATTTTGCAATTCATGGAGCGCAGCCCTTTATTGTAATGCTGTAAGCCGGTAAAACTTGTGTGCCGATTCCGGGTTTGTATCTGTCCAAATATTGCTTGTGATACCGCTTGCCTCCAGAGTCCAGTTACCGGGAAAGGGCAGTAAATAGTTTTCGGTAGAATAAAGCGAATATGAGCTTACCGCGGATTGAGATTCCCAGGAAATCTGAATTCCGCTTTCTGTGTGAACGACTACGACATTTTGCGGCGCTGTAGCAAGGTCAAACATCTCGCGAATGTCTGGTTCAGTCAGGGCGAAATCGTAGATTCTGATCTCGTCCAGTTTACCCTTGAAGTGGTTTGAGTTTGGCGCATCGGGATAGGCAGCGCCAATACACAATGGGATGTCGGAATATGGTATAGTGCCTTGCAGGGGCATAGTGTTGCAGATTTCGCCATCCAAATAGAGCTTGAAGTCAGTTCCGTCGTATGTGGCACAGAGCAAATGCCAGCTGTTATAATCTACCGTTTGGGGTGAATTGATGATGTTTTGCGCACCATTTGTCGCTACATGGGCTTTGGGTAGGGCAGAATCGTTGCTCAGTTCCAAAAGATATGATCCATAGGGTGCCAGGGGTACCCTGTATCGCTTTTCTATGATTCTGGTGTAGTCTGCCTTGAATTCAGAGCTGAACCATGCTGAGATTGTGAAGTTTTGTGGCCTCAGCAGAGGATTGTCATCCACCTGGAAATAGTCGCCCATACCATCCAATTGATAGGCTGTATTGGGGTTTTCGTGGCGGTCCGTGCAGAGCTGGGGATTCCCAACCACTGTGAGGTGAAGAGCGTTCACACTGCTATCCAGAGCGTTGCCATCAAAACAGTATCTAGCCACGGGTTCCGCGGTAGAACCTTGCGCAAAAGCTGTGCTGAAACAAACGATAAATGTCATCAGCAAGAATGAGGTCTTCCCGGTATTAGCTTTCATATCTCCTCCCTATTCAATGAACGGGATTTATGCATGTCTAAAATCAATATTGCATAGTATTTAAAAGATGTCAAGCAGAATATCAGTCAGAGAATACCCGTCAGCAGAAATTCTTACATATCTACTGGCTGGATATAAGTTTCAAGCTGAAAAGAGTCACTGAAATCTGCAATTCCGCTCACCGAAATTTGCAAATGCCAAGACATATGCAAATCCAAGACTACATTGCTTCCTTGCGAAATCCATCTAGGTATATTGCATATATCATTACGGATTTATTCTCTTGATTTGACGCTGATTATTATGAAGCTGGGATTCATATGGGGATAATCGGTGTACTATGCTTGGTAGCAATGTTTGAATATTTTGCCTCTCTAAGGTTCGGAGTCATATTTAGCGCTTTATGAATATAGAAATCTTCATCATAACACCCGGTGCCGGAAACGCAAAGTATGCAGATAGCTGGTTTTGACTCTGGAAAAAAGGGGAAGAGCAAAAAAGGACAAAACTTTGTGCTTGACCGATAGCGGCCCTCAAGGTACAGCAATTATTATCAAAAGAGCGATAGGAGTGTGAAATGCCCCATAAACCCGGACTGGACAAAGCAATCCGCTACATCGAAGCGGGGTTGAAGACAAAGCTGATTTTGGAAGACATCGCCGAGCAAGCAAATCTGTCCGCATGGCACTTTCACCGTGTATTTCTGGCTTCCACGGGAATCACGGTGGGAGAATATATCCGCAAACGCAGAATGAGTGAGGCGGCCAAAGAATTGGTCTTTACCGCAAAGCCCATCAAACAGCTTGCGGGCGAGTATCAGTATGAATCTCAAGCTGCTTTTACCAGATCTTTTACACAGGTTTATGGCGTTACACCCGGGAAACTAAGACGCCAGGTGGGACCTTTACAATATTATAACGCTATATCGCCGCAACCAAGAGGAGACAAAATGCTAAAAGCAATCATCAAGCACAAGGATGCCTTCAGGGTAGTTGGAATCACTTGTCAGAATACCATGAAGAACAACAATATCCCTGCTTTGTGGACTGAGTTTAACCGGCAGATTTGCAGCAAAGTATCGGAAAGCCTGAAGCCCGGCGTAGCCTTGGGAATCTGCTATTATACTGATTGTAGTGTGATGAACGAGGATACCCCCTTCACATACCTGGCGGGAGTGGAGTATCCTGCTGATAAGGACTGTCCGGCCGGTTCTGAATATCGAGATGTACCAGCTTCAGATTACGCTGTGTTTGAGCACCACGGATCGCTGGACACGCTATCGGAAACATATAATGGAATCTATAACAACTGGCTGCCAAATAGCGCCTACGATCGTAATCAAACAGATGATTTTGAGCTCTACGACCAACGGTTCAGATTTGGAGAAAGCAATTCCGTAATGGAGATCTGGATTCCGATAGTCAAGAAATAGGTAAGAACCCGTATCATAACCGGTCTGGGAGAATGTTCGGCGTTTTCCCGACCGGTTCTTTATGCCGATTATTGCCCCGATATTGCCGGGATTATCCTGAGACCGATTTTATGAATTGATATCCTTTTGATAATATCGGGTCAATCTTGCAAATGCCCGACCTCAACCCTGATAGCCCCATCAGCGGAGACGGTCGTACGCGCGGATCCCCGAAAACGAACAGGGTGAATGTTTGGGGTTATCAAACCTACGCGTTTATTGAGTGATATGACTGCCGCATGAACAACAACCGGCCTCCCCGCGCTCATATTCGTGCATTTACTGAGATTCTGCCGGATCACTGTGCGAGCAGATAAGAGTTGACAGCCTTGGCAAGGCGAAAAGAATTGCATAATCTGGTAAAAAATGCGGCGGAGAAGAGATGAGCCTTATAAATGAATATCTTAGGCGTTTGGTGGAATACAGTACCAAAGAACGGATTGTATGCAAGGGCGATAAGCTTTTGCTGGCTGTATCTGCAGGGGCAGATTCCACGGCAATGCTGTATCTGTATTCGCGCTTACGCCACAGCCAAAACTACTCCTTGCTTGCGGTGCATATCAATCACCAATTGCGTGCTGAAGCCAGCGAGCAGGATGAGGCGCAGATCAAACAAATCTGTATGCAGTTGAATGTGCCGTTGATCATACGTCGCATTGAGCTTGAGGGAGAGCGTGATCTGGAAAATCGTGCCCGTAAAGCCAGATTTGAGGTTTTTTATCGGATATTAGAGAGTTACCGTTTTGACAAAATTCTCCTGGCGCATCATAAGTCGGATCTGGCAGAAACGGTATTACTGAATATGTTTCGCGGTTCAGGGCTCAGTGGGATGGCAGGGATCAAACCCCTCCAGGGCGTGATCGCGCATCCCATGTTGATCTTCAGTCCGGAAGAATTGAAGGCCATCCTGAGGGATAAAGACATCCCCTGGCGTGAAGACGCTTCCAATAGTGATCCTCGCTTTACCAGAAACAGAATCCGCAATGAACTGATGCCACATCTTGCGGAGGTGTACAACCCGCAGATCAGGGATAAACTTGCCGATAGCGCTGCGATCTTGTGGCAATCGGAGCAATACATATTGGACAAAGCTATGCGCCGGTTCAAGAAGATCTGCCTGGAGAGCTCCGGAAACAGGATAATTCTCAGCATTCCTGATCTGCTGAAAGCTGCGCCAATTGAGCGGTTTTACCTCTTGCGCAATGCATATCGGCTGTTGCACGGAACGACTCAGGATTTCTTTCAAAGCAATCTTAGCGAGATCGAATCCATCTTGTGTGCCCAAGGCAGCAAATACATCAGTCTGCCACATGGGATTTATGCCGTTAAACGTTATCAAGAGCTACTTTTCAGCAATGTATCCGAAGATATCCGGGTAGCTGAGGTGGAAGATCTGATCATCGAAAGTGAGCGTTCCCGAGTGGTGCATATGGATCATCGTTTCAGCTTCAAGTATCTGAAGGTTTTGCCTGCGGAAATCGAGGAGATGGATGGTTACAAAGTGATCTTGGACGCGGATAAGATCGTGGGTAAGATTCGCATCCGCAGTCGCCGCGATGGAGATCGTTTTATCCCCTTTGGTATGAATGGCTTCAAAAAGCTGAAAGACTTTTTCATTGACGAAAAAGTAGCAAAATACGATAGGGATACGATACCCATATTCGCAGATGAAGAAAAAATCTTGTGGGTCTGCCCATTTCGCTTGGACAATCGGGTGCGTTACGATGAAAGCAGCAGCCGTTTTTTGTCCATCGAGGCAGAGTCTTTAATCAAAAAATCTAACCGAGCAGCGAGCCGGAAGAAGAGAGGAACCAATGAATTTGATGAATTGTGATATATCGGCAGTGCTATTTGACGAGCGGCGCATACAGAACCGTATCAGAGAGATCGGGCAACAAATCAACAACGATTATGAAGGCAAGGTGCCGGTGATAATCGGAGTATTGAAGGGCGCTTTTATCTTTTTGAGCGATCTGGTGCGTGCAGTCAGCATCCCCATCGAGATCGATTTTCTGGCCATATCCAGTTACGGTGCCGGTACCAGCAGCAGTGGAGTAGTGAAGATCCGCAAGGATATCGATATCGATATCGCCGGCAGAGACGTGATTATCGTGGAAGACATAGTGGATAGCGGTCTCTCCTTGCAATATATGAAGGATTATCTCTGGAAACATAAACCCTCCAGCTTGCGTACATGCGTGTTGCTGGACAAACCTGAAGCGCACAAGATCGAGACCTCGTTTGAATATGTGGGTTTTGAGGTTGGGAATGAATTTGTGGTAGGTTATGGTTTGGATTTTGCCGAGCGCTACCGCAACCTGCCCTATATAGGAATTTTAAAAGAAGAGTGTTATACATGAAACATGTTATTATCCCGGCTTTCATGACCGCCATGGGCAGTCTTTACGCTCAAGAGTCAGACAGTCTTGGCTCTGTTTTGGGTGAGATTCCCGTGGTGATGGACGGCTTTTCCAATATGTTGAGGTGGTTTGTCTATGGCATCATTCTGATTTCTGTGATTGGACTTATTAGAATGTTTCAGACCAAGCGGCGGCTGAATTCCAAGGATCAAAAGGAAGCGCCCAAATTGGACGCTCAGGGACGCCCCATATCTCCCGCCAAAAAACCGAAGTTTTGGACCCCCTTCATCGTGATCATCATCATGCTTGCCATCAGTTTGTGGCTTACCTACGGAGGCTCCCGGGAGACCGTTACCAAGGAAAGCTTCAGCAATTTTATGGCGCGGGTGAATAACGGTTCTATCGAAGAAGTGCAATTTACCGAACGGGATATAGTATATACCGATGTGACCCAGCGTAAATACAGCAGCACAATACCCTTTGATGACGCGCGTCTGGTAGACTCACTGCTGGTGCGAGGCATCAAAGTATTCACGGTGAAGCCGGCGGGCTGGACCAGTCTGTTGGTGTCGCTCTTGCCTTTTATAGTCTTGATTGGCTTCTATTTCCTGATTATGAACAGGATGACAAATCAGAATTCAAAAGCTTTCAGCTTTGGCAAAAGCAAGGCGCGTCTGCATGAAGCCAGCAAATCCAAGATCACCTTCAAGGATGTGGCAGGCGTGGATGAAGCCAAAGAAGAGCTGCAAGAGATCGTGGAATATCTCAAAGATCCCAATCGCTTTCAAAGATTGGGAGGCAGGATTCCGCGTGGTGTTTTGCTGGTGGGACGTCCGGGAACCGGTAAGACCCTATTGGCAAAGGCTGTATCCGGAGAAGCAGGGGTGCCCTTTTTCTCCATCTCGGGCTCGGATTTTGTGGAAATGTTTGTGGGAGTGGGCGCGGCGAGAGTTCGCGACCTCTTTGAAACAGCCAAAAAGAATTCTCCCTGCATCACTTTTATTGACGAGATAGACGCGGTAGGCAGGCATCGCGGTACCGGATTGGGCGGTGGACACGATGAACGGGAACAAACCCTGAATCAACTTCTGGTGGAGATGGACGGCTTTGAACCCAACGAAGCGGTGATCATCATTGCCGCAACAAACCGTCCCGACATTCTGGATCCGGCTTTGTTGCGTCCCGGCAGGTTTGACCGCCAGGTGACGGTTGATCTTCCGGATATCAAAGGCAGGACGGAGATTTTGAAAGTACACGCCGCCAAAGTACCGCTGTCCGACGATGTGCTTTTGGAGCTGATTGCCCGGGGTACTCCCGGTTTCAGCGGTGCGGACCTGGCAAATCTGGTAAATGAAGCTGCTCTGATCGCAGCCAGTAAAAATAAAGCGCGCATACAGATGACGGATTTTGAAGAAGCCAAGGATAAGCTTACCTTGGGCAAAGAAAAGAAAAGCAGAGTGATCCCCGAGGAGGATAAACGTCTTACCGCTTATCATGAGATCGGGCATGTGCTCACCAGTGTCTTTCAGGATTCCGTGGAGCCCGTGCACAAGGTCAGCATAATACCGCGCGGCTTTACGGGAGGTGCCACTCACTATCTGCAAAGCGACAAAACAGGCTATTCCCGCAGCTATCTAAAACAATTCATGGTATCGCTTCTGGGTGGCAGAGCCGCAGAGGAAGTGGTTTTTGGCGAATTGACAACAGGTGCGGGCAACGATCTGGAACGCGCTACCGACATCTCGAAGAAAATGGTTTGCTCTTGGGGAATGAGCGATGTGGTGGGTCCCATGACCATCGGCAAAGAACATAATGAAGTCTTTTTGGGCAAAGAGATCGGCTCTCGAGACGTTCATAGCGACGAAACCTCACGCATGGTGGACAGCGAGATCCGAAAGTTCATCACCGAAGCTCACACTGCTGCCCTGGATATCCTGAAAAAACACAGAGCACTTTTGGACAAGATGGCCGCTGAACTGCAGGAAAAGGAAACTTTGGGCACCGAAGAGATCTTCACGCTGATTCTGGAGAATCTGGATAGTGAAGAGAAAGCCTTGGTGGAGGCAAAATATGAACGCGCCAAGGAGATGCGTTTCGAGCATTCTGCGGATGGAGAGGATAAAACCGAGCCCGAAGACAGCGATATGAACAGGCAGGAAGCAGCGGAAACTGAAGAAAAGGACAATATTGAAAACAATGGATAATATGCATGGAACTACGATAATCGGGATTCACCGCAAGGGTAAAACCGCACTGTGCGGGGATGGCCAGGTGAGCCTGGGGGACACGGTGGTAAAAGCTAAAGCCCTCAAGATTCGCCGTATCTTTGAAGATAAAGTGATCACGGGATTTGCCGGAGCTACAGCCGATGCTTTTACTTTGCTGGAAAAATTTGAAGAAAAGCTGAAAGTAAACAAAGGCAATCTGAAAAAAGCAGCTGTCGATCTGGCGAAAGAATGGCGACAAGATAAGTATCTGCGCAGATTGGAAGCGATGTTGATCGCCGGAGATAAATCCGGCATATTGATGATCAGCGGAGTGGGAGATGTGATGGAGCCGGACGACGGACTAATCGCCATAGGCAGCGGGGGAAACTATGCGCTGGCAGCTGCGCGGGCTTTGATGCGCAATACAAAGCTGTCTGAGGAAACAATCGTGATGGAAGCCATGAAAACTGCCTCCGAAATCTGCGTGTATACCAATGATCAGTTTACTCTGGAGGTTCTGTAGTGTCGGATATCAACACACTAACTCCTGCACGAATTGTGGAGGAACTGGATAAATACATCATCAGTCAGTCTGCTGCCAAACGCAGTGTGGCAATCGCTCTTCGCAACCGCTGGCGCCGTCAACAGGTGCAAGGGGATCTGAAGCGGGAAATAATGCCCAATAACATCATCATGATCGGCCCTACCGGAGTAGGAAAGACCGAAATCGCCCGTCGCATTGCCAGATTGGTGGACGCTCCTTTCATCAAAGTGGAAGCATCGAAATTCACCGAGGTAGGTTATGTGGGGCGCGATGTAGAATCCATGATAAGGGAATTGATGAATTATGCAGTGGCACAAACTCGGGCCCGTATGGTGGCAGAAGTGCGTGACGATGCGCGAAAACTGGCGATCGAGAAGGTTTTGGATCTGCTGTTGCCACTCAAGCGCCGCAAAGGGGATAATGATGATCCGGATTTTGCCGAGCGCCAGAAACGGAGTCGCGACAAAATGCGCGTGAAGCTGCTCTCCGGAAAGCTGGATGACAAAGAGATCGAGATTGAATTCAGTGAAGACAGCCTCCCCAATTTTGAGATTATGAGCAATATCGGTCTGGAAAGCCTCGATCTGGATTTTTCGGATATGCTTTCAAACCTCCTGCCCACCAGAAGCGGGAAAAAGCATAAGACTACGGTTTCCAACGCTTTGAAGACATTTACAGAACAGGAAGTGACACATCTGGTGCCCAAAGACAAGGTGGCGGAAAGTGCAAAAAAGGCGGTGGAAGAAAACGGTATTGTCTTTATCGATGAGATCGATAAAATCGCCACTGCCGAAAAGCAAGGCGGGATCGATGTGAGCCGCAGCGGTGTACAACGTGATTTGTTGCCTATCGTGGAAGGAAGCAGCGTCCCCACAAAATTTGGTCCGATCGATACATCACACATCTTGTTCATAGCAGCGGGAGCCTTCTCTACGGCGAAGCCCAGCGATTTGATTCCGGAGCTTCAAGGTCGCTTTCCCATCCGTGTGGAATTGAACAGTCTTACTGAGCAGGATTTTGTGCGTATCTTAAAAGAGCCCGAAAACGCTTTGACCAAGCAATATCGCGAGCTTTTTGCCACCGAAAATGTGGAGCTGAGATTTAGTGCCGGAGCCATCAAAGCCGTGGCTCACTATGCTGCCGGGGCAAACGAAAAGATGGAAGATATCGGCGCACGCCGTTTACACACCATATTGAACACATTGTTAGACGATTATCTGTTTCAAATGCCCGATCCCGGGCTAAAGAAAGTAAACATCTCGGAAAGAATGGTCAAAGCCAGGTTGAGTCCCGTAATCGAGAGTGAGGATCTCTCCCGCTTTATTCTCTGATGATCAGTTTCCTGAGGCGAACCTTTATCTCACTGAGTATCCGCAATTATCGGATCTTTTTCAGCGGTCAAGCCGTGTCATTGATCGGCACCTGGATCCAGCGGACAACCATGGGATGGTTTGTGTACCGACTCAGCAATTCGGCGCTGCTCCTGGGCGTGGTTACCTTTCTATCCATGATTCCTTCGGTTTTTATTTCCCCTTTTGTGGGAGCCTGGGCAGACCGCCTGAACCGGCATAAAATGGTGATCGGCACTCAAATTGCCTTTTTTACTCAAAGCAGCCTTTTGGCTATCCTGGTACTGAGCGGTGTAATAAATGAGAATGTGCAGTATCCCATCCTGTTGCTGGCTCTGTTTCAAGGCATGATAGAGGCGGTGGACAGTCCCATGCGGCAGAATCTATTGATTGATCTCATCGGCGACAAAAAAATGCTGCCCAATGCAATCGCTACAAACAGCGCGATGTTCAACGGTGCCCGCTTGATCGGGCCGGCTGTGGGGGGCTTGCTCATCGTGCTCTTCAGCGAGGGCGTCTGCTTTGCCATCAATGCCGCCACCTACATTCCCGTGATTATTTCCCTGTTTTTCATTCGCATCGTGTATCCCAAATTGAAGCCCAGAACAGAATCTACTGTAAAAAAGATTATCGGAGGTTGGAAGTATGTGTATCATAGTTTTCCGATACGATATCTGATAATGAATCTGGCCATCTACACGCTGTTTGGCTTCAGCTATTCCACGCTGTTGCCTGTCTTTGCCAGGGATATCCTTAGGGGCAATAGTGGCACCCAGGGTTTATTGATGTCCACTGCGGGCATCGGGGCGCTTACCGGCGCATTTATGCTGGCATCAAAGAGCAGCATCAAGGGTATGCAATTGCGTTTGATCGGTGTGGGTTTGCTGGCCAGTTCGGCGCTGATCCTGTTTTCGCGCAGCACATATCTGTATCTCAGTATGTGGATGATGCTGTTTATCGGCTTTGGCATGATGATGACCACAGCTACCACAAACACACTCTTGCAGAGCATGGTCTCGGACGAGATGAGAGGCAGGGTGTTGAGCACCTATACCATGACTTTTCAGAGTATGTCTCCCTTTGGCGGGCTATTGGTGGGCTGGCTTACCAGCCGATATGGTCCTCAGGCATCTATGTTGCTGTGTGCCTCTGTGTGTTTCATCTGGAGTTTGAATGGGCTGCGGATGCTGCCACGTTTTAGTAAAGACATGCTGAAGATGCTGGTGACAAATTCAAACTCCTCGGTATATCGAGCCCCCAGATTGAGGTTGAACAAATGAAGAGTGTTTTTTGGCATTTGGGCGACAAAGAGCCGGATTATCGGAGCTTGATGAAGCATCAGCAGGATTTTGTACTTGAGGGCAAATCCATCCCTGTGGCGCGCTTGGTGATCTGCGAGCAAACTCACTCCAATCTGATTCACCACTGCAGAGAAGAGGATTGTGGTGCTGGTTTGAACAATCATCCTCAGATAGCAGTGGCAGACGGCTTTGTGAGCAATATCGACAATCAATACCTAGTCATTCGCACTGCAGATTGCTTTCCCGTATTATTTTTCGACGAGCAGAAGATGGTGGTGGCAGCCGTACACAGCGGCAGGGAAGGCACCAGACAAAACATTGCCGGCAAAGCTGTGAAAGCCATGGTGGAGCATTACTCTTGTGATCCCAAAAACATCGTGGCGCATGTAGGAGCCGGCATCTGTGAGGAACACTACGAGGTGAGTGAAGCATTGTGGAATCAGTTTAACGATAGCTTGAGCCGCAATGAGCTATGCCCCTGCACACAGCATTATCGGCATCTGAATCTGCGAACCACCATCTTTCAGCAATTGTTGAAGGCAGGCCTAAGGTTTATCAACATCGAAAACCATCATGAATGTACTTATGAAAACCCCGCTTATTTTTCCTACCGTAGAGATAAGGGGAATAACCGTCAAATCAATATAATCGGGATCAGCAATGAATAAGATACTTACCGGAAAAAGTGGCAACGTAATCCTGGAACTAAGGCAAGACAGCTCATCAGCTTGGTTAACCATCAAGCGCAGTGGCCGCCTGGTGGATGAAAAAGAGATATTGGACCTCATAGATGAGGCCGGCATTAGATCCGGCTTTGAAGAAGCTTTGCAACTGATCCGGGAACGCGGCATCGAAAAAGAATACGATAAACCCTTCCCGATAGCAGTATGCAAGAAAGATCCGGGTAAGCAGGCCGTTCTCAATTACCACTTTGATCCGGAAGCAATATCTCCGGACTTGAATAAGCTCAATCTGAAAGACCTGAACCGCATCACCTATGTAAAAGAAGGGGATGTAGTGGCAGGTTACTCGGACAATCTCTTTGAACGGGATGGGAGCATCTACGACATTTTTGGCGACCTCATCACGCCACCGATGGTAAATGAAGATGAAGCCAGACAGCTGGCCGGGGATCTGGTTCGCTATGAATCCCGGGATTTCATAGCTGAAGCCACCGGTTACCCATATCTGAATAGTGAGGGCAAGATCTGCCTATTAACCGAATTGCAGGTGAAGGCGGAGGATGTTCCCTCGGATATCTTTCTGCGCAGTCCCCTGAAGCTTGAGATTGAAGGGAGTCTGCATAATGTGCAGATCGCCGGAGCTGAGTCTATCACCGTACAGGGAAACCTAGAAGATTGCGGCATTTACACCGAGGGAGATTTGCAGGTAAAAGGTGATATCATCTCTTGCACAAATCCCGGAATTCAAGTTTTGGGATCTCTAAAGGTGAGTGGCATCAGGCAATCGCGCGTGTATGTGAAAAAAGGCATAGATTTTAATGAGTACATCGAGCACTCTACGGTAGCTTGTGACGGCGATATAACCGGTTCTTACGAAGAAAGCCGGATCACCGGAGGCTTAACCCAATCCGGGGCCAATATATCCATCGGTAGCGCGGGTTCTCATGAAGGTGATGAAACCGAGATCGAAATCGCCATCAGTCCCTTTTATCGAGCGCTGTTGATGCAAATGACCAAAGAAGCTGTGCGTTTGCGCGAGGATGGAGACGACAAGGCTCTGGATGAACTGCATGAGCGCATCAAACGCTGCGAGAGCGAATTGGATAAGCAATTGAACTTGTTTTTGAAACGACCCGCGGAACAGAAAAAGAGCCTGCGTGTGGAAGGATATGTGCATCCCAGAACCTTGTTCCGAGTGTTGAAACATTCTTATCAGATCAAATCCCGTCAGACCGGGATCAGCCTCGTGGAAAAAGAATAAATGGAGATTATTATGAGTTTCAGAGTGTATCTTGTGCTGTTTGCTGTAGTGCTGTTGAGTGTTCCTTTGTTCGCGCAGAGTCCCGGTTTTGCCAAGGATCCCGCCATATCGCCGGATGGGAACGAGGTATGCTTTGTATACGCGAATGATCTGTGGAAAGTGTCCTTCAAAGGTGGAATCGCCAGTCGCCTGACGGATACATCCGCTTCGGAATGGGGGCCGATATGGTCTCCGGATGGACAGTGGATTGCCTTCAAAAGCAATCGTGAAGGCAGAACTTATTCCTACATTATGCCTTCAAGTGGGGGCGATGCCCGCGTCATTATTCGTGAAACCTATTCTGTGGTGGATTGGTTCAATGATGGAGAGAACCTTCTGGCCATCGGCTACGGTTTTGAACACGGCAGTTCTTTTTACAAACTGCCCATCAATGGAGAACGCCCGGAGCTTTTGGGCGAAATAGCGGACTATTGGGCTAGCCTTTCTGCAGACAACAGCAAGATCATATTCAGCCGCTACGGAGATGCTCATAGAGAGAGCTACCGCGGTCCACTGAATGGTGACCTGCACCTCTATGACATCGAAAGCAAGAGCTATAGCCGGCTTACCGATACCGAATACACAGAGCGCTATCCCGTATATTCCCATTTCTCAAATTCGATCTTCTACGCTATGTCCGATGGGGACAATTATCAACTGGTGAGAGTGGATGATCTGGATTTTGAACGTATATTCAAAGCCAGTGATCTGCCCCGCTTCAGCGTGCGGGACATCAGCATAGCCAGAAGTAATGACCGTCTTGTCTTTGAACACTTCAATGAAATCTACAAATACGATCCCACCAAAATCTCCAGAGACAGAGTGGAAAAGCTTCAAATAGACCTTGCTCTGGACATTTGGGAAAACCCGATCAGAGAACACGGTATGAAAGATGAGATCAGCGACTACGCCGTGTCCAAGAGCGGGAAACTGATATCATTCAACTATAAATTTGACAACTTTGTAGTGCCTGCCAAAGGCGGAGAGCCCAAAGCTCTTACCGGCGATCATTCCGGATGGGCAAAAACAGAATTTATCGACGACAGAAACTTGATACTATTCAAATTGCACAAGGGCAAAGACACGCTCTTCCGCGCCCGGATCGACAAAGAAATCAGCCTCGAACCCGTGCGCTGGTTTGGTGCTGACAGTCTCAGCGTAAACAATATCAACCGCGATGAGTTCGGTCGCTGGCAGATTCGTTATCGGGATCATAAAAACGCCGGCAGAATAGCATTGGCAGATAGTTCGTTTCAAAAGATCCGCCCTATGGACATCGATGAGCTGGTGATCTCGAACTTCAGCATCAACAAGAGCGGCAGCCACGCAGCCTATGTAACCCTGGACGACAAACATTTTATGCGTGGACTCTATATATACGACTTTGCTTCAGATAGTCATCGTAAGGTGCTATCAGATCAATACAACATCTCAAACATCCACTGGACCAAAGACAACCGCTCTCTGATCTTCACACGCAATCGCAATCTATACAGACTGGATCTCTTGCCCCGAGACGAATTTGAATATGATGAAGATCCTTGGGCAGAGATTTTGAATCCCCAAACAGAAACAGATAGCAGCAAGGCAGAAACACAAGATGATGCTGCCCCCGAGATTGATGATGTCACCGTGGATGAAGATGGCTTGTATGTGATGGAGATCAAGATCGAGCCGGAAGCAGAAACCCCCGTGGCTATTGAATGGGAAGGCATCGATAAACGACTCTATTTGCTCTACGAAGGGCAATCTTCAAACCTGTATCCCATCAAGGTTCTCAGCGATTCCACTTTTCTATTCGTAGAACAATCCTGGTTCAATACCAGCAAAGCCGGACTGTACAAAGGTGACATCTACGGCAAGAACAAAAAGGAAGAAGCCACTTTCAGCACCGAAAGCAATAGCTTCAAACTGTATGGCGACACTCTCTATTACCTGGAAAAGGGCGCTTTGAAATCCTATGGCCTGGATAAAGGCAAGCGCAAAGACATCCATATAGCCCTGGAATACTCCTACGACGAAAGCAAGATGAATCTGAAGGTCTTTGAGCAAGCTTGGGGCAATTTTGCCGATAATTTCTACGATCCAAATATGCATGGTATGGACTGGAATGAACTCTACGAAGAGTATCTGCCCTATGCTCAAAAGGCTTTGAACATAAACGAGATAGCCGCGGTAATCGACGAGATGGTGGGAGACCTGAATGCTTCGCATACAGGCTTTACTCCCCGCGCGGACGAGGATAGCAGTTACAAATCCATCGCGTATTTAGGTGTGGAATTTGACTATTCTGAGACCCTGAAAAAGGGAATCCGCATCAGTAAAGTGTATCCAAACACCCGCCTTTCCGCATTCTATAAAGTGAAAGAAGGCGATCTGCTCACGCAATTGGACGATGTGGATATCGATCGCTACACGCCCATCGACTCCCTATTGGTGGGGAAAGTGGGCAAGATCATCAGCTTCAAAATCGAACGTGACGGAGAGATTATCTCCGGACAGCTGAGCGGAATTGATGGCAGAGCGGCTCGCAAGCTATGGTGCGATTACAAAACCGAGCGCAATCGTCAATTGGTAGAAAATGCCACCGGCGGCAGAGTGGGATACATCCATGTGCCGGCTATGGGGGAACAAAATTATGAGGATTTTACCCGGGATTTCTATCGTGACAATCATGATAAGGAAGCCATTATCCTGGATTTTCGCGGCAATGTAGGCGGTAGAATACACGACAAGATAATATCGCTACTCACTCGTGAACCATACGCATATTCCACTCGCAGATCCTACGGCAACTTGCCCCGGGTAGAGCCCCGCGATGGCATCTATGTGCCCACGGTGGTACTGGTGGACGAGCGGAGCTTTTCCGATGGCGAGATTTTTCCCATCATCTACCGCGAACTCAAACTGGGCAAGGTGATTGGCTATCCTTCCAGCGGCGCTGTGATCGGCACTTGGGAAATGCAGCTTTTGGATGGCTCTTCCATGCGGATGCCCGGCACCGGCTGGTACAAAGTGGACGGCACTAATATGGAAGGTAACGGAGCCATGCCGGATATTATCGTGGAACACAGCCTTAACGATATTCGGGACAATAACGACAAACAGCTGCAAAGAGCCATCGCAGAGATATTGAAAGAGATAAACCGATGAACATAGATCAGATCATTGTCCAGGCTCAGGAGTTGGGCAGAAAAAACTGGCTGCATGCCATGCATGTATTGCAGAGCGCGGCGGATGAACATCCCAACGAACCACGTTTGCAGGCCTCCATGGCAGAACTGTTTCTGTTTCGTATGCAGTACAATATGGCACTCAAACACTATTTGCGGGCTCTGTCCATAGAACCGGATAATCAACGCATCATCCAGGCTATCGGCGCGTGTTATATGGCTACCGGCGAATATCGGCTGGCCCTAGTTTATTACAAGCGTATACTGGATCCTACCGAAGATATTATGTACAACATCGGTTACGCGCAAGCCTTGATGGGAAAAAACCGCGAGTGCATAGAAACCATGTTGGAATTGCGCAAGCGCTTGCCAAATCATCCTTTTGTGTATTTTGTGATCATCGAGCAGTATGTGGAGCTTGGCGACACTGACGAAGCTTTGCGCTACATCAAGATGGCACAAGCTTATGCCGGTGAACACATCCAGCTCTATCTCTTTGCCGGATTGATCTACTCCCAAAAAGAAATGTGGATGGTGTCCTTCTACAACTATCGGAAAGCGGCAGAAATGGGCAAGATCAACAATCCCGAGCACATGATGCGCTATGCTGCTGCGGCTTTGAAGACCGGGATGCCGCGGGAATCCATCCGAATCCTGAAAGAAAGCGAAAAAGCTTGGCCTTATCTGAGCGAGATTTATGTGAATCTGGTGAAGACCTATATCTTTTTGGGAGAGAGCTCTGAAGCGAAAAAAACCCTGAGCCGGGCCAAAAAGAATCTGGCACGCCTCAGCCCTGCTTTACGCTTTATGCAGGAACGTCTGAAGGATTCCTGATTCTTTGTACATCGCTGCCGGAGGGGATGAATGTTTTCCTGCTAACGGCTCAGTTTCCGCGCCTGGTTTTGCTTACCAATTCATATAGCAGATAACCGTTTAGCATATAAAGCACATTATCAAATTCCTTGTCCCCGGGGATGATCACATCCGCATTCTTTTTGCTGGGTTCGATAAAGGCTTCGTGCGAGGGCTTCACGGTGCGCAAGTATTGATCCAGAACGCTTTCCACCTCGCGACCGCGTTCGATGATATCGCGCCCCATTCTGCGTGCCAGCCGTAGGTCGGCATCTGTGTCCACATATATTTTGAGGTCGGAGAGATCCAACAGTTCTTTGTAATACAGAGCGAAGATACCTTCCAGTATGATGACGTCCGCGTCGGCAATGCAATAGCGGCCTTCGTTGCGACTGTGAGTTACAAAATCGTAATCCGGAACGTTCACAGCCATCCCGGCCAGCATATCGTGCAGATCTCTCATCAGATAGTCTGTATCAATGGAATCCGGATGGTCAAAATTCACCTTTGCCCGCTCAGAGAGCGAGAGATGGGCGAGATCCCTATAGTAATTGTCATGAGATACAATCACTGTCTTCAGATCTTCCAATCTGCGTTCGATAGCTTTGGCGATTGTGGTCTTTCCGGAGCAGGTTCCCCCTGCTATCAGAATCAATCTTGCTGCTTGTTTCATTGCTTTGATATCCGCTTTCTTTATTGTTCCGCGTATAGCAGAGAACCAAGTATTTGATACAGCTCTTCCACGTCAATCGGTTTCGCGATGTAGGCATCCATCCCGACAGCCAGGAATCGTTCTCTATCACCCACTAACGCGGCGGCGGTGAAGGCAACAATTGGTGTATGCATTTGTCTGGCAAGCTCCAGATCGCGGATCTTTTGGGTGGCAGTAATGCCATCCATCACCGGCATTTGTATGTCCATCAGTATGACGTCGTATCTGTTTTGCTCAAAAGCGGAAAGGGCTTCCATACCGTTTGCCGCAACATCTACCTGCAAACCCCAGGTTTCCAATTGTCGGCGTGTTACCATTTGGTTGATGGGTTCGTCTTCCACCACCAGTACTTTGCCGCTCAGGCTTTTATCGTAAAACACATCCTCTGTGCTCAATTCAGGCTCGGCTTCTTTGATTTTGTCGTAATGTTTGAAGGGCAAGATGAAGAAAAAGCAGCTGCCCTTCGAGGGCTCGCTTTCTACCCATATAAAGCCGTTCATCAGTTCCACCAGGCGTTTCACTATCGCCAGCCCCAGTCCGGTTCCCCCATATTTCGTTGTGATGTTGCCATCTGCCTGGGAGTAGTTGTCAAAAATGTCTTTTTGTTTTTCCGGATTGATGCCGATGCCGGTATCCAGCACTTTGAAGAGAATGCGGATGTCGCTTTCGGAATATGTGTAGAGTTCGGCACCGATCTCGATTTTTCCGTGTTCGGTAAATTTCACCGCGTTTTGCATCAGATTTATCAAGATCTGTTTCAGGCGCAATTGATCGCCTTTCATCACTGTTGGGACACTATCCTCGATGAGATAGTTCATCACCAGTCCCTCACGTTTGCTCTGATGCGAGAATTGCTTGATGATGTCGTCCACGATATATCGCAGATTAAATTCACTTTCAATCAGCTCCATTTTGCCGCTTTCGATCTTGGAAAAATCCAGAATATCATTGATGATCTTGAGTAAATTGCGGCTGGAGGAATGCATGATGCTGTATATTTCCCGTTGCTGAGGGCTGGCATCCATGTGTGACAGCACTTGCAGAAATCCGGTGATCCCATTCAAGGGTGTGCGGATCTCATGGCTCATATTTGCCAGAAAGTGACTCTTGGCGATGTTTGCCGCCTCAGCTTTCTCCTTGGCTTCCAAATAGCGTGCTTCCAATTTCTTTTGTCCGCTCACATCCATCATGTAGCCATAACGGCGGGGCTCGTCATCCTCCGGAGACACCAGGACGCGGCACACATCCATCACCCAGCACAGCTCGCCATCTTTGCCCAGTACCCTGTAATAAATGGTGGCTTGCTGACCTGGCTTCAGATTGTGACAATGTTGAGATACCTTTTCCCTATCTTCGCTATACACGATATCCGTAAAGGTGGCATCGGGAGCAGTAAGCTCTTTTGGGCTAAAGCCCCAGTTGCTTACATTTTTCGAAATGAAGAGTAGCTTAGGTGGCCTCAAGCTGCATTTGTACAATACCACCGGCCCACGTGTAAAATCTTCCTGCCACAGATTCAATTCCCGGCAATGACGCTGCAGGTGATCTTCCAATTCATGATATTCCGCCAAAGCCTGCTTGTGATGCCGGCGAGTTCTTTGCCACAGAAACGCGAAGCTGGCGGCAAGAACAAACAGCAGAACCAAAAGAATGGGCATCAAGCCTCTTGCTTCTTCGATTTGGTGATCCCTAGTTTCGCTGATAAACCATTTCTTTTGTAATGCGTCCAGCGTTCCGTTTTGCCGCAATACCTGCAGAGCGTCATCAATATCCGAGATCAATTGTATGTCTTTGGAGGCATAGCAGTAGTCGCGTTGATGGATGCGATTGGGAAGGTTTATAACGTTTTTCAGATTAGCTTGTTGGATTGCATACATCCCGATGGTATAGTTCAACACAGCCGCCTCAAAATCGCCCTTATCCAGCAATTTCATTGCTATCTCCTGGCTGGGAACCTCGTTGAGTATACCTTGGAATCCGATCTGTTTCAGATACTCTGATGCCACGTCTCCCTGCTGGATTACCACGGATCTGTTCAGAATGTCTTTTTCGCTGCTTATATCGGAGTCCTTTCGGCTGAAGATCGCTCGCCAGGTTTCTGCGTGGGGGGAGCTGAAATAATAGTTCCTGGCGCGCTCAATGCTGAAGGCCATGCCTTGGAGCACGTCGATCTCAGACATATCCAGATGTTCCATTACCAGAGACCATTTGCCCAGTCTGAAAACGGGTTCTTTACCCAAAAGCTTTGCGACTTCACGGCTCAGTTCCACACAATAGCCATCCGGTTCGCCCTTGGAATTAATGAATTCGTAGGGTCTGTAATCTGAATCCCCGCCAATGATGATCTTTGTGCTATCCGGATTTTCCCGGGCCCACAATCCAATGCTTAGGATTATTATAAAAAAAGCTAGCCAGTTTCTTTTCATCTGTTGCCCTCAATGCCATTTATCGATGTAAGCTTTCATGTCAAATTTCCTCTTTAAGCCCGCCGCGTTCATGTAGCGAACCATCCCGTAGATGGGCCGGGAAGCCCATGGGCGATCGTGCTTTCCAAAACACCAGGCTATTCCCGCCCAGCCGTTGGCGTCGCGACCATCCAGTTCATATTTGTTGTTCAAATAGGCCAGTATGCTGTATGCCTCATCCACTGATGGACACCATGCCAATACTCTTTTCCCCCAATACATACGCATATAATTGTGCATCTTACCGGTGTGCATCAGCTCCAGTTGCGCGGCATTCCAATATATATCTGAGCTTTCGGCAAGCTCCAATCTCGATAGCGAGTATTCTTCCTCTCTGGGGTCAGACAAATGATCGTTCAGGGTTTTCCGCGCCCAATCCGGTAGAGAGGAGCTGCTCTCATAATCCGGGTTATAATAGCAAAAATTCATCGCCAGTTCACGCCGGATAATCAGTTCTTCCGCAAAAGCGCCAATGCTCTGCTGTGTGCCTTGCAGGCCGGCTTTGGCACCAATCAATTCGGCCGTGGCTTCTACCGGTACATTGCAATCTTCACAGATCTGCCCGATTATCTGAATGGGGGAGATCTGTCCAAAATGAAGATAGGGGCTCATGCAACTTTGGATATCCAGATTGGGATGATTGCGCAGAGTAGCATAGTCCTGCAGATGGTGAGTGATAAAGTCCTTTAGGGTATCTAGTGCGTGGTTGCTACCGGATTTGATGAGGTAGGCGGGACCTGTTTCTGCTCCCATATTCAACTGACGGCGTACCCAATTCCACAGTTCCGCGCTGTGTGTAAGGCTGCCGGAATACTCGGATTTTGGGGTACATTCTGCCCCCGCTGCCGGCAAAGCTTCGCTGTTTGCAGTCTTTTCAGAAAGCCACAAGCTGAGCTGAGCTAATATCTTGCGCCGCAAAGTGGCAGCGCTGTATTCTTCACGGGAAGAGGCCAGATGCACCGGAACCACCGCTTCAGTATCGATTTCATAAACATCGCATCTGCTAAGGGCTGCAGAATCGTACAGCCGGTCGCGTATGGCTCTTTGCCAGCTAAGATAGCCGTGATCAAACACAAGTACCCGGGCTTGATCTGCGATACTCCGTATACAATCGTACATATTGCCCACCATGATGTGAAAACCGATGTTTTGCCGCTTCAGATCAAGTCCTGTCTGCGCAATTCCTTCCAGCATGAAGCGATAGTGAGCAGTTTGCGCGTCCGGAATGTCACGGCTAAAGACAAATGCGACATGCAGAGGCAGGCGTAATTCGGCTGCCGTTTGCCGGGCAAAATCCAGCGCGGGATTGTGGCAGGCCCGTTGTGCCTGTTGCATCCAGTACAATACAAAGGTGCCCCCGGCTTTTTGAGCCTGTTTTTCGCGATACAAACGCGAGTGCGAATAGTGAATATTCTGTCTTATCACCGCAAACATGCCCGCTTTATCAACGAACAAACAGTTTTTTGGATCCGGATGATCAGTACAATATGTGCTCTCTGCAAACAACTGCTACCGGAGTCTGTGTATGGAATATATTGCATTTCTACCTCATTTGTCAATTTATATCCATCCCCACTTTGTCAAGAAAAAGACAGTAAAAACTATAGAGAGTAATACTTGATGTGTTCATTTCAATCCACAGTCCCAGATTTTCTGGTCCCAAGCACATGGATCAATCGGAGAAGCCATGCCCGGATGCCTTATTAACTGTATCGTTTGGGTTTCGAATATAATTCTGTCGATTGGAGAAGCACCTATAGTGCCATGGTAAAAATTGTACAAAATAAGCAATGTGTATAAATATCAACAGGTTGATCAGATTAAATCGATATGATGGAGATTTTGTGCTTGACAGCTATCAGCGAGAATAATTACGCTCCACCTCAAGTCGAAAGACCCAAATGCCCTCCAAGACGTGGGGAGCGTCAGCCCGACGTTCCCTGCGATTTTTTTATGATTGTACGGGCTTATCCTTTCTGAAACGCAAACGTTCCTCTTTACTGAGTTTCTCCGTGGCATACCGGATGATCAGTCGCGCGGCGCTGTTGCGATGCAAATACAAAAAGTCTTCCACTTCATGCGGATGCACTTTCCACAATTCCCGCAAAAACCAACCTGTTCCTTGATGAACTACACGTTCTCCGTCGGTCATCAGAGGGTTTACAAAACTTAGCAATATCTGTGGATCAGTCTCTTTTTTGATCTTGATAAAGCTCACCGGTGCTGCTCGCCTGGTCCAGCGACTGTCAGAATCTCGCCAAGGCAAAAAATCGTCTATCTTCACAATGCCCCGTGTGAGAAAGACCGGGTTTACCTTGCTGCACAAATAATCTGCATGAGCCCAGTTGTTCACTCCAAAATCGAACCATTGTTTAATGCCCGCAAAACTAGTTCGGTCATACTCTTTCTTACCTTGCTCCACCAACATAATGGCCAGACTGCCCATTTCGTATTTTCCGTGTTGAAACAGTAATGTGCCCAGCTCAATCAGCTGCTCCAAACTAAGTGAGGGGTAGTCTTCGCGGATCATTCCACAAAGTGCTGCGATGTCACTTTGTTGTGCGCCCCAGGCATTGTAGCCTTCCTTGAAATAGCGCTGATATTTCTGCACATTTTGGGGATCTGCCTTAGCGCTCAAATACTGATCTGCCTTCGTAAGAATAATCTTATACAGTTGTGCGTCTTTGATGTGCAATATCTCTCCTTATCGTCAGTTTACGAATCAAGCCTATAATGGCTTGCTATGCTTCAGTTTGAGCAGTTTCCCGCCATATCCGGCAATCCATGCTGTGTTGGCATTTACCGCACACACTGATTGAAACGCAATCGTGTTCATCAAGTTGTAGTTCAATGTCCAATTTAGTCCATCATTGGTCGAACTGAAGATGACGCCATGTTTACCCACAAGCCACATATTCTGCGTTCCCGGAGCTAGGCATATGGAGTTTATTCCACTTTCGGCTTTAGTATTTATATTTGTCCACGTCTCTCCCAGGTCATCTGATTTGTACAGAACTCCGTAACTATGGTAATCTTCATTTATACCTACCACCCACAGAGTGTTCGGTTCACGGCACAAAATCTGTTGATATTCATGAGCTATGACCAGACCTGCTCTCCAGGTAGCTCCTCCATCCTCACTGATTCTCAATCCTTCACCGGCCATGATAACTTTATCACCAGAAGCCCAAATATCATTGAATACCGAGCTGCCCTCGTTTCGGATCTGCTGCCATGAAGATCCCCCATCACTGGTTTTGAATACGGCTCCATAGATTGAAACGAGATATCCGGAGAGAGGATTTTCAAAATACACGCCTATGAATTGAGCACTCTCGATAGTCCCTGCATCGATGCTCTGCCAGGTGTCTCCGCCGTTTGTGGTTCTTAACACGGTATTCTGATTTCCCACTATCCATGCATTATTCTGATCAAACCACTTCATATTTAGCAGGTAAGCAGAAGTACCGGAGTAGCTTGTTGTCCAGGTGCTTCCTCCATCAGTGCTTTTCTTGATCATGCCACCACTACCGCAGATCCAGCCCACGTTTTCGTCATGAAAAAAGACGCTGTTGATCGAATTCGTGGTTCCCGGATCCAATACATCCCAAAGCATCGGTAGCATGGTAAAGCTTACATCCTCACTCCATACTTCTCCGTGGGAGTTTTTTGCATAGCAGCGCACGTAGTACTTTGCTCCCGGATTGAGGTCGTAAAGTGACATGCCGGTAGTATAAGGGTCTGAAGAATCTGAAGGCGAAAAATTTCGGTGATCCCCATTCAGATCAGGATGTGGCGCTTCGCCCCAGCAAATGGCCAAGTCCGTAATTGGAGATGCTCCGGCAGAGATAACGGTGACGCCTACATTCGGTTTTCCACTGTAAATTTGTGCCACCGGGTTTGTTTCGATGATTGGAAGATTCAGGTTGGGATCGGTTGATTTTTCTTTGCATGCTGCCAGAAGCAGGATAAGTATTAGGAACATAACAATAAGTACCAAGTTTCTCATGTTTGATTCTCCTGATTTTCTTGTGCGCAGAGAAATAGACCTACAAAAGTTGTCAATCTTTTTGTGATTTCGCATTCCCCCATTTTTAAT
>DHSO01000007.1 GCA_002410505.1 Cloacimonetes bacterium UBA5284 | reverse complement strand
ACTTTCATGTGCAACGGTCTTTAAGAGTGCGGACAACATCCTCTTCAGAGATATTGGGACTGCCATAGCGCAAGTTATGGATTAAGGAGATATTGTAGAGAATGCTATTCTGGCTGAGGTAACCAATTCGAGCGCGTAGCTTAGCTTCATCGAGAGAAGCAAGATCCTGGCCATAAAGAGGACTTTTCCCCGTTGTGGCTTTAGCAATCCGATGATCAGGTTCAATACCGTAGTTTTTCCCTTTCCGCTTTCTCCCACGATTGCCACTTTCTCGTTCCTGTAAACCTCGAAACTGAGCTTATCCAGGACCTTGGCTTGATTACTAAGTTCCTGATAATGGAACTCGACATCACAAAAGCTGATCATAGCCCTTGCATCGGTTCTGGCTTCACACACCTGACCAGTATGGGTATTATCCTGATTAGCGTCAGTATCAGATAAAGTTGAAGCCACTCTCCACCAGGAAACGAGTGATAGGGCGATACTGTGCTTCAGCTATCTAATACACTTGTACTTTGAAACAATGCTCTCTGAACATGCTTTATATCTCCTTCACAGATTAACGTATGCACATGCTCAAACACTTGATCGGGGCTCATCGACGTGGTGTCCAATGCATCTGGATACTCAGCGACGGATGTGGCGAGACGATCTAGCGCAAACTTGGATTCCCGCTTCGTGTTTGCGCCGGAAATGCGCCGCAGCAATTCATCTTCGCTGCAAGACAGAGTGATGTGAATAAGATGATAATCATCTGTATCCAAGGAGGATGTAACTTGCTCCGCGATGCATGGCTCGTGCATTACCCAAGAGAAAATGATGTGTTCAAAAGCACCCTTTAGATAAGACCTGAGGACATAGCTGATGTTTCCCAGAACCATTTGTTTAGTGTCGTCGTTCACGATGAAGGGATTCATGCGCCAGAGATCATCTCCATCCAGCCACACATTGTTGGGCAAGCTGAGGCTCAGGGCTTTGGCAAGAGTAGATTTACCAACCCCCGGCGCTCCGCCGATCAAAATCAATTTTGGTTTAATCATATTTACTGTAACTTCGGCGCGTTTGCTGCCAGAGCTTGCAAGATATCTGATGAATAGCTGTAGGCGATTACCGGGACAGGGGTATTGATAACTTTCAGCACTTTCCTATCCACCATCTCGCCACCCATGTGAGCGTAGAATCCGCAGGATGCATTCTTTTCGGCAACCCATACGACCATGGTTTGGTGCCCCAGATCCAAGGCATCTTTGCAAAAGCTCTCAAACAGAGCTCTTCCGATACCCAATCCCTGATGACTTTGAAGAAGATACAATGCTCCCAGTTCCGCACTGCAAGAATTGCCAATTCCTGTTTCGCAATCCGGATGAGATCGATTCTCACCTCCTGAAGCAAAGCCACAAACTGCACCCGAGACCTCGGCAACCAGGAAAATCTGCCCCTCATTAAGACTGGATTGCCAATTGCGTATGCTTGCGGGGATATTCATGGCATCAAGCTTTTCCCGGGGCATAATCCCGGGATAAGTCTCCCGCCAGCTTTGGATGTGACAGGCTGCAATGGCAGCCAGATCTTCAGAGTTTGCTCTGCGGATGGTCATAGTTGCTTCAGTCCGTTTTTTAACTATTTCTTTTGCTCCTGAATAAGGCTTGCATTTGTAACGCCCTCGGCCACAAGTTTATCTTGCTCTAAAAGCCAGGTCTCAATACCGATTTCGCGGATGCGTCTGTTATTATCCAAAATGAAAGGATAGTCCTTAGCAAAGGACTCAAGTTTTTCGCAGGGGAATGTATCGCAATAGGCACACAATCCACTTTTTTTTTCTTTGGCGCATTTTCTGATCTCGCAGCTCGGATCACCACAACCTCCCTGACACAACACACAAGTATCATCTTTGTGTTGCAAGCTGTCCAGCACTTTCCAAAACACCTCAAACTCCGGATACTCATATTTACCAAAGAATTCCCAGCCGTCTCTTTTCATGGTATTATACAGATGTTTTGCCTCTTGGGGCATGCCGTTTACCAAGCTGCACATTTTGCAATACAAACCACAATAGCACAGGTATTCGCGAAGTTCTTTCATTAGTTCTCCTTATCTTCTATTGGATTGGGCTTTAGAACTTCAAATTTCACAGTATAATCGCGCAGCATCTCATCAAAAGATCGGTTGATCCGGGGTGAGGGGGAATTCAGGATAAAGCAATGGTAAGAGAAGGTCTTGTCCTTCTTTTGCAGAGTGATCAGATAGCTCTTGCGACTTCTGTTTTCCGCCTGGATATGATACACGCATTTATGCTTTTTCAGAGCTTTCAGAAAGAGTTCATGCGCAAACTGGCTACTGAAATACAGGTAACGGATCTGGTGGCTGGAAGAGTGTAGTAGCGAGATCAGACGACGATTGAAAGTGAAGCCAGAAAGATGATCGTCCGCTGCTTTACGGTCTTGGCGGATAAAGCTTTGCAAGATGTCGCCGATAGCGAGTTGATGCCGTTTGAGAAAGTCTTCGCATTGCAGACGGGTTCGGGGCCAGCGAGGGTTATCCGGCTCGAAGACAGCTTTCATGATGTACCAGAAGAGGTTGTGGATGGAGCCATAGAAAAAAGCAATTTCACCTTCACGTAGTTTATCCAGATTCCCCACACAAAAATTCCACGGTGGGGCAGTGCCGATTATCAGCGCTACGGCATTCTTTGGGATATAGGGCTGCAAAGGATGCTTTTGACGTTCCAGCATTGTTAGCCTTCAGATTTTTCCTTAAACGCAACGAATATTGCGGCCTTGAATCCTGTCAATCATTATTTCGCCAGATCAGATCTGCAATAAAATCTCCACTCGCATTGCTCACCTTTTTCGAAATCAGAAAATACCTGGAGGGCTTAGACCCGCAGAAATGCGCTGATGCTAGTCTTGAAGGCCTCTACATCCTCCCGGCAGGAGATACTTACTCGCAAGCAGTCCTTCAACAGCGGATGTGTGCTCACATCCCGCACCGCGATGCCGTCCTTGAGCAGATAATCAGACATTTCTTTGTGACGCTGCGGGACACGGAAGCTAAGAAAGTTTGTAGCAGAGGGAAAGACTTCAATGCCGGATTGGGCTTGCATCCACGTAAACAGATCATCTCTTAGGGCGATCACGTTTGCTATATGGTTCAAAAAAAGCGTTTTGTTTTGCAAAATCGCCAAAGCGAAAGCCTGGACCAAAAGACTGGTATGAAAGGTCGTTTGCACTTTTCGCAGTTCTCTGATGCTCTCATGGGACGAAATGGCATAACCAAACCTGAGACCCGCCGCGGAGAAGGCCTTGGAAAAGCTGCGGATCAAGATGAGATTGGGGTGTTTCTCGATTTCCTCGATGAAGCTCACTTTAGAAAACTCGTAGTATGTTTCATCCAGGAGTATCGGTTTATCCTTGATCTTCTCGATGAAGTATATCACGTCCTCTGTTTTCATCAGGTTGCCGGTGGGGTTATTGGGATTGCATAAGATGGCAAGTTTGCAGTGTGGGTCATTTGCCATGGCCAGATAACGGTCCACATCAAAGCCGAAATCTTCATTCAGATCAAGAAAACGCACTTGCATGCCCACTTCGTTGGCAAAGGTCTTGTAGTCAAAATATGATGGAGCAGGAGATACGGCAAAGGATTCTCTGTCTTCTCTAGCAGCTACAAAGATATGATAGATCATGTCGTCCGCGCCGTTAGCAAAGAGCACTTGCTCCATCGGCACACCGCAATATGCAGCAAGTTCTCGCTGTAATTCCGATGAGATATCGGAGCAATAGCGGTTGATCGAGGTCTGTTGCAGTATCCGGGAAAAGCTGTCTTTCACCAATGGAACAGGATCCATGCAGCTTTCATTCAGACACATCATGCGGCGTGCTATGGGCACACTTATCTTTGGGGCTTTCTGCGTAAAAAGGTCCTCACGAAAGATATATTTCATACTCACACTCCAAGTTTAGTTTGTATCTCCCCACATTCAGTGTCCAGAGTAAAATGACATACACAATCGGGGCATCACAGTCCCATATATGCTTGGATCGGAAAATACCTTCTTACCAAACGCAATTTATTACTGCTGGGTTTGGTTGTCAATTTGAAAAGGCCGCTTCTTTCGAAACGGCCCTTATACCTTATTTATTCTTTTTATGACGATTCTTGCGCAAGCGTTTTTTCCGCTTGTGGGTGGCGATTTTATGGCGTTTCTTCTTCTTTCCGCAAGGCATATGTGCCCCCTCAGTTCTTTATCTTGAGGTCAACAACGCTGTTTTTGAATTCGCGGGAAAATTTGAAGGTGGGAACTGTGCGTTCCGGTACGGGAACTTTCTCGTCGGTCTTGGGATTGCGGCCCACGCGCGGTTTACGGGTTTTGAGACGGAATGTGCCAAAACCACGAATCTCAATGTGATGACCGGCGGCCAAAATGTCTTTGATTCCCTGGAATAGGGCATCAACCACCACGGCAACGTCTTTACGGATGATACCGGTGTTTTCCGATATTTCCTTAACAAGATCAGCTTTTGTCATGTTTGTACTCCTTAAAGTTCTTCCTATGTTCTATCGTGTTGATATCGCATAAATGTAATAATGCACTCAAATTCATAACCTTAGGTTTTATGTCAAGTGAAAAATCGCAAGGGCAGAATGATCGGGAAAGAAATGTAGTTTTGCGAAACCGGCAGATGCTTCTGAACTCTGTTCCAAATCAACATAGGGTGTGAGGACAAGACTTTGTGAAGATTAGCCTGGCCTTCCAGAAAAAGATGGAACATAGCGGTTAGACACAAGACCTAAAATTTGCAGAATAATCCCGGTCGAATTCTCTTTTCCACCCGGTATGCCCGGAGTGTATGAACTTACCTACACATTCATCTTTGCAGGAATCGCTGTTTATACAGGAACAGCTGTAACCGCCCACAGCCATATCAAAGCTGTTTATGAATCAGCGCTATGATATCATCGGGGGAGAGTAGTTTCCCGGAGGATACCACCTTATCTTCAATCACCAGAGCCGGCGTCAGCATCACCCCATAGTCCATAATCAGGTTGAGGTCTTCCACTTTTTCGATGCAAGCTTCGATGCCTGCAACCGATACAGCTTGCCGGGTGTTGTCTTCCAATTTCTTGCATTTGGGGCATCCTGTTCCGAGTATTTTGATCAGCATGTTGTTCTCCTTGTTCAGATATCTGTATTTTTAATTTCAGCTACATATCTGCCATAAAATAACGCAAGTCCGCAGATCCATCGTAGCACTTGTGTGTCCCTTTGAATGTCCAGGCCGCGCTGAGATTCTCAAACCAAAGCTTGATCAAGCGAAAACCACTCCAAAGATATAGCCGGTGAAGGTGGACATGATTACCACCAAAAAAATGAAGGCAGCGGTCTTTTTGAGGCCCAATACGGTGTTGAGTACCAACATGCTGGGCAAAGACAGTGCTGGTCCGGAAAGCAAAAGTGCCAAAGCGGGACCCTTTCCCATACCGCTTCCCAATAGGCCTTGCAGGATGGGCACTTCGGTGAGAGTAGCAAAATACATGAAAGCTCCTGTGATGGATGCAAAGAAATTTGCCCCAAGGGAATTTCCACCTACTGCCACTTCGATCCAACGTGAAGGTAACCAGGCTTCATGTCCGGGACGCCCCAATAGCGCTCCGGCAATCATTACACCCAAAAAAAGCAAGGGAATAATCAGCTTCGCAAAATCCCAGGTGGAACCAAGCCAATCCTTTAGCTCTCCTTTCTCAAAAGCCAAGAATAGGCTGAGGGCTACTATCGAAGTAACAAACGCAATTAAAGGTTGCGTCGGGAACAGGAATCCGGCAAGCACGACAGCGTATGTCGAGATCAGTACTTTCCACATCTTGAAGCCGTAAAACAGATGCAGACTTAGCCCCAAAAAGAAAGCCAATATGGCAGATATAATCCACTTAAAGCTGTATGCCCATACTACGAATCCTGCGGCAGTTGCGCTATTTGGCTTTGCCCAATTCAGGAAGATCAAAATCAATATCATCAGGCCAAAATATATGATGGTTTGCCAGATGGGTCGGCTATCTTCAGCTCCTTCAAATCCTGCGGCTTGCTTCTGTCGCTCGCTCTCTTCCTTGCGGAACCACACATGCATTATAAGCCCGATAATCACACTGAAGACTACTGCTCCCACTGCTCTGGCGATTCCCATCTGTAAGCCAAGAATGCGGGCTGTCATTACTATGGCAAGAATATTGATGGCAGGTCCGGAATAGAGGAAGGCTATCGCGGGTCCCAAGCCGGCTCCCCGTTTGTATATTCCGCTGAAGAGTGGCAGGATGGTGCAGGAGCATACTGCCAGGATGGCTCCGGATACAGATGCCACGGCATATGCTACCGCTTTTTTTGCTGCCGGACCCAGATACTTCATCACGCTGGCACTGCTGATAAACACGCTCACCGCACCGGCAATGAATAATGCCGGAACGAGACAGAGCAATACGTGCAGGCGCGCGTAATCCTGCAGCATATAGAACGCTTCCAATACACCGCCTTTGAAGCGTGAGGATTCGAAGGGAATATAATAGGCCGCCAGAAAGATGGCCAGCATAATCCCAAAGATCTTCAATTCTTTCCAGTTAATCTTCATGCTATAGCTCTGTATCTTTGATTTTTATCACGCATTTATACATATCCAGCACACAGGGGTAGAGCAAACGGTAGATCACCTGATTGTTTACCTTGCTTGCCGCAATAATGCCGGCTTGTTTCAGCACCTGGAGATGCCGGGAGACCGTAGAGATATCGCTACCCACCATTTGGGTTAGTTCGCTTACATTTCTGGGCTTCTTTTCCAGCTCATCAATGATGAGCAATCTGCTGGGGTGAGCCATGGCTTTCATTACACTGGCCATATACTCGTATCTTTCTTTCTCTATCATGTTTAGCTCCTGAAAATTCTGTATTTGGTCATTTAGCCAAATAACCACAAACTGTCAAGATATTTCACCACTTTTTTCAAATCCTCTATAAACTTATAGTCATCTTATTGACCTCCATGAATATATTTGCACCATAGTGCATGAATCCAGAGATGGTCAATGGACTAATCTGGTAAGGTGGCTCTCAGAATCGGAATGGATGGCTCTATTCTTCGGAGAGGGTGACTCTTTATACCTAGTCTTGCATATCTCTGACTGAGCCAAATTAAGTAAAAATAACTTGACAAAAAAGCACTGTTTAGAAAAATAGCTCACGTAGGTTACCTATCAAATCTTCCCTTGGGATTGTCTCCACCGGAGACGTGCCCACAGGCTGAGAAAAATCTCACACAACAGAACTGCAGGATCGTTACGCCTGCCCAAAATGGAGGATTTATGTATCCAGATCAACACAAAATCGTCGCCAAACACATGGGCTTGTTGCCAGACTTCAACGAAATTCATGAGCAAGTGAAACGGAGGGAGCATATCGATGAGATTCTGGCTGACCCATCCATCCAAGCACCTGCTTTTAGCTGCCTTGAGTGTCAATTCTGCTACATCATCCAGGATCCTGATCCCGAAGATGACTGGAATTTCAATGATGAGGCATGTTACTGCTCTCTGCTTCCCAAGGAGGAAGACTCTATCAAGTTCGAAAAGGAGCATCCTGAATACGCTACTAAATGGTACCCTTTCTACTTCATCGCTGTGGGTATGCGTCCATCCCAGATGTCTCCCTGGTTCTTAACTCCTGTGATCGATAAATGTCCTCTTAATGCTCCAGATCGCTTTCAAAGAGAGCCGATCCCGAAAGATTAGTCAATTTCGCTGATTGTGCCATAATGCTCCCTTGGGGTGGGGGATAAGTTTTTACATACCCTCACCCCGACACTTCAAATTGCATGTACTTGACCAAATCATGTAAACGCATGATCAACATTCACGGTTTTAAGTCTTCATCAGGTAGGAGTTTTTCGTGAGATTCGTAAGTAGCAGTTATGAATACATTAGAGTGGTCTAGGATGACACATTCGATCATAAAATAATATTGACATCAATTGCCCAAACCAATAATTGCCCAAACTTCATAAATGGGATATGAATATAAAAAAGCTGATGATACTTGCATGTTATAAAGAGTCACTGAAATCTGCAAATAGCGATCAATGGACAAAATAGGTAAGTCTAAGAGAGAATAGGATATCCGAAAAGCATTTGCAGAAAACCACTTGGACATAGTTTTAGTAAATTTCATTGTTTTGATCACCAAAACCTGCAAATCGGGCAATGTTTTGTCCAAGTGGTTGTCACTATAATCAGCTTCAAATCAAGATAACAATTCCCGTAATGATATATGCAATATACCAGTACGTGTTTCGTTAGGTAGTATTTAGAGTCTTGGATTTGGCAGTCCCTTGTTCTCTTCCATTCCCATGCTCACTCTCTGATTGCTTAGGATTATCCGGCAGAGTGACATCACCGCGGGGTCTTTGATCTTGCGGTTTATCAATTTGAGCAGTATCTCGTGATTGACACTGGCAAAAAACTTCTCGATATCCAGCTTCAAATACCATTTATAGCGGCAGGCATACTTTTGGGCAGCACTCACTGCCAGATGCAAGCCCTTTTCCTTTCTGGTGGCATAGGAATCCTTGATAAAAGCTGCTTCAAAATACGGCTCGATGATATTTACCAAAGCATGATGCACCACCCTATCCCGAAAAGCAGCAACACTGATAATGCGTTCTTTGGGTTCCCTGATGAAGAAATACTTGTAGGGCTGTGGATGATAACGCTGCTCAATCAGTTCTGCTTGCAACTCAAACAAATACTTTTCGCAGTTATACATCCACTGGGTAGTCTCAGATTTGCTCTTTTTATGCTTACAAGCCTTTTTGTAGGCCAGATAGAGATTGGACCAGCTTGTTATCTGGTCATAGAGAAAACCTATGCGTTTAGGCACTTTTGAGCCAACCTCCTACCATCTTACCGCTTTCCAGCAGTTCCCGACTTATGTATTCATACTGGCTTTCGCTGAGGTGCCGCATCTTGAATGCCATCTGGATCAAGGCGCGCAGAACATCCAGTTTCAGGTTGATCTTTAGCAGCGGTTCCCGCTTTGCCTGGCTGTAGATGGCCTGCACGATCAGTTCCAATATCTCCAGACAGATGTTATCAATCTTCTGTGCCAGCGAATAACGCAGGTTTTTGGGGAAACGCTCTGTCCTTGCCATAATCCAAGGCACAATATCCATCCATTTCACATAGAGGGGATAATTATTCTTCTGGCTCAAGTGCTACTTCCTGCAATAGCTTGATTATCTGCTCACCGTATTTATCCGCCTTGCCTTTCATACCTTTTATAGCTGCGAAATCTGCCTTAGCTACAGGTTGTCGCTTTACTATCTCATAGATCTGAGAATTGTACATTATGATGTAAGCCGGGATGCCTTCGTTGGCAGCTAGCTCATTGCGCCAGTCCCGCAGTCGGTTGTATTGCTCCAGTTCCCTTTCACTCAGTTTGGCCATGTCGGGCTTTTCATTCCCAGCTTTCCGAGAGTGGTATTCAATAAAGAAAGAATAGTAAATCTCGCCACCCGTGTTTATAAATTCCTTCTCGATCCGCACGATGTTTTGCTCTGCACAAAACTTATTGAATTCATCATCTTCAAAGCGTCCGCTATCCCGGTCGAAACGGACTAGGATTAATTTGAACATCATTTTCCCTTAAAAAAATCCGGCGGGCAGGGGGATAAATCCCCCTGCACCCCCACATTGTCCTAAACTCATTGTTCTCCTGCTTTTTGCGGCATTTGCAAAAGGCAAAAAGGACAAAAAACAAAAATCAAGGGGAAACCCTAACACAGCGGAAGCCTAAATCGTCGCCGCTGTAAGTCGCATTGCTGTAGTCCCGAAGGGAAACGGTGCAGTAGTCGGCATCGTAGAGCCAGCCACCACCGCGCCTCACACGGGAAGACCCGCTATTTGCTCCCGTAGGATTAGTTTGTGAACCACTTGGATAGCTACCATAAATATCCCACACCCATTCCCACACATTGCCACTCATGTCGAAAGTACCAAGTTCGTTGGGGTCTTTTAGTCCTACGTCCTTTGTTCCCCAAGGATTGTTGTTTCCTTCATACCATGCCACAGCATTGACATCATAACTTCCACTATAGGTGTAGCCCTGGCTCTGGTTGCCACCCTTGGCCGCAAACATCCATTCCATCTCAGTCGGCAAGCGATAGCCATTAGCGCTCCAGTTACAGTTTACATTAGTATGGTTGGAATCGCTGGTATTCCAACCAGAGGGCCAGCCATCAGGATTAGTACCGTAGGTGCTGTAGCTGTAACAGGGGGTAAGCCCTTCCTGCATACTCCGCCGGTTGCAGTATTCGATGGCATTGAACCAGGAAACATAATACACTGGATAGTTAGAGCCAACTCCATAATCTGATGCTGGATTAGACCCCATCACGGCTTGATAACCAGCCTGGGTAAGCTCGTATTTGTCGATATAGAAGCTGGAGATAGTTACATTGGAAGTACCATTGTGGAAAGTACCGCCTTCCACAAAGACAAAGTTTTCAGGAATAGGACGTGTGGGATCATCGGCCGTGAACTGCAGCATAAACTGAAACCCATCAAAATCAATGCCTTCGGCTCCGGCATCCCAGATGATGGCTTTGCCAAAGCCGGGGGCGATGTCTTCACCGATATCTCCTGAAAGGAAAGCAGCATTGGGAATGTAATTGAAGGTAGTTCCGCCATCAGAAGAAAGCTTTAGGCTTACTTCGCAGAGATCGCCATTGGCATCAAAAAGATCATAAGTGATATCCACCAGTTTGCTGCCATCCCTGCGTTGGACCACAGAAGTATTGAAGACCACGGGAGCGGTAAATTCCGCTTCTTCGGCCTTGATGCTGAAGTTGTCCCAATGCACATATTTGTCCATGCCGGGATTGCTGTATTGGGTGAGGATTTTCACCCGCACTGTAGAAGCGCTTTGAGGGATGTTGATGGAAAAGAGTGACCAGGCTTGGGTATCCAAAAGCAGGGGTATCCAGTTGTTCCACTCGGTGCCATTGTCGTATTCCAGGCAAAGCTTGATCTGGTCAGTGGCAGGATTGAGATTTCTGCTATAGTAGTAAATACTGATGCTGTGCTGAGTGCCCGGGGTGAGGGCTACATTGCTGAAGCTCATGCTTGCTTCGTTATTTTCCATCAGCCAGGATGCCCAGTACCAGCTTCCGCTTTGCGCGGTGGCACCGCCCATGGCTTGGTTTGTACGGCCCCAGAAATAGGGCACGGTTGAGGCGGGGGACGCGCTGTAGCTCCAGGTGTCGTTGGCGGTGTTTTCAAAGCCTTGTTGCGCGATGTTTTGAGCGAAGAGGCCGAAGGATAAAGCGCAAAGGATAAGGATGATGATATATTTATTCATGATTTGCTCCATTGATTTTTTGTGGGTTTGTTCTGAGGAAGGATACGGGATGGGGTGGCAAGCTGGGGTGGCAAGCTGGGGTGGCAAGCTCCTGCTTGCCACAGCGAGCGTGAGCTCGCTTCTGAAGGCGACTGCGTCGCCTCTGCCAAGCGGAGCTTGGCAGCCCAGACGGGACAGCCCAGATGACACTGCTACACTCCATCAATCTTCCCGGTTTCGCATCCCCGCTTTGATCTCGGCAAAGCTGATCTTGCCATCCGGGCGGGTCTTCGCCTCTGCCAGAATCTCTGCCATCCGTCCATCGATATCCTTGTAGGCTACCACGCGGTAATACATCTGCTGACGGCGGCGAGCTACTCCGGAATGGGTAAACGAAGTCGCGTCCGTCACATCCCAAAGATAGTAATAAAAGTGATCATCGTGTTCATAGGGGCTTTCGTTATACAGCACGATATAGCCATCCGGCTCGATCGGGCTGCCGTAGATGGTCTGGGAAACCGGATCCCAGCTGATGATGGCATCTACATTATTGGTAATATCCACGCTAACTCCATCAGGAGTTTCAGGCGGGACGTAGGTAATGGTAAAAGTGCCGGCAGAGCTTTTCAGGCTGCTATTGCCAAAAGTATCTGTCGCAGCAATGCGCACCCGGTAGTTCGAACCCAGGGTATCAGGCATAGCCCAGGCCCAGGTGCCAAGGTTTTCGATCCCTTCAGCCAGAGGGACATTGATTGTGCCCCCGCGATTGTAATAGATATAAACGCTATTGGGAGCAAGATTGCTCTCGGTGATGCTCCACAGGATATCATTGGTATCGCCGATGTACCATTCTTCACCCCCATTGGGACTTTGAATGGTGATCACGGGATCCACCGTATCCAGGCTGAAGATGGCGGTATTCGTGGTGGACGATAGCGCCAGCAGCCCGGAGCCAAACATAAACAGGATGCAGAGTAGCATTGCTGTTTTCATTATTTCCTCCATTCGTAGTTTTGGATTACTACAGTAATTTCTTCACTGTTTCGAATAAACAGTATTGCTGAAATATGTCAATCTAAATAATGGGGGTGGGGGTAAATCGTTACGAGACTGCGTGTTACCGTGACCCCTCACTTAAAAATCAAATCGATCTCAATGGGCAATAGATGATATCACATTAAGGCATTTAGATATGATATACTTACCTGTTATGTTGGACTTGTACTATCCCAGATCAGGCAATCCAGTCTTATCACCAAAAATCAAATCTACCACCATTTTTTGGAGCAATGGACATTTGATTTTTGGTGATTGGATTTGAAGTTTTCAGTGAGGGTTTATAAACATCAAGGATGTTACCATTCTTCTATCCAAGAAGATATACTCAAATAGCAGATCGCGAACGAAAAAACGAAAGACCAAAAAATGACCATAAGAGCCGAATAAGTAGCACTCACCCAGGGATTTTAATATCTGCTCGCCAAGTATTTAGTAGTTAACTAGGAAGTGTCCATAAAATCGATATCTATCTCTTATTCCCTTCCCCATCGCCCGAAGTAGTTGCTGTGGTGTCTTCCTGCAGTGTGGACTGCATCAGGACCCCATATAGACTCGATCGATGAATGGGTGTGCACATTAGGTCTTGTTTGGGATTTCTATAAAGAGTCACCGATAATTGCAAATAGCGATCAATGGACAA
>DHSO01000034.1 GCA_002410505.1 Cloacimonetes bacterium UBA5284 | reverse complement strand
CGATTTTTTGGGGGAATGCCTGCAAAATTATCCGGCATTCCCCCTGCTTTAACATCAGGGCTTGGCATCCGTATTTTTGTTTCCCGCAGATATTGCAAAACCTGACCTTAATACTTCAAATTGCACTCAATGGACAATTGATGCTATCATATTGTTGACAAATACGATATGATTAGATACATCTGCTTTGTTGGATTTGGACATTCCCTATGATTATCCGGATTCTTGCGCCATATACACAATAAAATGAACTGAAAGATTTAGCATATTTTAAACATTCAAATACTATCTAAACTGTCGTCCCGATGGGACTCTAACGGATATCGTACATCCAAATTGTACATCGTACATTGAAAAATCATAAATCCGTGAAATCTGCGTTCTATTCTACTCTAAACCCCTAAACCCCTAAAACCTAAAAACCTACCTCGTGCATAGTACATCAGTAAATTGTAAATCAGTGTAGATCCGCGTTCTATCGTTCCTCGCTTGCCCTAAAGATTAAGCTGTGCCGATCTTGATTTAAAGCCGTTATCAAGCCATGCTCATGGGATGATAATGCGATGATAACGTGTTCGGCAAGGCTTAAAGTATAGGGGGAATGCTCAGGCTTTGCCTTCGCTGTTGATGGGATAAGCGGCTACAAGACTCTTTCCCATTGGGAGTCAGGATGACGTTCCCGCTTCAGCGAGCGCCCCTACGCATCGTGCTTAATATCATTTCGATAGATGTAAAAATAGATTGACAGAATACTGCTGTCTACAAATACTTCGCTAAATAACGAAAAGGAATTGAGATATGAAAGCCTTGCAAGTATTTAAGGGACTCGCCGATGAATCTCGATTGCAGATTTTGGCATTGCTCAAACAAAAAGCTCATTGCGTGGAAGACTTGGCGGAAAGCCTTGCGCTGGCAGAATCTACCGTATCTGCGCATTTGAAAAAGCTCCAGGCCGCGGGCTTGGTTTATAATCGTAAACAGCAGTACTACAGCGTATATTACCTGAAGGAAGAAGCGCTGCAGCAGAAACTGGACGATCTGATCCCCTTAGCGCAAGCAGCGCCCAAGGACACTCATGCGATTCTGCGCGATAAGGTGATGAAGGCCTATTTCCGGGATGGCGTCTGCGTTCGTTTGCCCGTGCAGAACAAGAAACGCTGGATCGTATATGAAGAGATCATCCGGCTCATTGAACCGGGTCGCGAGTATGCCGAGAAGGAGCTTAACGCCGTGATCACCGGGATTCACCAGGATTACTGCCTCATCCGCCGTGAATTGGTGGAGGAAGGCGTGTTACAGCGCTCGGATGGTATCTATCGATTGGTGGATCGTTATTGGGAGAGGCCGGGGTTTTATCAGAAGATTTGGCTGGGGGAAGCTTAAGAGGTCTGCGGTGGGTTGAATGTTCCACAACGCTCCACTGTTGATTGCCCTTCGGTCTGTTGAATAGGCTTCGCCCTTTTTGGGCAACAGGATGTCGCTCCCACAGAAATGTGGAAATCTGTGGACAGGGAAAAACGCTACTGCGAGCGCATATTCTCTATGGCAATTTGGGTGAAAACGCCTCGTAGCGCGTGGTGTCTGTTCAGCCCCCTTCAAAAAAGAAATTGACAAAAAAAAGTCCTTATAATATATGAAAGTACATGGGTTTTCATGTAAACACGTGATTTATCCCCCTAATATTATGGAGGTATATATGCCGCAGCTACCGCTGATATGGTATTTGGCCCCGTTTGGTGCCATCTCTGCGCTTTTATTTGCCTATTTTTTCTATCGTAATGTCCGGGCACATAATCCCGGCAATGCCCGCATGCAAGAGATCGCCGGCTATGTACGTGAAGGAGCCTATGCTTATCTGTTGCAACAGTACAAGGGCGTGGGCATATTCTTTCTGGTGGCCCTGATTCTCTTTTTGATTTTCGCCTATGGCTTGAAAGTATTGGATCCCATGATTCCCTGGGGCTTTCTGAGCGGAGGCATCATGAGCGGATTGGCCGGCTTCATCGGAATGAATACCGCCACGATGGCATCCAGCCGCACCGCTCAAGCCTGCTCTGAGAGTTTGAATCGAGGGCTGAAAGTCGCTTATCGTGCCGGTGGCGTGATGGGATTGACTGTGGTGGGATTAGCTTTGTGGGATATCTCATTTTGGTTTTTCCTGCTCAATAACATTGGTTATTCACTGGAAAAAACAGCGGTCGTGATGCTCTCTTTCGGTATGGGCGCCAGTACTCAGGCTCTTTTTGCCCGTCTGGGCGGGGGTATCTATACCAAAGCGGCGGACGTGGGCGCTGATCTGGTGGGCAAAGTGGAAGCGGACATCCCGGAAGACGATCCCCGCAACCCTGCCACCATCGCCGACAACGTGGGTGACAACGTGGGCGATGTAGCCGGAATGGGCGCAGACCTATATGAATCCTATGCCGGCAGCATCCTTGCCACTGCGGCCTTGGGCATGAGCGTGGTGCTAAGGCTTTCCGCCACCAATCCTGCCATGAAGGATTTTATGGTCAATTTCATCTCTGCACCGCTGGTTTTGGCCGGTTTTGGAGCCTTACTCTCCATCTTCGGCATCTTCGCGGTGTCTACAAAGGAAAACTCCGGCATGAAGGAACTGATGGCAGCGCTGAACAAAAGCGTTTATCTTAGTTCTGTCTTGATCGCGGTCGCTTCTTTCTTTGTGTGCAAAATCCTGCTTCCCGAAGAGTATTATCTGGGCATATTTTTATCTTCGGTGATGGGATTGCTGGCAGGAATTCTGATCGGTCACACTACGGAATTGTGGACATCCCATTCCTATAAGGCCACACGCAACATTGTGAAACAGGGGGAATACGGCTCGGCGACGGTTATATTGGAGGGGTTCAGCGTGGGTATGCTATCTACTGCCATGCCTGTAATCATCATCTCCGCTGCCATCATGATCTCTTTTGTGCTCTCCGGTGGGTTTGAGCACATTGAATTGGGGCTCTACGGCATCGGTTTCGGCGCCGTGGGTATGCTGGCTACATTGGGAGTTACTCTGGCTATGGACGCCTTTGGACCCATCGCTGATAATGCCGGGGGAAACGCACAAATGGCGTATCTGCCCAAAGAAGTGCGCGAACGTACCGATAGCCTGGATTCCGTGGGAAACACCACTGCCGCGATCGGCAAAGGATTTGCTATCGGTAGTGCCGCACTCACTGCCATGGCACTGTTGGCGGCATATCTGGAAAAAGTGAGAGACGGCTTTGTGATGCTGGGCGATAAACTGGGTGAAGTGCAGATATTGAACCTTGGGAGCGGCGCTCATATGTATAATGTGGAAGCTCCTCTGGCCAGTTTGAACCAATTCATCGAATACTATCAGGTGAATCCCCTCAATCCCAAATTCCTGCTGGGTATCTTCATCGGTGCCATGGTGGTGTATGTGTTCAGCGCGCTCACCATCAAAGCAGTGGGCAAAGCTGCGGGGCTGATGGTAAAAGAAGTACGCAGACAGTTTACCACTATCCCGGGCATCCTGCAAGGAAAGACCAAGCCGGATTATGCGCAATGTGTGCGAATATCCACGATCGGCGCGCAGCAACAGATGATTCTGCCCGCCATCATCGGTATTTTGACCCCCATCATCATAGGTCTCATCCTGGGAGTAGCAGGAGTTTTGGGTCTGTTGATCGGTGGACTCACCACCGGATTTGTAACTGCGGTAATGATGAACAATTCCGGAGGTGCCTGGGACAATGCCAAAAAGTATGTGGAAACGGGAGCCGGGGGCGGCAGCGGGTCAGCTGTGCACAAAGCCACGATCGTGGGCGATACGGTGGGTGATCCTTTCAAGGATACCGCCGGTCCCTGCATCAATATCCTGATAAAGCTGATGAGCATGGTCTCCATCGTCTTTGGCGGCTTTGTGGTAGCCTATTCCCCAAAAATTGAAGCGCTCTATACTCCAAAGACTCCCCATCATATAGAAGCATCGCAAAACATTCAGGAAGAAAACGTAAATATAATATCCACTCCGGATAGCACCCTGATTATCATCGATTGAGCCGGGCAAGATGACACAGATATTAAGACGAAAAACACGCCCTATCATGCTGGGCAACATACAGATCGGCGGAGACGCCCCGATCTCGATCCAAAGCATGCTGAACGTGAAGACTGCCAATGTACAAGCGGCGCGGGAACAGATGAAACGACTGATCTCTGCCGGATGCGAGATCATCCGCTTTTCCGTGATGGACATGGACGATGCTTTGGCGATCCCGGAACTAAAGCGGGGAATGAACACAGCTCTGGTAGCAGATATTCATTTCGATTACCGTCTGGCACTCGCCGCCATCGAAAACGGGATTGACGGACTGCGCATCAATCCCGGTAACATCGGCTCCCGCAAAGGGGTAGAAAGCCTGAGCGATGCCGCCAAAGCACAGCGTATTCCCATTCGCATCGGGGTAAACAGCGGATCCCTGCCCAAGGAGCTTCTTGCCAGGTATGGGCATGGCAGTAAAGCTATGGTGGAAGCCGCACTCTCGCATGTGAAGATATTGGAAGATCTGGGCTTTTACGATATCAAAATCTCGGCAAAAGCTTCCAGTATCCCCTTGATGCTGGAAAGTTATCGCGAATTGAGCCAGCGTTGCGATTACCCCCTGCATTTGGGGGTTACCGAAGCGGGCACCATGCTTTCGGGCAGCATCAAGAGCGCCATCGGACTGGGCATCCTGCTGGAAGAAGGTATCGGAGACACTCTGAGGGTGTCGCTGACGGACGATCCCGTGCAGGAAGTGTATGTGGCACGTCAGATTCTCATCGCTTTGGGTATACGCAAAGGTTTGCAGATAGTATCCTGCCCCACTTGCGGACGCACCCGCATCGACCTCATTGGTCTGGCACAGAAAGTAGAACAAGCCCTTCAGGAATTTAAAGATCAAGAATTATGCATAGCTGTGATGGGCTGCGCGGTAAACGGTCCGGGAGAAGCCAAAGAGGCGGATTTTGGCATTGCCGGAGGCAACAAAGAAGGGCTGATCTTTGCCCGCGGCGAGATCATCCGCAAAGTTCCTGAAGACAAATTACTCTCCGCCCTTGTAGAAGTGATTCGGGAAAGCCTGTAGATGCTCATAAGGATCTTTCTCACTTTTTTGAAGATCGGTGCGTTCACCATCGGCGGAGGCTATGCCATGATCCCGCTCATCAAGCGGGAAGTGTGCACTCGCCATGGCTGGATCACCGAAGAAGAATTTTTGGACGGCTTGGCGGCAGCGCAAAGCTGTCCGGGCCCCATTGCCGTAAATATCAGCATTTACACGGGATATCATGTACGGGGAAAAGCCGGGATGCTATTGGCACTGTTTGGCACTATTCTGCCTTCCACCGTGTCCATCATTATAATTGCCATACTCTTCCGGCAATACGCAGAACAGACGTTGGTAAAGCGGGCTTTCACCGCACTCAACCCGGCGGTGGTGGCACTTATAGCTGTTCCCCTGATCCAGATGGCAAAGAAAAGCGGGCTTAACGCGAAGAACGCCTGGTTCCCCCTCGCCATCGCCCTTGCTGTGGGACTGCTGAATGTATCCCCGGTTTATCTGATCCTGCTCACCATCGCGTTTGCAGTGTATGAGACGCGCCGATGATTCTGCTTACAATGCTGTTTACGTTCTTCAAGATCGGGCTGTTCAGCTTTGGCGGGGGCTATGCGATTTTGGCGATGATCCGCCAGGAAGTAGTGATTCACCACGCCTGGATTACGGAATCGGAGTTTGTGCAGGTGGTGGCTATTTCGCAGATGACCCCGGGGCCGATCGCAATCAACGCGGCCACCTTTATCGGCTATCAAAAAGCAGGGGTGTTAGGTTCCCTGATCTGCACTTTCGGAGTGATATTACCCTCGCTGATCATCATGCTTATCATCACGATGAGCTATCTGAAACTGAAGAAACTGCCTTGGTTTCAACAGATCTTCAAGCGACTGCGGCTGCTGTCGGTGGGCTTGATCGCGGCGGCACTAATCATGATAATGGGCAATGCCGTGCAGGATTGGTATTCGGTAGCTATCTTTGCAGTGTGTTTTGCGGCAACTTGGCGTTATAAGCTGAATCCCTTTACTATGCTGATATTAGCGGCAGTTTTTGGGATGGTCTTTGGCAGCGTTTAGCTATCCCAAGTGGATAAATTTGAGAAAGTAATCCGAGATCTCCGGGGGCAGGCGTTTTGCCTTGCCTTCAGCTGCATACACCACAGTGAGATGCGCCACAAAACACAATTCCCCGCGAGAATTGTATATTTCTTGTTTCCATAGGCCCTTGATCCGGTTTGTGCTGTAGAACCAACTCTTTACCGAAACAGTATCCTCCAGCTCCAGCGCTTTCAGGTAATCCAATTCATAACGCAAGACAAAAAACTGAATGCCCATGCCAAGGAGCTTGGCGATGGGAAGGTCCATCTCCACCAGGGCATCGCTGCGGGCGGCTTCCAACAGCATCAGGTAGTTCGCGTTGTTTAGATGTCCATAGATGTCGCATTCATAGCCGTAGATTTTTTTGCTGTAACTGAAGATCATGGCATGTCCTTTTGTTTTTGCTTGACCGATAAAGGCATCCAAAATAATCTGGATAATAAAATCGGTTTGAACAGAGGATTTCATGAGCCAGAAAAAAGTCAACCCAAAAATCAAGTACCAAAAGGCTGTAAACACACATAAAGCTGCCGGCAACACAGAACAGAACAGCGAGCCACCCCTTTTGAAGACCCGATATCTCTCCTGGATCCTGGCTGCGCTTATCTTCATCTTTGTAAGCCTGCTCTACTTCCCGATCTCCTACCGGCATCTGGAGCCACATGCCGGCGACATCACGCAGTGGCGCGGCGCGGCGCAAAGCATTGTGGAATACAACGCCGAACACAAAGATAAGGCATTGTGGACTCAAGCAATGTTTTCCGGTATGCCATCCTATATGATCTCTTTTCCAAACCGTTATCCCTTTTTGGAGAGCATTACCAGACTAACGGATAAAGTAATCAATTGGCGCATCTTGCTGCTGATTGTGGGCGGATTGGGCATCTTTGTGCTGCTTTTGCATCTGAAGCTGGATCCCATGATCGCCTTCTTTGCTGCCATTGCCTTTATTTTCAGTTGTCATTGGGCAGGGCTTTTGGAGATCGGGCACAATACCAAATTCCGCGCTATGATGTATGTACCATGGGTGATGTGGGCAATCATGTATCTGCGCGCCAAGCCCGGCATTCTCTCGGTGGGACTGAGCGCCACATTCCTGATTACCCAATTGCGCGAAAACCATCCGCAGATCACCTATTACCTCTATCTTCTGATCGCTATGTATTGGGTATATCAAGGCATTATGGCCCTGCTCAAAAAAGATATGAAACGCTTTGGCATCTGGACCCTGCTATTGGTGCTGGCTTTCGGGCTCACGGCTTTGGCGGTGATGAATCCCTATCTGAGCACGATGGAATACAGTGCTTTCACCCAGAGAGGAGGCGCCGGTGGATTGGATAAAGCCTACGCGCAAGGCTGGAGCTTTCATCCCAAGGAAATCATCGGCTTCATCATCCCGGATTTTTGGGGCGGCATCAATCAGAATTATTGGGGTTATATGCCCTTTACCCAGGTATACAACTACTTTGGCATCGTGGTCCTGGCCTTTGGCATCCTTGCTTTATGGGGCAAACGCAGAGCTTTGGCGCTCTTTTTGTGGATATCCTCCGCGATTTTCACCTTGATGAGCTTTGGCAGTGCCACTCCCGCTCTCTCCGATCTCTTTTTGAACTATTTGCCCTATTTCAATAAATTCCGTGTACCCTCCATGACACTTACTATCGTGCAATTCAACGCCGTAATCCTGGCGGGATTGGGCTTGAAAGATGTGTTGGAACACAGCGGCAATTCTGTGTGGCAAAAGCGTTATTTGCGGCTGTTTATGATATCGGGAGGCATCTTCCTGTTATGGTTGATCTTTGCCAAAAACATTTTTGCGAATCTGCCCTATACTACCGCGGTGGAGAAACTGCGCTATGCAGAGGCAAACGCTCAATCGCAGTTGATGACGCTGATGGAAACCCGACATGCAATCCTGGTAAAGAGCGGCATTCTGGCATTGATGCTGGCTTCCGTTAGCATGGGATTGGCGTATCTGAAGAGCATCAATCGCTTGAAAGCCTTACCTTTTATCCTGCTGATCACCATCATCACTTTCATCGACCTCTGGGTATATACCGGCAAGCATCTGAAAGACCTCTATCCCGTCGAGATGCGCAAAAGCACTTTCAGGATGCAGGATTTTGATGCCTACCTGAAACAGGATCAAGAAAACTACCGTATCTACCCCTTTAGCACCGGCCAGTTGCGCAGCGCCGGAGAATGGGCATATTACCACCAGACCGTTGATGGTTATTCCGCTGCCAAGCTGAAACGCTACGACGATATCCTGCCGCTGATCAACGGCAATCGGGAAGGCGACGGAGAGTTTTTACGCTATCTGAAGGGTGTATATCAGGAAAATCCGATGGAACTATCCACGCCGGTTTTGGATATGCTTTCCACCAAATATGTGATCGTAGCGGATTCTTTGCCAAATGCCTCATTGCTGCAAAACATCCGTCCGGTGTTCAACAATGGCAAAGTGTCCATCTACCGGAATCTGAAAGCCTTGCCCAGAGCATGGTTTGTGCAGGATACACTCGTGGTTTCAGATCCCGCAAAGAGGATCCGAATCTTGCGCAGTGCGGATTTTGATCCTGCTTTTAGTGCCATTTTGGAAGAAGAGATCACCGGGATCTCCGCCCCAGATAGCGCCTCAGTAACCCAGATCAAGGCAGGATTGCACGAATTGGCCTATGAATACCACTCCGATACAGACGCATTGCTGATACTCAGCGAGATCTATTATCCCGCGGGCTGGAAGGCTTTTGTGGACGGCATCGAGATTCCCATCTACCCCGCAAATCACATCCTGCGCGCACTCAAAGTTCCGGCAGGAGAGCATAAGCTGGAGCTGGTGATGAAGCCGGATAGCTATGCCATTGGCACCAAGCTGAGTCTGGCGGGTATTTTGATAACCATTCTGGCAGTATTTATCGGCGCTTATTTTCACTTTAAGAAGAGAAACAACCGGACAACAAGCGTGAACAGCTACATCAATTAAGGATTAACAGAGCATGAAAGAACGCATGAAAATTGTAAAAAACAAAAACAATGCCCCCGGCAAAATGCCCAGCCGCAGTCCGCTGCCTACCGACAGGAAATTTCATAGACGCAAACCCCAGCTACAGGATTGGGCAGAAGCCATACTTTTTGCCTTCGTGGTGGCAATGATCATCCGAAATTATACTTTCCAGAACTTCATGATCCCCTCTTCATCGATGGAAAAGACCCTTTTAACCGGGGATTTTTTGGTGGCTAACAAGTTGAAATACTATTTCACGGATCCCAAGCGGGAAGACATCGTAACCTTCCGCTACCCCAAGATCGAAGAAAACACACCTGAACATCCCGATTACAAGGATCAATTCATCAAGATCTTCCACCCCATCTATATTAATAAAGCTCAGTCCTTTGCGCGCTTTCCCCTCACTGCTTTTCATATCAGCTATTATGCCCGGAAGAACGTGGTGAAACGCGTGATCGGCATGCCCGGAGATATCATCGAGATTCGGGATAAGATAGTTTATATAAACGGTGAAGAGTTCAACCGCGGCTATGAATGCTATGGCGAAGCCTATCCCAGTCCGCCTCAATCGCCCCGGGTAGTTACCGAACGCACTTTCAAGCCGGGCTTGATGGATCCCGTCAGTTATTCGGATTGGTACGATGCCTATCGCGCGGATCCGGATTCCAGCGCCGCCACTCATCGTTTCAATCGCGATTGGTTTGGTCCCATAAAAGTACCGGAAGGTAAATATTTCGTGATGGGAGACAACCGTGACGTGAGCGAAGACAGCCGCTATTGGGGCTTTTTGGACCGCAGGGATATCACCGGGTCGCCTTGGCTGATATTCTGGTCCAAAGGCATAGAGTACAACAAGCTTTACGATACGCCACACATACGGTGGAACCGGATCTTCAGACTCGCCCGTTAGGGCTCTACATCCACATCCCCTGGTGCCTGGGCCGCTGTCCCTATTGTAACTTCTATGCCCTGGACTATAGTCGCAGCGCTTTCGCGGATTACTATGACACGCTGCTGCAAGAAAAACAACTGTGGATGGATGGAGGCATTCAAGCGCTAAGTTCCGTTTACTTTGGCGGAGGTACGCCCTCGCTGCTGTCTGCTGAAGAGATCAAATTGATTTTGCAGGATCTGGAACTGCTGCCCGGAGCCGAGATCACCATGGAACTAAATCCTATCCAGATCAATGAGAAATATGCCCAAGCCCTGGCATCAACTCCCGTCAATCGGCTGTCTTTGGGAGTTCAATCCATGCGGGATGAGGATCTCCGCTATCTGGGACGCCGGCACAAAGCCGGGGAAATTTCCCAAAAACTGCAAATCCTGCGTGAGGCAGGCTTCACAAACATCTCCGCAGATTTCATCTACGGATTGCCCGGAAGCCACAGTGCGGAGACTGTGGCAAGCCTTGGAAAGCTATTGGAGATGACTTGGGAGCATATCTCTTGCTATTTGCTGGAACTTACCGAAGACGGACCTTTGGCAAAGGACATCTGCCGGCTGCCGGATGATGAGGAGTTATGCCGCCAATACGAGCAAATATGCCGCCTGCTAAAGAGCAAGGCTTACCACCAATATGAGATCTCGAATTTTGCCAAACACGGCCGTGAATCACGCCACAATCTCCTGTATTGGGAAGGTAACGACTATCTGGCTTGGGGCGCTGCCGCCGCGGGATACTTTCGGGGCAGACGCTATCAGAATGCCGCCGATATCGCGCGCTATCGCGCTGCCGTTCTTGCTGGAACCAAGGGCGGGATCATCGATGAAGACGCTCAGGACGAACAGGATTATATAATGATGCGCCTGCGTTTGGTGAAAGGGCTGGATTTTGAAGAGTATAAAGCGCGCTTTGGCAGAGACTTCAGCCAAGGCAGGCAAGCCCGGATCCGAAAGCTGAAACAGATGGCTTTCATCACCGGCGATGCTGCGGGATTGCGTCTGGATCCCCGTGCTTACTTCATCTCCAATGCCGTGATCGCGGAGCTATTGTGAAGCTTAGTGAATTTCTGGACCACATGCGTGGGTTGCTAAAGGGCAGCACTTTTGAAGGCAAATGCTACATCGTGGGCGGAGTACCGCGCGATCATCTGCTGGGCAGGCAGGATTTTAACGATTTTGACCTGGTGGTAGAATCCCCTTATGGCGGGCTGAAACTGGGGGCATTCCTCAGCCATCGTATAAAACCGGAATCATACCAGACATTCCCCAAATTCGGTACTGCCAGGATGGAGATTTGGGATATCAAGCTGGACTTTGTGGAAACTCGCAAGGAAGTATACCATAGGGGTCGACGCTATCCCCGGATATCCTTTGGCAGCATCCAAGACGACGTGTACCGGCGGGATTTCAGCATCAACGCGCTATATCTGGAGATATTTAACGAAGAGCTCCTGGACCCATGCGGCAAGGGAAAAGAAGAGCTGCAACAGAGGGTGATAAATACCATTCGGGAACCGGAAATAGTATTCAAAGAAGACGTGCTGCGCATATTACGCGCTCTGCGCTTTTCTGCAGTTTTGGGCTTTGAGATCGATGCCCGCTGCAAGGATGCCATCCGCGAAAGCCTCCCCGGGATCAAACGCTTGAGTGCCGGATCTCTCAAAAAGGAATTGGATAAGATTCCGGACGCAAAGACTTGGGCGCGAGCGCAAGCTTTGGGCGAGGAATTGGGGTTGAAGTTAGCGGATTTTGCCCCCGATGCATTTCATTGAAGATCAATATCGGATTTGGGAATAATCCCTTAATTGCCGTAACTGCGACAGTTCAGATAGTTACCAATGAGTTCGTAGTTCGTAGTTCTTAGTTGAAGATCGTTACGAAGAGCTACTGGTTGTCTTACGGGCTCGTTCAGGATGTTGATTGGCACGCTGATTCCGCAGATTTATCTGTCCACGAATTTTCACTAATTAACACAAATTAAGCGCTTCGCGCGATGGAAATTGAAAATGCCGATAAGTGCCGGAGGCACGACAGTTTAGATAGTAGTAGGATAGTCCAAATGCCGATAAGTGCCGGAGGCACGACAGTTGATAGCGCGGGGTGAAGCCCGGAAACCCCACAAAATTGCGCAGCGATTTTGTGGGGTATAAGGAGCGGAACCCCGGGATAAATCAATGAGGGTAACAATGTTATTTGTTTTAATCCCCC
>DHSO01000018.1 GCA_002410505.1 Cloacimonetes bacterium UBA5284 | reverse complement strand
ATGCGGCTGAAAGCCGCAGCCACGCTTCCACACTGTCAAGCGTGGTTTCGCAGTTTCAGTTCGATGGGATGAGGCTGCAGATACACTTGCTCTGCGAGGTATTCTTTATTGTATTTGCGCACATAATGGTTCAGCAGGGTGACGGGCACAATCAGCGGAATAATGCCATCTTTGTATTGCGAGATCAGCAGGATAAGTTCCTGTTTTTCAAAGCTATCCAGGTCGTTTTTGAAATAGCCCAAAAGATGCAGCAACACATTTTGATGTTTGCTGGGGGTAGCGTGTAGGGCGCAGGCGCTCATCAGTTTTGCGAAGTAGATATCGGCAAATTCATCAATCGGATAGCTTTTTACTTCTGCCACCAGTTTACCCATTTCCCGGTAATGCTGGGGGCTGTGAGCCATCAGCAGGTATTTGTGCCGGGTGTGAAAGCGAACCAGGCTGCCCGGCGAAAGTCCTTCCTGCACAAGGATATTCCAGCTGTGCGTAACAAATACGCGTTCAATGAAGTTCTCTCGCAGAACGGGATCGTGCAGACGGCCCTCTTCTTCTACAGGCAGATAAGGAAAGGCATTCAGCAATTCCCGCGCAAAGATGCCGACACCGGTCTTGCCTGCCGCCCCGCCGTGCAAGGGATACACTTTCACGCGCTGAAAGCCGCAGGAGGGTGATTTGCTTTTCAGGATATAACCGCAGAGATGCTCCTTTTTCAAGCTTTCGATCACCGGTGCAGACCAGCTTAGCATCTGCTCAGTATAGTCTTTGGCCGTCTTGTTTGTAAGCATCCGGTAATCATCTTTGCTGCCTTTCAGATTCAATGCTTCCCGGGGGATCGGCATACCGCAGTCATGTTCGGGGCAGAGATGGATGTAATCGCAATATTTCCCCAGGGTATCCACTACCCAAGAATCGTATTTATGGCCGCCGTCATAGCGCACTTCGTGACCCAGAAGGCAGGCGGATACGCCCAGCCGTATCTTGGTCATTTGGTGGTGCGGATCCAAGTGTCGGTTCTGCCGGCAAGGGCTATACCGATGAAGCCCCTCAGCGCAAGAGTGTTGTTGTTCACCATTTCTGCTTTGGCAGAGTAGGTTTTACCGCTTTTGGGATCGTAGATCTTGCCGCCGCTGTATTTGCTTTTACCGTTATATTTTAAGCCGGACAGCACTTGCAGGCCCATCAGTTGGCGTTTGGCAAGTTTTTCATCGGGATTGTGGATATCTATTTTGGGATTGCCTTTGGCATCGTTTGCTTCGCGCAGCCATACGATGTTGCCGATGAAGCTGCCATCTTCGCTTTGGCTGATCTCGATTTTGCTGCTTTTTTCACCATTGTACCACACTCCGTTGATGCGGTTTGCAGCTTGCGCAAAGGCAGGCAGGCAGATGATGAGGGCCAGGATTGTAAAGATAATGTGTTTCATGATTCACTCCCGGATATTTTAGAGGATGCCACAGCGTTTCAAGATGAAATCGGCATGCTTCAGATAGCGATCGTAACTGAAGATGGCGGCGATCTCATCGCGGCCCAGGGCATCGCGTATTTCGCGGTTCGCGAGGATCAGACTCTGGAAATCTTCACCGTCGTTTATGGATTTCATGGCCTCTTTCTGGACCAGCGCATAGGCATTTTCGCGAGTCATACCACTGTTTGCCAGATGCAACAGCAGAGCCTGGGAAAACACCAGACCATGGGTAAGTTCTATATTTTTCATCATATTATCGGGATATACAGCCAGAGTTTCGATCATGGCGCTGCTTTTCACCAGCATATAGTGGGTGAGGATGCTGCTATCCGGCAATATCACGCGCTCCACGCTGGAGTGCGAGATGTCGCGTTCGTGCCACAGGGCGTTGTTTTCCAGGGCAGCGTCGGCATTGGCACGCAGGATGCGGGCAAGGCCACAAAGCTGTTCGCTGAGGATGGGATTTCGTTTGTGGGGCATGGCGGAACTGCCTTTTTGCCCCTTACTGAAGTTTTCTTCGGCTTCCCGTACTTCAGTGCGTTGCAGATGGCGAATCTCGAGCGCGATCTTCTCCAAAGTGGAGCCGATCTGGGCCAATGTGAAAAGGAATTGGGCATGGCGATCACGCTGAATCACTTGTGTGGAGATGTTTACCGGCTGCAATTCGAGGTGTTTGCAAGCCCGGGTTTCCACCTCCGGATCCAGATGAGCATAATTGCCCACGGCACCGGAGATTTGTCCCACACTCACGATGCTGATGGCATCTTCCAAACGTTTGATATTACGCTGAGTTTCGTCGTACCACAGGGCAAATTTCAGTCCGAAAGAACTGGGCTCGGCATGAATGCCGTGACTGCGGCCCATACAGAGGGTATGACGGTATTCGCGGGCCTTCAATTTCAGGTTTTCGGCCAGACGGTGCAGTTGAGAGAGGATCAGCTCGCCGGCTTGCTTCAATTGCATCGCCGTGGCTGTGTCCAGCACGTCTGAAGAGGTCATGCCATAATGGATCCAGCGGGACGCAGGGCCAACGTATTCGGCGACATTGGTGAGGAAAGCGATCACATCGTGGCGGGTGCTTTCTTCGATCTCGGCTATGCGTTCCGGGTCAAAATCCGCTTTGTCGCAGATTTCCTTGTAGTCCGCGCCGGGAATTTTGCCCATTTCGTGCATGGCGGCGGCGGCGGCCAATTCCACCTCCAACCAGCAACGATAGCGGTTTTCCACAGTCCAGATGCGTTCCATTTCGGGCAAAGTGTATCGGGCTATCACTCTTCCCCCATCAAGCCTTTCAAGAGGTCAAATATGGCACCCTGATTGAAGATATCGAGCAGGCCACCGGATGCTCCAGCTTCCTTGCGCTCCAGAGCTACAATCTGCGGGCGTTCGTAATCCACAGCGTCAAAGATAAGCCGGGCAGAAATCCCTTTGCCCACGCGGATATCCAGCTCGTCCAGATCGCCGCCGGCATTGTAATCCACCGTCATGCGCGCGCCGGAGGCTTTGTCCACCACAGATTCCAGCTCGTAGTTTTTGCGAAATTTGATCTCCAGGCTATCGCGAATAATGGCTTTATTGGCGATGATTTCGGCTCCATAGCGATCGAACAGCATATCTGAAGAAGAGAATAGCGACAGGGACCGGGTAGGTATTTTGTCGGCAATATTCAGTGCTTCGAGGGCCGGCATCAGGGTGGATTTCATCGTGAAGTATTCACCCAGATACATGCTGATCACCGGGGCACCCATAGCACCCAGCAAGCCGCCTTCAACGATGTCCATGCGCATTTGTTCCATGCTTTTTGCCACATAGAAGGGCTTGCGCAGGCTAAAGCCAAACGCGGAGATTTCGGCAATGCCCTCGCCGGAAAAGCTCTCCCATTTCTTCAGCTCGCGTTTCAGCTTTTCTTCTTCGCTAATGCGCAGATTTCCGCTGCAGCCGGCCAGGATCAACAAGACCAATATTACGATAACTATTCTATAGCGCTTCATTTCGCCTCCTGTAAATGTGCCAAAAACCAATTCCCGCGGCTATTACCATCAGCAGGGAAAGAAATTGGCCTATAGTCATAATACCCAGGATGAAGCCAAAATCCTCATAAAAACTGATGTCATCCGGTACGCGCACAAATTCTATGAGGAAACGGACAAGGCCATAGAAGGCTATGAAAGCCCAAAACACTACACCGTCTCTCAGCTTTTTGCCCAGCAGATACCAGCTAAAAAGACCCAGCAACAGACCTTCCGTGAGCATCTCATAAAGCTGAGTGGGGTGACGCGGCAAATCTCCGGCACCGGGAAAGACCATGGCCCAAGGCAATGTGCTTACCTTGCCCCATAGCTCTGCGTTTATAAAGTTTCCCAAGCGTCCCAGTCCCAAACCTATCGACACCAGTGGCATGGCGGGATCTGCCATTTGGTAAAAAGACAGCTTGTTTTTTTTGCAAAACATCATCCCGGCGACAATCACGCCAATAGCGCCACCATGGAAGCTCATGCCCCCTTCCCAGACGGCAAAGATCATCAAGGGATGCTGAAGGTAGTAGATCAGGTTGTAAAAGAGGATGTATCCCAGGCGGCCACCCAAAATCACGCCCAACATTACATAGAAGATGACGGATTCATACTTCTCCCGGTCGAGATTGATGCCCCGGCGCCGTAAAAGCGGTTTGTACAAAAAGTATGCCGCTACGAAGCTCAGCACATAAAAGAGCCCGTACCAGCGGATGTGCAGATCCAGCCCCAAGATGGAGAAACTGGCTATTTCGGGATTAATTTCAGGAAATACTAGCATATACCTATCTCTTGGTAAATTCATCCAGGCGGCGGATAATGAGATCTACGGCCGCATCGCTGTCGCCATCGAACTTTTCCACCTTTTTTTCGTGTTTGGGACTGAATATATTCAATACTTGTGTGGGGGATCCATTCAGCCCTGTATTACATTCATCGAGGCCCAGATCTTCTGCGTTCCACACCGTTAATGCCACGTTTTTGGCATTGCGTTTGCCACGCAGAGAAGGCAGACGCGGAGTATTTATCTCTTTTACGACCGAGATCAGCGCCGGAGTACAGGTTTCCATGGTATCAAAGCCGTCTTCCATGAGGCGTTGCACCCTTACTTTGTGACCATCCAAGCTTTCTATCTTGCGCACAAAGCAGGTTTGCGGAATATCCAGATGCGCCGCGATGCCGGGCCCTACCTGAGCAGTATCGCCATCTATGGCTTGCTGTCCGGTGAGGATGAGATTGTATTCTCCCAAGCGTTTGATAGCCGCTGCCAGAGTGTAACTGGTGGCCCAGGTATCCGCGCCGGCAAATTTGCGATCCGACAGCAGAATGATCTCATCCACACCCAAAGATACCGCTTCTCGCAAGGTGCTTTCCACCTGAGGAGGGCCCATACTGATGGCGACAACGCTGCCGCCGTGAGCTTCTTTGAGGCGAACCGCTTCTTCCACGGCATATTGATCAAAGGGATTCAAAATACTTTCCACACCTTCGCGCACCAAGGTGTTGGTAAGGGGGTCAATCTTGATCTCTGTGGTATTGGGAACTTGTTTGATGCATACTATGAATCGCACATCACACTCCTATCAGGCATAGAATTCACGAATGCTATCCACCACATACTGTTTCATTTCCACCGTTAATTCCGGATAGATGGGAATGGAGAGCACTTGCTGTGCCAGAGCTTCGGCGACGGGCAAATCACCCGCTTTGTAGCCCAATTCGGCAAAGCATTCTTGCAGATGCAGAGGAAGCGGGTAATAGACTGCGCAACCGATGTCTTTCTTCTGCAGATGCGCCATCAGTTCGTCGCGCCGCTGGGTAACTAAAGTGTATTGATTGTATATGGTTACGGCTTTATCGTCGATCTTTGGAGTCTTCAGTCCGGGAATGTCCCGGAGATGTTCGTCGTAAAACGCGGCATTCGCTCTGCGAGCTTTGCTCCAATCCGCCAAAGCTTCCAGCTTCACCAAAAGAACCGCAGCCTGCATGGTGTCCAGACGACTGTTCAAGCCCACCCATTTGTGAAAATACTTGGGGTTTTCGCCGTGCACGCGAAGTTGCCTGAGTCCGGAGGCCAGTTCATCATCGTTTGTGAGACACATACCGGCATCGCCCATCGCGCCCAGATTCTTACTGGGAAAGAAAGAAAGGGTACCGATATCGCCAAAGGAACAGCTCATCTTGCCGTTCCAGGTGGAGCCGATGCCTTGGGCATTGTCTTCAATCACTTTCAGATTATGCTTTTGGGCAATCCGCATGATGGCTTCCATGTCGCTGCATTGTCCAAAGAGATGCACGGGCATAATGGCTTTGGTGTTTTTTGTGATGGCCGCTTCGATCTTGCCGGGATCGAGGTTGAAGGTATCCGGGTCGATGTCTGTAAATACCGGACGCGCATTATTGCGCCAAATCGAAGAAGCGGTGGCAAAGAAAGTGAAGGGCGTGGTGATCACTTCATCACCATCTCCGATATCCAAAGCCTTCACAGCCAATACCAGCGCGTCGGTGCCGGAAGCACAGCCGATGGCGTGTTTGATGCCCAGATATTCCTGCATTTTGTGTTCAAGTTCTTTTACCTGAGCGCCCATGATGTAGTGATGTTCACTAAAAACCTTGTCCAGTTGCGCGCGGATGGCGGGCATCAGCGCTTCGTATTGGGCATGTAAATCCAGCATCGGTACTTTCATTTGGTTAAACTCCTTAATATATGAGGTTTTGAATCCCTAAAATAATCGTGATAGCAGACGCGGTTACGGACAGCACATCTCTGAAATCTGTCCACAAATCCCGATCCTGTTTATCCGGTACAAAGACGGTATCTCCGGGACGCATCACCAATTTCTTGGAAGGTTTCAGCCAGTTTCCGCTGTCGCCTCTCAGAATTCTGGTGCCAAAGATATTGCGGTTGTTTGTGTAACCGCCGGCTTGTTCGATGTAATATTTCCAGTCTTTCCCTTCCACGTAAGTAATCAACCCGGGATATTTCACTTGGCCGCTTACCCAGATCACGTCCATTTTGGGAGGGATATAGATTTGGTCGCCGTCCTGGAGCTTGATGTCGCCAGCCCTGCCTTCCGTGGCTACTATTTTTGCGATATCGACGGAATATTTACCCTTGGCTTGGCGCAGCTTGATCCTGAGATAGGAGTATTCCAGCGGAGTGAGCTCTGCCATACTGCGGCTTCTGATGCGCTCAAACTCCCGATCCGGTTCTTGATTGTAGGGTTTGTTCAATACCACGGCGTTTTCCAGATCGGCCCGGTCGCTGACGCCTCCGGCAAGCTGAATAAGCTCCCATAGTGAGGTGCTGTCAGTAATCACATACTCGCCTCCAAGCATAAACTCACCGGATACAGTGACAGCGATCTTTTTGCGGAAGTTGTTGTCGAAGGGCACCATAATTCTGTCGTTGGGCTGCAGTTCCATATCCCAAAACGAGGGATCAGTTTCGAGGTTCACCGTACTATGCTGATAAGATTTGGTTTCGGGGTCGAATTTGCTGATCCTCAAGGCTGAAAGCATACCTCCGGGTACGGGTCCCAAGGCAAGCTCCAACACTCTGCGGATTGTATCGCCGGGAAGGTATTCAATCTCTCCGGGAAAGCCTACGCTGCCATTTACGAAGACGATGTTTTCCTTCAGGGGCACATGCACCTGATCGGAATCCCGCAAAATGGGGTTTTGTTCGATGTCGCCGGTGCGCAGATATGCCAGCAGATCATAGCTCTTTTCCACACCGTTGCGGGTCAAAAGCACATTCCTGAGGCTTTGGAAGGCCTCAAAATTCGGGAACATCATTTTTGAATCGCTACGCAAAAGTGGGATGGGATTGGTGACCTTGACTACATAGGTCATTTCTTCTTCGTCACTTTCCAGTTCGGCACCGGGATCCAGCATTGCCTGTGCAATCACATCGGAGAGCCGATCTACGGGCAGAACTTTGTAGGTGCCGGGATAACGCACATATCCGCTCAAGGCAACGCTGATATAGTTGCCTGTGGGATTCATGCTACTGATGTTGTTGATAGCGCTGACACACACTGCCAACATAGTGAAGAGCAGGACAAGGCTAAGCTTAGTTTTCATAATACTTGATCATTCGGGTAATGATATCATCCAGCTTGTATTTTGGCTCGTAGCCAATGTATTCTTTGATTTTATTGAGATCGGGCATACGGTTCATCATGTCTTCAAATCCCTCTTCGAAGGCGGCCTCATAGCTCATGTACTCGATGCGGGATTTGCTGCTGCACATCTCTTTTACCTTTTGGGCCAGATCCTCGATGCTGATGGATTCAGTGGTGCCCACATTAAAGACCTCGCCTTCACATTCGGCAGTATTCATCAGTTTTACAAAAGCACCCACCACATCCGATACATCAGCGAAACAGCGGGTTTGCTTGCCACTGCCATATACCACGATAGGTTGATCCAGCAACGCGGCTTTCACAAATTTGGGTAAGACCATGCCATACTGTCCGGTCTGCCGCGGACCTACTGTATTGAAACAGCGCACGATCACCACCGGAAGCTTCTTTTCTCTGTAGAATGCCAGTGCCAAAAATTCATCGATGGCTTTGGAGCAGCTGTAACCCCAGCGGCTGATGTGTGTGGAGCCCAAAAGACGGTTATCTTGCTCGCTAAATGGTACTTTCTCGCTTTTACCATAGATCTCGCTGGTGGAGGTGATCAGGGCTTTGGCTTTGTATTTATTGCAAAGCTCCAAGACATTGTCCGTGCCCACGATGTTTGTCTTCAGGGAAAGCAAGGGGTTTTCGATGATGTATTTCACACCCACTGCCGCTGCCAGATGATATACTTGGTCGCACTGAGAGATCAGCTTATCCATCAATTCGCGATTGAGAATGGATCCTATGCTAAAATGGAATTTGTGATTATCTTTAAAGCTGTCGATATTGGCAAGACTGCCGGTAGAAAGGTTGTCTATGGCAAAAACTTCATGGCCATCGCCAAGCAAACGCTCAGCCAGATGAGAGCCGATGAAGCCCGCGCCACCGGTGATGAGTATCTTCATTATCTTCTCCAAAAGAGATTTGTCGGCAGACGCCAAAAGGCATTTCTCCCGTAACGGTAACAAGATATATTTCCAGCTATTTTGTCAATAAAAAAGACCACAGAGTCCATAGGTATTCCTTTTAAACAATCAGAGTGATTGCAATCTGATAAGCTGTGCCAATGACTGCTGTCTGAATGCTATGCCGATGGCACTATACAGGTATTATACCCAAATATTATGTCACCCAGTATGCCATACTCCCGTACTTAAGCCCGCTGTTTCTCCCTTGAAGTCTTCCTGGGCCTCTCTCATAGGAGGCACAGAGGGAGAACAGAAACAAGCAATAGTAATTTTCCTTTGCTTTCTTCCTCTGCGACCCAACAGACATTTATAAAGATATTTTGTTCTATCTCTAAACAATTCAGATAAAAGATTATACGGCTCCCATCAGCTTTTTGGCAGATCCCGGAGGGGGCGGATATCTGTAATAACAGCAGGATATTGCGGAATCATCAGCGGAATCATCGTGCTATCTGATTGTCTTTTCGCTGCTTGACAAAAAAACAGCAGCAAGATTTTCTTCCTATGGAAGCTGAGATCAGCTTTCGAAATTGGTCAAGCCTTTGGCGGATAGTAAGAAAGAAAATAATGTGGATAAGATGTGGATAAGTTTTAGATTTATTTGGTTTCGGCGGCGGATCATCCTATGTAAGGCATCTTTCCACAATCACTTGCACACTCATTATACCGTCAATTGGTTTGTTTTGACCAATGTGGACAAATTTGAACACGAAAAGGATTGACTTATGGATCAGGATATTTGGCAAAACATATTGGATAAGCTGGAGCAAAACATCAACGAGCAGAGTTTTAAAACATGGTTTTACGATACAAAACTGGTTGATATCAGCGATTCTCAGCTTGTTATCCGTGTTGCCACGCAGTTTAGTGCAAATTATCTCAATCAAAATTACAAGGAAGTGCTGTCTGAAATCTCGTTCAGTCTTTATGGAAGAAGTTACGAGATCAATTTCATAACCCACCCTTTCCGCAGTAGCCCGGAAAAAAGCGGCTTACCGGATTACAGCGATAAGAAAGTGAGCTTGAATGCGAAGCTGAACGATCGTTATAACTTCGAAGAATTTGTGGTGGGGCGCAACAACAATTTTGCCTATTCTGCAGCTAAAGCCGTGGCGGAATCTCCGGGATTTACATACAATCCGCTCTTTATATATGGAGAAAGCGGGATGGGTAAGACTCATCTGATGCAGGCCGTGGGCAATTTTGTACTCAAAGAAGGGCGCAATTGCAGTATTTATTATACCACCAGTGAGGCTTTCACGAACGAAATGATCGAAAGCATCCGCGCCAATAAGATGCCGGATTTTCGGGCAAAATTTCGCAAAGTTGATCTGCTTTTGGTGGACGATATTCACTTCCTGTCTCGCAAAGAGGGAACTCAGGAAGAGTTTTTTCACACTTTCAATGCACTGTTTGACAATCGCAAGCAGATAGTGCTGACCTCTGACCGTCCTCCCAAAGATATTCCGGACCTTGAAAACAGACTGGTAACGCGTTTTGAGAGTGGTCTTCTGGCGGATCTGAAAAACCCCGATTTTGAAACCAGGGTAGCCATCCTGCGCAAGAAAGCCGAGCCGGAAAACATCAAGCTTAGCGATGATGTAATCAATTTTATCGCGGACAATATCACCTCTTCTGTGCGGGCGCTGGAAGGTTCCCTCATTCGCATCCTGGCATATGCTTCTTATAACAAGCTCAATCCCGAGGATGTTGATCCCGATCTGGCTCAAAACATCCTTGCCGATATGATCAGCGAAGTCAGCCGCGAGATCAGCCTGGACGCCATTACCGACCAGGTATGCAATACTTATCAGCTCAGCCGGGATATGATCATGGAAAAAAGCCGCAAATCTAATGTGGTATTTCCCCGGCAAGTAGCGATGTACTTGGCAAATCTCCTAATCCCTTCGCTTTCCCTAAAAGAGATTGCCGAGTATTACAAACGCAAAGACCACACCACTGTAATCCATGCTAAGCGCATGATTGACAATCTATTCCGCGAAGATGGAGAATTTCGTTCTTTGATGGAATTGATGATCAAAAACCTGAACAGTAAAAACCGCTGATGAAAGCTGAAATCTCCCTCATAATTAGAGTGCAAATACTATGCACAGAGCAGATAGTGAATCTTCACACCAGACTTATCCACAATTGTGGATGCCAGACTGTGGATAAGCGTGGATAACTTGATAAATAAAGCTTTAGAGACTTTTTTGGTGGATAAGCAGTGTATATCTTCCCAGACTTATCCACATGTTATCCACAGGCCATATGCGGTCTTAAGTACTTGCAATAACCCTACTGAAAAAAAAAGCTTGACCAATTATCTACATATCCACAGAGCCTACTATAACTACTTAGTTACAAAATCTATCTTAATTAGGACTATATAATATGAAGAGCTCAACATACCTTTTAATACTGCTGGCTGCACTTTTGATATTGAGTGCCTGTACCCGCAAAGACAACCTGACCGGAACCAATTGGTCCTCTTTGGAAGCTATTACCTTCAACGATGCCGATGCCATGATTTCCGGATACAGCTATCCCGCGGATTCACTGGCCTCGATCCAGGCAATGCGCAAAGCTCTTTTGGTGGGTAGATGGAATTCCACGGAAGCTCGCAGCATCTTACGCTTCACAGACATCCCTGCCGATAGCGTTATCAGCTCTTACAATTCTTTGATGAATGTGAAGCTGGAGCTGGTGTTGTCTGGTAGCAGCGAGATTGAAACAAATCCCATAAAACTTCAATTTTACAAAGTAAATACAGCATATAACAGCGATCCTTTCCAGATAGCCGCTGAAGATCTGGAACTTATCACCCAAAGTGAATATCTGGTTCCTGCCACCATCACAGCTCTGGATACCGTGAGCGTAAACTTGCCCTTCGACCTGTTGCGGCAATGGCAGGCAGATGCCGATTCCAGCGGTTTGAACATCATGATCGCGGCGGCTGAAGAAGGATTTGGCGATGGCTTTGTGGAAATAAGACTCAGCACCGCCACGAATGGATCGAAACTAAGCTGGGAATACAAGGAAACGGCAGAGGAAGAAGAATATCAAAGTTACAAACGTTATGCCGCCAAAAACGATTATAACCTAAGCTACGATGATGCCGACATCTCGCCCGCAGTATGGCGCATCAGCAATTTTCAACCGCAAAGAATGTATATCGATATGCAGCCGGATCTTGGTATGTTCAAATATGAAAACGGCGATCAGATGACAGAAAGCGATCTGAAAAAAGTGAGCATAAATAAAGCAGAAATAGTACTCCATATCAAGGATACAGCTTCTTTAAGTAATGCCTTCAGCTACAGTTTTAACGCGCTGTTGATAAAAAACCGCCCCGAAACTCCGGAACTGATTCCAACCGAAGACATGTATTTGCCGGAATTCAGCACTAATATTGTGAATATCACGCTGGCTACGGCGGATTCTGCGGTAGTGGACATTACTCCGATTATCCAGGCTTATGTGTCGCAAAAGAGTTTTCCGGATGGTACATTGATCGAGCCCAACGGCATCATACTGATGAGTAAGTATGAGCGAAACGACTTTGGCGAGATCGAATTCTGGCATCCCATGGATAGCGGCATCCCTCCGGAAAAAATGCCCTATATCAGGATCAAATATACACCTCCGTTTCTATGAAGAAAGTCACCTTTATTCTGATTCTAATGGCGATATTGCTGATTTCATGCAATAAACCGGACCGGAAGCAGGATATTTTGGCGGAAGTAAACGGAGAGACGCTTAGTTTATCCGCGTTTACAGCCACATTTGCCGAGGGTGAATGGGAGAGTATGAACGCCGCGCAAAAGAGGCGTTTTGTGGAAGACTGGGTGAATCTGACGCTTCTGGCTCAGGAAGCGGATGCAACGCATCTTAGTGATGATCCAGCCTTAAAAGAGCGCATCGACTTTGCCAGCAAAAAAGTGAAGGCAAATGCTTTGATCGCCGATCGTCTTAGCAAAATCCGCATTTCGGAAGATCAGCTTTTCTCCTATTTCCGGGTGCATCAGGCGGAATTTCAAAAGCCTTCTTTGATGTACAATATCCAGCGCATCAACTTGCCGGATAAGATGACGGCCGAGAATGTCTTGCAACAGATCAATCAAGGTATGGATTTTATGCAAGCTTTACGCAGTTATTCTGTGGAAAGTACGGAAGAAAATGCCGGTATGATGGGCTTTGTGGAGTTTTCTTCGCCGGATTCTCTTTTTTGGTTAGCTGCCCGGGATCTGCTACCGGAGAAGGCAGGAATCGTGACAAAAGATGAAAAATGGTATGTAATTCGCTATACAGATACTAAAGAAAGCGACAAAGAAGCCAGTTTTGAAGAACACAGAGCGGAGATTCGCCGCAAAATCCTGCTGGAAAAACAGGACGAAGTGTATCAATCGCTTCTGCGCGAGATCAAAGCTCAGAACAAAGAAATCTATTATTATTAAAAAGGACGATAAATGAAGAAAATCATTTGGATAGCCTTGCTGCTATGCCTCGTGCTAAATGTCAGTGCGGAATTGGTGGACAAGATTGTGGCGCGGGTTGGCTCGGAAATTATATTACTCTCCGAATTGGAGCGTCAAATCGCGCAGATGCGCACTGCGAATATCAGCGAAGATCTTCTGGAAGCCTCTGAAGTATTGCAACATATGGTGGATCAAAAGCTTATGGTGCAAAAAGCACGTGAGATGGACATCAAAGTGGATGAAGACGCCATCAAAAAACACGCGGAACGCTATGTACAGCAAATCCGGGCACAATATCCCAGTGAAGCCGATTTTCAGAATGATCTGGCGAAGATGAAATTTACCCAGCGCGATCTGGAGCATTTTTTTGCCGAACAGATCACCGAAAACGTGCTGTCTGAACAGTTGATGGATCAATACATCTCAAAGGAAGTGACGATATCCGATGCCGAAATGCTAAGTTATTACGAAGCTACCAAGGATAGCATGGCGGTAAAGCCGGTAACTTGGGAATTGCGCATGATTCTGCGTGAAGTGAAAGCTTCGGAAGAGACCGGCATAGCTGCCCGGGAAACGATTGATGCCATTCAGGCACGCTTGGCTGCGGGGGAAGATTTTGCCGAATTGGCTTCGTCTCAAAGCGATTGTCCCAGTTCACAGCAAGGGGGAGATCTGGGCTATTTTAAACGTGGAATGATGGTGAAACCCTTTGAAGATGCGGCCTTTGCCCTGGGTATCGGTGAGATCAGCCCGGTGGTGGAGAGTCAATTTGGATATCACATCATCAAAGTAACAGACATCCGGGGAGAAGAAGTGCGAGCCAGTCACATCCTGAAAACCGTGGAAGCGGGCGAAGCAGATGAAGAGCGGGAAATGGCTCTGATGCAAAGTATCAGAGAGCGCATTCTGTCCGGTGAAAGCTTTGCCGATCTGGCGGCAGAATACTCCACCGATCCGGCTTCTGCCAAAGATGGAGGTTTGATCGGAGAATTTAGTGAAGCAGAATTTCCCGAGCTGTTTGCGGCACCGATCATGAGCAGTCCCGTGGGCATTCCCACCGAAGTGCTGAAAAATGAAGGACTCATCTACATCTTCTTGCGGGATAAAGAAATAGCATCTAGAGTCTATTCTTTTGAAGAAGTAAAAGAGCAATTGAAAGGCTTTTTGACTCAGAGCAAAACTCTGGAAGCCTATGACGCCTGGATCGAAGAAGCTAAACAGGATTCTTTTATTGAAATAAGCTTATGAAGCGGCAATTGAATTTTAACACGGTACTGGCCAGCCTGTTCGGTATCGGATTTATCCCCTTTGCTCCCGGCACTTTCGGCAGTCTGGCAGCATTTGGAATATATCTGCTCTTGCCCGGCTCTTGCTATGCCGGTGCCGGACTATATATCTTTCCCTTTGTGATATTGCTGCCGGCGCTGCTGAGCGTAAAGCTGTGTCACAAAGCTGAAACGGTATTGGGAGAAGATGCCGGCAGCATCGTGCTGGATGAGTTTTGGGGCTATTTTGTCGCTACGCTGTTTTTACCGCATAGCTGGCTTATCGGAATCTATGCGTTTGTACTGTTTAGAGTATTCGATATCGCCAAACCTTTCCCGATCTACCGTTCACAAAGGCTTAAACGGGGTTGGGGCGTTATTGTCGACGATCTTTTGGCAGGGCTTTATGCCAATATCATAATTCAAATACTAATCAGAATCTATCCAGTTTTTTTTGGAATATAGGAGAAAAATATGCAATACATCTTACTTCAAGCACAAGCCGGAGCACAAGGCGGATCGATGGCGAGTTCACTGATCTTCTTTGCCGCTCTTTTTGGAATCATGTATTTCCTGATGATCCGTCCCCAGCAAAAGCGTCAGAAAGAGATGCAAAAGATGTTGGACAGCCTTCAGGTAAACGACAAAGTGCTCACCTCCAGCGGTATTTACGGTCGTGTGGTGAGTATAAAACCGGATAAAAACATTGTGGTGGTGGAGATAGACGATACAAACAAGGTTCGCGTGGATTTTCAACGCTCTGCCATCGTCCAGATTCTAAATATCAATACCAGCGTGAACGAAAGTAAATAAACAATGCCAAAGATACTGCCAATCAGGATATTGGGAGACGATATCCTGCGAAAGAAACTGAAAGAAGCGGACCCGAAAGATCCTTTTTTGAAAAGTTATCTGCCGGATCTCATTCACACCATGTACGAGCGGGATGGCGTGGGCTTGGCTTCAAACCAGGTAGGCGTGGATCTGCGCATCTTTGTAATCGATCCCTGGTGGGGTAGAGAAGGTGCAAAACGAGATCCCAAAGTGTTGATAAATCCGGTGATCCATCACATGGAAGGCGAACAGATTCATGAAGAAGGATGCATCAGCCTACCGGATATCTATGCCAATGTGCCCCGGGCCCTAAAGATCAAATATAGCTACAGCACACCCGCCGGCGAGCGTGTGGAAGCAGAAGCTGAAGAATTTGAAGCCGTGGTGATACAGCACGAATATGACCACCTCAACGGCATTGTTTTCACGGATAGAGTCTCCACTCTGGCAAAGCTGAAATTGAAGCTAAAGCTTCGCAATATGGAAGCTACAGCCAGGGATGGAGTGAATATCCGCGTGTATGAAGACGAATGAAGATCATCTTTGCCGGCAGTTCCGATTTTGCCATTCCGGCGTTGGAAGAAATCGCCTCCCACAGGGAGCATAAGATTCTTTTGGCCATCAGTCAACCGGCAAAACCCAAAGGGCGCAGACAAGTAATGGAGGATACCCCGCTGGCACAAGCCGCACAAATGCTGGGTATCCCTCTTTTTTGCCCGGATAATATCAACGATCAGCACAATATCGAGCGTCTGCGGGAAGAAGCGGCGGATATCCTGATAACCGCGTCATACGGAGCATTTTTGGGCAGAACCCTGCGCAATCTTTTTCCCTATGGCGCTATCAATCTGCATCCCTCGCTTTTACCTGAATATCGCGGCCCTTCACCTGTTCGAGCCGCCATTTTAGCAGGAGAAACGCTTACGGGAAACAGCATTTTTCGTCTGGCGGCAAAGATGGATGCCGGGCCGCTGTTGATGCAAGAAAAGCTGGAGATCCTTCCCAATGAAGATTACGGAGCTTTGGAACAGCGTTTGGCTTTGCTGGCTTCAGAGATGTTAATTAAATATCTGCAGCAGCCTCAGAGCTATCCTGCTGTAAAACAAGATGATGGCAGAGCCACATACAGCCGGATGTTAAACAAGGAAGACCTGCATCTGGATTTTTCCCTGCCGGCAGAGCAAATTCAACGCCGGATCAGGGCATACGCTCCGGAACCGGGGGCACGGGTATCGTTCAAAGGCAAGATGCTGAAGATTTTGCAGGCGGAGCAAGGCGAAAAAAACTCAAAGGCCGCTCCCGGTCAGATTACCAGCATTGTTCACAATAAAGGATTTTGCCTCTCCACCGCCGATAAAGAACTCTTGATATTGCGAGTTCAGGCGGCGGGCAAAAAGCAGATGGATGCTTGGGCCTATCATCTGGGCGCGCGTCTGAATATTGGAGAAAGGATAGAATAATGAAACAATACTATCTGTCTGTAATCAAATTTCCGCTGATGGTCAGTTCATCTTTATTTATCATCGCATTGGTATTTTTCAGCGTAGCTCTGGGCAGCTATTTCAGGCTGGGACTATCAGCTTGGGAAACCGTTATATACACAGTTATCTTCATTCTCTTGGTGCTTTTGGTGGCTTCCTGGATACTGAATCTGATCAGCACACACAATCCCATCAAACCGCGTCGGCTGGCATTGTATTCCAAATGGATGCTGGTGCACGTATATTATTATCTGGCTCTGTTTATGGCCAGTATTACCATGCAAAAGAAACAGAAGCTGCAAGAGAGTTTTGTGAATTTCAACAACGAAGTGGTGCTGTCTCAAGCCAGAGATGTGAGCCACAAAAACATCCTGCTGCTGCTACCCCATTGCCTGCAAAATTCCGAGTGCAAGATTCGCATAACTGCCGATATCAATGATTGCGAGTCCTGCGGGAAATGCGATATCGCCGCCATCAAAAAAATGGCAGCAAAATACAATGTGAAAGCTGCGGTGGCCACCGGGGGATCGCTGGCCCGAAAGATCATCAAAGACCTTGTCCCGGATGTGATTGTGGCCGTAGCATGCCATAGAGATCTCAACGAAGGAATTCGCGACGCATGGCGTTTTTCCACATACGGAGTGCTGAACGAGCGTCCCAATGGCCCCTGTTTCGAGACCACAGTAAACCTCAAAACCATCGAATTTGCCATCAGGAAGTTTCAATGAAAAGCCATCACGTAGTACTGCTTGCCATCATAATCCTCATCCTCAATGCCGGAATTACGCTGGTGCTGATCAATCAGTTTCAGCGATATCAAAGCAGCGGACACGGTCTCTTTAGTGCGCCGGATGTACCTTGCGACAGCACCGGGACCAGTCGTCAAAACGCCATTACCCGCGCCGTGGCGGAAGTGGAACCGGCAGTAGTGAGCGTGAACGTGATCAAAACACAGATCGTGCGCGGCAGAATGGGTTCTCCGGCCTTTGGCTTCGGCTTCTTCGATTTCTTCGATTTCTTTGGACCCATGCAACGCCAAGTGCAATCTCTGGGCAGCGGTATTATCTATGATCCTCAAGGTTTTATCATCACAAACGCCCATGTGGTGCAAGGTGCCACCGAAATTAAAGTGGTGCTTACCGACAATCGCGAATTTGACGCGGAACTGATCGGCCTGGATGCCGAGCTGGATGTGGCAAAACTGCGCATCAAAGGCAATAACCTGCCTTTTGCCCGCTTGGGAGATTCTGAAGATATCATGGTGGGAGAATGGTCTATCGCCCTGGGAAATCCCTATGGTTATGTGATGAACGACGCCAAACCTACAGTGAGTGTGGGCGTGATCTCCGCGCTGGGCAGAAATCTGGATTTTGGCTCTTCGCGGCACTATAACCTGATTCAGACCGATACCGCAATCAATCAGGGTAATAGCGGTGGTCCGCTGGTGAATATTCACGGCGAAGTGATCGGAATAAATACGCTTATCATATCCGAATCCGGCGGCAATATAGGCTTGGGCTTTGCCGTGCCCATCAATGCCGTAAAAGAACAAATCGCCGCAATGTAGCACCGCTACCCATAACGCATAACGCGAAGCCCATTAAACACAAAGGCGAAGCCTGAGCATCCACCGACGCGCAGCATAGCTACGAACTAAGAACTAATAAGCCGCCAACTGCAGCACTTTATTTGGTCTGCCGCAGGCTATTCCCCCTATACTTCAAGCCTTGCCGAACAAGATATCATCGCGTTATCATCGCATGAGCATGGCTTGATAACGGCTTTAGATCACGATCGGCACAGCTTAATCTTTAGGGTAAGCGAGCATTAAGCAAATAGAACGCAGATTTAACAGATTGAACAGATTTACACTGATTTTCAATGTACAATTGACGGAGTAGGATGCTGTGAGTTTATGCGTGTCAGGGTTTAAATGAATAGCTATTGAACGGATACAATGAATTTTACGATAAAGCATATATCTCTATAGATGAATAACTTAACTCCATACTTCCTTCGATTTGGAGTTTTGTCACTTCTTTGCAGCTTATTACAAAAACGGGCATTTTGGAGCGAAGCCCCAAAGTCCATAAATAGTCCGAAATCGGCTCAATTTGCAATTATCGGTGATCCAAACACGCGCAAAAAGGTCCAAAACCGGACAAGCAAATTAGCAAAGATAGTCTTATCTAACTCTTCACCATATAAGCACTTATCCCTATTTGTCCATTGATCGCCATTTGTAAATTTGGGTGACTCTTTATAACTAAAACAGGGGAATGCAGATTGCAATTAGCACTTGACAGATTTTGGAGGCTATAGACTTAATGAAAAAAATGAAAATTTCTTGATCGAGGTATATGTTTTAGATGAAGGCAATTCAACCCATAATCAATGCCAGAGACCTATTGAGCATCCTAATGAAAAAACGGATGAAGGACTTTCACGCCCACATTCCGATCATAATTGAAAAGAAAAACTTCATTGTAAAAACTGCAGATTCCAGGGAAGAATTGTATAGCGCTTTGAAATTGAGACATGATGTCTTTTTGAATGAGCTGCTCAAGAAGAATAAAAAGAGTGGTGTGGATAAGGACCGTTTTGATAAACTGTGTGATCACCTCATCATCATCGATAAACGCAGCAATACCCTGATAGGTACCTATCGTCTGCAATCCTCGCTGCACACCAAAAAGTGGTATACTGCCACCGAATTTCACATGAAACAGATCAAACGCCTGCCGGGCATCAAATTGGAGCTGGGTCGCGCCTGCGTACATCCGGATCACCGCAATGGGATTACCATAGCTCTGCTCTGGGAAGGGATCAAAGCCTATGTGGAAGCCAGCGGTACAAACTACCTTTTCGGCTGCTCCAGCATCAAAACCACCGATCGCGTCGAGATTGCCCGCATTTACCAATATCTCCTGCAAAACGGACATTTGAGCCATGAACATAAGGTGCGGCCCAGAGGAAGATTCAAGATAAACGGCATGAAAGGCGGCTTCAAACAGATTGATGCTACCGCTAATTGCGTAATGGATATGACCATGAAAGACAAGATACCATCGCTGCTGAATTCATACCTAAAAGTAGGGGCAAAGGTATGTGGCTCTCCTGCCCTGGATAAAAGCTTCAAATGCATCGATTTTCTCACCTTATTGAACGTTAGCGATATGCAAAACCAATTCATCCGCAAACCGCGTGACAGCTAAATAACACCGTGAAAATACTCTATCTGCTCCGTCATCTATTTCTGGTAGCCGAATACTTTGTCCGAGCCTGGAGCATCAGTATATTGTACCGGGATCCGATTCGCCGCCGGCATATAATGGCACGTAATGTGAGCCGGAGCGCGAAAAGATTCCAAAAAGCTTTGAACATAGAGCTGAAACTCTTTGGTATCGAACGCTTACAAGCCCTGAAAGACAAAGGCTATCTCATGGTGGCAAATCACTCTTCTTACACCGATATCATCGTGCTGGCAGCACTTGAAGAGCTTGTCTTCATCACCTCCGTAGAGATGGGTAACAATCCCTTTTTGGGCGCTATCACCCGTATGGGCGGAAGCCTGTATACCGACCGGAAAAATCCCATGAGCCTGAAAGAAGAAATTAGAAAATTCAGCGATACCATCGCCAGTGGCTTCAAAGTAGTGTTATTTCCCGAAGGTACTTCGACCGACGGCAGGGATATCCGCGAATTTCGCAGATCGCTGTTTCAAATTGCGTTAAATGAAAATTGTCCCATTCTGCCTGTATGCATCAAATATACGCATTTGGATGGACAAATCATTACCGATAGCAGCAGAGACAACATAGCCTGGTATGGAGATATGACCTTTGCCTCTCATTTTATGAAGCTGATAGGGCACTCTATCTGCGCGGAGATTCGTTTTTTGGATATAACATATCATCCTGAGGAGAAAACGCGTCAGACACTATCAAATAGCGTTTATACGCAAATGCGCTCTTGCTACCTCTCCTCAAATACATAGAAATGACGTGAATAATTCTAAATAATTTAGTTAAAAAGGAGTTATTGTAATGGATAAAGAAAAGGAAAGATTGCGGCTGGGAAAAATTAACATGCTTCTTCTCGTGCTTGCCGCCATTGTTTTGGTGCTGGCATACGTGATAATGTCTTTCAACGAGATCAGTATCTCTCCGGTACTTCTTCTGATAGCCTACGTGGTGATTTTACCCGTGGCCCTTCTGTGGCAGCCCAGAAAGCGATAAATGCCCCTCCTCGATGATAAGCAGCTTGCTCAGTTGAGCAGAATGCAATTAAGTGCCCGACAGATAGTTGAAGGCTTTTTAATCGGTCTGCACAAATCTCCTTACCATGGCTTCAGTGTGGAATTTGCCGATCATCGCCAATACAATCCCGGAGAATCACTGAAGAACGTTGATTGGAAGATAGTGGCGCGGACAGGACGCTATTATGTGAAGCGCTACGAAGAAGAGACGAACCTGAAATGTCACATTTTGCTGGACCACAGTAAATCCATGTATTACGGATCGGGTCAGGAAAACAAAATGGACTTTGCCAAAAAACTTGCCGCAGCGCTGGCTTGGTTGATGATAGCTCAGAAGGATGCGGCGGGTCTCTATACTTTCCACGACAAGATAAGTTCGGTATTGCCCCCGAGAGCGATCAAGACTTATAGCGCTCAGATCTTCGCGCAATTGGTGAAATTGGAAGCGGGGGAGGGCACGGACATCTTGAAAGCGTTGCATCAGATAGCCGAAAGCATCAAGAAACGCGGTTTGATCGTATTGATTTCGGATCTTCTGGACGATCCCGAGCGTATCCTGCAAACCTTCAAGCACTTTCGCAATCATAAGCATGAGCTGATAGTTTTCCATATCTATGATCCTCAGGAACAGCAGCTCAATTATAAGCGAGAGACGGAGTTTGTAGACAGCGAAAGTGGAGAAAAGATCAGTGTAAACCCCTGGCAAATACGCGCACAATATCAAGGGCTTTACAGTGATTTTTACCGCAATCTGAAAGAAGCATGCCACCAGCTCGAGGTGGAGTATAATCCGGTATCTTGCCATGAAGACATCGGCAATATGCTGCTGAAATATATGATCAAACGTAAGAGTGGACTATGAGAAAACTAAGTAAAGATACTATTACGCGGAAGGTATTTGAGGCGATCAGGTATATCAGCTATCATCCCGATCCGGATATGAGCGCGATGTTGCAAGATGCATTGAACGAAGAAGAGAGCGATATAGTGCGCGACGTGTTGAACGCGATCCTGGAAAACCACCGAGTATCCGCTTCAGATCGGATCCCATTGTGTCAGGATACCGGAAGCACGGTGGTTTTTGCGGATCTGGGCATAGAAGTGCAATTGGAAGAAGCGCTTCAGGATTCAATAAACCGCGCCGTGATACAAGCTCAAAGGGAATTGCCTTTGAGGGCCAGTATAATGAAAGATCCCTATGCACTAAGACAGAACAGTGGCAATAACAGCCCGGGAATAGTTCACATCAACAGCGTTTCCGGCTCCGGTCTGAATATGTGGATCTGTCAGAAAGGCGGTGGGGCAGAGAACATGAGTTTTCTGAAGATGTTCAATCCCGGTGCCGATCATGAGGAGATCGTGAACTATATATCTGAAAAAGTAATAGCGGCAGGTTCAAAACCATGCCCGCCCTTGATCCTGGGTATTGGGATAGGGGGGAATTTTGAAACTGCTCCGCTTTTGGCAAAACGTGCTTTATTGGAAGCTTTGGGGAGGGAGCATCCCAAGAATGAATACGCGTTGTTAGAGCGGGATATCAAAGACAGAGTCAATGCCGGCGGCTGCGGAGTACAGGGATTTGGAGGCAATCATACCGTTTTGGCAGTTCATGTCTTATCTGCACCATGTCATATCGCATCTTTACCGATAGCGGTTAATGTGGAATGTCATGCGCATCGGCACATCCGAGTGGAGGTGTAATGCGAGAGATACGTCTATCTTTGCCATTAAAACCCGGAGATATGCGAGGATTGGAAGTGAGCGACAAGGTTTTGCTTTCCGGAGACATCTATACAGCCAGGGATCAGGCGCATAAGCGCATGGTTGATATACTGGGTCAAGGGCAGGACTTAGCTTTTGATTTGAAGAAGACAGCAATCTTTTATTGTGGACCAAGTCCGGCGCGAGAGGGTCAGATCTGTGGAGCGGTGGGTCCTACTACCAGTTATCGCATGGATCCCTACGTGGAGATAATGTTGAAACATGGATTGCGCGTGATGATTGGCAAGGGCGATAGGGGAGTGGAATGTGTAAGATTGATCAAGGAATATGCCGGACTGTATTTAACATGTGTCGGGGGTATATCGGCAGTTCTGAGCCGCCATATTGTTTCATGTGAAACATTCCTCTGGCCGGAACTGGGCACGGAAGCTGTGTTTCATATGGTGGTGAAAGATCTACCTTGTTATGTAGCAATAGTTTAAGACCTATTTCATGTCTTCCGGATAGCGTTTAACGAGCTCAAATATATCCACATGTTATCTGCCCAAGGATACATGGGTATCCTGCTCAGAAGCTCGTATCATGTGCAAAACGCGTCATACTTATCGTAAGGCATGAATTCTCTCACATTGTTTTCGAACCCGAGACACCGAGTCCTTATCGGCACATAAAAAATTATTCATGCTACTAAGAGCTTTATTATCAATTCTATAGCTACATACCACGCGAGAAATATCCGAAATTGTCCCAGTGCTGTCCTTCATACAGTAGGTAAGAGGCAAAAAAAACAAAATTAGGGCCTCTGAGTGGAGAAAAAGAATGGAAACAGCAAAGAGGAAAGTAATTAAGAAAGCACCGGGACCCAGCGTGATTAACGGTGTGCTCGCACCGCTATGCTACGATGAGTGGCACAGCAATCCAAGGCGGGCGAAATTGCGCTTGATACTGAGTTTTTTTGAAAACGTGGAAGACAGTGAGCTTATCCTGATGAAGAAAATACTGCAGCATATTTTGGAGCCTACTCGTAATGTGTTGTATATGAAGCAAGAGACAGGGAACGGGGAAGTGACAGGCAGGGAGGATGAACATGAAGGTTAGATACAACAGGCTCGTGATGGGTTATTCGGGAAGCGTGGACGATTCTGTGTTTTACTTTTCGCCGAAACGGAATCAATACATTATTCGTCGCAAACCAAGATTCACCCCGGGAGAGCACAATGAGACTTTTGCAGATGTGCAGAAACGCATCTATGGGATCCGGCCCGGTGCGGAATACCGGCAGGATTTGCGTGACTATCTGGCCTTGTACAATGATTTACCCGGAAATAGGGACAAGCCCTTGCATGCTTGGAATCTCATCTATACCAAATTGATGTGGAATATGCATCATATTTTGCACACGGATCTGAAGAGTATCGATCGTGAGCAGGCGATGATGTTGCCTTGTCGGCGTGTATCTGAGGCCTGTGATGCCGGTTTGTTACCCAAGGTAAAGGGTTACCAATCATTCCGGGCGCTAATATAGCATTTCTGCCGGATGTGGAAAGCTATAAGACCCCGCATGCATGAAAATGCACGGGGTCATTATTTTAGAAAGGGAAACAGAATGATTCACAAAGCCAAAGCGGCGCCGGCAGAAGCGTCGACGACCGTGTTTCATGAACTTAAGCAGTTATACTTTCAAGCTTTCTTTGTAGTCCTTGTATCGTTTGGCGAGTTCATTATCGGAGAGGGCGAGGATTTGGATGGCGAGCAGAGCGGCGTTTTTAACGCCATTAATCGCCATGCAAGCCACGGGAACGCCGGGGGGCATCTGGGCGATGGAATACAGGGCGTCTTTTCCGCTGAGGGGACCGGCGGCTATGGGTACTCCGATGATTGGCAGAGAGCTGTGGGATGCGATAACTCCTGGTAAATGTGCAGCCATACCGGCGCAGGCGATAATGATGCCAAAGCCTTCTTTTTCAGCTTCTTGGGCCAGTTTTGCCGTTTTTTCGGGATTCCGGTGCGCGCTGCTGATCTGTAGTTCTGAGTCTACGCCAAATTCATTCAATGTTTTCTGAATGGGTTCACAGATCTGCAAGTCGCTTTTACTGCCCAGGATGATGCGGACTTTCTTCATGAATTCTTGTCTTCCATGGGAGCAGTGAGAGCGGTGTGAATTTCTTCGGCGTTTGATGCGTTCAAAAAGCTTTCCAGCACACCGGGATTCATGATGAGTTTGGATATGTAAGAGAGGCTGAAAAGGTGCTGTTTATCGTTGTGCAACAGCAACATGAAGAAGATTTTCACCGGTTTGTTGTCCGGAGCGTCAAAATCCACATCTTCATCGCTGCGGCCAAAGAGGATGCTGGGTGCTTTGATCTTTGAAGGATGCAGGTGGCGGGGGTGCAGCAGGGCTACTCCGTTGCCGATGGCAGTGGAGATAAGCTCTTCGCGGGCAACCACAACTTCATATAGCCAGCGGGCGTCGCGGACTAATTTCATGTCTTTGGCGTGTTCGCTGAGGATGCGAATGGCATCGTATTTGTTTTCAGCGTGAAAATCGAGGAAGATGTTTTCGGGGCGCATGTATTCCTCAAAGTGGCAGATCACGCGTTTCAATGCCAGCATTTTCTCATCGTTTTCGTTGAGATTTTCCAGCCATTCATTCAGCGAATCCTCATCAATTTTCTCGTTTTTTCCGACTTGCTTGGTTTCGAAGATTTTGCTGTTGATCATTTCCTGGATTACCCGGTCGGAAACTTTCAGTTTCTTAGCTGCTTCGGCTTGGGAGATATACTTCTTAGCCATGGCTTACCTCCTGTATTTGTAAGCATTTTTATGTAGTTCAAAATATAAGTGCAAGGTTTAACTTGACAAGGATACGAGAATTTTTTGGATATAGCATAATGGTCAAGAGATTTATTTGTGCAGCCATCTTAATGGTGGCGCTTAGTAGTTGCTACTACTCCGTTTATTCAAATGCTTATCCGCATTTAAAAAAAATTCGGATCGAGCCGTTTGAGAACACAACCGTGGAATTTGCTCTGGCGGATAAAGCTCTAAACGAGCTATCGTTATCCGTGCGCAACGATGGGCGTTTGAAATTGGTAACTCAAGATCCTGATTGCCTTCTGGAAGGGAGTATAATCTCTTTTGAAGAAAAGATATACAGCTACGACAGCGCGAATCAGGTGCAGGATTATCAATTACGCATGGTATTAGACATTAGATTCACGGATTTGGTGAACAACGAAGTGATCTATGAGAACACGGCGCTTTCGGTAAGCGAAGCGTATAAAGTGGCGGAAGGCAGTACTGCCAGGAACAACAGTAAAGAGGAAGCCTTAAGTGAAATCTTCTCCAGCATCTTCAAATCGGTCATCCAAAACAGTCTCGAAGCCTGGTAAGCCGATGCGTCTGAACCGCTATCTGGCATTATGTGGTTTGGGCAGTAGGCGCAAGGTGGAAGCTCTCATCACCCGGGGACTGGTATCCGTGAACGGAGTGGTGCAAAAAGATCTGGCCACTGTGATCGATCCCGCCGCGGACGAAATGCGCTATATGGGCAAAGTAATCAGTCCCAAAGATGAGAAGATATACATTATATTGAACAAGCCTACAGGCTATGTAGTTACTCAAAAAGACGAATACGACCGCAAAACCGTGTATGATCTACTACCGGAGAAATTTGCCAATCTGCCCTATGCCGGGCGTTTGGACAAGAACAGCGAAGGTTTGTTGCTGTTTACCGACGATGGCGAGCTGATCAAGCGTCTTACTCATCCCAGCCACAAGGTGGAAAAAATCTACCGTGTGCGTCTGGAGCCAAAGCTTTCAAAAGCGGCGATTCTGAAGTTGCGCGAAGGAGTAGAGATCGAAGGAGGTATCACGCAGAGCGCCAAAGTCTATGTGAAAAGCTCCACAGACACGGATATGCTCTTGCGCATCGGCATCACCGAGGGGCGCAAACGTCAGCTTCGCTATATGATCGAAGCAGTGGGTGGCAAAGTGAAGCATCTGCGCCGGGTGCAGTTTGGCCCCATTGTTTTAGGAGATTTACCGGTGGGCAGATGGCGACCATTATTGCCGGTGGAATTGCGTGGGTTGTTGATAGCCGGACGCGGCGAGAGCTCGCAGAAGGGCGCCGCGAACAAGCATAAGTAAAAGGATTTTAACGATGAAAATTGCCCTGATCGGGCCGCCCAAAAGCGGCAAGACCACTATTTTTAACGCCCTTACCGGGCAGGATATACCTGTGGATAAGTATTCTCCCGCCGGCGATGCCAATATCGGCATCGTGCAAGTGACCGATGAACGTATCACGCGTCTGAGTGAGCTGTACAAGCCCAAAAAAACCATCTATGCCAATATCGAATTTCACGATTTTCCCGGCATCTTTGCCACCGAGGGCGAGGAAGCGGAATCGCTCACATTTTCCGGCATCAAATCCTGTGAAGCCTTTGTATTGGTGCTGCGCAGCTATCCCGATGACGAGCTGGATCAACTGTATTCAGACGCGGAACCCCTGAAGATGCTGGCGCATTTTGAGGATGAGATGATTCTCAGCGACATGGTGATCGCGGAAAAGCGTCTGGAGAAGATCGAACTGGGCTATAAGCGCGGAGTGAAGACCGCAGCGGTGCAGATCGAAGAAAAAGCTTTGCGGCGCATATTGGAGCATCTTCAGGAAAACAAGAGCATTCGCGATCTGAGCTTGCATCCGGATGAGGAGAAAGCTATTCGTGGCTTTCAATTCTTCAGTTCAAAACCCATCTTGATCCTTTTGAATACTTCGGAAGAGGGATACAAAAATCCCCATCCCGCGCTGGACGAATTTGCCCGCAAAGGCTATCTGACAAATCAGATTGCCGGGAAGTTCGAGCAAGAGCTTTCTGCTTTGAATAGCGATGAGGCGGAGATGTTCATGGAAGATATGGGCATCAGTCAATCCATCCGCGATCGCATCACCATGCTATGTTATCAGCTTTTGGGGCAGATCAGCTTTTTTACGGTGGGAGAAGATGAAGTGCGGGCCTGGACCGTCACCAAAGGCAGTAATGCGGTGATCGCAGCAGGGAAAATCCACAGCGATCTTGCGCGCGGATTCATTCGGGCGGAGTGTTTTGCATACGATGCCATCACGGAACACGGCAGCGAAAAACACTTGAAGGAAAAGGGACTCTTTCGGCTGGAAGGAAAAGATTATATAGTGCAGGATGGTGATATTCTCAGCATTCGCTTCAACGTTTAAAAAAAGCAAGGAAAGCTATGCCTGAAAAAAAGAAACGATCCAAGAGCAAAAAGAAGAAGACAGGACTGGGGCCGCGCCGCAAACGCCTGGCTGCCGCCGCGATCTGTCTGATATCGATATTGGTGATCATCTCCCTCTTGACCGGATATCAGAGCATTGCCGGGGATATGCGGCTCTTACGCGAAAACGGTAATATCTTCAGTTGGTTCGGCTCTTCCGGACAGGATACCGGAAATCCCGTAGGGGTCTTTGGCATCCTTTTCGGATATGTGTTTATCTATATCTTTGGCTATTGGCTGGCGCTGTTTGGTTTCATTATCATATCCATCATTTCCTTTCAGTATTTTGTGGAGCCGGAGCGTTATCTGATTCGCCAGAAAGCATATTTGCTGGTGATCGTGCTCTTTCTCTTGCAAGCTGTGTTGGCAGGAGCGCAAACGGGATATTCTCACAGCATTATTCCCTTGTTTGTGTATAGAGCGCTGGCGGCGATATTCAGCGCTACCGGAGCCAGGATAGTGTTGATCGGAGGGATGATTCTCACCCTTTTGCTGATCCTGGAGATGCGGCGCATCAAGCAGTGGCTGCTGGTGTTGTGGGAAGATATGGCCCGAGCCAAAGAAAGTAAATCGCAAAGGCCGCAGATTGATGGCGCACCGATGCAGGAAAGCCGAGCCGATCCCAAGCCTCAGATTTTGGATCATGTGGAGCGCGATATTCCCAATGTGAAGATTGCCGAGCCCATCACGAGCAAAAGCGTGGAGTCGGAGAGCAAACCGCGACGGGTTGTATTGGAAGGTTTTGAGGACGATCGAGAATATCAGATGCCCAATGTGGAAGATTTTTTGGAAAGCCCGGTAAAGCTTTCGGATAAGGATCGCAAGGAGATCGAAGCGCAGATTTTGGAAACCAGCGGCATTTTGCAAAATAAGCTGGCAGAATTTAATATCGAAGCCGAAGTGCGCAATGTAAACATCGGCCCCATCATCACCCAATATGAGCTGGAGCCGGCCAAGGGTGTGAAAGTGAGCAAGTTTGCCTCGTTGGCAGACGATCTGGCTCTGGCGATCAAGGCAAAATCCATCCGCGTGCAGGCTCCGATTCCGGGGCGGGGACTCATCGGCATCGAGATTCCCAATCTCACCCGGGATATGATTTATCTGAAAGATCTGCTCCTGTGTGAAGAAATGCGGAAACACAAATCCAAGCTGGCCTTTGGCTTGGGAAAAGACATTTCGGGCAAGCCAATCGTGACGGATCTGGCCAGGATGCCGCATCTCTTGATAGCCGGCGCTACCGGTAGCGGAAAATCCGTGTGTATCAACACCATATTGATGAGTTTAATCATGCGAACCACACCGGATGACCTGCGCCTGATTCTGATTGATCCCAAGCGTGTGGAATTGGCGGGATACGCGGATTTGCCACACCTCATCGGCAATGTGGTAACCGATCCGGATACAGCGCTGGAAACCATGTATTGGGCGGTGAAAGAGATGGAGCGGCGCTACGAGCTTTTGCAAGAGGCCAAAGTGCGCGAAATCATAGGTTATAACGAAAAATTCACTCAGGATATGAGCATGGAACGTTTACCCTATATAGTGATTGTGGTGGATGAATTTGCCGATCTCATCATGACCAGCGGCAAGGATATCGAGCTGCCTATCACCAGATTGGCACAGATGGCACGCGCGGTGGGCATTCACTTGATCCTGGCCACGCAACGTCCTTCCATCAAGGTGATTACCGGCATCATCAAGGCAAACTTCCCTGCCCGTATCGCCTTTCAAGTATCCTCCCGCGTGGATAGCCGGGTTATTTTGGATATGATAGGAGCGGAACGGCTTTTGGGTAATGGCGATATGCTCTTTCTGCCTCCGGGAAAGGCGGCGCCGGAACGCATTCATGGTGCTTATGTGTCCGATCCCGAAATAGCTCGCGTGAATGAATATATGGCCGGTCAACCGAAACCCAAACAAGACTTTACGCTGAAGGTGGAAGACAGGGTAGAAGGCGGTGGCTTTGTTCAGTGGGATGATGACTTGTTTCCGGAAGCGGCGCGTGTGATCGTGCGTAGCGGAACTGCCTCTGTATCCATGCTGCAGCGTCATTTTAAAATCGGCTATGCCAGGGCGGGAAGGTTGGTAGACCTTTTGGAGCAGGCACAGATTGTGGGCCCGCATCTGGGCAGCAAGTCCCGCGATGTGTTGGCAAATCGTGAAGACCTGATCCGTATGGGAGTGATTAATGAAGAAGATTAGCATAATCCTGATGCTCATGTGCTCGGTATTGGCAGCGCAAAGCACCGGGGATTTGTACAATAAACTATCTATGCGCTATGGTGGACTTAGTACCTTTCAAGCCAATGTACAACAGGACAATTACTTCAGTCAGTTGCAAAAAAGCATCAGCTATAGCGGCAAGCTCTATTTTGCCAAAGATCGCATGCTGATGGCTTTCAGCAAGCCCTCTGTTCAGAGGCTCTATATCAGCAATGGCTTTGCCGAGCTATTTGACGCTGGCAGCGCCACCCTTTTCAAAAGCGCGGTAATGCCGGAATTTAACAAGATGAATCCCATCGAGATTTTGGAACATTATTGGGCTAAGAGCGATGTGAAAATCCTGGATAGCAGCAAAGGGATCAGCCGGGTGGAGTTGAAGCCAAAAAACGATCCTCTGATCAAGAGTCTGGAGGCTGAAATCAACAGCACGAGCGGATTGGTGAGCGTGCTAAGTTATAGCGATAAATCTGCCAACAAGGTTACGTATCGCTTCACAAACATACTGCAAAACCAAACAATAGACCCCGCGGTGTGGAGATTCAATTACCCCAAAAATACCCGTGTGATCGAACAATAATGGACGACGGAGGATAGATGATAGCACTTGTAATGGCAGGTGGGTCCGGAACCAGGTTCTGGCCGATGAGTCGCCAAGGCAGGCCAAAGCAGTTTTTGAAAGTGATCTCAGAGAGGTCGATGATCCAGCTTACCGTGGATCGTTTGATGCCCATGATTCCGTTAAATGATATCTATATCGTCACTGCTGCAGATCAGGTGGATTTGGTACAAGAACACCTGCCGGCGTTGCCTGCGGAAAACATCATCATCGAACCCTTTGGCATGAACACCGCGCCCTGCATCGCCCTCAGCGTACAATATCTGAAATCTCGCTATAGCGAGGATACAAGCATGATCGTGCTGCCGGCGGATCATGTGATCAGCAAGCGAGATGCCTTTCTTTTGAATTTGCAAAAAGCCGGAGAAGCCGCCTCCGAAGGTCGTTTGATCACATTTGGGATTGTGCCGGACTACCCTGCCACAGGTTACGGCTATATTGAAGCCGGAGCTATGATCTCTGAGGGGCTCTATGAAGTGCGCCGTTTCAAGGAGAAGCCTGATCTGGCAACCGCCGGGAGCTTCCTGGCCCGGGGAGGTTTTTACTGGAACAGCGGTATGTTTTGCTGGTGTATCGGCACCATCAGCAAGGCCTTTGAACGCCACATGCAGCCTGCAGCAGAGCTGTGTGCCAAAATTGGAGCAGTGTGGAGCGAGCAAGGTCCGGGGGCGGATATCAGCACTTTATACAAAGATATGCCGCGCGTCCCCATCGATATCGCCATTATGGAAAAAGCCGAACGGCGTTGCGTGATTCCCGTGGACTTGGGCTGGAGTGATGTGGGCAGTTGGAAAGCGCTCTGGGAGCTATGTGCCAAAGACCAACAGGGCAATTTCAGCTCCGCGCCTCTATATGCCATAGACGCTCATGAAAACTACATTAAAAGCGATAAATTCACTGCTATAATCGGGGTGGACAATCTCTGTGTGATCGAAACCGACGACGCCATATTGATTGTGGCCAAAGACCGCAGCGAGGACGTGAAACTGGTTGTGGAAAATCTTAAACAAAACGAGCTTACAGAACTGCTCTGAACACCATAGGAGAAGTGTATGGATGCTAAAACCTTTGATTACCTGTATTACAAAACTCATGGCTACACAGACGAACAGATTCGCCAGGAAAGCGGCATGAGCGCGGACGAACTGGAACTGATGGATAGTGCTTTGAAGCACATCCTTGCAGAGATCGAAGCGGAACGGCCCAAGGCCAAAAACATCGGTCCCGATTTTGTGAAACTAACCCGCTATGTGTATGCGGACAAAAGCGATCAACAGCTGGGGATGCCCCGTCCGGACGCCATCAAGGCACGCAGTGGAGAATTGGTCGCGCTGCCCGCGGTGGGCACATTGGATTTCAAAGATATAAGCTTGCAGGAGACCATCGCCAAACGACGCAGCCTGCGTGAATACAGCGATGAATCTCTCAGTCTGGAAGAGCTGTCTTTCTTGCTCTATTGTGGCAGCTGGGCGCGGGATTTTCGCAGCAACGAACGCATGGAGATTACTTTTCGCAATGTCCCCTCAGCCGGCAGTCGTCATCCCATCGAATGCTTTCTGGATGTGCATCGGGTAAACGGCATCAAGAATGGTCTGTATTATTATCATCCCATCAAGCATTGCCTTATCCTGATAGAAGAAGGGGCCGGGATTCAACAAAAGATATTTGAAGGCTGTCTCAGACAGGAGATGGTGGGCAAGGCTGCAGTGAATTTCATCTATACTGCAGTGCCCTATCGCACGTGCTGGCGTTATGGCCAGCGGGGATACCGCTATTTGTATCTGGATGCCGGGCACATCGGTCAAAACCTGCATCTGGCATCAGAAGCCATTGGTGGAGGTTGCTGCATGATCGGCGCCTTTCTGGATGAAGGATTGAATGCGGCTTTGGATCTGGATGGTTACGAAGAGTTTGTAATCTACGTAGCAGCGATAGGAAAGCGGAAATAATCCGGCCAGATAAAGGCCATAAATGAGGACATGGCTATCCTGAATTTGAGTTTTTCCTTTACAGGATACTGTTACTGTGATTTTATGACTTAATTGCTGTTTCAGTGCCAATCGTAGTGATTGCCACAGCTTTTTTTAACTTGGGAACAGTTTATGCATCGTACATAGAGTGTAATTATGGATTTATGAGTGAACAAGCCCATAACAACGAGAGAATATATTAGTCATGCGGGGTTGGTTAAGTTAATGAATCGCGCATATAAGGTATTAATATAACCATAAAAAATGGAGAAAAAGACATGAAGAAAACCACCGTTCTGTTTTTGCTCTTGATGCTTTTCGGCGTTATTGCAGCAGAAACCTTCACAATCGGTGATGGTACGTCCACGCAGAATTATATCCCGGCATACGGGTTGTATGATTACAGCTGGACAAAGACCATCTACACCGCGGCTGAGCTGAGCGCTGCCGGATTCACACCCGGTGAGATGACAGGTCTCGGCTATAGCGTTGGAAACACACCTTCCAACTACACATATATGGATCAACGGGTGTATATTCGGCATACCACGGCAGCTTTATATGCCGCTGAAGACAACACCCTGCCTGCAAACACAGAGTTTCAGAATGTCGCCATGACCGACGTCACTTTTAACGGTGGTGGCTGGCATTATCTGATGTTTAGCACTCCTTTTGTCTGGAATGGCACCGATAACATCGAAATTATATGGGAAAACTGGGATGGAGATTATGCTTCTAGCTACCCGAATTTCCACTATACTGCCACCACTGATTATCAAGCAGTATATAAATATGCTGATAACACTTTCCCGGCAACTTTAACCGGAACCCTTTATTATAACCGTCCCAACATTCAGATTGTGACGCCCAGCACGACACCTCCCAGCCCTGCGATCCTCATCGCACCTGCTGACGGTGGTTATTCGTTTACCGATCTCACTCTGGCATGGAGTGCCGGAGACGGTATGCCGACTGCTTACAATCTCTATTTTGGCACCACAGAAAGCCCCGCTTTTCTGGCAAACCAAACGGCAACAAACTATGCTCTGACAGATCTTGCTCCCGGCACCACATATTACTGGCAGGTAGTGCCCGAGAACGAAAACGGCCCCGCGGCCGGATGTCCTGTATGGAGTTTCAGCACTCCAGGAGCCGATCAACTGGCAGAGAGCTTCGAAGTAAGCGTTCCTCCGGCGGGTTGGGCTAGCATTGGTTCCACCAGCTGGAGCAGAAGCACTTCCTACCATATTCATGGCGCTGCCTCCGCATACAGAAGCGGAAGCTCATCCAATGAATACATTCTTTCCACTCCGCTGCTCACCATTGAAGCCGGAAGCTCACTTGATTTCTGGGCTGCCGGATCAAACGCTACCAGCGGCATCAACATTGTATATTCTTCAGATCGCGAAAACTGGACTCAGATCGGTGAAGCAATCACCCATCCCGGATCTTACAGCTTCGTGAATTATAGCTATGACCTCAGTTCCCTGGCCGGAAACAACTACTACCTCGGATTCCGTACCGCTACCGTGACCGGCAGCACCTATCTGGACGCTGTCATTGGTCCCAATATCACACCGGTAGCCCCCGGGACTCCTACTCTAAGTTCTCCTGCAGACTTAGCAATCGATGTAAATGAATGGACAACATTCACCTGGACCGCTCCGACCACCGGCGGCATTCCCTCCGGCTACAACATCTATTTGGATACAGTTGATGGCAGCACTCTCTTTGCCAGCAATGTGATGTCTCCTTATAGTGTGGACACTCCTCTGGATTATTTGACCACATATTACTGGACAGTTGAAGCGGTGAACAATGCCGGCAGCGGCGATCCCGCAACAGTGCGCAGCTTCACCACTCGTTCCAATCCCACCATCTCTACCTTCCCCTGGTTAGTGGATTTTGGCACAGTGAGCGGAGATTGGCCTGTGGCAAACTGGAGTCAAATGAGTGGATTGTATCCCAATCCCACCGGCACCTCGACTCAGTGGTTCCGCGATGAATGGCTAAACGGAGCCACCGGCAACAATGCCGCCAAGATAAATATTTACGGCAGCTCACGCTATGGCTGGCTGGTTACTCCTCCCATCGATATTCCTGAAGATGGCTATGAGTTGAGATTTGACCTTGGTCTTACAGACTATGGCAACAGCAGCCCCATCGAAGATCCCGCCGGACAGCTTGATGACAAATTTATGGTCCTCATGGCAACAAATCCGAATATGACAGATGCTGTTGTTCTGGCTGAATGGAACAATGCCGGTTCGGATCGCGTTTTCAACGCTATTCCAAACACCGGCACTGAAGTGATCTTCCCGCTGGAAGGCATCACCGGAACTCGTTTCTTTGCTTTCTACGGAGAATCTACTGTCAGCAACGGCGACAACGATCTCTTTGTGGATAACGTGCTTGTCCGTGAGGTTCCCGGTGCACCAATGCTTTCCGTAAGTCCTGCCGATATGGACTTTGGCTTGATCACCCAAGGTGTAGCCTCTGCTCCGATAGCTCTTGTCCTGGGAAACAATGGCAGTGGTATCCTCAATATTGACGCCACCGAAATCTCTATTAGCGGCACCAATGCAGAGATGTTCAGCGTTGACACCACAGCCCTTCCTGCCGCTCTGGCTGCGGGTCAGACCGTTAGTCTGCCTGTCGTCGCCACAGCCGGCGTTGAAGGACCTTTGTCTGCCACGCTTACTATCGCAAATGTGCAGACAGAAACCACCGTTGAAGTTCCTTTGGTAGCCGAAGGCATGCCTTTGGGCGTAGTAATTATCGGCAATGGCACTGCCAATAATTCCATCCCTGTAAACCCATACTATGGTTACACCTACAGCCAAAGCATCTTCCTGCAGAGCGAGCTCAATATGGCAGATCAACGTATCGAAAAGATCTGGTACTATTGGAATGGCGGCGGTGAAGCTGTGAATACAAACGACTGGACCGTTTATATGGGCCACACTGCTCTCACGGAATTTGCTTCCACAGATAACTGGGTTCCTTTGAATGATCTGACTCAGGTTTTCACCGGTATCATGGTTATTCCCGCTGTTGAAGGCTGGATTGAGATTACTCTCGATTCTCCCTTTGTATACAACAACACAGACAACCTGGTGATTGCAGTTGATGAGAATGCTCCCGGTTATGACAGCAGCTCTTATTACTTTTACAGCACTGCTGTAACCGGTAATCGCAGTCTTCGCTATTACAACGATGGCACAAATCCGGATCCTGCAGCACCTCCGGTTGGAACACTGCTGGCTTACATTCCTAATGCCATGTTCCAATTTGCTGATCTGCCCACAGACCCCATTCTGACGGTTACACCTCTCAGCTGGGACTTTGGCAGTCAGATTATAAATACTCCTCACAGCAAGAGTTTCACCATTTCAAACAGCGGCGCCGGCGTCCTGAACGTTGGCAGCGTCGTGGTATCCGGTGATGCTTACGCTTTGGAAGAGCCTTTCACCGCCCTGTCTCTGGCAGCCGCTGAATCCACTACCTTCACCGTGGTTTACTTGCCTACAGTAGTGGGCGACCACACCGGAAGCGTAGTTGTGACTGCCGGTGACCAAGAGATCACAATCGACCTTACCGGTTCTTGCTATGATCCGATTATCTCCACTTTCCCCTGGTTGGAAGATTTTGGCACCACCGCTGCCGATCCTTTCGTACCGGTTGAATGGAGCCAGAAGAGCGGATTGTATCCTGATGCTTCCGGCACCTATTCTCAGTGGAACCGTGGCGACTGGCTATATGATGCCGTCGAAAACAACGCGGCCAAGATAAACATCTATGGTAGCTCCCGTTACGGCTGGCTGATCACTCCGCCGGTAAACGTTCCTGAAGGTAACTATGTGCTTGGCGTAAGTCTTGGCCTAACTGACTGGAACAACTCTAATCCTTCAGAAAGCATTGGCGAACAGGCTGATGACAGATTCTTGGTAATCATGAGCGACAGTGCGGACATGACCAACCCCGTAATCTTGCGTGAATGGAACAATACCGGCAGTGCGGACGTCATGGACGCGATTCCCGCCACCGGCGCAGATTTCGACATTCCGCTTACCGGTATATCCGGCATCAAATACTTCGCCTTCTACGCAGAATCCACCGAGAGCAATGGCGACAACGATCTCTATGTGGATAACGTTACCGTATTTGAAGGTGATCCGATAGAGAATCCGATCTTTGCCATCACTCCCACCGAACATAACTTCGGCGAATTGAACGTAGGCGATACTGCCAGTCAGGAATTCAGCATTTCCAATGCCGGCGAAGGCACCCTCATCATCAACGCTATCAGCCTTAGCGGCAGCGATATGATGAGCCTGGGCACTTTGCCCACTCTGCCTGTCGAAATCACCGGTACAGAAACCCTCAATATTACAGTAAACTACGCTCCCACAGCTGCAGGTGAACACGCCGCCACGCTTACTGTCAGCGACAACATGGCTCGCGTAGCACACAATATCAGCCTCAGCGGTTCTGCCGTTGAATTGCCAAACGATCACTATCCTCCCTCAAACCTCCACATGACCAATGTGGTGAACTTGGATGTGCATTTGGCGTGGGACGCCCCCACTCCTCCTCCCAGTGGAGAATGGATCACCTGGTGCGATCCCACTATCATAGGCAATGCTATCGGCACAGGCGGTGCAGCTGAGTTTGACGTGGCTCACCGTTATGATGCCAATGACTTGGCGGAACTCCACGGATCCACTCTTACTAACGTCCAGTTTGTACCAAACGAAGTAAATAGCACCTACACGGTGAAGATCTGGACCGGAACCTCGAATACCCAACCCAGCTCAATGATTCACTCTCAAGTGGTCAATGCTCCCGTTATTGGCGAATGGAACAATGTGCTTCTTACTACTCCCATCTCCATTCCCACCACGGGTCAGCTCTGGATCGGTTATGGTGTAAACACAACTACCGGACACCCTGCCGGTTGCGACGATGGCCCTGCCGTGGAAGGCAAAGGCAACATGATGAACTTCGGCGGTTGGACCACTCTTAGTCAAGTAAATGAGTCACTCGTATACAACTGGTCAATCCAAGGTTACGTAGATTACAATCGTGCCATCGGTAAGTCTCCCAAGGGCATCGTGGAAGCTCCGCTTCCCAGGCCTGCAGGTGATCTGGCGGTATCCGGCGAAAGCAGAACCGTCACCCGTGAACTGAACGGTTACAAACTCTACCGTGATGGAACCCTGGTCTCCACCATCAATGATCCTGCTGCTCTGAGCCATGTAGATACCGTTCCTGTTTATGGAACCTACTTCTACACTCTCGCCGCAGCATATCCCGGTGGTGATTCCGAACTTTCAAACATGATAGAAGTAACTGTAGAAGAACTCGATGGTCCTCAAGATCTGGCCTATACCGTAGAAGGTAACGATGTAAATCTAAGCTGGACCAGCCCCGTTCCGCCGATTACCGGTGACTGGATTTCCTGGAGTAACAACGATGCAGCTCTGGGCAACAGCATTGGCACCAACGCCGCGGCTAATTTCGATGTGGCACACCGCTTTGAAGCCAGTGATCTCACCGAATATGTTGGTGGAACTCTGGTACAAATGAAATTTGTGCCTATGTTTGAAGACGCCGTGTATACCGCAAAAATATGGACGGGCGGCACCTCTACCATGCCGGGCTCTCTGGTTTACAGTCAGGTAGTCAGCGGTGTCACAGTGCAAGATTGGAACACGGTAATCCTCAGCAATCCTGTGAATATAGAGGCAGGACAGCAGCTCTGGATCGGTTATGGCATCAATACCCAGGGTGGATTTCCTGCCGGTTGCGATGAAGGCCCCGTAGTAGAAGGTAAGGGTAATGTGATGAACTTCAGTGGCTGGACCACTCTTACCCAGATCACAGATCCTCCTCTGCCCTACAACTGGTTGATCCAGGGTATGGTAGCTCAAAATCAAAACTTGAAAGCCATCACCCTTTCTCCCATCAACGAAGCTCCTCTGCCCAAATCTACCGGTATTCTTGGCGCTAAACGCGTCGAAGTAACCAGAAACAACCGCGCAGTATTGCTGGGCTACGAAGTATATCGTGATGGAGAACACATTGGTAGCATCAATAATCCTGAAACTACGGTTTACACCGACAATGATCTGCCCAATGGCGATTATGTATATGGCGTCAGCGCTGTTTACAATACCGGTGAAACCTCTCCTGTAACCATCGATGTGAACGTGAATCTGGTACTCGGCGAAGAAGTCTTTATGGATAGCTTCGAAGAATACGAGGATTTCGCTACTACCTTCGGCTGGTGGAACACTCTGGACCAGGATGCTTCAGAAACCTATGGCTTCGAAAGTATCTCATTCCCGGGCAGTGGTAGTGCTATGGCTTACACCATCTTCAATCCGAGTGCGACCGTGCCTCCAATCGAAGATATGGCCGCTTATGAGGGAGACAAATTTGCCGCCAGCTTTGCTGCTGTCAATCCTCCCAATAAAGACTGGTTGATCACCAACCGCGTAAGCCTGGGCACAAACAGCAGCATCAAACTCTATGCGAAGAGTTATACTACTCAGTATGGCCCGGAAATGTTCAGAGTAGGTGTTTCTACTTTTGGAACAATCATTCCGCAACTCTTCCAATTTGTGTCCGGACCCACTCCCATAGAAGTGCCCGGAAACTGGACCGAATACATCTACGATCTCTCTGAATACGATACGCAGAGTGTATTTATCGGTATCCAATGTGTATCGGACGACGCCTTCATCTTCATGTTGGACAACGTTGGCGTATACAGCGATGGCGGATCTCCCAATGATGAAAATACAATTCCTGTGGTAAAAACCGAACTGAAGGGCAACTACCCGAACCCCTTCAACCCGGAAACTACTATCCGCTTCAGCGTGAAAGAAGCCGGTCCCGTTAGCGTAGAAATCTACAACCTGAAGGGACAATTGGTAAAACGTCTGGTTAACGAAGAAAAAACCGCTGGCGAACACAGCGTGGTTTGGAACGGTACCGACAATAACAACCGTCCTGTAAGCTCCGGTGTCTATTTCTACAGAATGAATGCCGGAAAATACAGCTCATCCAAGAAAATGATCATGATGAAATA
>DHSO01000052.1:81063-83004 GCA_002410505.1 Cloacimonetes bacterium UBA5284 | reverse complement strand
AGTATTTAGAGTCTTGGATTTGTATCTATTTTGGAATTTGCAGTTTTCGGTGACCCAATTTGCATATTTCAGTGACTCTTTTCACAGAATCGGAATGGATGGCTCTATTCTTCGGAGAGGGTGACTCTCAAAGTGAGGAATGATGACTCTACGCCATCAGAATATTCAATCACAGCCATAGATTTAGCCATCAGGGCAAGTGAAGAACTGGCTTATGAGAGTGGGTGTGTCCTGTCCATCCGGAAAGAGCACCTTGGCCGTCTTAGTTTAGTGAGAATTCCTTGTTTGGATAGAAGTGCCTGAACTATGGATCAAGATCAGGATTCGGATAGATTTCATTACGGTATATTGTCACTTATTTGCGCCCTTTTAAACTCGCCTTGTTTTAGCCTGGCTCTTGAATTTCCAGATCCAGTCCGAAATCGGCCTGAATTTGATTAATGGTGATAAAATTACTTCACAAAAACGTCCAAACCTCCGGATGTCCTGATCCAAACATAGTCCATCTTATCTCCGAACCACATAATGCTTTATCCCTGTTTGTCCAATTGAGGGTCATTTGAAGTTTTCGGTGAGGGTTTATAGGGCAAATAAGGGACTGCTCTGTATACTTTAAATAGTTACTGTTCATAGCTTTATAGCACCAGAGACCAAAGGAAATCACCCAACAACTCCCTGTATTGAAGGCGTTCATCATCTCTTTATCAAGCGTTCATCAAGCGTTAATAATTAACGCTTGATGAACGCTTGATGACCACTTGATTAACACTGTCTACAGAGCTGACAGTGAGATTGGAAAAATGATCCATTGGAATTCCATTGGAATTCCCATTGGCTTTCCCTCCGGGGGAGCTACCCGTGTGTAGTATTCGGGAGGTATCGGCAGATCTTCTTCATTCGGAAACTTCATAGAGCATCGAGCCTTAGGAATGTATTAGCAGATACTATAGCAATGTGGCATAACGAGCTTCTGTTTTTAAGTTATTAGGTTTTTCCTTGACATATCTTAAATAAATCTAATATTGGAAAAAAAGTTAATCAAGGAGTATATTATGAAAAAAACACTGGTACTGATCGCGACACTAATTCTCATCAGCTCTGCCTTTGCTTTTGATAAAGGTACGATTAACCCGGGCGGAACTGCTTCAGTAAGCGTGTCTAAAGCCGACTCGGACGATGAAACTACCACCAGGATCATCTTGCGGCCGCAGATTGCTTATTTCCTGGCAGACAACATCTGCGTAGATGGCATCTTTATCTATGAATCCGAATCTTATGATGACGATGATACCAGTGCATTTGGTGTAGGATTGGGCGGAAGATACTTCTATAACAATTTCTATGCCGGATTGAGCTTACAACACCAAAGCATGAACATGAGTAGAGACTTAGGTATTTTAGGCGAAGTAGATATGACTATTTCCGGCATTTTTCTGGAGCCAAGGCTGGGATATCTGGTGCCTTTAAGTGAAAATGTATTTGTGGATTTTGGCGCAGCATATCAACTCGGAATCGGAGATTGGGGCAGCGATGGCAATGGGGCAAATGAAAGCAGCGATTTAAAATTTAGCATAGGCTTGCAATACTTCTTCAAACGCTGATTCTTCCCGATTATAAGCTTGAGCGACCTGCCATCATCGTATAGCAGGTCGTTTTTTGGTATTGGAGTGGGGCGCTGAGGCGCAATCTAAAATTGTGAATTTGCCCGGTTGGAGTGATAGTTGATTTCTTCCGGGCAAGTACAGGATTTAGTTGGGCATGCGGATTACGCAGATTGGGGGATGGAAATACCATTATACTGATGAACGTATTTTTACTGAGGGATGAATTGAGGATTGGTGTATGGTGCTGTAGGATGGTTTGAGATTTATGGCGGTTTTCTATTGGGCTGTTTAACGCCCTGAGGCGGTATAAAGTAGGGACCCCGAGCTTTCACCCCAC
>DHSO01000052.1:0-80808 GCA_002410505.1 Cloacimonetes bacterium UBA5284 | reverse complement strand
ACAAAATGGCTGCGCAATTTTGCTGGGACCCCGAGCTTTCACCCCGCGCTATCAACTGTCGTGCCTATGGCAGTTGGCGGCGCTAGCGAGTCGTTGTATAGTACTACGAACTTGTTGAATGTTCGCTGAAGCTCGCTGTTGAGATGTGTTGCTGTGTAGTACTCATCGGAATAAATTCAGAGTTTTAGACAAATTTCTTGACAATGTTTAACTACTCTGGCACATGGAAAAATGCATAATGAAACCGAATATTCTTTATTATATTACAAAGGGAGTCGGAAAAGTTAATGAAACATAAACCTTGTTGTGATGCCCATCGATACACATTGTGTGGTTCCAAATCACCGGCGAAATCCTTTGTAAATCATGATTCGGACTCTATTTTTTCTCTTGCGTTAAATTGTCTTAGTTACAGGTAAGGATCAGAGATTGTCGATACTTCACAAGATTGGTATTTCAGCGTTGCAAGGATCAGTTTTACTATTTTACTTTCATAGTGTAGGTTCTTCTCAACGCGAATTCTATCCCGGGGGCATATCCTGTGACGCACTAAGGCAGCTGATCGAATATCTGCATGATGCCGGCTTTTCTTTTCGGCGCCTTAGCGAAGCCTACCACAGTGTGCCGGAAAAAGGCCGGCTGGTTGCCGTGCTTTGCAGTGACGATGGCTTGGCTTCTGTGTATCATGAAGCTTTGCCCATTTTGAGGGAATATAAAGTGCCTCTCACGGTATTTGTGGTGGGTAAATGCTTGGATAACAGGGCTATGGCCTGGAATCACAAGCTTATTCAGATTTGCAGGCACGCATCTGAAGAGCAACTGCTACCATATCTGCAAAAGGTCTGCAATAGATACCATCTACGGGCTGAAGCTCAGCTTTCTCAATGCTTGTTCAGCGTTCCGGATTCAGGCAAAGACGCGTTCTGCGATGAGCTTTGGGAAGAATTTTGTCCCACAGATCAAAGCAGCTATCTCGCTGAGCATGAGCCTTTTCTTACTTTGCCCATGATGCGGGAGCTATCGGAAGCCGGAGCTGAATTTGCCTTGCATAGCCACAGTCATGCAGATTTCAGTCGCTTGGATTATCGGCAAATGCTGCATGAAATAAGGCACAATCGGGATATCCTAAGCGATAGCGGATATAAGCCTGCGCCTTTCTTCGCTTTTCCCTATGGCAGGGAATGTGACAGAAATCTGCTTCCCAATCTGTGTCGCGAAGCATCGATAAAGGCATGCCTCGGCCTGCGCTACCGCATCACGGACAATCGACAGCAATCTCCGCTATGGCAGAGAATCTCGCTGGAACACTGCACCATCCCCAGCGTTAAAGAACTGGTTCTGAAACCTGCGCTTCGCCGGGTGAAGGACGCGTTAGTCTCACCAAATGTGATAAGCAGCATGTTTAGATTGGTTTAGCTCTTTGATAGTGGCCTTGTAATTATTGAATCGTTCCATATACTGCTCAGTATCTTGAAATGAGGAGTTCTTTAACAGCTCATGTCCTTCTAATATACTGGCTTGCTCAATATCCCTTGTTTGGTTATGTAGAAGTAGATCAAGGTCTTTCTCCGAAGCGTCAGGATCAACGTTTAGTTCATCAGGTAAGATTAGAGACAAAATGGGCTTGTATTTAGGGGCAACCCCATTTAGCATTTATTGCTAGTACGATACTATCAGTTTGACCCCATTCAATAATTGTTTCAGCCAGATTCTCCGAAAACTCGGTTCTGTTTAGAATGTCGCCCTCTGGACAGTTAATCGGTTTGTCTGATATGAACATGGAAACTCCTCATGATGTGTTAAGCATTTCCTGTTATTGGCTTCTCTCCACAACGCTAATCTATCTCTATACATGGATGTATTAAGCCAGTTATTTGTCAATATCAAATCACACCACGAATTCAACCTCTCTTCAATAAATATCTCTAGTATTTCCCCACCACTGCGGACAATACCCGAAAATATCGGTTGACGAATTGAGAAGGTTTCGAAAAGTATAAATCAGCGATGGTTTGTAGTGAAAATAGTCCAATCCTCAGAACCTATACCATTGCCAGTATGGATATTAGGAGAGATCATGAATGAGATGAGTGACCGTTGGCTATCGGTGAAAGAGATATGCTCATACATGGGCGTAAGCAGTGACACCGTTTATCGGTGGGTAGAAACTCACGAAATGCCGGTTCATCGGATGGGGCGTTTGTTCAAATTCAAGATCTCGGAGATTGATGCATGGGTCAAGGCTGGTGGTGCAAGCCGGAAACAACAAAAAGACGCATCGAAATGACTACGATCCTATATAAGCCAACAGCATCTGTACGGTCATTCTGTTTGAATATCTGCGATGGGAGGGTTAACCGATGAATGTCTTCGAACTTAGGGAAAAGCTGATTGCTGATTACTGCTCTTTCGTTAAGGGCTTTATCACAATCAAAGACGATTCGATCAAAGAAATGGTCGCTAATGAGTTGAAAGATGGCTTACTCTGGCCCGATCCACTTATCCAGTTAAGCCCGTTTTTCGAGTCTGGAGAATCCATTGAAGAATTGATCAAGTCTAATATTCTGCATCCGCTATGCAAGCAAATATTCAGAATCAAGAGAGATGAAACTGACTTTGGTAAACAAATGCAGTTACACCGGCATCAAACGGAGGCGATCAAACGAGCAGACCAAGGACTCAACTACATACTTACCACAGGTACTGGCTCAGGAAAGAGCTTGGCATACATCATACCTATAGTGAATCACATTCTAAAGACGGGCAGCGGGAAAGGCATCAAAGCCATTATTGTCTATCCTATGAATGCTCTGGCAAATAGTCAGGAAAAAGAACTGAGTAAATTCGTTAATTGGGGTTTTAGTTACGATACAAAGCCCGTTACATTCAAGCGATACACCGGCCAGGAGTCTGAGCAGGCAAAGCTGGAAATATGCTCTAATCCTCCGGATATATTGTTGACCAACTACGTGATGCTGGAGCTAATCCTGACCAGACCCAATGAGACCCCTCTGGTTCATGCCTGCAAAAACCTCAAATACTTAGTCCTGGACGAACTGCACACCTACCGTGGTCGCCAAGGGGCTGATGTGGCAATGTTGATCAGAAGGACAATAGATGCCACAAAGGCTGAGAAGGTGATCTGCGTGGGAACCTCAGCCACCCTATCCAGTACAGGTGATCGCTTGGAGCAAAATCGTGAAATCTCCAGAGTCGCATCCTTACTCTTCGGAAGCAAGGTTGAGCCAGAAAATGTGATCGGAGAATCGCTTCAACGCTTGACCAACGAGTTCGATTTTGATAGCCCTGCGGTTATTTCTAAGCTCAGGGATTCAATAGATAGTACGCTCAAGGCCAATGATGCAAACATAGATGATATCAATCAAGATGCATTTTTCTCATGGATAGAGACCACCTTCGGAGTAGAGACTGACCCGGTTACAGGCAGATTGTATCGATCATCGGCAAAGTGTATCTCCGGCAAGGATGGCGGTGCTGAGAAGCTCAGTAAACTCACAGGCATTGATCATTCAACCTGTAAAAGTGCGATCCAGCATGCCCTGTTGTTAGGGGTTAAAACCATAAATCCGAGTAACGGATTTCCTGTATTCGCCTTTAAGCTGCACCAGTTCATCAGCAGAGGGGATACTGTCTATGCATCTCTCGATGAGAATGACATCAGGCACCTGACTGTCCAGAGGCAGTTGTTCGTTCCCAATAGCAACAAAGATAAGATACTGCTCCCCATGGCATTTTGCCGTCACTGTGGACAGGAGTACTACACAGTCACCAAGGTCTTCGATGAGGAGAAGGAGGTTTGGCGGTTTGTCCCCAGAGAACTGAACGAAAGAGTCTTTGATGAGGAGCAGGAAGCAGGATTTCTCTACGTAAATGATGCTGATAAATGGTCTGACAATCCAGCCGAAAATGCTGATAAAGTACCAGAAGAATGGAAAGACCAGGATGGAAAGATCATGTACAATCGGAGAGAGTATCTGCCGAAACCAGTGCTTGTTACACCCGATGGGCAAATCAGAAACTCGGGTAGACAGATGCTCTTCCTTAATGCTCCATTTCGGTTTTGCCCCAACTGCATGGTCTCATATGCTGCCAATCAAAGAAGTGACTTTGCCAAACTATCTGCTCTAGGCACAGAAGGTAGAAGCACCGCTACCACCATTCTATCACTATCGGCTGTAAGGCACATCCGAAATATGGAATTACCTCCTGAAGCTCGAAAGCTCTTGAGCTTTACCGATAACAGACAAGATGCATCATTGCAGTCTGGCCATTTTAATGACTTTATCCAGGTTGGCCTGCTAAGGGGAGCTTTGTATCACGCTTTGGCAGAAAGAGCTAGTGAAGGTGTCAGGCACAGTGAACTTACCCAAGCAGTATTTGAGAGTTTAAGCTTATCTTTAGACGAATATGCATCTAACCCAGATGCCAGTAAGGGTGTAGCCAAGATAGAGACTGAACGAGCTCTGAGAAACGTCCTGGGATATCACCTGTATCGTGATTTGAAAAGAGGATGGAGGGTTAATGCTCCTAATCTTGAACAAACAGGTCTCTTGGAAATTGAATATCTTTCAATCGAGGAGTTAGCTGCCGATAATGATCAATGGGCAAGCTGTCATCCTGCTATTGCCAATACCGATATAGAAACCAGGAAAACCATCCTGAAAGCCCTGCTTGATTGGATGAGAAGAGAACTTGCCATCAAAGTATCCTACCTTAATCAGCAGGATCAGGAAAGGATTCTCCAGCAGAGCGGGCAGCGTCTTGTGCCTCCCTGGGGCTTTGATGAGAATGAGCAGACCAAACAGCTAACCCATGCCTCTGTGCTATATCCAAGGTCACGGAAAAAGGGAGACTACGGCGGAGACACATATCTTTCCACCAGAAGCGGTTTTGGACAGTTCCTCAGGCGAAAAAATACTATCAGTAACTACGATCAGAAGATTACTTTAGATGATACACGGCAAATTATTGAGAATCTTCTGGACGGGCTGATTACCTATGGTATCATCGAGAAAGTGAAAGACAGCAAAGTTGATGACGTGCCCGGATATCAATTAGTTGCTGATTCGATGATCTGGAAGGCCGGAGATGGTTCGAAGGGAGCATATGATCCCATACGTCAAACTTCGCTTTCTTTGGAAGGACAACCTGTAAACCAGTACTTTAAGGAATTCTACCAATTCATAGCTGCATCTACCCGGGGTTTATATTCCAAGGAGCATACGGCCCAAGTGTCCTATGACGAAAGGGAACGCAGAGAAGATGACTTCCGGGAAGCTAAACTGCCCATATTATACTGCTCCCCAACTATGGAATTAGGTATAGATATTTCACTCTTAAATGTGGTTAACATGCGTAATGTTCCACCTACTCCTGCGAACTATGCTCAGCGCAGTGGGCGTGCCGGAAGGGGCGGTCAACCGGCATTGGTATTCACGTATTGCTCCACCGGAAGTCCGCATGATCAGTATTTCTTCAAACGTCCTGTCAACATGGTCTCAGGGTCGGTTGCAACCCCTCAGATTGATTTGGCTAATGAGGATATGCTACACTCGCATATCAATGCTATCTGGCTATCCGAAGCCAAGATGAAGCTAGGTAATACTCTAACCGAAGTAATCGATATCACTGGGCAACCGCCTACGCTTGATCTCTTACCAGATATTCAAAATGCTTTGCAGGATTTTACGATTAGGCAGAGAGCTTTGTCCAGAGCATCTAGGATCATCAGTTCTATCGAAGATGATATCATTACTTCTATATGGTATACTCCTGATTGGTTGAATGACATCCTGAACCAGCTTCCCATGCAGTTTGAGCAATCCTGCGAACGCTGGCGAGGCTTATATAAAGCCGCTCTACGTCAACAGGAAGTGCAGAATAAGATAATCCTCGATGTTTCCCGGAAGCAATCGGACAAAGACCAAGCTAAACGGCTCAGGAGAGAAGCTGAATCACAACTGGAACTACTTACATCTTCAAGTGGTGCCATTCAATCAGATTTCTATAGTTATCGTTATTTTGCCAGTGAAGGCTTTCTCCCCGGTTATAACTTCCCTCGTCTGCCACTCTCTGCCTTTATTCCCGGTAGAAGATTGAGAAGCGGTAAAGATGAGTATCTATCCAGACCACGTTTCTTAGCCATTACCGAATTCGGACCTCGGTCTTTTGTCTATCATGAAGGTTCCCGATACATCATTCACCAGGTTATCATGCCTGCTCAGGATGACCAGAACAATGTTACAACCAGCGAAGCAAAGCTCTGCCCTCAATGTGGATATTTGCATGTTCTGGAAGTTGGAGCAAACAAGCAGAAATATGATAAATGCGAACACTGCGGAAGCGATTTAGATAAGACTATATCTAACCTTTTCAGACTTCAGAATGTAGTAGCTAAACGCAGAGATCAGATTAACTGCGATGAAGAAGAACGCCTAAAACTCGGTTTTGATATCCGAACAACAATACGCTTCGCTTCACGTTCAGGTCGCCTATCCTGTGTAAGCGCTAAAGTCATGAGAGGTGATGAGTGCTTGGCAGTCTTGACCTACGGTGATTCTGCTATGATCTGGCGTATAAACATGGGGTATAAATCCCAACGACCTGGTTTTGTCTTGGATACAGAGCGTGGGTATTGGGGTAAACACGATAGTGAAGATACCGATGATGATTCACCTATGGGTAAATCGAAGATACTGGTTCGTCCCTTTGTAAGTGACACCAAGAATTGCCTCTTGTTTGAACCTCAGGTGAGTGTGAGCGACACCATACTCGCATCTTTACAGGCAGCCATGAAGAATGCCATCCAGAGGGTCTTTGAATTGGAAGATAACGAGCTTTCAGCAGAATCGTTACCGTCGAGAGACAATAGAAAGTCAATCCTCTTCTACGAAGCTACTGAAGGTGGAGCTGGAGTGTTAAAGCGAGTCATTGATAACTCAGGGTTCAATCAAGTTATCAGAGAAGCGATAGAACTCTGCCACTATGATCCCATCTCGTTTGAAGACTTGTTAAAAGCACCTCAGTCAAAAGAGCCTTGTGAAGCTGCCTGCTACGATTGCCTGATGAGCTATTCGAACCAGACCGATCATGAATTGCTGGATCGTAAGGCAATAGTTGATATACTGATTAATCTACTCAGCTCAGACTTGTCTCGCTCTTCCAGTGAGTACTCTCGGGTGGAGCACTATGAGAGATTAAAGAACCTAAACGGCTCCAGCCTGGAAGTCAAATGGCTGGACTATCTTTACAACAATGGTTACAACCTGCCTACTCATGCGCAGGAACTCATAGAATCCTGCCATACCCAACCGGATTATCTCTATAAAGACAAATACGTTGCAGTCTTCATTGATGGTCCCGTGCATGATTCACCAGATCAACAGGCTAAAGACAGAATAATTACCAATGATCTTGAAGATACAGGCTGGCATGTTATCAGGTTTAGATATGACAGCGATTGGAAAGAGATCATTGCAGCCAACGAGAATATCTTTGGAGAGAGGTAGTGCTATGATTTCACTTAAGGCTTTCAATATCACAGACCAACAAGCACAAATTCGATTGGCTATTATGCAAGAGCAGTTTGTAGATATGTATAGAAAAAGCCACTTTCGTATACATGTCCCCGATGATATGCATAGGAAAAGCCACTTTTGTATATACATCACTAATGACATGTATAGAGAATCTAGATTCTCTATACAAACAGGAGTCACTGTATGAGCACTATTCCCAAATTTTTACCCCCAGAAATAGACTTAGAGACCAAAGCAATTCTTAAAAAAACGGCATCTGCACATCGGTATCTGGCTGAATTGAAGGGTATTTCTGCAAGCATACCAAACCAAGCAATTCTGATAAACACTCTCTCACTCCAAGAGGCGAAAGATAGTTCTGCAATAGAGAATATTATCACAACCGATGATGACCTCTACCGAGAAGAGCTTTTCCCAGAATACGCAGTCAATGCGTCGGCTAAGGAAGTTAAAAACTACGTATCAGCTCTAAAGGCAGGATATGAGCTAGTCCGAAAGAATTCCCTTCTAACCTCCAACTTTATCATCGATATTCAAGCAAAGCTCGAAAATCATCGCTCAGGTTTCCGGGTTTTGGCAGGAACCGAGCTGAGAAATGAGCAAACAGGCGAAACAGTTTATATCCCGCCTCAGAATCCCCAGGACATAATCAAACTCATGAGCAATCTTGAACTTTTCATTAATGATGACCACGTGTATGATGCTGACATTTTGGTGAAAATGGCTATCATCCACTTCCAGTTTGAGAGCATACACCCCTTCTATGATGGAAATGGGCGTACTGGACGCATTATCAATGTCTTGTATTTGGTGCTTAAACAACTGCTCGATATTCCTGTTCTTTACTTAAGTCGATATATTGTCAGACATAAAAGTGATTACTATCGGTTGCTACAGAAAGTACGGGATGAAGAAGCGTGGGAGGAATGGGTATTATTTATACTGGAAGCAGTGGAAGAGACATCACGTCAGACTATCTCAATAATTCAATCTATCAGGGCTTCTCTACTTGAATATAAGCATCGGATACGATCTGAACATAAGTTCTATAGCCAGGACTTGATAAACAACCTGTTTTATCACCCCTATACTAAGATCGACTTTCTCATGCGGGATTTAAATATTGGCAGGATTACCGCCACAAAGTACCTTGATGCATTAACAGAAGATGGATTACTGCAAAAAGAGAAACTTGGACGATCTAATTTCTACATAAATTCAGCCCTTTATGGCATCTTAACCAGGTCAGAGTAGAGTATTTTATTAATATGAACGGTGTTGAAAAAGCTGATACGCAAGTCTCGAAATACTCCATAGGCTCCCTCGTTAGTACTCGTGGCAGAGAATGGGTAGTCTTACCCGATTCCACAGATGAACTGCTTATCGTTAAACCCTTAGGCGGAAGCGATGATGAGATAACAGGCATCCTTACTGCTTTAGAAGCTGTGAAGCCAGCCACATTCAATCTGCCCGACCCTTCCCAACTGGGAGATTTCCAATCCTGCAGATTACTCCGGGATGCGCTCAGATTAGGCTTTCGCAATAGTGCAGGACCTTTCAGATGCTTTGGCAGATTGGCAGTAGATCCCCGTCCCTACCAATTAGTCCCCCTGATGATGGCGCTAAAGCTCGATCCTGTGCGTCTATTGATCGCCGATGATGTTGGTATAGGTAAAACCATTGAAGCTTGCCTGATAGCTCGTGAGCTATTGGACAGAGGTGAAATCACCGGGCTATGTGTGCTCTGTCCTCCTCACCTGGCTGAACAGTGGCAAACGGAACTGAGCACAAAGTTTCATATTGAGGCAGAATTGGTGCTGGGAAGCACCGTTCGCAGATTGGAGCGCAATTGCCGCGCCAATGAGTCGATCTTTGAGGTTTATCCTTATACAGTGGTATCCATAGACTATATCAAAAGTGACCGCCACAAAGCTGAATTCCTGCGCACTGCACCAGAACTGATTATTGTAGATGAAGCTCATACCGTCAGCTATGATGAGTCTGGAAACAGCAGCCGACACTATCGCCATGATCTGGTAAAAAAGCTCAGCCAAAGCCCCAATCGCCACATGCTTTTGGTAACTGCAACACCACACTCCGGCAACGAAAACGCTTTCCGCTCTCTCTTGACCATCCTGAATAAAGAAATCTCAGAATTTCCTGCTGATCTTACCGGAACACAGAACGAACAGCGTCGCAGGGCTATAGCTCAGTATTTTATCCAACGACGCAGGATCGATATCGAAAACTACCTGAAAGAAAAGACCGTATTCCCAACTCCTGAATCGAAGGAACTCCATTACAATCTCTCTGAGCCCTATCGTGATTTGTTCAATAAAGCTCTTGATTATGCCCGGGAGATCGTCGGCGACAAAGTAGGCGGCCAACATCGGCAAAGAGTGCGCTGGTGGTCTGCCTTGGCTCTGCTCAGAGCCCTTGCTTCCAGCCCTGCTGCCGCTGCTGCCACTATGCTCAATCGCAGTGCCACCCTGGAAACCGAAACAGTCCCCGAAGCGGATGAATTAGGCAGACGTCTGATCCTGGATATTGATGATCATGATAGCACCGATGCCAGCGACATTCTACCCGGAAGTGATTCTACCCCTGAAGCTGACGAAAACACTCTTAGCCGCAGGAAACTGCTGGCTATGGCAAAGGAAGCAGCAGCCTTGTATGGAGATCACGATACCAAAATGCTTGGGCTGCTGAAACCGCTCAAAGACCTGCTCAAAGATGGCTTCAGTCCGATTGTATTCTGCCGCTTTATTCAGACAGCTGAATATCTGGCAGAGCAGCTTAGACAGCGTATGCCCAAATCAGTTCAGATAATGTCTATCACCGGGCTGCTACCTCCCGAGGAGCGGGAAGGTAGGGTAAACGAGCTCTCAGATTTTCCCTCTCGTATTCTGGTTTGTACCGATTGTCTCTCTGAAGGTATCAACCTCCAGGATCATTTTGATGCTGTTATCCACTATGACCTCAGTTGGAATCCCACTCGTCACGAACAGCGGGAAGGACGTGTTGATCGTTTTGGTCAGCCCCACCCAAGAGTTCGCATGCTTACCTATTACGGCATGGACAACCAGATCGATGGCATCGTCCTGGACGTATTGCTCCGTAAGCACAAGCAGATAAAATCATCCCTCGGTATCTCTGTTCCTGTTCCCGCCAATACCGAAGCAGTAATGGAAGCCATCTTTGAAGGACTATTGCTCCGGGAACAATCGGGAAGAAGCGACCAACTAATGATTGCCGGGTTCGAGGAGTTCTTCAAAGATGACAAAAAGAAGCTGCATGATGCCTGGGAGAATGCGAAAGACAAGGAAAAACGGAGCCAGACCATGTTTTCCCAGATGGGTCTTGCTTCCAGAGTCGATGAAATCAAGGCAGAGCTCGATTCCATCAGGGAATCCATCGGTTCTCAGCTGAACATCAAAGAATTCGTAAAACAAACCTTAACCTGCTACCATGCTGCAATTAGAAAAGTAAAGAACACTTATCAGATTGACCTGAGTCCCGTTCCCACCTTGGTCAAAGAAACCTGTGGCTATCTGCCTGATAAAATCACAGTCTGTTTCGATCTCCCTGTTCAGGAAAAGGAAATCTATCTTTCCCGCACCCATCCCATTGTTGAAGGCTTGGCAGATTTGGTAATGAGCACTGCTTTGGATAGCGCCAATACCCACTGTATCGCCAGCCGGGCTGGAGTAATCCGCACTGCCTCTGTAGAGCGCAGGACTACCCTGTTACTGCTCAGATACCGCTTTCATATTAACCAGCCTTATGAAGATATGATCTACCGCAGCTTGGTGGAGGATTCCCAGATTGTGGCTTTTACTGGCTCACCTGAATCCCCTGTTTGGCTGTCAGAACATGATGCCAAATCACTTCTGAGTGCCAGGCCTTCAGAGAATGTCCTACCCCAGCAAGCTCAAGCCCAGATCGAACGGGTAATTGATAACTATGCATCACTTCTGCCGATCATAAATAGCTTTGCCCAAAAGCGTTCCACCGAACTGCTGGCTTCTCACCTCCGAGTGCGCGATGCTGTCCTGCTTAAGCGATCACAAAAACCCGAAATCAAACCTGAATTGCCACCGGATGTGCTTGGCATCTATGTTTATTTGCCTGGAGGCTTGAGTGAGTAGAAGAGTAGTAAGTAGCAAGTGGGGATGGCGAGATGGCGAGATGGCGAGATGGCGAGATGGCGAGATGGCGAGATGGCCAGGTGGCGAGATGGCAAAGGAGATGAAATGAAAATTAGTAGCTATCAGGACTTGGACGTTTGGAAAAGAGGCATGGATATTGCAGTAAGCATTTTCATGCTAACCAAAGCTTACCCAAGTGATGAGAAATTTGGGATGATTAGTCAGATGAGAAGAGCAGCAAACTCTATACCGGCGAATATAGCAGAAGGCTGGGCACGTCAAAGTAAAAAGGAATTCGTATACTTTCTACGGGTTGCCCAAGGTAGTTTGCGAGAATTGGAAACCCATCTTCTTCTATCGCAAAGATGCGGATTATCAGACACTCCCACAACAACTCCAATATTAGCTGAGATTACCATTCTCAGTAAACAATTAAGAGCACTTCTGATCAGTCTATCCGGAGCAAAAGATGCACAATAAATCCACCTGGTCACTTCACCATCTCGCAATCTCACCACCTCACCATCTCACCCTCCATCGGAGAGCCCATGTCTAAACGCTCCTCTATTTTCAATACCATCCGCACCGAAGGAGCCATCCTGCCTGCTGAACTTCTCCAGAGGATTGTCAGTGGTGACACCACTCTGGAAGGTCTGAAATCCACAGACTACCACCTAAGCCCTAGCGAGCGTCTGAACGAAGCTGCTACACGCTCTTGGAATCGTCTCATTGGTGTCTGGCAGACATATCGTGAAATCCTCAATCAATTACCTGAAGAATCCATTGGCACCACCGAAACCCGTGAACGCTGGCTATTGCCTCTCTTTCAGGAGTTTGGATATGGCAGGCTACAGACACAGAAATCCATTGAGATAGAGGACAAAACCTATCCCATTAGTCACAAAGCATCCGAACCAATAGCTATCCATCTGGTCAGCTTCAAATGGGATCTGGATAAACGTAATCCCATAGCCAAAGGAGAAACCAAACTTTCCCCGCATTCTCTGATGCAGGAGTTTCTAAACCGTAGTGAGGATCACCTCTGGGGTATCCTTTCCAATGGCCTCAAACTTCGCATCCTGCGTGACAATGTATCCCTAACCCGCGCTGCCTATGTGGAGTTCGATCTTCAGGCGATGATGGATGGACTTGCTTACAGCGATTTCTTCTTGCTTTATCTACTTTGCCACCAGTCCCGAGTAGAAGTAAAGACAGATGAAACAGGCAGAGCTCTGCCCCCTGAAACTTGTTGGCTGGAAAAGTGGTACAATGCTTCCATCAAAGACGGTGTCCGTGCCCTGGATGAGCTACGCAATAATGTCCAATCTGCCATCGAGTCACTTGGGGCAGGTTTTCTCTCCCATCCCGCCAATACTGAGCTCAGAGATAAACTCCGCTCCGGCAACCTTAGCTTGCAGGACTATTATCATCAAGTACTGCTACAGGTCTATCGCCTGCTCTTCGTGTTTGTAGCAGAGGATAGGGACTTGCTAATTCCGGGTGATGTTTCTGAAATGGTAAAGCAGACTTATCACAAGTACTATTCCACCTATCGAATCAGGGAACTTGCCCGCAAGAAAAGAGGAACCCGGCATTCTGATCTCTGGCAGCAGCTAAATTTGCTTTTTAACGGCCTATATGACGGCAACACGGCACTTGGACTGCCAGCCTTAGGTTCTTTCTTGTTTAGAGCTTCTTCAACTTTAGCATTGGCTAACTGTGATATAGCCAATAGTGATTTACTCTCAGCAGTCCGCTTTCTCTGTTATACTCAAAAGAACAATATCTTCCAACCCATAAACTATCGTAATCTAGGACCTGAAGAACTAGGCAGTGTCTATGAATCCCTCCTGGAAATGCATCCTGAAATCAATCTGGAAGCAGCTTATTTCAAACTCAACGTTGTCTCCGGATCAGAACGCAAGACCACGGGAAGCTATTACACCCCTTCTTCTCTGGTTAACTGTCTGTTGGATTCGGCACTGGAGCCGGTAATTGAAGCAGCTTTGAAAGGGCGAGATACCACCTCGCCATCTGGCCATCTCACCACCTCGCCATCTGGCCATCTCACCACCTCGCCAGAAAAAGCCCTGCTTGCTCTCAAAATCTGCGACCCCGCTTGCGGAAGCGGACATTTCCTCATCTCAGCAGCTCATCGGCTTGCCAAGCGCTTGGCTTCTATCCGTGCAGGCGAAGAAGAGCCTGCCCCTTCTGTCATTCAGCATGCTCTCAGAGACGTAATCGGTCATTGCATCTATGGGGTGGATATAAACCCTATGAGTGTGGAACTCTGTAAAATCTCCCTCTGGATGGAAGCCCTCGAACCCGGCAAACCTCTTACCTTCCTGGATCATCATATCCAATGTGGGAACTCTCTATTGGGTTGCACACCTGCATTACTCAAGAAGGGCATCCCTGATGCTGCATTCGATCACAACACAGGAGACGACAAAGCTGTTTGTTCCCGCTTCAAAAAGCTGAATAAAGACGAAAGCAAGGGTAATATCGATATCTTCAGCAGCGAAAGAGAAGACTGGCTCAGCAAGAGGGGGCTGCAGTCAGGAATCAGAGCTCTGAATCAAATTGCTGATGATGATCTGAACGGGCTCCAAGCCAAGGAACGAAGCTATGCGGATTTTGTCCAATCACAGGATTATCAGAATACCAAGCTGATCTACGACGCCTGGTGTGCTGCCTTTGTTTGGATCAAAGATGGCGATCCTCAGCGTCCGGAGCCCATTACATATGGTATCATGGAGAGTATCAAGAGCGATCCGGAGAATGTGGCCCCCTTACTTAGACAAGAAATCATGCGCCTTTCGGATGAATATAAGTTCTTCCATTGGCATATCGCCTTCCCTGACGTCTTTCCACTTACCACCTCGCCATCTGGCCATCTCCCCACCTCGCCAACTTCCGGCTTCGATTGCATCCTTGGCAACCCACCCTGGGAAAGGGTGAAGCTTCAGGAAAAGGAATTCTTCTCTGCCGTGGATGCTGAAATCGCCAACGCTCCCAATGCTGCTGCCCGCAAAAGATTGATCGATGCTTTGCCAGCATCTAACCCCATGCTGTATCAGGCATTTCTGGCGCAGAAGCGCATATCCGAAGGCTCCTCCCTGCTGATCAGGGAAGGGGGCAAATATCCCCTCTGTGGACGTGGTGACGTGAATACCTATACCGTGTTTGCGGAACTCAACCGCATTCTGCTTTCAGCTCATGGACGCTGTGGTTGCATAGTTCCCAGCGGCATCGCCACCGACGACACCACCAAGTTCTTTTTTCAGGATCTCACCGACACCGGCTCCCTGGTCAGCCTCTACGACTTTGAAAACCGGGAAGGCATTTTCCCCGGAGTTCACCGCAGCTACAAGTTCTGCCTACTCACACTCCGGGCACCACTCACCACTCACCGCTTACCACTCACTACTTACCAACCCTCCGACTTCGTCTTCTTTGCTCATTCCATTGCAGATTTAAGCGATACCGAACGGCACTTCCAGCTCAGCAAGGATGATATTGCCCTCATCAATCCCAACACCCGCACCTGCCCGATCTTCCGCAGCAAGCAAGATGCAGAGCTAACCAAATACATATATCGACGGGTGCCTGTATTGATTAATGAAAACGACCCTGAACACGGAAATCCCTGGGGCATATCCTTTATGCGGATGTTCGATATGTCGAATGACTCCCATCTCTTCAAAACCAAGGAGCAACTGGAAGAAAAGGGCTTTGAACTGCAGGGCAATCACTTTGTGAAAGGTGGGGAGCGCTATCTGCCGCTGTATGAAGCTAAAATGATGCATCACTTCAATCACCGCTTTGGTGATTATGCTGATCTTCCCGAAGGCTCAGACTCCACGCAGCTTCCGGAAGTGCCCCTCGCAAGGTTGAGAGACCCTTACTATGAGCCTCTGCCAAGGTATTGGGTAAAGGACATTGAAGAAGGAAACAATCAATCTGAACGTATGCATTGCTTCATGGGGTTCCGTGGTATAACAAATACAACAAATGAAAGATGTATCATCGGAGCATTTATTCAAAGGTGCGGAGTAGGCAATAGTCTTCCACTCTGGCAAACAATCTTGAGCACAGTTGAATCATCGAATCTATATGCGTGCTTATGCAGTTTTATCAGTGATTTCGTAGCCAGGTTCAAACTCGGCGGAACTAATTTTAACTTCTTTATCGCCCAACAACTTGCTGTCCTTCCACCCTCAGTTTTCCAGGCCAACGTCTCACCACTAACTACCTCGCTATCTCACCACCTCACCAACTACCTCTTGGAGCTACTCTACACATCTTACAGCCTGCAACCCTTCGCCCAGGACTGCGGTTATGACGGACCTCCCTTTATCTGGGACGAGGAACGCCGATTTGAAATCCGTTGTGAACTGGATGCTCTCTACTTCCATCTCTACTTGGGCACTGATCAAGAATGGCGAGATGGGAAAGGGCGAGATGGCGAGATAGCGAGCTTGCGAGATACCACCTCCCCATCTGGCCATCTCACCACCTCACCATCTGGCCATCTCACCACGTACTTCCCCACTCCCCGCCATGCTGTAGAATACATCATGGAAACTTTCCCCATAGTCAAACGCAAAGACCTCCGGGATTATGGCACTTACCGTACCAAACTCCGCATCCTGGAAATATACGATGCCATGACCCCACTCTTCGAAACTACCTTACTTCAGGCGAGCGCCACTACCACCTCCCCATCTGGCCATCTCGCCATCTCGCCCTTAGATCCCCCTCCCGGTCCTCCCTGCGATTCAGAAGGCAACTTCATCCCTGTGGATAAATGGGACAAGAACAACTGGCCAAAGCATATACATCGAATAAACAAAGAACATTATGAATAGCAATGAGTAAACCAGAATGGAGGTAAGAATGGCTTATGATGCTAAAGTGATCAGAATATTCATTGCATCCCCAGGAGATGTACAGAAGGAAAGGAATCTAATAAGAGATACTATTTATGAGTGGAACACTATAAACTCATTTAGTAGAGGGATAGTCTTAATGCCTGTAGGTTGGGAAACCGATTCTGTAGCAAGCTATGGTGCTCCTCCACAAGATGAGATTAACACCAAGCTGCTTGAGTCATGCGACTTATTGATAGGAGTATTCTGGTCAAAAGTGGGTACTCCTACTGATCATTCCCTAAGCGGAACGGTAGAAGAGATTAAACTGCATTCTGAGAAAGGAAAGAAAACAATGTTGTTCTTCTCAACAGCGCCAATACCACAAGAACACAATGATGAAGAACAAATTGCTGCTCTCAAGGCGTACAAAGAATCAATATCCGGCAACTGTATGTACAAAGACTATGAAGGTTCAGACAGTTTTAAGGATTTGTTTGTCAGACAACTACACGCAAAACTGCTTGAAGAATGGGTCTTGGAAAGTGATAGTCCTGTAGCAGTGGCTGCAAGTAAAGCAAATGAAATTGTTAAGTATAACATTACTAAATGGTCTGATATTTTGGAGGTGCATGAGATGTCCAACTGGATATCTCATCTTACATCTGCATCCCCATGGATCTCTCACCAAAAATATGAACAACTCGAAAACCTAAAACTATGGATTCTTTCACGGAATTGGGAGTTTAATCATCAAAGGTACTCTGAAGCGTTTTACCGGTTTAGATTAATTCTCCAAGATTTACTAGATGTTATTATGGACAGTTCTGTGATTAATGATCGAGAAATCTATCGCGTTGAAAAGAGATATCATAAGATAGAGTGGAATCCGGAAAAGTACGAAAGGTTAGCCAAAGATTATGACTTTCGTGTAGCACTTATCCAAGACCTTGCTATAGAGCTTTGTAGAGCAACAAACTTTATCCTAGACGTCTATCGTAGAGAAATCGATCCGTTGTTTCTGATTAATACTGGGAGTATCTTTATCACAACCGGACCTCACTATGATTTAAACTTCCATTTTTATATTGTCCATTACAAAGACGATGAGAAATCAATACCATACAAATCCCTAGACCAATTCAAGATTGACCGCAAGAATCGGGATATCAGCATGGGCAGAGGCAAAGATTCAAACGATCCCGAGTTTCTTGAGTGGAATAATAGATGATATTTGTTGAGAGATTATTATGGATTGGAATTGGTTTTTTTCAGCTTTAGCTCAAAGTGGTGCAGCGCTAATTGGGATTATTGGAGCATTTCTAATCTCGAGAGTTCTTAACGAAAAAGATGTAAGTAACAGAATTCTCTACGAATTTCGTGAAATTGCATTCAAGAGGACTAATGTTCTAAATGACATTAATAATATACCCTTCGAATGGTACAATAGAAACACTATTCTTCAAAGCCAAGAATTCTGGGATAAGCTATTACAACTTGAGAGTGCTAGCAGCGATGATCCCGAGACAATTGCTGCGGAATGTCTATTGGAAGTCTATGGATTATACGATAGTCCTGATAATCTTGGCTTTGCTACAAGACTAGTCTTAAGAAATAAGTCAATAGATGAGTATGAATATTCCGGCTGTAACTCTCCAATTTGTTCTGTTAGCTTCGATAAGATCGAAAACACTCACAAAAACATTGAGAATCTAAGACATGAATGTAAAGTGCTAATGAGAAAGTATGGGCTTGTAAAGAATGATATCAGTGGGTCCATAAAAAGGCTTAGAACTATCAATGGAATTGTTGTTCTGCTCCTTATCGGTTCATTAACATCAGTTTGTATTCCCCTAATGATGCTTCCAATGGAAATATCGAAGTTGGGATTATTCGAAGCCTTTTCATGCAATTCATTATGGGCAAGAGGATCATTTGTTGGTACCCTATTTAGTATAATAGCAATTCTCTGTGTTACTCTTATGGCATCATTAAGAGAAGTAAAATTGAGCTATATGAGAATTCTGAGCAAAATATCTGATAAGCACCTTAAGCTAGATGGGTATAGTAAATACTTTGACTAGTATTAGCGATCAGGTATTTATAAAAGTGTGTCACAACCTGCCGTTTTGCTGTCATGATTTGACAAAAATCCGTCACTTCTGACCGTCCTTGGATTCCGGTGAATGGACATATTGCTGTCACAAACTGAGGGCATTTCCGCTGTTTTGTCAAGTGGGTGTCACGATTTGACATTTCAGGTGTCACTATAAAGGGGAATTGCTTTGCAACTACTATAGAAAGAGCTTCGCGGAGCGGCAAACCTTTTTTTACTTGACAGTATGTCAATTCTTTTTACAGTTGCACTGTCAACAAACTGATTCAGGAGTAGAGATAATGCCTGAAAAGCTATATCAACAGATGCACGAATTTGTTTCCGAGCGCTTTAATTTGTCGCGCGTGCTGGAGCCGATCCAAGACAGTAGTCACAGTCACTTATTGGAGATCACCGGCAAATCAGGTTCCGGCAAATCCTATCTCATTACGCCCATAATATCCGCTTTGCAAGAGAAGTATGCCCAAATCGAGTATTTCAGCCCACATCCCTTGTATTTCAACCATTTTACCGAGTTGGTAAGGATCTTGACGGGCTTGGATGAAGCGGCACAAATGGAGCTGTTTAATGAGCATTTTGCCAAGTACCGCACGGGCAAGCAGTATGATTTCTTCTATTACTTCACTGAGCAACTGCTGAAGCGTGATTTATTGAAGCCCAGAGTGCTGATCGTGGACGATAGTGACGTCTTGGATGCATACAGTAGAGATTTCTTGCAGTATCTGGTGCAATACGCAGCAGATACTGGGATTCAGATCATTGCTCTGTCGCAGAAGCGTTTGTTTCCATTTTCAGTGGAAGAAAACCTGCCCACTTTGGGAGCAGAAGATCTGCAAAAGCTGCTTAGCAACATATTCCCGGACGCGGGTTTGAGCTACATCTCCGAAGGCGAGATCTTACACAAGATTTCCGGGGGTAATCTGATGATCCTGGAGCGCATCTTTTCGGAGATGAGAGAACACCAGCCCAAGGGTGGATTTGATCTGAGTCCGTATCTGGAAAAGACTTACGACCCACATGAGGTATACTATCAGAGTCTGGCCGATCTCAATAACAGCCAGATGGAGTTATTGACTGCCGCTTATGCCATGGACGGCATGGAATTGAGTGACATCACTGAAGCCTTGGGACGCAAAGGGATCAAGAACGATAGCAAGGCTTTGGTGGAACGCGGTTTGTTGGCCATAGTAGAAGACTCTTGCGTGGTTCAAAAAAAACGCGCTTTCGGTTTGTGGCTTGAAGAAAACCCGGGCTCATCAAACGCTTTGCTAAAGAAGATAAGCGTCTTTCTGAAAAAGCACGATGAGATGACACAGGTATTACTGCGTCTTGCCATCCATCAAGAGGCTTACAACGAGCAGTTATTCAATGAGATGCTGCAGCTATTTATGCTGATCTCAGACGGTGATAGCTGCATCAGTATCTACGACTATTTGCTCTCGATCAGCAAGAACGCAAAGGAAAAGCTGCAATACACGGCAAAGCTGGCTGCCTGTTATTCGGACCTGAGCCAAAAGGACAAGGCGATAGACTACTACAGGCAATGCCTTCACATCTGCACTGAAAACAACTTCCCCGCCGAGGAGATTGTATACAATCTTTCAAACACACTGTTTGCAGTGAATTCGAACAGTTTTGCACTGGAGATAATCAAGAAATACTCCCCTGCCACCATCGAGGCTTATTGGAAATCCAGAATTCTTTTGCTGAAAGGCGATATTCTGGCAGAAAGTGAAGATTTTAACGAGGCTTTTGAGACTCTGGACAATGTGTTGCAATCCATGATCAACATCGAAGATCAGCATCACCGCTATCTGATCCAGGCCGAAGCCAAAAAGATAAAGGGCAAGATCCACTATTACATCAATGAATGGGATCAAGCTGAAGAAGCTTTCAAAGAATCTGAAACCATGTATGGGCTGGCCGATGATCACACAGGACTGGCGGCGATCTATAACAATCTAGGTGTTTTGTATATGTTTCAGGGCGATTGGGAGCAAAGCGAGACCTACTTTCTGAAAAGTCTGGCCCTGGAAAAAGACTACTTCAACCTCAATGGAATCTCGGTATGTTTCAACAATCTGGGTGGTTTGATGGACGATAAAGGCGATGCCGCCCGTTCATTGTACTACTTGGAGGAAGCTCTCAAGATTCAGCGCTTGCTTTCGGAACCCTACAATATAACGAATATATACAATAACATCGGCGTTACAATGATGGATCATGGGGATTTTGAGCGGGCTGAAGACGCTCTGCGGAAATCCTTGGAAACTGCCGTTGAATTCAATTTCTTCCGCAATACCGTAGCGTCCCTGAACAACTTGGGCGCCCTCAGCTTCAAAAAGGGAGATTGGAAAGGATCCATCAGCTATTATGAAAAAGCCATCAAGCTTAGCGAGGAAAACAGCTTTAGTGAAGGACTCTTGCGCTCGTTTAACAACCTGGGAGAAGTGTATGAGAAAAGCAATGAGCTGAATCTGGCTTACGATCTCTATTTCAAGGGATTGGAGCTGTTGCCCGGAGTGAGCGATGAATACATCAAGGCAGAGCTTTACGGCAATCTGGGTTCTGTGCTCACAAAATTGCACAAATTTAAAGACGCGTATCGTTACCTGATGGAGAGTTTCGATTTCTTCAAGGCTCTGGGCGCTAGGGACAAGATCATAGAAGGCTGTCAAAACCAGGCCTATTACTTCATTATGACTCACAACGCTGAGAGCGCAGATTATTTCCTGAATGAAGCCTTCCGCCTGGCTACTGAACAGCAGAACGAATTTGAGATGGGCTGGACCCACTACCTGCGCGCACTGCTGGAGCGTAAGAACCCACAGAGTGCCAGAACGCATCTGGATGAGGCAATCAAGTTCTTTGTGGCCACAAACAGTTACTACGAGCTGTCTCTGGCAAATTACGAGCTGGCTGGAGTGCTGTTGGACCTGGAAGAATGGGAACAGGCCTTGCAGATTTTGAAGAACAACAAGAAAGTGATTCAGCAATATGGCTCCATCAAGCTTTTGGAACAGAACGATATACTGATGCAGCGGATATCCCGGGAATATTCCTCGCAAATGCAGGAAGTACAATTTGAAGAAAACCTGCTCAATCAATTCTATGAAATCACCCAGAAGCTGAATACAATAACAGATCTGGATCTGATTATCGATCAATCCCTGACAAGCCTGATCGATATCTCAGAGGCAGACGGCGGCATTCTGTGCTTGCAAAACAGTGCCAATCTGCCTGATGCTTGGGAATATAAGATTTTCAGAAATTTCTCTGCCGAAGACAAGGATTTTGACGTCTTTATGAATCTGTGCGCGAAGGTTCACCGCGAAAACAAGGTGGAGAATTTTAAACAACCACATTTTGCCTCTGCCTACAACAACATATTGCTGTTACCTCTATCCATCAGAAAAAACAACTTGGGCGTGGTGCTGCTCTTTTGTAAAAGCGGATCGCACTATTTCAGTGAGCGCATCATAAACCTGTTGAACGCGCTTTCGAACCAGATAATCGTAATCATTGAAAACATCCGCAGCGCAAACTTGGAAAAAACCCATGCCATCATCCGAGAACAGCTTCACGAAGGCAATCTCTATGCAAATATAATAGGTAAAAGCCCGGAGATGATGAAGATCTTTGAGATCATCGAAAAGGTGAAAGATACGCCTACAACGGTGCTTTTGGAGGGTGATAGCGGAACAGGTAAGGAATTGATTGCCAGAGCCTTGCACTACAGCAGCAATCGTGCCGGCAAGGCATTTGTGGCCCAATATTGTGGCGCTCTGCCCGAGACTCTTTTGGAAAGCGAGCTGTTCGGCCATGTGAAAGGCAGCTTCACCGGTGCAGCCTACGATAAGAAAGGCCTCTTTGAGATCGCTGATGGAGGTACCTTCTTCCTAGACGAGATAGCAGACATAAGCCAGTCAACTCAAGCCAAGCTTTTGCGCTTTTTGCAGGAAGGTGAGGTGAAACGGGTCGGCGCTACCAAGACCGAGAAAGTGAATGTGCGGGTATTGTGTGCCACCAATGTCCCGCTATTGGAAAAAGTGAATAATGGCGATTTTCGTTTGGATCTATACTATCGTCTGAACGTGATCCGCATACAAGTACCACCGCTCAAAAACAGGCCGGGAGACGTTCCACTTTTGGCTATTCACTTTTTGGATAAATACAACAAACGCATTCGAAAGAATGTATCGGGCTTCACCGAAGAAGCTATGAAAATCCTTGAGAACTACGATTTTCCGGGGAATGTGCGGCAATTGGAAAATGAAATTGAGCGTGCTGTAACTCTGGTGGAAGATAATACCTTCATCCATGCCTCGGATTTCTCGGAAGAAGTGCATCGACACTATGAGCACAGCCAGACCATCGACCTTCTGAGCACGAAGCAAAACTTGAAGGAAGCAGTCGAAGAGCTGGAACGGAAAATGATCTCTGCGTGCATGGATAAATACGATTGGAACCAAACTCAAGCTGCTCGGGAACTGGGGCTTTCACGTCAGGGACTCATCAAAAAGCTGCAACGCTATAATCTATTTAGGGATGAGGGATGAAGTTTTCTGACTCGTTGAATTTTACTGCACTGGACATAGAGACTACCGGGCTGTCCGAACGCAAAGACGAAATCATTCAGATAGCCGCGGTCCGCTTTCGCAGGGGCAAGGTGGTGGAAGTCTTTGATAGCTTTGTGAAGCCTACGATTGCTCTGCCCAAATTTATCATGTTCCTCACTCATATCCAGCCGGAAGACGTGAAAGACGCACCGGACGTAGCTGAGGTATTGGCAAAACTAAAGAAATTTTTAGGCTCAGACACCCTGGTGGGGCACAATGTGTCCTTCGATCTGGGCTTCATCAACTACAACTACGGAAAAATCGGAGATTTTCCCCTGGAAAATACTGCTTGGGATACAGTGGAATTAAGCAGAACCTATCTCCCTTTTGGCGCAAATCACAAGCTGGGCACGATGGTAAAACAGTTTGGCATCACTTTGGAAAACGCGCACAGGGCAGATGCAGATGCCAAAGCTACCGGAGAATTGCTGATGGCTTTGGGAGATTTTGCCTGCGAGAATTTCAGCATGATCGTGAACGCGAGACTGCATTCCTTTGCCAAAATGGCACAGATCCAAAGCACGGGTTTCTTTGAGGAGATAGTTCGCTTCCAGCGACAATCGGCAATCTCAACTCCTCCTTCGTCCACAAAGAAGAGTCCCTATTATAATGTGATCGACAACAGTTTGCCGGCTGCAGCAAATCCTCAGATCGATGCGGTGTTTTCCGAGGACGGCATCTTTGCCCACAAATTCCCCAATTTCGAATTTCGCCGGGGTCAGGTACAGATGGCTCAAGCGGTATCAGATGCATTTAACAACGAGGATCATCTGGTGGTGGAAGCCGGAACGGGAGTGGGAAAATCCTTCGCCTATCTGGTTCCCGCGCTGGAATTTGCCCATCGCAGTAAAGCCAAGGTGGTGGTATCTACAAATACCAAGAACCTGCAAGAACAGCTTTTTTTCAAGGATCTGCCGCAATTGGCAAAAATTCTACCAGTGCCATTCAAAGCCGTACTCATCAAAGGACGGGAGAATTATATTTGCGAACGGCGCTGGGAAGAGCTGATCAATCAAAGCAGCAGGGAGCTAAGCTCTTGGGACGCTCAGGCTCTTTTGTATCTTTATATCTGGAAGTTGCAGACTGTTACCGGAGATATCTCGGAAAATTCCTCCTTTGACCGGGGACGTTTCAACATCACCTGGCGCAAGATCTGCTCGGACAGATACTTGTGCGGCAATAGAAGATGCCAGCACTATCGTAATTGTCACATTATGATATTGCGACGGGAGATCGAGAATGCATCCGTGGTGGTGGCAAATCACGCGCTGCTACTGGCAGATATGCGGATGGAAAACAGTAGTCTGGGTGAATATCGCTATTTGGTGATCGACGAAGCGCACAATCTGATGTCTTCTGCCTCCAAACATCTCGGTTCATCAATGTCTTACGCGGATGTTATCATCCTGCTAAATCAAATCGCCGGAACGTCACGACGTCATAGCGGCAGTTTTCTGGGGGGTCTGGAAAAGGCACTGATCAAGAGTCCCCTGCCCGATGCCAAAAAAGACCAGTGTATATCAGTGGCAAAGCATTTGGAAGATGTAATCGAAGAAGCTCGCAAACCTTCTATGGATATCTTTAATCTGGCTTCAACAATGTGCACTGCGGCAGATTCTTACAACAAACTGCGCATCAAAAACAAAGCTGAAGCCAAAGACTTGTTTGGGCTTCTCAGCAAGTTCGTCTTGCTGTTCAAAGAGATATTGAAAGCTGCTAAGGCCCTGGAAAATGTAATCAATGCGCTTGAAAGTAAGCAGGTAGCTTCTTACGATCAACTTATGGAGTCCATCACGGCCTTTGTGATGCGGCTATCGGAGATGGAAGAGGTCTTGCTGTATTTCTCCGAACCGGACCTGGACAATTTTGCCCTATGGATAGAGAACAATCCGCGTCCGGATCGTAATGTGCCTGCCGCGATCCTGAATTACGCTCCCATCGAGGTAAACACATTCTTGAAACGCTTGCTCTATACTCAAGTGCCTTCCATCGTGTTTACTTCCGCCACTCTGGCCCTGAGGGGATCATTCCGATATTTCCTCAATCAATCCGGTTTGACCCTTTTGGAAGATAAAAATGTGATAGAGCGGATTGTGGATTCTCCTTTTGATTATGACAAGCAGTCAAAATTGCTGATCTCCAGCTTTTTGCCGGAGCCCAAAGACAAGTTTTTTCAGCCTCAGGCGATGTCTTGCTTGAAGCAGATCTTTCAGACGGTGGATGTGGGGACGATGGCGCTTTTCACCGCGTATCGGGATCTGGATATGGCCTATAACGAGGTCGCGGATCATATGTACTACAGCCAAAGACCGCTTTTCGCACAGGGAAAAGTGGCTAGCCGCAGCAGTATACTGGAAGAGTTTAAAAAGGCACAAAATGCAGTACTGCTGGGTACTTCCTCTTTTTGGGAAGGTGTGGACGTTCAGGGAGAATCGCTATCACTTTTGATTTTGTACAAGATCCCCTTCCAAGTGCCGTCTGAGCCTTTGGTGGAGGCTTATATCGACAAGCTGGAGCGCGAAGACAAAGACTCCTTCATGCATTATATGTTGCCAAACGCTCTACTCAAAATCCGCCAAGGCTTTGGTCGGTTGATTCGCTCAAAGAATGATCGAGGCATAGTATTGATCCTAGACAGCAGAGTCAGCCGCAAGCGCTACGGCACATATTTCAAGGAAATCCTGCCCGGTAAACACCTGGAACTCAAAGATGAACTACAGCTTATGGACGAAATAACGAGGTTCTTTAGCAAGATATGAAACAGATAATAGATAGGTTTTTGCGGCTATCCGAACAGGGAAAACTGCTGTTTGACGAACCGCTGGCACCATATAGCAGTTTTAAGATCGGTGGACCGGCAGATGTGCTGGCAAAACCGGATACTCAAAAGGACCTGATCGACCTGCTGATATATGCCATCAAACGCGAGATACCCTGGTTCATATTGGGCAAAGGCAGCAATCTCTTAATAGGGGATAAGGGCATTCGGGGTTTAGTGATCAGTATGGAAGGCTTCAACAAGATCACGCGCGACGAGAACTATGTATCCGCCTTCGCGGGACAAAGCCTGAAGGAGCTTTGCCGCTTCTGTATGGAAGAAGGGCTTTCCGGACTGGAATTTGCCTGTGGAATACCTGGATCTGTGGGCGGCGCAGTGTTCATGAATGCCGGTGCCTACGAAGGCGAGATCAAAGATGTGTTGTATTGCAGCAAATGCCTTACGCCTACTCTGAAAAGCCTTCAAAGTACAAATCCCATTTTGCATCTGAAAAAAGAAGCTCATATGTTCAGTTATCGTCACAGTGCCCTGCAAGACAGGGGTTTGATCCACCTCAGTTCAGTGTTTAAATTGAGTCCCGCTCCCCGTGTAGATATACTGAAACGTATGGAAGAGCTGGATCAAATGCGCAACGATAAACAACCAATGGATATGCCCAGTGCCGGCTCAGTTTTCAAGCGACCTCCAGGTCATTTCACCGGAAAACTGGTGGACGATTGCGGATTGCGCGGCTTCAGAATTGGTGGTGCATCGATTTCCAACAAGCATTGTGGCTTCATCGTAAACCTGGGAGGGGCCACTGCCAAAGATGTGAAAGACTTGATCGAACACGTGCAGAGCACTGTTTATGAACGTTTTAAAGTACATCTGGAAACCGAGATCCGTCAGGTTGGCGAGATGTGAAAAAGTCTTTGCTCCCACTGGGATTTCTGCTGATACTGCTAGCAATCTGGCATATTATCAGCTCCAAAGCAGTTATCGCATTTTGGATCATTCCAAATCCCAAAGCGGTAATGGAGGTTTTCACCCAAAGCCATGAACTGATCTGGCATCATCTGAAACCCACACTTACTGCGGCAATATCCGGCTTGCTTATCAGCATTGTGATAGGCTCGCTTACTGCAATTCTGATGGATGTCTCAAAGCTGTTTAAACAGATTATCTATCCATATCTGGTCGTATCTCAGACAGTGCCGATCATCGCGGTGGCACCACTTATCATCATCTGGTTCGGTTATGGCATTTCCGCCAAGGTATTCACCGTGGTATTAGTCTGTTTTTTCCCCATTGCCTTAGGTATGTTTGAGGGATTTCAACAGGTTACAGTGGATCAATTGCGCTTGATGAAAGCCCTGGGAGCGTCGGGATACAAGTGCTTTCGCTATCTCAAGCTTCCGGCGGGATTACCGGGCTTTTTTACAGGACTGAAGCTGGCTGCCACCTACAGTGTGATGGGCGCAGTGATCGGTGAATGGCTGGGGGGCAAAGCTGGATTGGGCATATACATGACCAGGGCTACAAAGTCCTTTCACACGGCTCATGTATTTGCGGTGATCATCGTAATCATCTTGCTATCAATGACTTTGTTTGGCATTGTGGCCTTGCTGGATAGCTTCTTTTTGCGCTGGCGCTATCAGCACATGGATGAATATGTAGAGCCCAAAAGAACTCAAGCATGATGTGTCTTTGCTATTTTTGATGGAATATTCTCAAGGCCCTACCTTTGTCTTTCAGCCATGCTCTGTGCTCCTTGTACTGCGCATCCAGTTTCTGTAATAGCGTGTAGAAATCCTTGGAATGATTCATGTGCCGCAGGTGGCACAGTTCATGCAGGATGATGTAATCCTGAATGGCTTTGGGGGCCATAATCAAGTAATTGCTTAGAGTTACATTCCCCTTCACAGAGCATGATCCCCATTTTGAGCTAACCCAGCGCAGATTTATGCGGTTTATCCTGAAGTTGTGCTGCATAGCCAGATACCGGCATCTTACGCGTAAGTATTCGGCTTTGTGGGAAAAGAAACACTTCAGCAAGGATTCCACCTCATTTTGAAGGTCCTTTGCTACATACAGAGTGTTTTCATCCGGATTAAAGTGAAACGCAATGCCGTCCATAGTCTTGTAGCGGAGAATAATCTCAGTGTCCATTAGAAAGAGTTTCATACCATCTGCAAAGCCACAAACAGGAAAATCCAGATAGTAACTTTCAAAGAGTTTATGGACTTTATCCCAGTTGCGAGATATATCTTCCCTGATGTAATCCAAGGATGTACCGTGTGGCGCTTTTACGGCAAGTGTATTGTGATCCTTCACGGAGTAGCAGAGGGAACCACGCCTGCTTGTATATTTCAGCTCTAGCTTTAGTTCTTCAATGTTCATATGCTTGCAACAGAGGTAACAATCTGGCAACGATATCGGCTCGAACTTTGCGAAAGCCCTGCATGGCTTCATCAATATCCAGTGCGCCGTATCTTACCGGATCTTCGAAGCTCATGTGGACGCGGGGGATCGGTTTATGGAATACAGGGCAGTTTTCTTTGGCGCTGTCGCACACTGTAACTACCAGATCCAGATCCTCAGAATCCCAAAACTCCGAGATGGATTTGCTGCGCAGACCTTGCACCTCTATTCCCAATTCCTGCAAAGCTTTGATGGCATAGGGATGCACGTGTGAGGGATGTGTCCCCGCCGAAAAGGCCTGCCATTGCTTCTTCAAAAAATGGTTTATAACAGCTTCTGCCATTATGCTGCGGCAGGAATTTCCCGTACAGATTATCAGTACTTTCTTCATAAACCCCAAGTTCAGTAGCCGTAGTAAACAGTCAAGAACAATGTAATATGAGCTTTCTTCTTTGAAATGATATAGTCTTGCGGGAGTTCAGGGCTGAAGTTCCATACAATAACGGGTGGTGGACCGGGTATGGATTATGGCAATTGTTTCCAAACGTGATACAGGGGATACGGGCAAAAAAGGCCCGGGCTACAAACTCCCGGGCCGATATAAGGGAAACGAACTTTATCTTACTCTGATGATACGCTTGATGCTGTGCTGATTGTCTTTTGTGGCGCGGACAAAGTAGATGCCGTTTGCCACAGCTCTGCCATGGTTGTCTTTGGCATCCCAGATCACGGAGCCGACGCCGTTGCTGTTGATTGTCCGGATCAGTTGACCCCTGGCGTTGTAGACATCGTATCTATCTGCCACTCCCGTCTTGCCGGAAGCTTCCAGCGTGATGCTGCTGTTAAAAGGCTGAGGATATGCTTTGATTTGCATTAGGTTTGAGCTTGGAGTAGTGGGATCATCCACAGAGGTATAGGTTTCCCAATAAAACTCTTTTTTACTGGACTCATTCCAGTCATCCATATTGAATTCGAATTGCATCAATAGGGTCAGGTTTCCCATATCATCGTAATCATAGCTTTCTTTCCAGTCTTCCTGCCAGCTGTCTCCCGTCCAATAGAAATCGATTTTTTCGATGCGCTGCATGCTACTGTTATAGAGATGCTCAGTCTTTGAATCCAGGATATATTCAGAGCCATTATAACTATAATCTGTTTCCACATCCAGCAATGCGGGAATGGGACTATCCTGAAAATACGTCATTGCCAAAGGGTAAAACTCGGTCAGGTAATTCACAAAAACTGCCCCGGTGCTATTGTCTTGGGGTAGATACTCGGTTACATACTTGCCATCATTCTGCCATGAGAGAGAATCCTGAGAGATCTGATAATATTCAGTTGTCATTCTACCTTGGGAATCAAAATCAAATATGCTGCGTTGATACATTTCATTTTTAGTTTCGCTGATTTCCCATTGGTATAGGGAGAATTCTGTCCCCTCTCCATATACTATATGCAACCTATGCATCGGATCCCAAGCCTGTCTGTTATTATAATCCAAACTATAAGCATATGTGTAGGCATGGACGAGGCGATTCTGCGAGTCGTAGGCAAAGGTCATTTTTGTGCTGAGAAATTCCATCCCGTATATAGAAATAGACGTGACAGACTCAATCAACTGACCATGATCGTTATAGCTGAGACGGGAGAGAAAGGGGTTTTCTGACCATTCTGAGTTATAGTAGTAATTGAAATACAATGAATCCGGTTGAGCACTGGTATCACCCCCATAGTACATGGTATACTTGGTGGCCGGAATCCATTCTGAAAAGCTTTCTTGATATTCAATGGACTCATGAAGTCGATAACCGGTACCACGTTGACCGGCTGATGGCCCGCTGTTCCTGAGGAAATCGCGGATTGATACAGCATTTAACAGAAGAGGTAAAACTAACAAAACAAAGACACAATACTTTTTCATTTCTATCCTCCAACAAAAAAGATAAGTATATAAAAAACGATTTCGCTTTCTGTGTCAACAAATTTTTAGTCGTATCTGTATATCCGATAAAAGCTCTGTATTTGAAAAGACGTCAAAGCATTTGACTAATGGAGCTTAAATGTGTGTTGAAAATAATCCACATAATAAAAAAGCCCCGTTTTTTTCTAACAGGGCTTCCATATTTCGGCAAGTATCTACATGCTCTTATCGGCGATGTAATTAGTCAGTTTTGAAAGACTGTTTACGTATGAACCGAGCTCGTTATCATACCATCCGAATATCTTGGCATGAGTCACGGGCATTTCCAGTTGTTTATCTGTTTTCAGTCCCTGTTGGGCGAGGGCTTCCGGGGGGAAGCTGATAAAGCCGGTTCTGGTATGGGTTTCGTGAGCTTCGATGGTGATTGCTGCCAAGCTGCCGATCAGATCTGCGGATACATTTTGGCGTTCGCTATAGATCAAAAGATCCTTTTGTGGGCCTTTGGAAGCTGCCGCATATACATCATTGATTACTTTTCGGTTGAGGAGAGGCTCGCCCAGTTCATCCAGCTTTGTGTAGAAAGTTACATTGAGGTTGATCAGGGAGACCGTGTTTGTGGGGATGCGTACGCTATCTGCCATAAAACCGATGTGTTTGATCTCCGGCATCACCAGTTCTAAAGCTTTCGCAGCTCCCGTGGTGGAGAGGATGATGTTGTTGATCACACTTCGAGATTTGCGTAGATCGGTAGCTCCTGTTTTGGGTACGCTATCCAGAATGGACTGTGTGTTTGTGGCGGCATGGATGGTGCTCATTGAAGCCGTTACGATTCTGGAGGTAAGGTTGTTTTCCAATAGAGGCTTTATCATGTGGGAGAGTCCGGTGGTGGTGCAGGACGCGGCTGAAACGATATGGTGTTCGGAAGGGTTGAATTCCAGGTGATTGATACCATAAATCATGGTTCTGGCATCGGTGGGTGTTTGAGCAGTCCCTTTGATCTTGAAGGGAGCGCTGCAAACCACTTTCAAGGCTCCGGCGTCCAGATGTCCGCGCAGGCAAGGCTTGCCGCCTTCCGAGGCTATGGTCGGATCCAGGAAGTTACCGGTGCAATCCACTACCACTTTCACCCCTTCATTCAGCCAATTGATATCTTTGGGGTCTCTAGCCGTTCTGAGTATCTTTACAGGAATGCCATCGATTTCCAGAATGGGTTTATCTTTGTCCAGGACCTTGATTTCAGCTTTTCCTCCCACTACACCATGCAGAAACTTATGAATTGATCCATAAGTGCTATCTGTTTCGATCACTTGAATCAGGTCGTCCAGTGTTTTGCCCACATCGCGACCACAATTGACTACTATACCTTCGAAGTGTCTCAGGTGAATCTGATTCCACAGCAAGAGCTTGCCGATTCTTCCCAAGCCATTGATACCCAAGAGGTTCTTGTTCCGTAAGCTGAGGTTCATGCTTGCGATCTCCTTATGTTTTTTTTGTGTTATACCAAAGATTGTACGCTTTGCAGCGGATATTTACCCATGTATATGGTGCCTCCATTTGCGTCCACCGTTATCATATCCCCGGCTTTCAATTCCACATCTTTGATGCGGCAGGTGGAATTTTCCTCATTTACCACCAGGTCTCTGCAATTGACCACTCCGATGAGGCCCAGGCGAGTGGCCGTAACGGCAGCGTGTGAGGTCACTCCTCCGCGGGAAGTGAGTAATCCCTGACACTCAAAGAGCATCATCATATCGTCTGGAACAGTATCCGGGCGCACCAGGATCAACGCTTCGCCCCGGTCTTTGAAGCAAGTTATATCTTCTTGATTGATCACGATGATTCCGCTCACCGCGCCTTTACCGATTCCAATGCCGCTGCCCATACTCTCCAATTGCGTATCCGAGGTGCCCAAAACCTGATATTCTGGGTTTTTGTGGATTACCTGGTTCCGAGTCTGCAATATATAGAGCTGCTTTTCAGAGCTTCCCTCAAATGTGAATTCGATCTCTTGATGGGGATAGTTGTGCTCCTCGATCAGTTGTCTGGCGTAGCGCAAGAGTCTCCGATAGAGCGCGGGAAAGTCTTTTTCCAAAGACATATCACCATTGCGGTGAAAGCGCTCTGCTTCGGATATTGGCATGGTATGAACCAATCCGGCCACCACATCCTCACCCTGGCTGCATAAGGTAAAATCTCCATTGAGGAATATACCCGGTTCCTTGGACCAATCAGCGTGAGTAAACAATACTCCGGTACCACTCTGTAGTGAGATGTTTCCCAAGACCATTTTCTGGATGATCACAGCAGTGCCCCATTCTTCGGCGATATGCAGCTTTGCCCTGTACATCTTGGCGCGTTTGGTATTCCAGCTATCCAGCACGTGTGAGATGGATTTGTATAGCTGGCGATATGGATCTTGTTCCAAAGCAACATTATAGCGGGAGAGAACCTTTTTGTAGTCTTGCACCATATCTCGCATCTGTTGAGGGCTGAATTGCGTTTTTTGCTGAATGTCATAGCGTTTTTTGTAGTCTATCATCACGTTGTCAAACTCGTCGCGGGAGATGCCGTATGCCATGCCCCAGCTTTGGATCAGGCGGCGGTAGCAATCCCAGGCGGTCCACCCGTAATTCGGGCGTTGTGAAAGCTGTAACGTAATCTGGTCTGTGAGTCCGATGTTCAAAAAGGTATCCATCGCGCCGGGCAGACTCATCGGTGCCCCGGAGCGTACCGAAAACAGCAATGGTTTTTGTGGATTTCCAAATCCCAAGCCCGTATACCGCTCCATTTTGCGCAAATTGTCCCACAATAGCTGATCAAACTCGCTGGAGATGTCTGGGTGAGTATTGATGATTTCTCTGTTTCTAAAGAGATCTGTAGTGATTACAAAACCGGGGGGGATGGGAAATTCATATTGGTGCATACGTTTTAGAAAGAATGCCTTGGAGCCCAGCAACACTTGGTTTTCGATGCGTGAATTGCGAGTGTAAAGGTGGAAAAACAGACGATCCGGATCGTAGGACATCAGCTTCACGATGTTCTCTTTACTGAATAGCCGGCGCATCTGGGTGAGGGATTCCAATATTCGGGTTATAAAATTGTCCAAGCCCTGTACCAAAAAGGAAGCAGAGAGCAGATTTCGATAGAATTCCTCGGCAAAGATCTCGCTTGTTGTGCGGCTGTCATCATCCGTTCTGGCCCTTGCCAATTGGCTGTCGTAAAAGCGGTAATAGTATTCATTGGCTAGTTCGTTCACGCTGTCTTTCAGCAGATTGAAGATATCCAGATATTGCTCCAAAGACAGATTTGAGATGTTCTGCACCGAACTCAGCATAGCCAGCGCGGTGCTGAAGGCGTCGCTGGAAACCATCTCTTGCTGCATGGCAAAATCGTATATTTCCAGGATGCGCACTATGCGACGCATGGTTTTACCGTTTATATAATTCAAGTTCAATTGCCCTACACTGCGTTCAAAGAGTCGACGGATTACATTTTCCAAGCGGAATACCATGCCCATGGCTTCCAGTTTTGGTTCCCGGTACATGCCATACATGGAGGGGATTCCCGCGGCGATATGGCGTTTGTAATAGATGTTTTCCCAGGGGCTGGTAGGTTTCGGATCCAGGATTTGAGTATTCAGCCTGCCAATATAGTTCAGCATCTGGCGAATGGAACTATCGTAATCCCGGCGAGTTAGACTGCTGCGCAGGCGGTTCTGCTCGTTGCCATCGAAGAAGCTATAGCGGGAAAGGAATTTCACAATATCATAGGGATCCAGGTTGTACTTGTCTTTTAACAGGAAGTGACAGTAACACAGTAATTTGAGGCGTTTATTGTAATAGTCCTCTTCCAGATTTGCAAAGATGATCTCTACTTTTTGCCAGGAGAGCGAGAGCAATTCGGTATCAGTAAGATGGTTATCTGCCAAAAACTGTTTGGTGGCATGGCTTTGCTGGAGTGTACGCTCATCGATTTCCTGAATGTTTTCCCACACATCCGCGGGGATGATGTGTTCCAGGGGAGCGGGATCTTGTGTGATCCAATAGCGCAGAATGCGCTCGATCAATGTGATATGGGTATTATTGCTCTCGGTGTGAACCTGTTTGCGCAAAAAGTGGATGAGGCGGTCTTTTCTTTGGGACATCTCGTCCAGGTTTGTGCTGGCGTCCCGGATCTCTCCCTCTGCCCCTATTTCATTGAAAAAGACCGGAAACATGCGCAGAAGGTGCTTGCTTTGCACGAATATGGGCTTGAGGTTCGCGCCCAAAAAAGCAGATACATCTTTTTGAAAGAGGTCTGTATCGGATATGAAAACGCCATACTTGCTGAGGCTGATGATGGTGAAGGCAAGCAAATCTTTATTTTGCATAGGATTGATGGCGATCAGTTCCAGTAAGATCCGAAGGTGTTTCACATGGTTTTTGTCCACCTCGATCTGCCAGTCTCCGGATATCCGCACCTCTCCCGGGGGGGTAAAGCCCAGATCGATAATATGCTCAATAATGTGCTTGTGCAAAGAGCTGTTGTTTCCCTTCAACACAGCTTTGCCGATCGTTAGCACGCAATCCAGCACGATGCTCATGTGCGTATGGATGAAGTGTTTTAATGTCTCAAACACAGTATCGATCATGTCGTGTACTTCATCCACAGAAAGTTCCTGATACATATCCGCCAATTGCCGGTTCAGATCCCACAGAAGGTGATCCATCATGTCCAGCATGGTAGCTTGTCCCAAAAGGAAGAATATGTATTGCACTCTGTGGCTCAGGGAGGAGAATTCGCGGATATAATCGCGATGCAGAGTGGCTATTTCGGTGAATGCCGGCACGATCTTATAATCATTGGGCTCCAATGCCCGGCTTAAATGCGCTTGCCAATGAGCGTAGAACTTATCGTTTGGCAAATGGCTGAGATCCATATCATCGGGTCTGTTTTTCAATGCATTCAGCCAACGGTTGATGTCTGTACTCTGCTGCCAATAGTGCAGGTCTTCGGTGAGGATCATACGCAGCAGTGGCGGGGCAATATCGGGTTCAGGACATTTGTTGCCCAGAGATATCAAGGTTCTGCGTGCCTGGGTGCTGAGCCGAATGAAGAGGGGGAGATTTTGCTCGATAAAGTCTTTCAGCAGTAGCAGCAAATCGTGGTACACATCGGGCAGATCCTGTTCACACAAAGCTTGGCTAAATTCCAGAAAGTCACTGAACAGCTGCTTACGTTCTATATCCTTCTGACATAGAGTTTCAGCTTTGCGATACATATCCAGAATGATGCGAATGCTCTTGTCCGGATTTTCATTCTGCTTCGTAAACCACCACAGATCACCCAAGACGCTGGCACGCATCAGGCTTAGCGTAATTCCGGGATTCACGAAAGGATGGTACAGCTCGTCCAGAAAACTGCGCAATCGCTGGTTTACGCCATAAAAATCTCGGGATATATCAAGCAGCCATTGAGCGGATTCATCCAGCGGGATCCTGGCCACTTTGGTAGCGCGCAAGTTCTCCGTAAGGGCCTTAGATACTATTTTTTCCACTATCCTCTTCCTCTGGAATTAATCGCGGTTGTAACACCCACCCTGCCTGTTTAAATACATATATAATTCTGTCAAGTGAATTGCAAGCAAAAAATAAACAAGCAGAGTAAACATAGTTTAAGCCGTGGCATTTCGCTCTGGTCCACTACACCTTGATACACAGAGGCCCTGTGTTTCGCAACGCAGCAAGACCGTTATACCCACCGGATTCGGCACAGATTAAGGAACAGGGGACTATAGAAAAAAAGCACCGCCCGGATGGGCGGTGCAGGGATTGGTAAGATTGTTCTATCTACTTAGATCGATTTTTGCATCCACAGTCTTCACAAATTCGGTGAGTAGTAAGACTGCGTTATCCAGATCCTGCAAATTGATGATTTCATTGGGTGAATGCATATAACGATTCGGTATGCTCAGCACAGCGGTTGCAACGCCGTTGCGTTGGGCATGAATGGCATCGGCATCCGTTCCGGTATAACTGGGAGATATCTCCAATTGCAGCGGTATTTTATGTTTTTTGGCCAGTGCTTGCAGATGTTTGTTCAAGCCGGGGTGCAGAGCTGCACCTAGAGCAAGAGTAGGGCCCTTGCCCAGTTTCACGTCTCCGAATTTGCGTTTATCCGCGCCGGGGACATCCGAGCTAAAGGTTACGTCCACTGCTATGGCTATGTCCGGCTCGATCTTGTAAGAACTGGTACGGGAGCCTTTCATGGTGGTTTCTTCTCCCACAGATGAAACGGCATAATAGTTCGCCTGGATGCTGGTCTTGGCGAGAGCCTTCATTACTGCCGCGGCGATATATACACCAACTTTATTATCGGTAGCTTTGCTTACGATCAAGTCTTCGCTGAGTTCTTCTATTTGGCTGTGGTAAGTAATGATGTCCCCGATGCTGACTTTTTTCTCGGCATCCTTCTTGTCTTTGGCACCGATGTCGATCCAGATATCTTCCATTTTGAGTTTGGGAGTATCGGAATCACCTCGGCTCATGTGGGGTGCGTTTTTACCGATGATCCCACGCACAATCTTACCCGCGTGATGGATGTCCAGACGCAAACCGGGCAAGAGACTTACGTCGAAGCCACCTAAGGGCTTCACGTAGATGTATCCGTTTTCATCGATGTAGTTTACCATAAAACCGATCTCGTCGGCATGGCCTACGATCATTACCTTCAGATCGCTTTGTCCACGTTTGAAGGCGATCAGGTTGCCGTTTACATCCGAGGAAATATCATCACAGGTGCCGCGAAGATATTCCCGGGTAATCTTCTGGGCATCAGTTTCAAATCCGGAGGGACTGGCTACTTTCAACAGCTTGTAGAGATATTCTTTATTGCTCTTGTTCATCGCCCGTCCTCAGCAGTTATTTGCTTCTTCATCGGCAAAGGGATTCACCGTCTTCTTTACCACAGGTTTTTCATTGGGGATGAGGCAGAGAAACTTCAGAGTATCTTCGCCAACGTTTTTGAAGGCATGCATCATGCCGGGGTCTACATACATTATATCGTTTTCGGCAAAGGGAAGCTCTCCGCGTTCTGTAACTAGGGCTCCCGTGCCGGAGAGGCAATAGAGTTCATGTTCCCATTCATGCTGATGATAGGGAGTATGGCCACCGGGTTCCACTTCGAACATGCGCATGGCAAAAGTTGGCGCGCCGTCTTTTTGGCTGATCAGCCAGCGGATCTGAGCACCTTTGGCCCCTTCAACATCTACGGGTTCCAGTTCCACGTTGTCATAGTGAACTACTTTCATGTGATTCCTCCAGTTGTTTTCTTTGTTTATGAACAAGATAAGTGTTTTAGCGTTGTGTGCCAGTTAAATGCATACTAAAATGGTGGAGTAATTTACTCCACCATAAGATTTACCAAGGCAAAACCCAAGCTTATTCCTCGGTTACGGGCTCCTCTTCCGTGTGGCTTTCGGCTTCTTCGGCCTTGGCCTGGATGTCTATATCCACAGAGCATTTGGCTACTTCGGGATAGAAATCGTCGATGTACTCACGGATGGTGTTTTCGATGTCATCGTGTTTATCCAGGATCTCCTGGCTAAAACGAACTTTTATTGAGAGATAGTTCATAGTCTGATTGATGTCTATCTTGGGCTGTTCACCATACACATTGGACAGAAATTCTGGAAGCGATTTGGAGAGTTTTACTGTTCCACTTACACGACGGTATGCTTTCATGCCAAAGTGCGCGGCTGCAGCAGTTCCACCAATGAAGAGCAGAGCTTTGAAGAACTTTTTCATTATTTAAACCTCATTATTTGTAGATGGATTTGATTCTTCCCCAGCTACGGTTTTGCACCGAAACAGGCTGGTTTACTTCAATATCTGTACCGGAAACCGGATTCAAAGAAAATTCACCAAAGCTGAAAGTTACAATGCCGGTAATCGAAGAAAATTGATTCCCGGTGCTTTTACCAAAATCAATTTTGGAAGGGCCGAAACTACCCATAGTGATACTGCACATACCGGTACCATCGCTCACCATAAGGCGGTTACGGGAACTTTTCTGCCCCGAAGCGCTGACCGAATATACCCGGGCATACACACTTTCGTAGGATTCTGCTTCCACAGAGTGTGTGATTTGTGCAGTAGTGAGTTTGGCGGGTATGGGCAAAGGATGATTGCGTTCTAAGATGCTAAGCGCGGTGACATCCTGCAGCGTAGTCATGCCAAAGCTTTCCTGCACAAGCCCTGAAATTCGGATGCGATCTCCCACGCGGACATCGCTACGCCGATCCAATACCAGCAGACCGCTAAACGGCCCCGCTACTGCTTCTGAGATGAAGAAACCGCCAGATTTGTAGTTCACGGCGGTCACGATGCCTTCAGTGCTTACTCTATTACCGGCGTAGGGGGAGGGATATGTATTGTCACTACCGGGGGAAGCGGTATACTGAATGTCGTATATAGAGAGGCTCCAGGCCGAAACAATCAAACCTGTAAACAGGGTTATAAGTAATAGATACTTTCTCATATATCTCCTCTAAAACTCAGTTTATATTCATCTGATTCCTGTCAAGCAAAATCACAAGGTCTTTTTCGACTTGTGGATATCTTTCCACATAATCTGTGTCGCGAGCGATGTGCATGACGCTAAGCCCGAACTCTGGGATAAGCGTCCCGCAACGAGACAATGCGCAAGCCCATGCTCTGTATCTGCGTAATGAATTTGCGCAGGGCATCCAGTTTTTCACGATTGTGACAGTGACTGATGATGACTATAGGTTCTTTGCGCCCTTTATACTTTGCCAGCGATTCTATCTTTGCTATGATCGTGGCATCACTTACATCCGGTACATCCAGGAAGATATCACGTCTGGCCGTAAATATTCCCAATTCCTGAGCGGCGCTATAAACCGCGCTTTTGGAAGTGGTGGCGCTATCTACAAACAGCAGCCCCTTTTTTGTCATATGCTTCAGCACTGCCTTCATCGTGGGCAAGCTTGCGGTAGTGGCACTTCCCATGTGATTGTTGGCAGCAATTGCCATAGGCATTTGGGCTATAAATGAATCCAGTGTTTTCATAATGTCTTTTTCATCCATGTTTTTAGATATATACTCTTCACCGGGACTTATACTGCTGTTTTCCGCTTCCATGGGAACGTGGATGCTCACTTCGTGCCCTTTTGAACTAGCCATTCTGGCAGCTTCTTCGCTATGAGAAAGATCCGGTAATACGGCAAAAACCACTTCTTTTGGCAGATCGGCAAAATCTTCCAGAAGCTGCCCGCCACTATTGCCAAAATCGTCGATTATGATTACCACATCGGGCATATCATCGGAATTTGTCCATGAGTATTGATAGCTTTGCAAAGGTGTTTCAGCTACCGGAACCGTCTCTTTTTCCGGATTGTAAATGCTTTCTTCACCCTGCTCGGGTTCTGCCTTGATTTCGTGATTCTGCCCGTTCGGTTTGCTCTTGCAGGCAAAAAGTACCAGTAGCAGAAGTAATGGGAAAATCAGTTTCTTTGCCATGTTACCTCGTCCGTGTCTGTAATATTTAGTTTATCTGTAGTACCGGCAAGAAGCTCCAGTACGTATTGATTTGGTTTTTCAGGGAAAATGGGATCTTCACTGAAAGGAGTGGTGTTTTTGGCTATATTGATGATCTTGTTGTAGTGATCTATAAAGATCATATCAAGGCTGAGGTAGGTATCTTGCATCCAAAAGGAATGGTAGTCTATTTGTTCAAAGATAAAGAGCATTCCCTGGGTTTCTGCCATGCTTTCGCGGTATTTAAGCCCTTGCGCCAATTCACTCTGGCTTTCCACAATCTCGATATCGAATTCCGCTTTCAGTATACCGGTAGCAGAGTGAATTTGCAAAGTGCCATCCTTGCGAAAAGAGTAGCCGGAGTTATCTTTCTCTTCCATAGGAGCCTTGGGGCATCCACAGGCAAAAAGAATCGAAATCAACAAGCCGAAGCTGACGAGTATTCTATTCATTTGCTTAGTACCATTTTTCTGCTGAGTCTGCTTCCATTGGCGCTGAGGCGATAGAAATAGATACCGGAGCTGACGGCTTTGCCATGCGAATCTATGCCGTTCCAAACGACGCTGTGAGAGCCGGCAGGCAAGTTCGCATTCAGCATTTGAGTTACCAATTGTCCTTTCATATTAAAAATCTCCAGTTTCACAGGTTCTGCCTTTGCCAGTGTGAAGCTGATCAAAGTGCTGGGATTGAAGGGATTGGGATAGTTCTGAGACAGTGTGAGCAGGGCAACGCTGCTGATGTCGTCCTCAATATCAGAGGGTTGCACATCCAGGACACTCGTGTATCCGTTAATCTCAGCGGGCAGCTCGAAACTGCTGTCCGGATCTTGTAGAGAGATAGGCATCAGCTGATCTGCCATACTATAGTAGCTTACCAGGCTCATCAGGCCATTAGCTGCATCCATGGCAAAATAATGCGGGCTTTCGATGGAATCGGCATTTTGAATAACATATGGTATATCAAGGTGCAAACTGCGAAGCTCATCCGAAGGGCTGATAAGCAGGGCACCCTCTTCCATATAAGCGCTGATCTCTGTCTCCGGCAACAACGGGGAAGTGGGATCCTGGGCAGGGAACATGTAACTGCTTTGCTTCATATAGCGCAAAATGTTGTAGGCATCCAGAGTGCTTACACCATCTGTCAGGTCGGTATCAGCATTGATCAATTGAGCTGCATCCAGGGATCCACCCACACTGTAATCCAGAATCAACTGAAGATCGGCGCTGCTGATGGCAGTGTCCATATCCACATCGCCATAGATGGCGTGAGAGCTATTGATTCCCGTGATGATGATGTCGTCTATATATATACCATCTCCTGATCCCGACCAGTCGCTGCGTAGGCGAAAGCGCAGGTAAAGATCCGAATTTGAATATGATTCCAGAGAATAGTTCAGATTTGTCCATTCTTCCTGTTCTCCGGTGATTGCATCCAGTTGATCCCAATCGCTGCCATTTGAAGATGCCTCCACATACACGTAATCCCAACCGAATTCGAGATCCCACTTTGCCCTGAAGCTAAGCTGACAATCGGAGATGCTTTGTAAGGACAATGGGCTTGCCAGGCTGATGGGCCGGTTTTGATTTGCGCCGTAGTTTCCGGAGGGGGAATCTGTAAGCACATTGTTGCCATTATCCGGGATTATGGACCATGTGCCGCTGGGATTCCAGTTTGATATGCCGTTTTCAAAATAATCGGCAAAGATGGGGTTTTGCAGAATAAGTACCAGGAGATCTTCAGGTCCATGTTTGCGCAGGGCCAAAGTCTTCTGGAACACGCCACCGGATCCCCAAGCGGATACTTTGTAATCTCCTTCAGGGATGTTTATCAGGCTGAATTCACCGTTGGCATCGCTTTGGAGCAGGGTTTGCGGCTCGGTATCGATCTTGATGGACGCGTTGGGTATGGGAAAGCCGGCACTGTCTCGGATGATTCCTGATATATTCATATAGGCTGCGGTTTGCAGCTCAAAATTGTGTTCTGTATATCCGCTTGCTGGCACGGTTACTTCCGCAGTCTGAGGTATGTATCCAGGTGAAGAGGCTTTGATGGTGTATGTACCCGGCAGCATTATCCGATGGTAATCTCCCAATTGGGAATCGTTTTGGATCACTTTGTTGTTTCCGATTATGCTGATGAAGGCGAGTAAAGCTGTGCCCATATCATCTGTTACCAAGCCCTTGATGCCATTCTGAGCGTATGCGATAAAATCCAGAATCGCTTGTCGGTTATCTTCCCAATAACCATCCAGCGTTGATGCATGCGGCCATTTAATATTGCTGATCTCCGCCGTGAGCTCGATGTTGTTTGTAAAACCGTAATTCCAATCCTGCATGCTACCGGTAATCACATACCATGCAGCGCCGTTGGTGATGCCGTCCTCAAATTCCGAACTGTTGTACATGGGTTGGTTTTGAGATGAGTAAGTGAGGGACATATCCACTATCGTCTGATTGTCCGGCGTGAGGGTGTAAGTGTAATCCCATGGGTAGTTTATCACCAAAGCGCCACCATGAAAGTTTATCCCGATGGCAAAATTGTGGTCCTGGCTGAAATCCATCATTGCGATGTTTTCCACAGCAGTGGGATTGCCGTCCGGATTTGTGATACCATTGGGCATGGGGAAGTTGCGGTTCAAATCTATACCTGCTGCATTGTATCTTTCACCGTTTACATAGCCATCAGGATTCATCAAGGGGCATATCCAGATCTCAGTGTTGTTCAATAAATCGGTGATTTGGGGGTCAATATTGTAGTTTTCGGTCAGGTGTTCAATCAGACGGAGCATCATTATGTAACCAACGGTTTCGTCGCCGTGGATGCTGGCAACTAGCTTTACTTCCGGTTCTGCCTCGTTTACACTTACGTTATCTGAAATCTTCATGAAGTAGAGGGGATGGCCCTGTATGGAATTGCCAAATTGCTCCAAGTGGCAGATATTGGGATAATCCAGCGCGATATTCTGCATGAACTCTGTGTATTCTGTGATGTCATAATATTCGTTCACCAAGGTTTTGGACGCCCAAACCGTATCCCGAAGATACTCGTAATACTCATGGGAAGCATCCGGAATGCGCCGGGCATCATAGCCATGCGACCTTAAAAGATCATGTTCAGTTTCATCCCGGACATAGGCAATGATGGCACCGCTGCGCCGGTTTACGCTGTCTATACTTATATTCAAGGCATTTATAGCTTTCACATCCTGGTCCGGTTTCCAGCTTTGGATGTGCACAGGATATCCATGGAGTAATGCCAGAGACCATAGCGACAGCACCAAAAAGAGTAATTTCTTCATGTAACGATCCTTTTGTCTACCTTCGATCTGGAAGATAATCTTAACTATATAAAGCAATTTCACAGCCGAACAGCAAAAAAAAGCCAGGTGGCAGCGCACACATCTGAGATTGCTTAATGCTGCTTCGTTCCCGACCTGACATGATTCACATTCAGACATTGGCTGTACCTGGCGTGTGCAGCTCAATTCAATACTGATTTTTTGTCAATCATAAAGATATTTCAAGCATACCTTCTCCCCCTCGGTTGTGATTGGCCCTGCATGATTTGGCAGCTATCGCGTCTTCCCGGGATGCCTGACGGGGCGATCCTGACTTTGGCAATCAATTAAACTCAACACAAAAATATGAATTCTGAATCAACATCCTGGCTTAAAAATTTGGCTGAAAAAATGACCATTTTGCCCGGCTAACTGTCAGCTCTGTAGACAGTGTTAATCAAGTGGTCATCAAGCGTTCATCAAGCGTTAATAATTAACGCTTGATGAACGCTTGATAAAGAGCTGATGAACGCCACAAAGACAGGGTGAAAACTGAGAAAGTTTTGGTCTTTTCCTGATTTTAGTTCGTTATTTTAGTTCGGAGGAGCTAACATTATAGAAGCTCATCAGAAGCTCCCGCCTCATCTACAGGCGCATACGCATAGATCAGGACACTGATCAGGACACTGACCACTGCCATGCCATCGATTTCAATCTCGGTTTCCACAAACTCGCTCGCTGTAACACAGTCTCAAAAACCAGTCCGTCATAAGCCCTCACCAATCAATGTTTTATCCCCATTTGTCACGCCGACGCCCATTTACAGTTTTGGGCGACAATTTATAGAGAAATCCGGGGATTTCTTTGGTTTTTCTGATTATGACGGATTTTGAGGGATTTTGACTGTTTGGAAATGTATAATGCATAGTGAATGAATATTGAATATTGCAGGATCAGCTATGAAGCATATTAATCAGCTAATGAATCCCCGAGAATTGTAGAATGGGGCATCGGGGGACATCCTGAGACCCTTTTTGGGAACTCTGTGTTTTTGAATATTTTGAGGATACTCGGTGTAGGTGATAGTGCCGTCTACGATGGGAGCTGTGAGGTCGGGTGATCTACGCTGAACAAACCTTATGGTTTAGAATACAAGGCTGAGGTTTATGGAACTGCGCCAGTCAATCTCCTTCAGATCTTCAGATATGGGGCTGAGGCTCAGCTCCAGATAGCTTCCGTCGTTGAAGGACCAATAGGTTCCTGCGGTGATTGAGTATTCCGTCCAGGTACCCCACCTGTAGCGTGGAGCCAGGCTGTAGTAGAAAGTATCGATGTCGTGTTTGATGGTCAATTCGGCCAGGTAGATGCGGTTTTTGCTGCGGATGTCGTAAAACTCTCCCATTTTTTCACCATATTGGTTTTCTTCATAGGAAAAGCCGATATCGCACAAGAAAGCTGAGCCGGAATTGCCGCGATAGGGGAGGGTAATCCAGTGCTCATCTCCGGCGCGAGCTACGTAAGGATAGCTGTCGAAGATCAGGTTGTATCTACAACTCAATTGCCGGTATAGTTTATCTGTCCGTGCGTTTTTATAGTGATAATTGGTATAATCTGTGCGGACTTGATAGCTTTGGACGAGAGCGAGTCTATCTCCAAACAGGATTTCCGCTTCGGGGATGAAGCTGAAGCTTTCCAGACTGTGGTTATTGGCGGAAAGCAGCGCGTTCATATAGATATCGTCCCGCATGGAGTAGTTGAACCAGTTTGAGAGGCGCAGATAATCGTGGTAGTAATGCTTCCAGCCCAAACGAGCGCTTTGGGTTCGCAGATCGTTGTCCCAATATTCATTGGAGGGAAAGCTGGTGCGTTGCAGGCTTACACCTAGTGCGGTAAACAGAGAATCCCGAGGGCTGTATTCCCACCCTGTTGTCGCGCTCAGAACGCGGTTCTCGATGTGGCGGGTGTTTTGGTCGATATTGAAATCCTTGATGGCAAGATTGTGGTTTGCGCTAATTTCCATATTGAGATGAGGCATGATTTCGTAATTCAGAGCCAGGTCAAGATCGTTGTTGAACTCACCGTTGTTGCGTATGGTATTCTCTTTCAATCGGATTCGTTTCTCTCGGTAGTTTTCTCCAAAACTGAGCACTAGCTTTGGTGAAGCCATGTATTGCGCCCTACCGTAAATACTAAGGCCTTGTCGTTTCTGCTCATCATGTTTCTCGTATATGCTACGATCCTCATCCGAGTAATGGCTGATGGTGTATATGTCGTCCGTGCGGTGATTGATGTCCATACCGCTATCCCAGATGAAACGCTCGGATTCGGCGTTAAAATCTGCAGCAGCAGTTACAGTGCGATAGGATTCCCAATTCATCTCTTTGGCATCCACATAGCCGCGGATACCGGCTGATACAGAAGATCCTTCGTAACGGTAGGAGCTGTTTGAGGACAGTTGATATCCATTGCTATTACGATAGTTATCTTGCAGATAGCGGTCTTGTTCGTTGCGGATCAGACCGTGAGCTTGCAAGCTCAAAACAAGACTGTCCAGCGGAGACCAAAACAGTTGATAGCCCATCTTGCCGTTTTTGTTGATGTAGGCAGTGGGCTCCAGATCGCTGGAATCGAAATAGGATTCGTAATCCATCAATAATGTGTGACTGAGGCGATTCATCCCGTATGTGAGGGAACTGCCCAACATCGAACGGCGGGTCTCCTGATTGAAATTCAGCCTGTCTTCCCAAGAGCTTTGCCCCAAAATATTTAAGTTTGTATTCGAAAGCGGGTTGACAGAATACTGCAGAATGGATTCCAAAAGGCGCACGTTGTCGCTGTTATAATGATAGAATTCTATCCCGCGAGATTGGCCGCTTAGAAAAGCACTACAACTCAGCAACAATATCGCTAAGACGAATGAATTCTTTTTCATCCAGAGTCTCCGCACGACGGTTGAAATCTATGTCAGACTTTTGTTCCAGGCTTTGCATCTCATCCCTTCCCAGCAGGGGGATAAGATTGTTACGCAAGGTCTTGCGTCTGTGAGCAAAGGCAGCAGTGAGCACTTTATAGAATAAGTGGGGATTAGTGATGGAGGGACTATCTGTGCGGGCGCGCAGAGTTATTACCGCGGAATCTACCTTGGGCACGGGATCAAAGCACTCGCGTCCTACCATAAAAGCGGTATGGATCTCGTAACACAGGCCCAATTTGATGGTGAGGGGGCCGTAGTCTTTTTTGCCGGGTTTGGCAGAGAGACGTTCCGCGACTTCTTTCTGTACCATCAGCACCAGGTGGCGGAAATGCTCGCTATGTTCCTGTATCATATAAAGCAAGGGGGAAGTGATCTGGTAAGGGATGTTTGCTATAACCTTGATGGGAGAGCTTCCTGTGGCGATTTGTTCGGCCCAGTTTAGTTTCAGGATGTCTGTGATGACCAATTCCAGGTTTCCGCCAAAGCGTTCATACAGCAGGCTTGCCATACGTTTATCCAGTTCAAAAGCCTCCAGAGTAGCGCCACGGGATAGAATCTCGTTGGTGAGAATTCCGGGTCCGGGGCCTATCTCCCAAATCCTTTCTCCGGGTGAGATCTCACCAAGATCAGCGATCTTCGCTGCCAGGGCGGGATCGTTCAGGAAATGCTGTCCGAGTTCTTTAATTGCTTTCAAAATAGTAACCTGCTAAAAGAAAGGGAGAGCAGCGCTCTCCCAAACCTTGCATTGAGATCTTAGGCCCCAAGCTTTTCGGCCGGAGTGCTTTTGCATACCTTACAGACCTTGATGGTCTTGTCACCGGCTTTTATTTCGTACATCAGCTTTACGCCGGTACGATGGCAGTGCGGGCATTCGCCACGTGCATGATAGGGCATAGTTCTGAGGGTTTTGCCACGATTATTCTTCGCCATGTGGAACTCCTTATATTCTTTACTCTATAAATATCTTACGAGAGAGCCAAGTTTGGCGAAGGGCGCATGTAGTCAATGATTATTTTTCAAAAGAGCTGCTTTACCAACTCGTCCGGTTCCATGCGAAAGTGAGATTTCTTGCCTTCAAAGAAATGGTGTGCTCGGATCAAGTGGATATTCAGTGCCGAGTATGAGAAGCTTTTTCCGGTTCTGGTGTTGGTTACGGTTGTATAGCTCTTGCGATATATTCCCTGATGCATAAAGGGACAGGGCAGGTATCCGCGCACAACCTCAGTTTCCACTTCGTAAATGCCTTCTACAATGGTATTGCTTTCGAAGGCATCAAAGCTTTGTTGCTGAAAGTATTCCAGTCTGTCTGCGATCTCTTCAGCAGTCTTACCCAGCTTTTCTAGAGTCAATTCATCATCGGCGATTATCTGGGTAAAATCTCTTCGGTCAGTTCCCAAAAAGCCGCCATAAGTAATTACTCCGGGCTGCATTTTGGTCATAATCTTGGATTCTTGCGGAGTTCTTTTCATATCATCACCCAAAACTGTCGTAGTAGATTTTGTCTTCAGATAGTCCATATTCAATCAGTGATTTGGTGACCGCGTTAATCATACCGGGGCTGCCACAGAGGTATGCTTCGGTGTTTTTGGGGTCGCGAATCGCATCTTTAAAATATGGCATTACAAATCCCGTCTTTCCATTCCAGTTCTCTTCTGGAAGGGTATGCGAAAGCACGGGTACATATTCAAACTGTTCAAAAACATCTTCAAAAGCCCGGAACTCATCTGTGAGATAGAGATCCTTTGTGGTGCGAGCACCAAAGAAGTATGTCATTTTGCGGTTGGTTCCAATTTCCCTCAAGTGTTCAAGCATAGATTTGATTGGGGCTTTTCCGGAGCCACCGGCCACAAAGAGGATATCCGCGTCGGTATCTCGCAGATAGAAATCTCCATAAGGACCGGTGAAATTGACTTTGTCTCCCACTTTGAGGTATTTGTGCACCCAAGTACTGCAAATTCCTTCCGGTACCAGGCGGATGATCAATTGGATCCGGTCGTTGATCTGGGGCTTGGAAGAAATCGAATAGGCACGCATAACCTTTTGTTTTACTTTTTCGTAAGGCTCTGTCTCCAGTTGCACATACTGGCCGGCCTTGAAATCGATGGTTTCGCCCTGTTGAAGTTTGAATGTGATGCCTTTGATATCATAGGTGTAATCTATTATCTCTTCGATTACAGAGTGGAATCTGCGAATGTTGAAGATGGCTTCCGGTAATTCAATTTTGATATCGCTTTTCACTTTTACCTGGCAGCCCAAACGGATGGATCCGGCTTGTTCTGCTTTGCTTAACAACGGTTTTTCGGTGGGTAACAGAGGGCCTCCTCCTTCGATTACCTTACATTTGCAGGCACCGCAGGAACCTCTGCCACCACAGGCAGATGGGATAAATATCTGATTGTCGCTGAGCGTGGCCAACAGGGAATTACCGCCTTTCACGGTGAGATCTCTCTTGCCGTTGATATTTAGATTTACCTCACCATAGTTGCTGAGCCACCTCTGGGCGATCACCATAATAGCTGCCAGGACTACGCCGATCGCACTCATCAGGGCGATATCACTTAAAATTCTTTGAAACATCAGCGCTCTCCCTATTGAATCTGCACTATACCGGAAAAACCGACAAAACCAAGTGCCATGATACCGGTGATAATGAGGCTGATTCCTGCTCCGCGCAAGCCAACGGGCACCAGTTTCTCTTTCAGTTTTCTGCGGATGCCTGCCAGCATCAAAATGGCCAGTAACCAACCGATCCCGCTGCCGGCCGCGAATGCTACAGACTGGATGAAGCTGTAATTGCGAATAATCATGAAGAGGCTGACACCAAAGATGGCACAATTTACTGTGATCAGAGGCAAAAAGATACCCAGAGTGTAGTAAAGTGCGGGGGCATAGCGTTCTATGAGCAGCTCCAAAAACTGCACAAAGGCGGCGATTACGATGATGAAGACTATGTATTGCAGATACACGATTTCAAAGGGAACCAGGATGTAATTGTAGACCAGCCAGTTTAAAGCTGCCGTGACCGTGAGAACAAAGATTACTGCGGTACCCAGGCCCAGGGAGGATTCCAGCTCTCGGGAAACCGAGAGGTATGAACACATACCCAGAAAGTTTGTCAGCAATATATTGCTGGTAAAGATCGCTGCCCAAAACAGAACAAATGCGCTGATATCCATTATGCTTTTGCCTTATAATAATGTGTGTTGATTATCCAGATGAGTATTGCCAGCAGGAAGAAAGCGCTGGGTGCCATTACCATGATGCTCCAGTTCGTCCACCAGGAGCCCAGTACCTTGAATCCAAAGATAGTGCCAAAGCCAAAAAGTTCCCTGAAAAAGGAGATCAATAGCAAGACCAGCGTGTATCCTGTGCCGGCGCCGATGCCATCGATCAGGGAATCGAGCGGACTGTTTTGTGAAGCAAAAGCCTCCGCTCTGCCCATGAGGATACAGTTTGTGATAATCAAGCCCACATAAGGTCCCAATTGTTTGCTGATCTCCGGCATATTTGCCTTCAGAAACACATCCACTATGATCACGTAGGACGCAATAATCAGAGTCTGGATCATCATACGCACGCTCCTGGGCGTCCAATTGCGGATCAGGGAGATAGTGAAATTTGCCAGAGCCAATACAAAGATTACGCCCAAGCCCATAATCAGGCTGTTCATCATCAGGTTCGTAACCGCCAGGGCTGAACAGATCCCCAAGATCTGTCTCCAGATGGAGTTTTCTTTGAAGGCGGCAATGCTAAATATCTCAGTCTTTTTCATATGCTGTGGTTCCGTAGTACTTGTAGATATAGTTAAATTCGTCTCGTAACATCTTGATAACCGAATCGGAAGTAATGGTTGCTCCGGTTACGCGTCTCAATTGACGATCGTTTTCCGGGCTTTGCGTTTCGGCGATGAATTCATAACTTTGGGTAACATCTTCAGTGGATTTTGGATTCACTACAAAGAGCCGGTTGCTGAATTGATTCAGAAACCAGTCTTCTTCGATGCGAGCGCCCAAACCGGGTGTTTCTTTTTGATCTACGATAGCAAAGCTGAGAATAGTGCGGAAATCTGTGCTGGTGGATACCAATGCCTGCATGGTGCCCCAAAGACCTTTCCCGCCGATCTCGAAGCAATAGGCTACGGTGCTGTCACTTACAACAGCTTTATACACTTTGCGCTCAAAAGAATCGTCTTTGATTTCCCTTACATATGTGTGAAAGGATTCCGGATATGCTGCAATGATATCTTCCGGAGAGCTCTGCTCTGTTTCCGCTATCTTTTGGGCCAAAGTGCCGAGAATGCGTCGCTCGTAGGTTTCGGTTTTGTAGGCTTCAATCCTGGCCTCACTAAGGCGATACATCACACTGATGATACCGGTGAAGATCAGCACCAGAATCAGCATGAAGATGATGGGGAAGATGAAGCTGTCTTTCATTTCTTGCCCACCTTCTCCAGAGAGTATTCAATCAGCGGCATAAGAGCGTTCGTTAATAACAAAGCAAACATAAAGCCCTCGGCAAACAGCGAGAAGCGGCGGATGAAGACCGTGAGGAAGCCGATCAACAAGCCATAGATCCAGATTCCCCAGTTGCCCTTGGGTGAAGATACAGGATCTGTGACCATAAATACTATCCCAAACATCGCGCCCCCGCTGAGAATGAAATACAAAGGATTTTCGGAGGGATAATAGATCCAGGTAAAAATACCCAGCGATACAATGGTGGCCAGCATGGGCTGCCACTTGGCTGTCTTTGTAATGATCAGATATATTCCCGCCAGAATGATCAATAGAGCAGAGGTCTCTCCCGCTGATCCGGAGACAAATCCGCTGAAGGCATCTCCCATACTGTAGATTGCCTCTCCGCTGGCACGAAAGCTGTTCAGGATCGTTGCACCCGTCTGCATGGAACTATCCACTGTCCAGCGCGCAAAACCACCGGGAAAATCACTCAATACATAGGGTTTCAGCCAGGAGATCGTCATCTGATTTGGGAATGATATATACACAAAGGTGCGCCCCAATATGGCGGGATTGAATACATTGGTGCCAAAACCGCCGAAAACCATTTTACCAAAGACAATGGATATCACTGCTGCCAGCGCGGACATCCAGAGTGGAATGCTGGGTGGAAGAGTGAGCGCGACCAAACTGGCAGTTACAAACGCTGCCATCGAGACCTTGCCCGGCTTCTTGTTTCTTACAAAGATATATTCACTGATGAATGCAGCGATATTTGCCACTGCTACTATGGCGAGCACCCTCCAGCCGAATAGGAATACGGCAAACAGCGTAATCGGAATCAACGAGTAAAGCACTCGGTTCATCATCTGCTGCTTCAGGATTCTTTCAAACATACAAAGACTTTCCTTCAATTTCGTTTATTACAATATAATCGGTGTGTAGTGAACGTGTCAACACCAAAGATTCTGTTTGCGGCGATAAATTATTCCTTAGTGTATAATAATCAACAAACTAGACATAATTTGTGAAAGTCGCTTAGTAAGCAAAGTTATCTCTTTGAATAATATATACTAGCAGTGACAATCTTCCATAGCTCAAGAGTTGGGGGAAACGGATTTGAAGTTTCGGTTCACCATTGTATATTATATTTCATCTCCCGATTATTGCTCATTTATTTCTCACTATCAGCGCAGGCGGCAGCCACCGGAACCCCAAGAAAACTCTAGCCGATGCTTCAATGTGGCAATTCTATAAGGGCTCTCAATTGATGATATTGTACAATACTCTGCCCAGCAGCAAGATCAACGCCAGGATGAAAACCTTTCGGATGACTTTATTGCCTCGCAGTATGACCATTCTGGATCCAATTAGATTCCCGGCAATTCCGCATACAGCTGCGGGAATGGCCAGGGGATAGAAGATTACTCCTGCTCTGGCGAAAGTGATGAGGGCCGCAACGTTCGACGCCAGGTTCACAACTTTGGAGTTACCATTGGCTCGCACGAAGTCATAATGCAGCAATGCGGAATAGATGAGGATCAGAAATGTTCCCGTTCCCGGTCCGAAAAATCCATCGTAAAAGCCAACCACCAATCCCGCAGCGGTAGCCAGGACCAGTCTGTAACTCAGCTTGAGTAGATGAGCATTGTCTGTGGATCCCAATTGCTTGCGGACTAAGGTGATTACTGTAATTGCCGGAATGAGGACAATGAGTAGATAGTTCAAGAATTTTGCCGACAGTATCAGTGCTGTGCTGGCGCCCAGCCAGGAGCCAAACAGGGCCATTAGAGCGCTGAGCAGGGCCACCGGTACATCGATCATCCCGGCCCGGAAGTATCGGGTGGTGCTAAACACTGTGCCGCAGCAGGAGGAGAACTTATTTGTTCCCAAAGCCATGTGGGGCGGTATCCCAACGCTCCAATAAGCCGGCAGTGATATCAATCCGCCACCTCCGGCAATTGCATCAATGAAGCCCGCCAAATATATGAAGGGCAAGACTATGGCATAATCCAGTGGAGCAAGAGTGAAGGTCATTTTATAATTCCGCCTTAAACTCCAGTTTGAGATTGTGCCTAGCGTCATCTTCGGGGTATTTTCCGAAGCGGTATTCCAGGCTGAATGAACTGAAGTCGTTTATTCTATATATAGCCGATAAATTGGCATCTGCCAACAGTCCTTCTCGTTTTTGGGGTAGAAACAGCAGAAAGGAATCTCCTTCTCGCTTATTGTAGCCCAGACTGGCGGAAAACGTGATCCTGTATTTCTGCATAAAGACACTGCGTAGAGAGCCGGACAAGTATGTGTGCTTCAAGTCGTAAGATTCTGTTTGTTGTTGCTGCTTCCCTCGCTCTGTTTCAAATCCCCCTTCCACCTGTATCGTGTTTTGGGGATTCAGGATTTTCTCCATCAATACAGAGGCTTTTAAAAGATCGATTTCGGAGGAGTAACGGCTCTCACTTTGCTGTTGGTGAGCCAGCACGAAGCGAGTGTTTACAGCGTAAAAATTCCGGAAATCAAACTGGAGCTGTTCGAGACTTTCACTAGTTTTCTCATCCTCCTGATAACGATGATCCAGGCTGCGATTGCGCTCCAGACTAAGATATGCCAACACCCGCCCGCGGTAGATATCCAGCCAAAAGTTTTGTAGTAACGCCCTACGGCCATACATAGTATTATTGTTGTATGAGTATTGTGGCAACAAGAGATAGCTCTGCCATTTTGCTCCCTGGGCGCGTTGCTCATTGGCGTTTAGGGTGATGTCGCTGTGAATTCTTTGCCAGACCGGAGCGCTGAGATACAAGCCGGGTTTAATATACAAACCCGCGGTGGCGGATATCTCCGAAGACAGGCTTCCCGTGGGAGAGGTGATGTATTCGTAGATATATTCACCGTCGTTAACCACTACTCCCGTGCTGTCGTATATGCCCTGACTCTGTCCCACCCAGACCAACTCACGGATTTTGGGATAAAACTCAGTTTGATTCAATTGATAGTTGCCAAAGAGGTTGAAAGCACCTTTCAGTAGATTGTGGCTGGAGTGGTAGGAAAAAAGATCGTAATTGCTTTTGGGATTGCTATCGCTGGTCCGGTTGTGAATGATGCGGTGGCTGAAATCCATATCCAATCTGTGCTTATCGAAATTGCTGCTGTGTTTCAGCATATAGGTCTGTTGAGAATTAATCTCCTTCCAAGCTGTGGTTTTGATGCTGTTTCTGTCCTCAGTATAGGATACTGTGGTCAATTGGCTTTTGCTTTTTATGTCAAATCCTGGTTGCCATCGGATCAATCTGGTGCCCGGTAGAGTGCTATTGTCTTCTTCCAGACTGGAATACAACCCGGAAAAATTGAGACCAAACATACCATATTGCCAGCCCAATTCGGCATTGTGGTACATCAGTAGGCTGCTTTGTTTGCCTTCCTGATCGGATATCGTATTGCGTAATCTCAGGTATGGCAACAAAGACCGGGCCGCACTGTCTGACGAAAAACGAATGGCCCGCTGGATGTAGCGAGTGCTGATATCCCGATAGCGCAGTAACAACTCCGGTTTGAACAAGGATCCCGCATATGATAAAGTGAGATCTACATTGCTCATCCGGAGGCTGTCACTATCTGCCAAGGCGGCAAAATCGTGTTCGGGCGCTCCGTCACTGCCAAATCTGTAGGTATTGGCAAATCTGTGGCTGGCATCGATCTTGGCCTTGAAAGGTTGATCCCTATCTGCCAAAGCCATCCAAATAGATACAATCCCGGCAGAATTGTCCTTATCATCGTGGGAAGAAAGCGTATTGGCATCGTTAAAGCTGTATAGAGCGTCAATTCCGCTTTTCAAGAAAGTGCCGCTGTAATCCAGGCTTAGTTCCATATTGCTGCGAGTAGCCGGCGCAATGATGGTTTTGACTGCTTGCCAGGAACCCAGGCCCATGCCCACATATCTGAACCTACCCACCGAGTATTCCTCATAGTCGCCATTTCCTGCCCCCATAAAGCTAAAAACAATGTTGTAAATGGCACTGGAATCTCCCGGTGCGTATTCATAATATGCCATACCCATATCGTCGAACAACAGCTTGTAATTACCGCTTCCGGGCTCGCTTTCCATTACTCCATCCGCGAGTACCATATCATCCCCCGCGGCGGCAAGACTGTCCAGATCTGCGGGACTGAAAATAAACAACAGGGGATGATTTTTGGCATCTACCTGATGGATCATGTGATGGCTGATGCTGAGGCCGGGTAGGAGGTTTAGCTTTGAACTGCTGTAGTAGTTGGACTGCTTGTAGTTTTCATCGGAATATTCGAACCAGGCGTTCACTGAATTCAGGGAGCTTACAGTGCGGCGAAACATCACCGATCCGTCGCTATAATCTATGTAGTAATCACTTCCACGCTCCATCAGCTTGCCGTCCAGATAGATCTGTTCGGTGCCCGCAATCACGATGAAGCTGCGTTGACTTGAATTTGCCGTCAGATAATATGGCCCCTGTTTTCCATCAATAATACTGATCTGCATGAAAGCTCTTTTCCCGCTGGCAGCACTGAATGCAGCAAAAACTTCGTGCTCTGCTGTGTATGAGGCGGATATCCCTTCCAGCTTGGTTTGATAATTCAGATAGCGACTGTTGTCATACTGCAGATCCAGATCTCCCATTCCCAGTTCCCACTTTTTTCCATATACTCTCACAAATACTTGATCCAGGCTGGAGAGTTCCTTGCTGTCACCTTCTGGACTCAGTTTGCTTTGACTGTCAGATAGCTGAGCGTTTATCCGTACATCTTTTGATATCTCGCCGCTGAGGTTTACATACAAAGATTGCAACAGGTCTGTATCTCCGGTTTCGGAAAAGCTGAGAGAGAAGGTCTTGCTACCGCTGATGTCCAATCTACTGCTATCCGAAAACCAATCCCGGGTGCTTTGCCGGTGGACGATATCCAGGCTGTCCGTGATCGCGATTCGCTCGTAGAGACTGCGTTGTGATGCCAGCTGCGGAGGGATTATAAGATAAGAGACCGATAGGACCGGGCTAGTGATGTGCTTCAGCAGAATTAGCTTGCCGGCTTTATAATCAAAGGCATAGTCCACATCCTTGATGTAGATCAGTGAATCTCCGCTTACTTTTTCTGATAGCGATACGATGTGGGAATGTGTGAGATCGTAGGTGTCTTGTTCGGGAATCAGCCGGACATTTTCTTGAAATGCGAAGTCGGAGGCATAAAGTGATGTGAAGAAAAGCGCGAATAGCAGGATGCAGAGATATACGGCGCGTATCATCAAAGTTGGTGGATTACAAAAGTAACTACTCCCCAAACGATGAAATCCATCTCCTCATGGATGCGAATGGGTTCGAATTCCTCATTTTCGGGTACTAACCAATATTGTCCGTCCTCTATCCGCAACCTCTTCAAGGTAAGTTCGTTATCCACTATCGCTATTATGATTTTATTGGATTTGGCTTCAATGGCTCGGTCGACGATCAAAAGGTCTCCGGGCTGAATTCCCGCGCCAATCATCGAATAGCCATCCGCGTACATGAAGAATGTGGATGATGGATGGCGGATGAGATGCTCCGATATGTCCAGCATGCCTTCTATGTAGTCCTGCGCAGGAGAAGGGAACCCGGCCGGTACGATTGCGCCTACAATCGGTCGCGATATTTTTTTGCCTTCACTGTATTTATATACAGCTTTTATGGAGCCGTCGGTCTTCAGTTTATTCATCGTAAAAAAGCGGCGGACGAAAATCGCATTCCGCCCGCCCTGATAATAGGTTATTTACTTTATCGCTTTTAATATGGCCTGGGCTTGGTTTCCGTATTTGGGATCGGAGGTGAGTCTTTCCAAGTCGGCTTTCGCGGCAGTATAATTCTTTTGCTGATAGTAGGCTACACCGCGCAAGATGCGGGCGTCGGAATTGTTGGGTTCAGCGCTGAGAACGATTGTGCTGTATTGTATTACTTTGCTCCAGCTTTTTACGCCGTTGTAGTGCCCGGCTATCGAAAGAGCAATTCTGGGATCCGGATTGATGTTCACGGATTTTTCCAGATACTCGATCATCTTGCTACGGTTGTTCAATTTATTGTAATTCTGACCGATCTGAGAGTAGACCACTGCCAAAATCGAAGCTTCCGGTTGGGTGGCTGCCAATTTCTCCAGATATATATTGGCTTTTTCCCACTGGCTGTTGGCCCTGTAGAAATTTGCAATGCGGGTAAACATATCGGCATCGGAACGCAAAGTCTCTGCTTTCAGATAGGCTTTCTCGGCCTGGCTGATATCCCCGGATTGAGCGTAACCTTCGGCAAGCATGATGTATGCTGCGGCGTCATTGGATACAGTCGCGTAGTCTTCCAGAACTTGGAACGCGCGCGCGTTGTCCTTGATGTCATCTTTCAGGACAAAGAACTTTGCATTTAAGACGTCGGCATTATTGGGTTCCATTTCCAAAAGCTGGTCGTAGTAAGTAAGCGCAGCTTCAAAATCGTAGGAGCTTTTTGATGCGATGGCTAGATTGTTTAACGCGCCTTTCACATATTCGTCCAACTCATCCTGACTGATGCGTACCGGGGTGTGGTTTTTGTAGATATTTAACGCAGTTTCATAGTGTTGGATGGCTTCAGTGAATATGCTGGCTTCGATGCTTTCGTATGCGAGATCCACATGCGTTTTGGCAATATTGAGCTGCATACTTTCCAGGTTGTAAGCGATGGAATCGCCGGGAGCTGCTGTGGGGGCGGCTTCAGAGAAGAGGGCGATCGCTTCTTCAAATGACATTATAGCAGCTTCAAACATCCCGCTATCATAGTTATCTGAACCTTCAAGGGCTGCTTCACGCGCCAGCGCGAGCGGGTCTCTTTGCGGCTCAGGTTCCACTTCTATTTGTTTATTTGAGGAGCAAGCGCTCAGGATTATCAACACCATCAGTGCGACAAGAGCGAGAAATCTGTGATTCAGCATTAAATCCTCCAGTTTTTAATCTATGCGCATCATCTGATATCAGCCTATTTTGTCAACCTAAAAATATGAGCTAGAGCCTTGACATAAAAAAAAATAGGGATATTTGTGCATAATTTTAAACATGGGCTAACTGGCTGCCGTATAATACTATAACATCATTCGCACCTGTTGATATGGGCCAAAATGCCTGAAATCAAGGCTACAAACGGATTTTTTTGGTTGACAGAATTTCCAAGATCGCATTCTCTATACTTTGAAATATCTCTAACGCTTATCCAAACTACAAGAGGAGGTAAAATGAGCAGAGATGAATTAGTAAAAAAGATCGCGTCCGACGCCGGCGTAACCCAAAAAGTTGCCGGCCTTGCTCTCGCATCCGTTCTTGAAGGAATCACCATGACCCTTAAGAAGGGCGGAAAGGTTTCACTGGTTGGTTTTGGTTCTTTCAGCGTTGCACACCGCAAAGCTCGTAAAGGTATCAATCCCAAAACCAAAGCTCCTTTGAAGATTCCGGCACGCAAAGTTCCTGTTTTCAAAGCGGGTAAAAAACTGAAAGACGCTGTCAAAAAGTAATACTTAGCATTTTGACAACTAGTAAGGAAAGGCGGAGCTTCGGTTCTGCCTTTCTTTTTCTGTCCATATTGGACTGGGCACGGGATAAGGCATAGTCCTCCGCGGTGGCTGTTTGAGTGTGAGGCATATATTGACAATGGCAGAATGTTGCTCGGGATCAGTCTTATCGCAACCTGCTATTCAGAAAGAGGCTAGCTGTCAGCTGGATTCAGATTTTCCTTCTCGGGAGTTTTACTATAGTTTTCCATCTCCCAGATCCTGTCTCTTAATTCTGCTGCACGTTCAAAATCCAGATTAGCTGCGGCCTTTTGCATTTCTTTTTTCAATAGCTCCAGTACCTTGGACACGGAATCCAGATTGAGGTATTCTTGAAATTCCTCTTTTTGAGGCTGCACATCTTCTTCTTTCTTTTCGTAACCTTCGGCGATGGCGGTGGATTGCATGATTTGCTCTACTGTTTTCATAATCGTGGTGGGGGTGATATTGTGAGTCACATTAAAGCCCAGTTGCTTTTTTCGACGCCGGTTGGTTTCGTCGATAGTATGCTGCATGGCATCAGTGATTACATCAGCATAAAATACTACTTTACCTTCAACGTTTCGAGCGGCTCTACCGGAAATCTGGATCAAGGATCGGGCGGAGCGAAGGAAACCGGTCTTATCCGCGTCGAGAATGGCTACTAAAGATACTTCCGGTAGATCAAGCCCTTCGCGAAGCAGGTTCACGCCTACCAGCACGTCAAATTCTCCCAACCTCAACTCTCGAATGAGTTTTGCCCTGCCAATGCTGTCGATGTCGCTGTGAAGATATTTGCTGCGGATTCCGGCTTTATTCAGATAGGTACTGAGATCCTCTGCCATGCGTTTGGTGAGGGTCATCACCAAAACCTTGTGCCCTTTTGCCACTCGATCTTTGGCTTGCGCGATGAGATCGTCAACCTGATTTTTGATAGGTTTGACCTCGATCTCCGGATCGGTGAGACCAGTGGGGCGGATCACTTGTTCCACGATCTCGCCACCGGTCTTTTGCAATTCATAATCTGCAGGTGTGGCAGACACAAAGATCACATTGTGCAGATATTCTTCGAATTCTTCGAAGCGAAGAGGTCGGTTGTCAAAAGCGGAAGGTAATCTGAAGCCGTACTCTACGAGGTTCTTTTTACGGGTAAAATCTCCGCCGTACATACCATGAACCTGCGGGATGCTCACATGGGATTCGTCGATTACGAACAGGAAATCATCGGGGAAGTAGTCTAAAAGGCAATTTGGAGGCTCGCCCGGCGCAGCACCGGTGAGGTGACGACTGTAGTTTTCTATGCCACTGCAAAAGCCCAGTTCTCTCAGCATCTCGATATCGAACATTGTGCGTTGTTTGAGGCGATCTGCTTCCACATAGCGTTGATTGTCCAGATAGTATTGTACCCGTTGATTCATCTCGGCTTCGATAGAGTGTAAAGCGCCTGCCATTTTTTCTTCATTCATGATAAAATGGATGGCAGGATACACCGGATATTCATCCACAGCGCCTAGGCTTTTATAAGATATGGGATGCAGCTTTTCCAGATTCACAATTTCATCGCCAAAGAATTCCACGCGTAGACAGTGTTCCAGATATGCGGGATAGATATCCACCGTATCTCCGCGAACCCGGAAGGCACCGCGCTCAAAAGCGATGTCATTGCGGGAGTAGTGGGCAGTGATAAGCTTCTTTAAAAGTTCATCCCGCTCCATGTGCATACCTCGTTTCAGGCGGATGAGAGCTTCCCGGTATTCTTCGGGAACCCCCAGTCCATATATGCAGGAAACCGAGGCAACGATGATCACATCCCGTCGTTCCATCAGGCTCATGGTTGCGCGCAGACGCAGCTTTTCGATCTCGGAATTGATATCCGAATCCTTTTCGATATAGATGTCTTTACCCGGTATATAGGCTTCAGGCTGATAGTAATCGTAATAGGAGATAAAATATTCCACAGCGTTATCCGGAAACAGTTGTTTCAATTCGCCATATAGCTGAGCTGCCAGGGTTTTATTGTGAGAAAGCACCAGAGTGGGGCGGTTCAATTTCTGGATTACATTGGCGATCGTGAAGGTTTTTCCGCTGCCTGTCACTCCCAAAAGCACCTGGAACTGTTTACCATTTTGTATGCCGCTCACCAGCTCATCGATGGCTTGAGGTTGATCCCCGGCGGGGGCGTAATCACTAATCATCCGGAAAGAGGACATCCTGGCTCCTTTGAGCATTTATTCTGAAATTCTACTTGACGTAATAAGGAAGAATTTCAGTTTGGATACCAAGAAATCAAGCAGATGCAAATCTGTCGAGAAAATTAAAATCGGGAGTTCCGAATATGCTGAACAACGTTGAATTACAGATCAATTTTGAAAATCTCTTGAAGCTTGGCTATGCCGTGATCGACATCAGGTATAAAGAATATGACCTCTGCTCAGACACCCAAAAGCTTGTTATCGCCCGGGTCGATTCCGATCGTGATGATTTTTATCCGGACATGCTGAAGCTCTATACCGGTCAGGAATTCAAAGCTGGCGAAGTGTATGAAATCTGGACCGAGATCCTGCTCCATAAGATCAAAATGAGCAGGGTTTTGAGCCGCGACATCTCCATCAAAGTAGCAGCCCTGGATTATATCGAGACTATTTACGTAAAGAGATGATTGAGCGCAGCCTCTTTCTGATCAAACCAAACGCGGTGTACCATCGGCATATCGGGCACATCATCAGCATATTGGAAGAGCACGGCTTCAGAATATTGGATATGAAGCTGGTCCACTTTGATACTCAGCTATGCCGGCTCTTTTACGCGGAACATTTACAGAAGGATTTCTATACCGGGTTGGAGAGCTTCATGCGCTCCGGACCTACTGTCGCTTTGCTTCTGGAAAAGGAAAATGCCATTCATCTCTTGCGGGAGATAATGGGAGATGTGATTCCTGCAAAGCGGAATGCGGGAACCATACGGGCATTGTATGGTGAAGGGATTACGGATAACGGCGCTCACGCGTCTGATTCGCAGCAAAGCGCGCAGAGGGAGATAAGTATTATCTTTCCAGAATCAACTGTCCGATAGTTCTTGTCCGATTTTCAAACTATATAAACACTATTCTTGTGGATTTTAAATATTTCTTTTCCAATACTTTGCAGAATTGCTTCATCAAGTTTCGGCGGATCTCCAAATCTTTGGGAAGCGCGGGATCTTGATGGGCATCATTGATTTTGGTGCCAACCACACATTCTATAATATCACTTTCCAAAAGGATTGTTATCAATCGCTTTACCGCGTCCTCCGGCATCTTATCCGGCACTTGGCCTTCTTGCAAAGCACGTAAACAGCGAGATAGGGTAATGGTTCCCTCGCAAACCAGATCAAAACCCTTCATCTCCGCGCTGGGTGGTACCTCGGAGGAAGACTTTATCTCTTTCAGATTCACTTTGATGGGAGTTTTCAATTCCCGTGAAAGGATCGCGGCAGTAGTGCCCCCACATACCAGCTTTTTGCCATCGAAATTGCTTACCATATCTGCCAGAGTGCTGTCATGCTCCTTCTTGTAGGGAGGCCCTGTAACCAGCATAGTTCGGCGGGGGTTGCGCAGATATAGGGCTGCACAGCTGATATCGTCGGCAGCTTTGTTGCCGTCATACTCTCTGGCTTTGTATGCCACTCTACGAGAGATATCACTGGCAGATATTGCGGGGCTGTCTATCAGCAACTTTTCCAAGTATTTTTCCACTCCGCTTTCCAACCAGCCCAATGGCAGGTGTGGCAAACCCATCCCGGATTGGCTTACACCATCAGAGAAGTAAACCACTCTGTCGCCGGGCAAGAGATCCAATTCTGAATAGTATAAATGGCTTTTACGGAATGTCTTGATGGGGATTTCCTGCTTTTCCACCGGGATGCTTTTCCCGGCCCTCAGAAGCATATAAGGAGGGTTGTCGTGTTCAATCACCTTAATGTGTCCGCTGTTACTGGCTTCAATTATGGTGAAAGTGCTATAGCCAATCTGCCTGTAAGAACATACCGGCAAAGTTTCCAATATGATCTCTGCTGCTCTTTTGATATCTACTTTTGAGGACATGAAGCCCGCTGCCATGGTAGTGGTCAAAGTGGAGAGCACACTGGCTTTGATTCCGCTGCCCAAGCCATCTGCCAACACACAGATGATTCCATTATCGTTCTTTATACTGTAAAAGGTGTCTCCGCAGGAAAGATATCCATTTTTACATATCTGAAAGTGATCGGCTTCAAGGAAGTAGGAATTCACTTTGGTGCATCCTTGTTTGCAAAGCTCTGGATGATGGATGAGAGCAAGACCTCGCTGTCCGCGGCGTTTTCTCCCAAAAGAAAGGCAATTTGTTGTACTGTAGTGAGGTTCTTTTTCATCACTTCGTTAGCCTTTTCGATGATCTGTTCACTTTGTATCATCGGCTCTGTGATGTCTTGCAGGATACCACCCAAGACCAGATGCTTCTGGATCGAAAACAGCGTCAAGCGGATGATGCGCCCATTTCGGCGAATATCTTGAATCTTAACTTCAGTGCCTTCCCGCAGTGCTTCGGCGAAGAGCTCGTGGAAATCTACTAGGCGTTCCAGATACGCGCCTTCCAGGTCAGGATCCGCTTCAGAGATGATGCTGGCATCGCCACCGATGATCTGGATAAAGCGGGCGTTGCTTTCTATAATCTTCAGATTCTCATCTACGATTACCACCCCGGATGGCATTGCCTTAATCAATGCGGCAGCCTTGTTCTGAGCCAGTTTGCGCAGATACGATACACACATTGCCGGTTCGGCCTTATCCTCTATCAAGGCGCAGGCAAAATCCCTGCAGGTATCGTATCCACAACCACCACAATTCAGCTCTTCTTCCACACGTTTTTTGCCAATTCTCAATAGTGCCGCGGCTATCTCCTGTTTGCTGTGAGCTCCCTTTACGATTTCCCTTTCATGAAATGTTTTTCCGATGTCCAGAGGCTGCATATCGCGGCTGGCAGGGGCGGATGGTGTGAGTGTTTGTACTTTATAACGTTTCTGGGCTATCGACCCTCTTTTGCTTACTCCGGGGCCATTCACGCAACCACCTACGCAGGCTAGAGTTTCCACGAATACCGGGTGATCAAAACCTCTGGTATCAATTTCATCAAATGCCTCCATTATCTCTTCGACTCCGGAGAAGCACATAAAAAGGGTGTCTTCGGGAACGCCATAGTACTTGATGCCTTCGATCATGCCGCCATCGATGGGATACAATCCACCCTCCGCGGCGGCTTCTGGTACAAAACTATCTTCGAGGCTCACCTTATCCCAATCGATGACATTCATGTTGAACCAACGCCTGAGATCGGCAAAAGTGAGAGCGACATCAAAGCTGTCTGTGCTTTCGTTCTTTTTGGCAATACATGGTCCGATAAATACTATTCCGATATCTGCGCCATATTCCTCTCTAAGTAGCTTACAATGAGCTTGCAGAGGTGAGGAAACCGGAGTTATAAAGGGCACCAGCTGCGGATAATACTGTTCAATGAGATGGATTACGCTGGGACAGGCTGAGGATATCATCAGCGAATGATCCCCCTCACGGAGCAATTGAGCGCAGGCAGATGACACCACCTGCGCTCCCAATGCTGTTTCCGATACACCGGCAAAACCAAGGCTACGGATCGCCCCGATCAGCTTCGCCTCATTCATCCCGTTGAATTCTGTTCGAAAGGTAGGAGCCAAAGAAACATACACATGCTTCTTGTCTTTCAACAGCTGCATAGCCAAGCTTAGATCGTCTCTGATCTTTTTGGCTCCCACGGGGCATACTTCGGTGCAATGCCCGCAAAGGATGCACGCTTCCGGCATCACCTGGGCGCTGCCATCCACCACGCGGATAGCCTTTACCGGGCATCCACGAACACATTTGTAGCAATCCTGACACTGTGTTTTCTCGGTGTAAATCGGCTTATTCATAGTTCTATCAGTTCTTTTCTCAGTATCTCGGGCAGTTCTTCACCACGTACTTCGTGGTATTCATTGCCGTTGATGGTTATGTTTGGTCCCCGATGGCATTGCCCCATGCAGAGCGAGCCTTCGATATGCACACTATCACTGATCCCGTGATTCTTCAGAAACTCCTCGATCACGCGGAGGTTATCTCTGTTTTCACGGGCAAAACAGGAGCTCCCCATACAGATCAGGATCTTCTTCATTGTACTCTCTTTTTCGCTTCTTTGCTGATGAGATCTTTTACCTGTTCCAGGGTGGCTCTATGAATCACTTCTTCACCAATTCGCACATTTGGGCCTTTGTCGCATTTCTCGCTGCAGAATGTGGCGGCGATATCGAAATGGCTGCCCCAAGCGTTTTCTTCTACCATTTGCAAGGTTTTGGCCAGGATATCCTGGGAACCACGCAGATAGCAGGATGTGCCCACGCAAACTCTTATCTTGCAACGGTCTTCGCTACCGGCTCCGGAAAAAGACAGCTCGTCATCGTCAATGCGTTTGCGATGCTTGTAGGCAGTGTGCAAGAGTTCATGGGCTTTGTGACTGTTGGGTGTGTCCAGTAGTGTCTCGTACAATTCACCAATGAAAGGGTTGTCCTGAGCTCTGTGCATAGGCATGGTTTTGTCCGCGTGATACAAAGATGTGGTGCGTTTCTTGCGTTTGATGCGATCCATCACGATCGGCTGTCCTGCCCCTCCGGTGCATCCGCCTGGACATGCCATCACTTCCACGATGTCATATTCGGCTTCCCCGGCCAGTATCTTGTCGCACAATTCCTGCGCGTTTTTGATGCCATGAACTACGGCCATCTTTAGATTTCCATCCGCCAACACAGCTTCACGTATTCCGGATTCGCCCCGCACTTCTTGCAAAACAATGTTTTCGGGCACGGGGATGTCAAATTTGTCAGCAGCATAACGGAGTACTGCTTCGGACACTCCGCCACTGTTGCCAAAGATCATGCCCGCTCCGGTAGCAAAGCCCAGGGGTAGATCCATGGATTCCGGTTCCAAAGCTTCAAAGTCAATTCCGGCTTCTTTGATCATCCTGCCCAGTTCCTGTGTGGTGAGAGCGATGTCCACGTCTGCGATGCCGTCATGAGTAAATTCTGGGCGCTTGCATTCATACTTTTTGGCGGTACAAGGCATTATAGATACTACCACCAAGTCCTTTTTGTCCACTTTCAACAGTTTCGGTAAACGCTCTTTGGCAATGGCACCAAACATCTGCTGAGGAGAACGGCAGCTGGAAAGATTCTCCAATAATTGCGGATAGCTTTGTTCGGCAAACTTCACCCAAGCTGGACAGCATGAAGTGAAGATCGGCAGTTTTTCGCCTTTGGATTTGCGGGCGATGAATTCGTTGGCTTCTTCAACCACAGTGAGATCAGCCGCAAAAGCTGTATCGTATACCTGATCAAATCCGATCATACGCAAAGCGGCGACCATTTTGCCGGTTGTATTGTCACAGGCAGGAAGGTTGAACATCTCACCCAAGGCCACGCGCACCGCGGGAGCGATCTGAGCTACAACTGTCTTGGTTGAATCGTGAATCACTTCCCATGTCTGAGGAATATGGCTTTTTACCACTATTGCTCCGGTAGGGCACACTGCTGCACACTGTCCGCAATTGATGCAATCTACCTGAGCCAGGCTTTTGCCATATGCCGCGGCTACACATACATTCTGTCCGCGTGCAGCAAAATCGATAGCACCAATGCCCTGGATCTCGCTGCAGAATCTCACGCAATCGCCGCAGAGAACGCATTTATTGGGGTCTCTCACCAGACATTCACTGCCCAGATCCTTCGGCTTGGCTTGCCGGGTTCTACGGAAACGCACCTTGTCGATGCTCAGCCGATTTGAAATATCTCTAAGCTTACAATCGTTGGCACGTGAGCATTTAGGGCATTCTTGATCGTGATTTGCCAGCAGCATTTCCACGATAGTTTTGCGCAATTTCAAAATCTGTTCGGTATGGGTTTTGATCTTCATGCCTTCAAATGGAGCGGTAGAACAGGATGTCACCAAACCGCGTCCTTCAACTTCCACCATGCACAATCTGCAAGCGCCATACAGGCTCAAATCGCTATGATAGCAGAAAGTGGGGATATCGATGTGGGCTTTCCGGGCCAGTTCAAGAATATTCTTCTCGTCTTCCCAGACAACGGGACGGTCATTTATATATACATATCTTTCCATTTTATATACTCCTGATTAGCTGATGGCTTTGAATTTGCAGGTTGCGATACAAGCTCCGCATTTGATGCAAACCATGGGGTCGATGACATGCGGTTTTTTCACTTCACCGGAGATCGCTCCAACCGGACAGACCCGCTTACACAGGGTGCAGCCACGGCAAAGAGTAGGATCAATGCTGATGGGACTGAGGGCTTTGCAAGTCTTCGTGGGACAATACTTCGCCTTCACATGCGCTTCATATTCGTCGCGGAAATATCGCAGAGTGGATAGCACGGGATTTGGAGCGGATTTGCCCAAACCACATAAAGAGGTGATCTTTACGGCTTCTCCAGCTTCCTGCAAGAGCTCTAGGCTCTCTTCATCGGCTTCGCCTTTGGTGATGTCTTCCAAAATCTCCAGCATCTGACGCGTCCCTTCACGACAAGGCACACATTTACCACAGGATTCGTGCTGAGTGAATGTCATGAAATAGCGGGCTGTTTCCACCATACAGGTGCTGTCGTTCATCACTACCATCCCACCTGAACCAACCATCGCTCCGATCGATCCCAAAGAATCGAAATCCAGGGGTAGATCCAAGTGTTCACGAGTGAGGCAACCACCGCTGGGACCACCGATCTGAACGGCTTTGAAGGCATCATTGTTAATCTTGCCATCTTTGTCAAATACGCCTCCTCCGATCTCGAAAACGATCTCGCGGATAGTGGTGCCGAAAGGTACTTCGATCAGTCCGGTGTTGGCCACATGCCCGGTTAGCGCAAAAGTCTTCGTGCCTGGAGATTTGGCGCTCCCCACCTTGCGGAAGTCTTCTACTCCCTTTTGCATTACAATCGGCACCAAAGCCAGGGTTTCCACATTGTTGATCACGGTGGGCTTGCCAAAGAGTCCCTTCTGAGCAGGGAATGGAGGTTTGGGTGAGGGCATACCACGTTTGCCTTCGATCGAGGCTATAAGAGCGGTTTCCTCTCCGCAGACAAATGCTCCGGCACCTTCCATCACGTTGATATGGAAACTCTCTTTGCTGCCAAACACATGGTCTCCCAAAATGCCGTATTCTTCAGCTGTAGCTATGGCTTCACGAATTCTTGAGCAAGCCAGGGGATACTCCATGCGAACATATACATAACCTTCGTTGGCTCCGATTGCTTTGGCGGCGATCATCATGCCTTCGATCACACTATGCGGATTACCTTCCAATATGGAACGATCCATAAAAGCTCCGGGATCACCTTCATCACCATTGCAGACCACGTATTTCTTTTCATTGTTTTCTTTGCGTGCAAAATCCCATTTCAGACCGGTTAAAAAACCACCGCCACCACGACCGCGTAACCCGCTTTCTTTGTATAAATTGCACAGTGCTTCAGCATCATATTTCATAAATGCGTCTCGGGCTGAAAAGTACCCGCCATGAGCTATGTATTCAGAGATGTTGGAGGGATCTATCCTACCGCAATCTTTCAATCCGGTACGCTGTTGGCGGACGTAGAAAGGAATCTCACCCGGTCCTTTATAAGCGGTTCCAGACACGGGATCATGATACAGCAAACGCTCTATCACTTCATCTTTTACGATCGACTGAGCCACAATTTCTTCGGCGTCTGTCGGTTTTACATGACCATACATTATCCCGGCTGGTTCGATGGTAACCAGGGGACCGACCTGGCAGAATCCCTGACATCCGCTGCCAATCATATATACATCGTGATGTTTATGTTCTTTGGGATCATGAGATTTCAGGGAGACGGTTACTTCCAATCCACTTAAGGCAATGGCGTTTTTAAGAGCTTCAAAAACCTTCATGGAACCATTGGCAATGCAACCTGTTCCGGCACAAACGATAATGCGCTTGTCACATAGCGCGCGAGCTTCATTATAAGCATCACGGAGCTCTTCGAGTTTAGGCATTTTCCTTCTCCTTTTCTTCGATGTTGCTTATCAGTTCCAAAGCCTGTTCAGCAGTTATCTGGCCGTGAACTTCATCATCCACCACCAAAACCGGGGCCAATCCACAGGCACCCAAACAGGATACGGTTTCAAATGTGAACATCATGTCGTCTGTAGTAATCTTTTTGTCACTGAGATTCAATTTATTGCGAATGGCATCAATTACCGCTGAGGAGCCACGGACATGGCAGGCTGTGCCATCACACATCTTTATGATGTGCTTTCCCTTGGGTTCCAATGAAAAGTGACTGTAAAAAGTTGCTACACCAAATAGTCTGGCAGGGGAGATGCGCAGAGATGTGGCTATAAAAGTAAGTACTTCTTGAGGCAGGTAACGGTATTCTTCTTGTACTGCCTGAAGAATGGGGATGATCTTGGCTTCGCTTCTGTCGAAACGATCCAGAATGTCGATCACCTTGTTGAAGCTGTGAGCGGCTGCGTATTCGGCACTCATGTCTACTCCTGTATATGTATTTTTCATGTATTTCGGGAATATGAGATTCATTTATTTTTTGATTTTTTATACTTGGCTTAAGACGGCTTAAGCTTTATCGATATGCAACCTTTCGGCGATTCTACGCGAGAGTACTGCCAAGGAAGAACTCATGTCTACATTTTCTATGATGATATCCTCCGGAAGTATTAGTTTTGCCGGAGTAAAATTCCATATAGCCAAAACTCCATTTTCCACCATCTGATCGGCAATTCCTTGCGCCGCATCGGCTGGAACTGTGAGAATGCCAATGTGCACATGCAAGCGGGAAAGAAGGTTGCTGAATTTCTCCATCGAGTGAATCGGTATACCCTGATAATAGGTGTCCGAAAGCGCCGGATTAGTATCAAAGGCAGCGATGATGCGCAAACCTTTTTTGTGCAATTCCTGATATCCCATCAATGCTTTTCCCAGATGTCCCACACCCACCAGAAAGCAGGAAGAAATATCATTCCAATTTAGGCAGTTCTCGATGGCTATGATCAGTTGCTCAATATTGTGTCCGATCTTTGGAGTGCCAACCACGCCGGTAAAGGATAGATCTTTGCGCACTTGAGTCATGTGGACATCAGTAAAGACGGCTATCTTTGTGGCAGAAACCATCTTGAGTCCGGCTTTCTTGAATCTGTTTAAAACATCAAGGTATTTGGGCAAGCGCTTTAAGGTTAAAAGCGGTATCGCGTCCATCGCATCTCCTTTGCTGATAATATCTCCTGACGAATCAGAACGGCGTATTCAGCTTTCTGTTTTCAATAAATAAATATCGGATAAATCTGTCAAGATAAATCTACTTAATTTATATCGATATAACACAACACGCTGATGGTCATGCAGATAGGATGAATAAATATCTATTCGTCTGATATTGGACTGCCACATTCGAGGAGCTTCTACCTGTTTACTGCATAGTATAATAATCAGGCAATGTCACCCGGAAGATTGGATATTAGATACTACATAGATTTGTGATCCAATAAGAAAAGATATTCTATCGTCCAAGGATATGCTATACTTATTCAGCCAGACGCAGGCCTTTCATCCCGCTGTATACCCCGGGCATTTCGTAATATTGTGTAGTATTGCGCACTTAGCTATGGATGTTGAGTTGAAGATAAGCACGATGAAGGTGAGGCTGAGACCATGAGCGAAAGCTTGGAATGAATGTCAGAATAAGAGACTCTCTATATTAAAAGGAAGAAAGGGAACTCTGGTCATAATCCTCTGACGGAAGACTTTCAGATAGTCTGGCGCAGCCTCATTAATCTCCCTCTGGAAGTTGCTAAACATCACGAATTGTCTGTACAACAGGAAAATCTCGACCTCATATATATCTACCTTTGGGAGTGGGTGAGCGGCGAGATAAGCTTGGATAAATGGTATCAGGAAAAGCTCTCGCATCTCTATCAAGGCAGATTTGTGCCCGGAATGAAATCCTATGCGAGAATACTCGCTGTAAATGGCATTGGCGATGTCTTGAACGAAGTAATGGTAACAGCATCGGTCAAAATCGATCAGAGTGAGTACTTGCCCATTTTGCAGGATGTTTCTGGGATGGGCATCGTTGTGGATGGCTCCAAAGTTAAGGATATTTCTTTCCCGGCGATCGAGTTCGCCCTTCAGAACTTCAAAGCAATCCTTCATCTCATTGTCGGGCAAATCATTATAACATGATTGCCACTCTGCATGCCAATCCGGAAGCAAGTCAGATCTGTAAGTCCCGGCAGCATTGTGGCAGGCGGCCAAAAGAGCAGCCCAGTTCCGATAGTATTGCTCCAGATGTCGCGGATGTGGGTCTGCCAGCGGTTTTCCGGGGGCCTTGGGCCATGCATATGCCAGATACAATCCGGAATCTGTCGGAATGCTCTCTATCATGTTCTTATTGATCGACAAAATGTACGCAGGTACTGTGATGCCATTTTGTCTCAGATGGAGTGCGTAGTGCAGGCGTTCATCCATATCATCCATATCATTCATTGAGGTTTGTTTGCTTACTTTGAGCAAGACATTCCCGCATTCAAACAAGCTGCCAGCAGAGTGTTGATGGCTACGGGAAAAGAAACTGGGAGAGAGGCTCAGGGCAAAGAGCTTCGCTGCGCTTTGAACGATATCTGAAGGGATACTATGCATTTACACTCCCATATAAATGGCGGAGAGTCAGGGATTCGAACCCTGGGTACCCGAAAGGATACAACGGTTTTCGAGACCGTCCCGTTCAACCGCTCCGGCAACTCTCCACGCCTATGTTCAACGTTTTTTCTTGAAGAAATCTGTCAAGACCAAAGCGCACTCTTCGGCCAATACTCCTCGCTTAAGAGCCGGACGGTGATTGAAACTTTTGTCCCAAAGGCTGTTGTAAATGGAACCTGCTGCACCCGATTTGGGATCGTAACAGCCAAAGACCACGCGCCCCACCCGGCTGAGGATAATCATACCACTGCACATCAGGCAGGGTTCTAATGTTATGAAGAGACTGCATTCTTGCAGATATTTGTAATCCAGATCTTGTGCTTTGTCCAGAATCAGCTTTTCGGCGTGTGCCATGGGATTTTGTGTCTGTCTGCTTCGATTATGGTCTCTCAGGATCACAGATTGATCTCTTACCAAGCAAGCGCCCACGGGGATTTCATCCTCTTCGGCAGCCAAGCGCGCTTCTTCCAAAGCGATTCTCATGTAAAAATCATCGTTCATGGGCTAACGAAAACCTGTATTCTGGCCTTGTTGATCTGAGTGTTCAACCAATCTTCAAACCAGGTTCTGGGCAATTGCTGTACATATAGCTTTCTCAGGGTTTCGCGATCTGCTGTTTCAGCTTTATTCTTGTAATATGCTCTCGGGATCAGGATTACTTGCAGATCTCCCAAAGTGTCGACCACGGGACTTTTATTTTGCAAATGACGGTCGATAGCTCTGAGATATATCAGCTCCAAAGATTTGCCGGCATATTGGCTTTCGATGCCGGATTTGTGGTAGTGCTGCACCCGATCCCTGAGAATATCGGTTTCCAGATCGGGGTTTTCCATCAGCCAGGACTCTGCTTTCTGAAGTGCCATGCTTCGTTGCCGCATAGCCATTAGTTCGGGTACTATGATATGTCTCACATTTTCTAGCGGATACACGCGGTTAACTTGATTCTCTGTGAGGCGAATCACCAGCCAGTTTCCGGTGATCGTAGAATACACCGGCTCCAGAAAGTCTCCCTTTTTATGGTTCATCAATTCGCTGATCACTTTATCTACCACCAATTTGTCACTGTACCACAGGTCATTGACACTAAGTGTGTCCTTTCGCGTCAGTTCCAGTTCCAATTCATCCGCTGCAGTTTTCGCTCCCAGATCCCGAGCGAGATTGAGTGCTCCCACAGCCTGGCTGTGATGGGAGTTGATGGTATTGGGCGAAAGTATGGGCGGTATCTGTAAGGCTCTGTAGCTCAGCATGGACTTTGTGCGCTGGAGTTTCTGGAAGATGGCAAAACCATGCCCCAAAGCGATGGGACTGCTATATTTATTATTATCCAGAATTTCCAGAGTTTCCAGAATGTCCTCATCGATATTTTCGATCAGGACAAAGCCCGGGTCCAGCAGATTGATTCCCGGCACTTGTTCCTGTTTTTCTTCGATCACAGTTTCAAAGCTCTTCCCCGCAAGGACTTGTCTGTAGATACTGTCTGTTACGGCCTCAGTGTAGATTCTGTCCTCATCTCTGGGTTTCACCGGCAGACTGAGGTATTCTAAGCTGTAGATGGGATCCATGGCAAAGCGCTGCAAATTTCTCTGATAAAACGCTTCGATCTCGCTATCACTAAGCATAGGTTCCATGGCCAGGGGATCAAATACTACAAGCTCAAAATCGGCTTTACTCACCACTATGTCGGCTATTCTGCCACTCTTCTTTTTGCTTGACAGATCCTCGTCTATCATCTTCTCTTTCAGCTTCTGCACCGGCACATAGGATTCCCGGTATGAATTGCGGATGGCACTCATATTCAGAGGGCTGTCATATCGGACAGATTGATTGTAGAGATCATGGCTGAATTTACCGTTAATCATCAGAGCCGGATTATTCAGTAGAAAAGGCGGAATGTTTGTAAGCAAAGTGTCGATTACTTCCTGTTCGCTTGCTGAGATTTGATGGCGCTTAAAATGCTGTTGTAAGACAACCTTACGGGTAAGGTAATTCCATGAGTCCTTGTAAACATCCACCTTTTCTTCTGTGGTGGGCATACGCTGGTTTTGCAGCTGAAAGTTTGCCGTATAGCTCCGATATGTATTGATGAATTCGGTCTTTGATATTCTTTCGGAATTGATGATTCCGGCGCTGTTTCCCCGTGGGCCGGAACAGGCAAAAAGAGCCACTAAGATAATGGCAAAAAATATATTGCGTATCATGATTCTCCCAAGATTTGCTTCTGGAGTTCGCTGAGCAGTTGCCAGGCGGCGATTGGGCTCAATTCTTCGGGCTCCAGTTCGCGGATTTGATTTATTATGGCTTCGTGTTCATTTGCTTTATCTATCATTACTTCAAAGATTTCCAATTGTGGAGTGCTGCTGGCCAGTTTCTTGCGTAGGCTTTTACTCAGTCCTTGGGGACTGATCTCGTGTTCCTCCAGGTTTTTCAGTATCTCTTGGGCTCTGCGGATCACACGGTTGGGTATTCCTGCCAGACGAGCTACCTGAATGCCATAGCTTTGATCTGCACCACCGCGTTCGATCTTGCGGATGAATATCATTTGTTCATCGTATAGCTTCACTGCCACATTGTAGTTTTTGATGTCTGGATATATGTTTTCCAATTCTGTAAGTTCGTGATAATGAGTTGCAAAAAGGGTGAGAGCTTTGATTTGTTTCTGGATTTGCTCTATGATAGCCCAGGCCAGGCTGAGCCCGTCAAAAGTAGATGTTCCGCGTCCGATCTCATCCAAAAGGATCAGAGATTGGGGAGTGGCGGAATTAAGGATGTTTGCCGTTTCGATCATTTCCACCAAAAAAGTGCTTTGGCCTTGTGCAAGGTTGTCTGAGGCTCCCACTCTGGTAAAAACCCGGTCAAAGATGGGCATTTGCATAGCATTCGCTGGAACGTAGCTGCCAATTTGGGCAAGGATTACCAAGAGTCCTACCTGTCGCAGGTAGGTGGATTTGCCTGCCATATTGGGTCCGGTGATCAAAGCGATACAGGTCTCAGGATAGTCTAGCTGAGTATCATTGGGAATAAATTCCGCTTCGCCCATCAGCTTCTCAATCACAGGATGCCTGCCAGCCTCAATGTGCAGATTTCGGTTTTCGCTGAAGACAGGGCAGCAATAGTGGTTTTGCCATGCCAGATATGCCATGGAGCTGTATACGTCGATCTCGCCAATAATGTCGCTGAGCCGCTGCAAGCGGGGCAGGTGCGTGGCAAGCTCTGTTCGCAGCTCTTTGTACAATTCATACTCCAGATTCTTAATCTTTTCTTCGCTGGAGAGCACCTTGGCTTCAAATTCTTTCAATCGGGGAGATATATAGCGCTCGGAATTGACCAGGGTCTGCTTGGGGATATAGTAGTCCGGAACCTTGCTTTTATGGGTCGTGGTCACTTCTATGTAATAGCCAAAAACGCGGTTGTATCCAACTTTCAGGCTGGGAATGCCGGTCTTACGTTTTTCATCGTCCTCCAATCTGGCAATCCAGCTTTTACCATCATGTACCAGTTCCATCAGTTCATCCAGATCATTCTGGTATCCTTGCTTGAAAATGCCACCTTCGGTGATCGTGTTTGGCGGGTTTTCCGCAATGGCTTTGTCGATCATGGCATCGATATCCTCGAAAGTATCCAGCATGCTTATCCAATCCGCAAAAAGGTCTTCAGAAAAGATTTCCAGCTTGTGTTTCAATTCTTTCGCGCTGATCAGATAACTCTGTAATGCCAACAGCTCACGGGGATTTATGCGCAAAGAACCCAGACGGGATACGATCCGGGAGATATCTCCAATTTCTTTTAGTGAGACGCGGATATCTTTCAAATAGGCACTCTGCTTCATAAAGGCGGAGACGATGGCTTGTCTGGCAAGGATCTGATCCAGTTCGATCAAGGGGTGCAATAGCCACTGTTGTAAAAGCCTGCTGCCCATGGGGGTTTGGCTCTGATCTATAACGCTGAGTAAGCTTCCATGTCGATTACCATATCGGATACTGCGAGTCAGCTCCAGATTGCGGCGGCTGATCTCATCCAATTGCATATATTGGGATAATGAATAAAACCTCAGTGCAGTGATATGCGTGAGAGGAACCTTGTAAAGGCTCATCACATAAGCCAGTGTGGCTCCCGCAGCCGTGGCGCCATAGGGTCGATTATGTGCTCCGAAAGGTTCCAAACTGCTGACGCCGAAATGCTTCAATAGGAGCGCTTTGGCTTCCGCGGGTTGAAATTGCCAGTTGTCAAAGATACTGATGGTGGGATTGTGCTCGAGCTTCAATTCTTTCACATATGCTTCATTGACGCTGCTGTCCACCAATATCTCTGCGGGTCGGAGGCGTTGCAACTCATTGGCCAATTCTTCTTCAGCCAGTTCAGTAAAAAAGAACTCACCGGTGGAGAGATCCAAATGAGCAAGTCCACATAGTTTTTGCCTGTCGGAACGATACATGGTACTCAGAAACACGTTGGCTGTGCCTTCCAAAAGGTTTTGATCCAGCACTGCACCGGGAGTTATGATCTCGGTTACCTCACGTTTCACCAACCCCACGGCCTTTTTGGGATCCTCGGTTTGTTCACAGATTGCCACTTTCAGACCGCTTTTGATCAATTTGTCCAGATAGTTCTCCAGAGCGTGATAGGGGAAACCAGCCAGCGGGATGGGTTTATCGTCATTCTTATTGCGAGTGGTGAGGGTTATGTTCAGGATTCTGGAGGCAGTAACAGCATCTTCAAAAAAAGTTTCATAAAAATCACCCATGCGAAAAAGGACCAATTTATCCGGATGTGCCTGCTTGACCTCAAAATACTGGCGAAGCATGGGTGTGAGTTTGGTGTTTTCCATTTAGTACTGTACTATAAAGCTGTTGATTTCGCGATTTATTAGACGGGCTTTGGCTCCGTCTGTCTGTTCACGATTGCTGAAGGGCCCGGCCAGAACGACCCATGTGGTTTTTCCCTGGGACTTGTCCTCATAATATGAAGCGGGGACATTCATCTCCCGGATTGTGTGACACAAGCGTTCTGCGTTGGTTTCCACAGAGAATCTGCCCGCCTGCAAAAAGAAACCTTTCAAGGGCTTGGCTATCAGCTTTACGGGTAGGAAGTCGCCGATAGGCGGCAAATCCGGCAGATTTGGCTCTTCTGTGACCTCAGTTCCGGCATCCAATTCTGTGTCAAGGCTATCCGACGCTATTTCTACGGGGATGTCCAGAGGTGTATAAGGATATAGAAAACTTAGATCCAGAGACGGGGCACGACCGCGCATTGCAAACAGCCGTTCTTCGATATTGAATGCCACTTGAGAGTATTTGTCCAGCTCATAGCCTTCACGATATGCCTTCAATGCTTCTTTGGCGTTTGAGTTCAATTCATATACCATGCCCAGCTTGTAGTGATAGTACTGCCGGTCATAAGCTTTGATATGGCGTATTTTGGATAGACTGGAGATGGCACTCTGGTATTTTCTCTGGTTCAGGTATGATTCCACCACCAGGTAATGCGCAGGTTCTACCTCTTTACCCTTGGGACTCAGCCGGATATAATTCTCGGCATTCGCGATCGCGGCAGAATAGTCTTCCAACCAGTAAAACACCACTGCTGACCAATAAAAACGCTCAACGATATCAGGAGAATTGATGCGGCGCAATAGAGATCCTGCTTTTTGCATTTCCCTCTCCAGTATGTGGATCTTGGCAGCTTCCAGCATGGCCAGTTGTCCATGAAGAGTCTTGGGATACTGCTCCACGCAAGTATTGAATTTACTTAGGGCGTCGCTTTTGCCGGTGCTGAGCATTGCATCATAATACAGCATCAAAGCACGTTCGTCGTCTTTATTTGGTTTCAGCGTTGTCAGCTCTCTTTGCAGTTCGCTTATCTTGCCTTCATCAAATAGCTTTTCAAGGTTCCTGAAGTCTTTGCGGATCTGCGCTCCCAAGCTGATCGCACTTAGCAAAAGCAGGGAGAGGAATACTCTTAATCCAAGCATCGGCGAATCAATGCTCCCAACACGTCTTTTTGGGCCAAAGGCACTCTAAAGCGTGCGTTTGGCTTTGTGCACACAAGTTCTTTGTAATCATTATCATATATCTTGTTAACCTGCAGTCTGATATCCTGGTTTATCTCCGGGAAAATCAATTCAATGGTATCGCCCAGAGATATCTTTGCCAGACAGTCGAAAACCATATTGCCATCTTCATGTGCAATTACTTTTCCACAATACTCGCTTTTTGAGATGTAAGCGCTTTGGTCGCTTTTTTCCACGATGCCAGCGTCACCAGCAGGAAAGTCATAAAAGCCCTCCCAATATGGACGATGCGAAACCTTTTGCAGTTCTTCACGCAGCATCTCCCACACAGAGGAATCCTGTCCGGAGCTTTCCATAGCTTTGCGATATACACGACACAACTGTGCCACATAGTATTCGCTTTTCATGCGTCCTTCGATCTTTCCCGCATCAATACCCGCTTTTTGCATCAATGGGATTTTACTCAGCATACAAAGGTCTTTGGAGCTAAGGATATGGCTGCCATATTGATCTTCTTCCACCGGGAGATATTCACCCGGTCTCTCTTGCTGAGTAAGTGCCCAATTCCATCGACAAACCTGAGTACAGGCCCCGCTGTTGGCACTGCGCCGATTGAAGTATGCGCTTAGCAGACAGCGCCCTGAATAGGCCACACACATAGCTCCGTGGATGAAACACTCGATTTCCAGATCCGGCAGGGCTGCCTTAGTTTCCACAATCTCGGCGAAGCTCATTTCCCGTGCTACCACGATGCGTTTTGCCCCCAGATTGTGCCAGAAGTGAGCCGCTTGAACCGAGCATATGTTGGCCTGTGTGCTTACATGGATGGGTATTTGGGTGATACTCTGCACCATTGTGAACACTCCGGGATCTGATACGATTACAGCGTCAGTCCCGCTATCTTTCAGCCAGAGCAAAAAATCCCTCAGTGCAGGATAATCGCAATTTTTCAGGTAGGCATTCAGAGTAAGATAGAGCTTCGCTTTGTGATTATGGACAAAAGCTATGGCTTCCATCAATTCTGCTTTGGATAGATTAGTCGCGCTTGCACGCAAGCCAAAGAGCTTGTAACCGCAATACACAGCATCAGCTCCATACTTGATGGCAGTTTTGATTTTATTTAAATCTCCACCGGGGGCAGTTAGTTCCATCAATTACTCATCGAATTCAAGAGATCGTCGTTACTCTTTGATGCCTTCATCTGTTTACGCAGGGTTTCGATACCCTGGATCGGGCTGATCGTTTTGAGGTATTTGCGCAGCACATACATACGATTGATCTCGTTTTTGGTGAGCAACAATTCTTCGCGCCGAGTACCGGATTTCACAAGGTCGATGGCGGGGTAGAGGCGCATATCGGAGATGCTGCGATCCAGCACCAGTTCCATATTACCGGTTCCCTTAAACTCTTCAAAGATCACTTGATCCATCTTTGAGCCGGTATCGATGAGTGCGGTGGCTATGATGGTAAGGCTGCCGGCTTCTTCAGTATTACGGGCAGAACCGAAGAATTTTTTAGGTTTGATCAGGCCGTTAGCGTCGATACCACCGGAGAGCACTTTTCCGCTGGAGGGAGTGATATTGTTGTAAGCTCTAGCCAGACGGGTGATGCTGTCCAATACAATTACTACATCCTGCCCCAGTTCGATCATACGTTTGGATTTTTCCAGGATGATCTCCGCCACGTTGGTGTGGTTCTTTGGTGATTCGTCGAAAGTGGAGGATATCACTTCACTGTTTCCGGGCTTCAGCACTTTTTTCATCTCAGTTACTTCTTCCGGGCGTTCATCTACCAGCAGTACGATGAGATATACTTCCGGATGATTGCTCAGGATGGCATTGGCGATATCCTGCAACAGAGTAGTCTTTCCAGTTCTGGGAGCTGCTACGATCAAACCGCGTTGGCCTTTGCCCACCGGAGTGAAGAGATTGATGATGCGGGTGCTATAGTTTTCAGGATCAAATTCCAAGTTCAAGCGCTCGGTGGGGTAGTAGGGGGTGAGTTCATCGAAAGTACGCATATCCTGCAAGCCGGAGGGAGACATATAATTCACTGCCTCCACGCGCAACAAGGCATAGTATTTCTCACCTTCTTTGGGTGAACGCACCGGTCCGGAGACCATGTGACCGTTCTTCAGGCTGAATCTACGGATTTGCGTAAGAGAAACATACACATCATCCTTGCCGGGCAGATAGCTATTGTTCGGGAATCTCAAGAATCCGAAGCCATCGTCCATTATCTCCAAGCAACCGGTCACAAAAGCAAGGCCTTCTTGAGCTGCCTGAAACTCCAATATCTTGAATATGAGTTCTGTACCTTTATATTGAGAGTATCCGGGGATTGATATCTTTTTTGCCAGCTTTGTCAGCTGGGCTTGCGTCATAGCAAATAGATCGTCTTCTATCAGCATTATTTATCTCCTTTTGATTTGTAAGCTGTAATCAGGATGCGGGAAGCGCCGGCAAAACCAATATCATTGATCCGGGCTATCAGCGCTTCGCCTTCTTTTATCAGTTCAGGATATTCACCAAGCTGCTCCAGACGTTTGATGGTATCCTGACAGTTTTTCACCAAACTGATACTTGTTTTGGGGTCTTTGGGATCATCCACCTCGTGATAAAAATCTTCGATGTGTATTTTCTTGAGCTTCAGCCTCTTTACGATGCGGATGAGCTCATCCTTTGTGAATGTGCTTGCGTGATATACTCCGCTCAGACTATCCACCTTTGCTACCCAGTGATGCATCATTATATGAGTTAGCTGGGGTTGACTCTGGATACCATCCGCGTACATTTCGCTGAGGATAAAAGTACCTCCGGGTTTCAGCACCCGCATTATCTCCGTCATCACCTTATTCAGGTTCTCAAAATGATGTAGTGAGTTTGAAGCGCAAACGGTATCAAAATGCTCGTCCTCGTAGGGTAAATCTTCCAGATTCATACGGTAAATCTCCACATTATTTTCCGGGAACAGTTTCTGCGCGTAAGCTACACTTTTCTCGGAATAGTCCACTCCGATGATCTGGGTATAGCTTTTCAGGTATTGTTTCAGCAGGTTGATGAATTCTCCCCGCCCCGTTGCTGCATCCAATACAACACCGCCATCGATCTGATTCAGGATTTGGAATACGTCTTTCACGGTTCTTACCTCGCTTGTGATTATAATATGGATTGGCAAATTGAGATGCCATATACCTGTACATATAGCTTTTAATATCGTTTATTAACTCTGTCCAATTATTGATGCTATACATATTTCGTCAAGATAAATCGCTATGCCGGGCATAATAATCCTCCGCTACGGAGCTGAGCCCGCAATCAGCTTCCTCCGATACACACCGGAGATTGGTGTCATTATTCATGATAAAGGGTGGAAGGTTTTATAAGGTTTTAAGGTTGTAGAGTTTTGGCGTTTTGAGGTTTTGGGGTTGTAGAGTTGTAGCGTTTCCAGGCTTTAGGGTGGCAAGCTCTGTTTGCCACAAGGTAGAAGCGATCTCCAGGTCGCTTTCTTTACTTACCTACGGTCAAGATGTCGCTTCACTTTCCGGCAGCTGCGCTGCTTCTGCAAAACGGAGCTTGGCAGCCCAGATGGTGCCTTCCACCGGCTGCAAGATGCTGGTGTATCTCGTTTCTTTCACCCCAAAAAATCACGATGTTCCTTTTCAGGGACCCCGATCTTTTTACCCCAAAAACTCACCTTGTTCGTCCTTGGGACCCCAAACTCCGGCACTAATATATGGTGAACGTATTGCTTTGTATCTCGTGCCTCCGGCACGTTC
>DHSO01000041.1:24723-24849 GCA_002410505.1 Cloacimonetes bacterium UBA5284 | reverse complement strand
TGCAAATAGCGATCAATGGACAAAATAGATAAGTCGAAGAGACAAAAGAATATCCGAAGAGCATTTGCAGAAGACCAATGGACATTGTTTTAGTAAATTTCCCTGTTTTGATCACCAAAACCTGCA
>DHSO01000041.1:0-24419 GCA_002410505.1 Cloacimonetes bacterium UBA5284 | reverse complement strand
CAATTATCGGTGACCTTTTTAACTTGGGAAGCTTTTTCCGACCTGCAATAATTTGTATGACACAGGATGTCTTTCGTTAAATTCCACTTGACAGATATAGCATATCTAATTAGTATGTATTTTAGAATAAAGCTTGGCTTTAAATTATTTACAGGAGAATGACATGGCGCTGAATACCAAGACCGAATATGCCTTGCGGGCTTTGATTGAGATCCACGAACAGGGGTATGTATCGGCCCAAAAGATCTGTGAAGCCCAGAAGCTACCCAAGAAATATATCGAGCACCTGATGGCTTTGCTCAAATCCGCCGGTTTGGTAAATAGCAGTCCCGGCAGTTTGGGCGGATACGCTTTGGCCAAAAAACCAAATGAAATCAGCTTTGCGGATATCCTCAGCGCGGTGGAAGACGAAAGTTTCAACACAGCTTGCGTGGACACCAGCGGCAGGCATTGTCTGGGCGAAGCTTGCACTTTGTCGCCATTTTTCAGTGAACTCGAAAATAAACTACAGCAGGTTTTCAGATCCTACACTCTGAAGGATATCATGAAAATCTGGCAAAGGAAAGATAAATGAAACCCGGTTCAATCTATTTGGACAACTGTGTGAGCAGCCCTATGGCTCCGGAAGTTCTAGACGCGATGCTGCCCTATTTCAGTGAAAAGTTTTGGTTCCCCGGCAGCTTTATCAGCACAGGAGAAAGCACCAATGACGCTTTGGCGGGCTTTAGCCAGATTGTGGCAAAATCCATGGGTGCCACTCCCGAGGAGATTCATTTTACTTCCGGCGGGACCTTGGCAAACAATATCGCCATCAAAGGCCTGGCAGCCTCTCTGAAGCGTGGTCATGTGATTGTGAGTGTGGTGGATTATCCCGATTTACTCACCAATGCTGCCTGGCTGGAAAAGCAAGGCTTTGAAGTAAGCTATCTGAGCGCGGACAGCAAGGCACGCATAGATTTGGATCAATTGAAAGCAGAGCTACGCCCTGATACAGTGTTGTTTATGACTACGGCTGTGAATCACGTGGTGGGCACCATCCAACCCTTAAAAGAGATACACGACATCTTGGCCGGCGCGGGTCACAAGATCTATTTTCATGTGGATGCCGGGCAAGCCTACGGCAAAATGCCCTTGGATGTGAATGACTATGGCATAGACACCATGAGTGTGAGTGCCCACAAGATTCACGGACCTCAAGGCATTGGCGCGCTGTATCTGCGCAAGGGCACAAAGCTGGGGCAAATTATTCACGGAGTAAAGCGGGTGGACGGCTTGCAAACCGGTGGTCTGTCGATCGCACTGATCGCGGGATTTGCCAAGGCGGTGGAGCTGGGCTTTGCCGACCTGGATGGCAGCATCAAGCAGCTTCGTGAGCTTTCGGATTACCTGCTGGCCCGCCTCAAAGAAAAGATAGAATACATCGAATTGAACGGCGCTGAAGGCATGGGCAGAGCACCGCACAACATCAATATCTCCATCGATTACATTGAAGGTGAGGCCATCACGATGATGCTGGACATGCATGGCATCACGGTTGCCACCGGATCAGCCTGCGCTTCTCAAGGCCTGAAGGCAAACTATGTGCTGATGGCAATCGGCAAAAACCATGTGCAATCGCATGGATCGATGAAGTTTACAATCAATCGTTACAACACAAAGGCAGAACTCGATTTTGCGGTGGAAAAACTCGCGGAGATCACCGCAGAATTGCGTAAGCGCAGCCCACTTTACAACGCTTTTAAGAAACAGGAGACATAAATGCAATATTCACAGAAAGTACTGGATCACTTCATGCACCCGCACAACGTGGGTAAGATGGAAAATGCCGATGCCACAGCCACAGAAGGGAGTCCCTCCTGCGGGGATCAGGTAACGGTATATCTGAAGGTAAATGAAGACAGCAAGGTAATCGAAGACGTCAGTTTTCTCTCCTACGGCTGCGCCTCCAATATCGCCACCGCCTCCATCATCACTGATCTGGCCAAAGGCAAAAGTCTGGATGAGGCAAAACAGATTACCTGGCGTGATGCCATGGAAGCGCTTGACGGTCTGCCCCCGGTGAAAGTTCACTGCTCTGTATTGGCAGCGGATACTCTGCAAACGGCGATCTCGAACTATGAGATAGCTCACGGCTTGAAGGAAGTGCCAAACTTCAGCAAAGATACGATCCTGGAAGAGCTGAAAAAGATCATTTATCCACAGGTAGGCGAAGATATCGTGAGCCTGAAAATGGTAAAATATGTGGGCTTTAGCAATGGTGAGGTATTGATAGACCTGAACATGATGAGCTTTGATAACTGGCGGGACAACGTTGCCGAGGAGATCCATGAACATCTGGAGAAGTATCCCGAGGTAAAAAAGATTCAAATCAATTTCCCCTGATGAGATGTCACATACATAGACAGCGGCGCGTTCTGATGGATGCGCCGTTTTTTTGTCCCAAAGCTTTACCCAAAATAGACAATAAAGGCTTTTGGGGGCTTCAACTTTGCCGGGGAGATGAAAATATCTTGCCAAATTGTATCACCTTTGGGAAACTGGCATCAGACGATAAAGAAATGAGGTAGCGGAATTGATTTTATATTACAAGATTGCCGGACAGCGCTTTGTGCCCGCGCTCAATTGGGACGACTCATTTTGGGTGCATCTGGAAAATCCGGACACAGAAGAAGTGAATGCTGTTCTGAGTAAATACGAGCTCCCCGAAGACTTTATCACAGACCTACAGGATGCCGATGAGAATTCGCGCATGGAATATGATGAGGGAGCCATGCTCATCATCCTGCGCGTACCGCTGTATTATCGTCATCGCTCAGCCAGTGTCAGCTTTGCCACGGCTCCATTGGGCATCATCGTGGTACAGAACCAGGTAATCACGGTATCTTTTTACGAAAATGAGATTCTGACCCAGTACCTTGATGGCAAGCACAAAGCTTTTAACATCACACAACAGAGCTTTATTCTGGCCATCAATCTACGCACCGCCATCTACTATCTGAAGTTTTTGAAAGAGATTTACCGTCGTACAACCAACATCGAAAACGAATTGCATCAATCCATGCGCAATAAAGAGCTTATCCGCCTCTTGCGCATGGAAAAATCTTTGGTCTATTTCAATACCTCTTTGAAAAGCAACGAGATTATCTTGGAGCGTATGCAGCGATCGCGCTGGCTGCAGGAAGATCCCGAAGCAGAAGACCTCATCGAAGATGTGATCATCGAAAACAAGCAGGCCATCGAAATGGCAAACATCCACAGTAGCATCTTGAGCGGCATGATGGACGCCTTTGCCTCGATCATCTCAAACAACCTGAATGTAGTGATGAAGTTCCTTACTTCCATCACCATCATACTGGCCCTGCCCACCCTGATCGCCAGCATATATGGCATGAACCTGAGACTACCGCTGCAGCAGCATCCCCATTCTTTTTTCATCGTGATGGGACTGGCAGTAACGCTCTCGGTGCTTTTGGTCTTTATCTTCATCCGCAAAAAGTATTTTTAGGAGCATAGTATGTATTTACTGAATGTAAGTGATCACTTTTCTGCCGCACACCGTTTGTGCGGATATCAGGGAGCCTGTTCAAACCTGCACGGTCACAACTGGAAAGTGCGGGTGGGAATAGAATGCAGTACACTGGATGAAATAGGAATGGCGCTGGATTACAGCATCATCAAGAGTATCCTGAAAAGCATCCTGGATCAGTTTGATCACGAATATCTGAACGATCTGCCCCTATTGCAAGGGCAAAATCCCACTTCCGAAAATCTGGCCCGCATCATCTATATTGAAATGGAAAAGGGCCTGGCAGACTATGACGCCGGCATCAAAGAAGTGGAAATCTACGAATCCGAACGCAGCAGTGTGATCTATAGCAATGCTTAGAATAATCGATTCATACTACGTGAAAAGTGCTGTAGAGCCGGCTGATTACCCCGCCTCCGCCTATCCCGAATTTGCTTTTGCCGGACGCAGCAATGTGGGAAAATCCTCTCTGATAAACCTGCTTACAAATCATCATGGACTGGCCAAAACCTCCGGAACACCGGGAAAAACCCGGCTCTTAAATTTCTTTTTGACCCGCTACAAGATAGACGACAATGAAGAATCAGGCTTTTTGCAGCTGACCGATCTGCCGGGATACGGCTTTGCCGAGGTAAGCCAGAGAGAGCAGGAAAAGTGGCGCCGCATGGTGAACAGATACTTTGAACAACGCAGCCAATTGAAAGCCCTGTTTGTGCTGGTGGACATTCGCCATCGCGCGGATAAAAAGGACATCATGATGCTGGATATGCTGCGCATCCGCAAGATCGACCATTGCGTGATCGCCACCAAAGCGGACAAGATCCCAAAGACGAAGCAAAAGAAGCTGCTGGCGGACCTCAGTAAAGGACTGGGACTGCAAGATGTGCCCATCTATGCCGTCTCTTCCCTGAACAATACCGGAATCTCGCAGCTGACGGACTTTTTGCAGAGCAGATTGTAGCCCGGCCAATGCACGAACACTTCGATATCATTGTGATCGGAGCCGGACACGCCGGCATCGAAGCAGCCTTGGCAGCAGCGCGCAGAGGTGCCAATACAGCTTTGTTTACTATCAAATTGGAAGCCATCGGTCGCATGAGCTGCAATCCTTCCATCGGAGGCCCGGCAAAGGGGCATCTGGCCAGAGAAATTGACGCTTTGGGTGGAGAGATGGCACGCGTTGCCGATCTCAGTGGAATTCATTTTCGTATGTTAAACCGCAGCAAAGGCCCCGCCGTGTGGGCACCCCGAGCGCAAAACGATCGCAGCCGCTATTCTCTCTTGATGCGAGAAGCCGTGGAAAGCTGTGCCAATCTGCAAGTCATCGAAGCCAATATCGCGGCGTTAACGGTGGAAGCCGGAATCTTGCAAGGCTGCGTAAGCGAGATCGGCAGAAATTATTTTGCCCCCAAAGTGATCATCGCTTCGGGCACCTTTTTGGCCGGACGCATCCACATCGGCAATAAAAGCTTCAAAGGCGGGCGCAGCGGTGAGCCGTCCTCCGACGAGCTGTCACACTCTTTGGCGGAATTGGGCTTGAAAGTGTTGCGATTCAAAACCGGAACCCCACCCAGAGTAGACCTCAACAGTCTGGACTACAGCGCCTTGGAAACTCAGCCCGGAGATGCCGATCCCAGCGGCTTTTCCTATTACCGAAACATCCCTTTGCAAAACCTGGCAAATTGCTATCTGACCCGCACCACTGCCGAAACACACCGCATCATCCGCGAACATTTACATGAATCCGCCCTCTATGGGGGCATGATCCGGGGCATCGGACCCCGCTATTGCCCCTCGATCGAGGATAAGATAGTGAAATTCCCTCAGCGTGATAGCCACCATGTCTTCATCGAACCTGAAGGCATGGGAACCGTGGAAGGCTACGTGAACGGCATCTCCACCAGCCTGCCTTCCGAGGTGCAGGAACGCATCGTGCACAGCATTCCCGGCCTGGAAAAAGCCAGGATCATGCGCTATGCCTATGCCATCGAGTATGACTATGTGGATCCTTCCGAGATCTATCCATCTTTGGAATGCAAAGGGCTGAAAGGTTTGTATCTTGCGGGACAGATCAACGGTACCAGCGGATATGAAGAAGCCGCCGCACAAGGCTTGATGGCGGGGATAAACGCCAGTCTGGCGCTGGAAGGCAAGCAACCCATTGTCCTCTCACGCAGTCAGGCATACATCGGTGTGTTGATCGACGATCTGGTGAGCTGCGGCACAAACGAGCCCTACCGCATGTTCACCTCACGCGCGGAATATCGGCTCCTGTTAAGACAGGACAATGCGGATGAGCGCCTGATGCCGATCGGTTATCAGCTTGGTCTGGTCTCCGAGAGCCGTTGGCAAGCCTTTCAAAGCATGCTTTCCATCAAAGAACGCGAAACGAGGTATTTGCATAATAACAACAGCACAATGCATGCCGATCTGAAAGAGCCGGGCAAACTTTCCTTGCTGCTGAAGCGACCGGAGCTGCATCTGGAAGATCTCGTGCGCTATGGCTATACAATTCCGGAAGATTTTGGTCCGGACATCCGCCGGAGAGTGGAACTGGAGATCAAATATTCCGGTTATCTGGACCGGATGCACGAGGAACTGGCCCGGCATCAAAAGGCAGAAAACTATCGCATCCCCGAAGATATCGATTATCATAAGATACAGAGCCTGGCGTGGGAAGCACGGGAAAAGCTTGCCCGCATCAAGCCTCTCAACATCGCTCAGGCTATGCGCATCCCCGGTGTAAATTACACCGACACATCAGCTCTGTTGATCTGGCTGAAAAAGCACTACAACAAGGCGGAGGACCTTAACAAATAGACCTCTGCCGGGGAGATGAGAGATGATATGCTATGCAGTGATTCCCGCCCGCTATGCCTCCAGTCGCTTTCCCGGAAAGCCGCTGGCTGTACTGGCCGGCAAACCAATGATTCAGCATGTATGGGAAAGAGTGATCCGCTCACAACTATTCGACGACGTAATAATCGCCACCGACGATCTGAAGATATCCTCTGTGGCACAAAACTTTGGTGCCGTGGTGATGCTTACCGACAGCAGCCTGCCCAGCGGAACCGATCGAGTGGCGGCTGTAGCGGAGTATCTGGAGGAAGACAGCGTGATCGTGAATGTGCAGGGAGATGAACCTCTGATCAGCCCTGAGGCCTTGAAAGCCCTGCTGGAAGCCTTTGATGATGAAGAAGTGATGATCGCCAGCCTGATGACGCCCTTTGACAGTGAAACAGATATCCTCAATCCAAATATGGTGAAAGTGGTGACAGACAGCAAACAAAACGCCATCTACTTTTCCCGCAGCCCCATCCCCTACAATCGGGATAACAGTACGGATTGCCGGTATTTTCGCCATATCGGAATCTATGGCTTTCGCTATGCGGCTCTGACACACTTTGTAGATCTGCCCATCGGTAAACTGGAAGCCATAGAGAAACTGGAACAACTGCGCGCCCTGGAACACGGAATCCCCATCCGCATGGTCAACACGGATTACCGGGGCATCGGCATCGACACGCCGGAAGATCTGGAAAAAGTATCCCAAACTATTGCCAAAGGAAGCATTAAATGAAGCTTAAGCTCGTATTCACCATTCTATTCGGATTGCTGCTGTCAGCCTGCGCCCAAAACCTGAGAATCCTGCATACCAATGACAGTCACGCTGCCTATGAACCCGCCTCCAACGGACAAGGCGGATATTTAGCCTTGGAATATCACCTGGATGAAGCCCGCAGTGAACGTAGAAATTCTTTGTGGCTGGACGCCGGAGACATGCAAACGGGATCGATAATCTCATCCTTGGAATACGATGGCCTAAAGGGCGGGGCAGTGCTGGAAGTATTTGAACGCCTGGAACTTGACGCAGCCACCTTTGGCAACCACGAATTCGATGTATCCGAAGCTCATGCCAGGGCTTTGACCCAACGCGCCGCTTTCCCATTTCTGAGCGCAAACATCCTCAATCCCGACGGCAGCAGCTTTGGCAGAGCGCCATACCAAATCTTTCGCAAAGGCAATACCAAAGTGGCAGTAATAGGCCTCACCATAGACAGCCTTCCCGAGAGAGTGAAGCCGGAAAACGTGGCAAAGCTGAGCATCCTGCCCTACACAGATGCCATCGATAGAGTGCTGGATGAAGCGGATGCCGCTAGCGATCTGGTGGTAATCCTCAGTCACAACGGCTGGGAAGCGGACAGCCTGCTCGCTACTCAACTGGACGAACGCGTGGATATGATCATCGGCGGCCATTCACACTTGGCATTTCCGGTGGCAAAGGAAATCAATGGCATCTATATCCTATCATCCGGCAGTCACTTACAGTATCTTGGACAGGCCGATCTGCGGATCAAGCAAGATCGCATCGCCTCCTTTGACAACCGCCTGATCCCCCTCACTCAAGCGCCTGCCGATTATCACAGCAAACTGGCGCCCTTTTTGGAGGAGAGCATTGGAGAGCTGGAACGAAAGCTGAACAAAGTGGTCGGCATCTTGCCGGAAGCCTTTGAATCCGACAAGTTTCGCGTAACCACATCCATATTGTGGGCAGCTCAAGCCATGGTTTGGGAATACCCCACGGCCGACCTCGCCATGGTAAATAACGGTGGTTTTCGCCGTAATCTGCCTGAAGGCGAAGTAACACTGCGTGATTTGCATGAATACATACCCTTTGGCAATACCATCGTCTTTTTCTCCTGCTACGGCCGCGATCTCATGACCGCTCAGGCCAGGAATCTGGAGATAATGGAAACGAAACCCTACGACATCATGACAGTAAGTGAAGCCTCATGGCTGGTCGATTCCGCCGAAGATTTCCTCATCGGAAATAATCCTCTGCAACTTGATAAAATCTATCGTGTTGTAAGCCACGACTACATACTCAGCCAGTGGGATAAATATCTGGGATTCAAACCTTTTGATGTGGAGGAGCAGGGCGATCTCTTTTTGGACGCCATCATCAATCAGATACAAAAGCAATTTGGCCCCCGCGAGAGCGGCGATTAACTTATGGTTCCGTAAGCCCTAAGTTCGCGTATGCTATAGACTTCTTCAGCGATGCCGTCTCTGTCAGCGATATTTGCGGATAGCGATAGCGCAGGAGGCTGAATGCCATCACCAGACGGTGATCGTATTGCGTATCCAGTTGCACTGCCAGCAAGTCCTTGTCTGCGATGGGGTATATCTTTAGAAAGTCATCTCCATACTCGTATTTTACTCCGATCCGGTCCAGAGCCCGCCTGATCCCCAAGACCCGATTACTCTCTTTGCGAGCCAGCCGGGCGATCCCGGTCACTACAGTTTGTCCCTCACAAAACAGTGCCAAAATGCTTAAGATCGGCATCAGATCGGGAGCATCCTTCAGATCCAGCCGCTGCGAGATAAGTCTGCCCGGTGTTATGGTGCAAATATCGTCCGACCAGTGCACATTGGCCCCCATATCGGCAAGGATATCGAAGATCATCATATCGGCCTGGGTGTAGGCGGGATCAAGAGCCAGGCTTATCTGAATACCTTGTGGCCTTAGCGCTCCCAATGCCGCGTAATACGCTGCGGTAGAGGCATCTGAATCTACCCTGAAGTGTTCCGGAATACAAAGCTTTCCCCGCGATATACGCAGATAATCCCCCCTCTTGCAGATTTTTGCCCCAAAGCTCCTCAAGATCTGAATGCTAAGCTTTAGATAGGGCAGGGAAACCTGAGCGGGACCGTAGGGCAGCAGCAATTCCTCTTGCATAAATGGCGCGGCGAGGATCAGGGAACTGTGATACTGGCTGCTGATGCTGCCATCAATTTGGGTTTTACCCCCGCTTAAACGGCAAGAGCGAAGGCGTATGAGCTTGTCCTCAATACCGAAAACCGCTCCCATGGCTTCCAGGGCTGTCTGCAAGGGAGCATATCCCCTTTTGCACAGAATTTCTGAAAGCTCGATAGTAGCCCGGGCGCCTTTCAGATTTGCCGCCAGCGAGAGCCACAATCTGAAAGCTGTGGCAGATTCCTGAAACCGGTAGCGATGTGAACTGGCTTCGTGCTTGACGATGCTGAAGCGGAAATGCATGCCATCTTCTTTTGCCTCTGTTTCGTAGCCATATTCTTTCAGCGCTGCTTCCATCTCCAGAACGTCGGCGCAGGGATTGTAGTTTTGCAGGGTGATATCTGCCTTAGAATGCGCCGAAAGCACCATCACTCGCTGCAATATGGATTTTGATCCCGGTATATTGGGAAACATCGCCATCTCCAGTTTGATATTTTTTATTCTTCGGTTCCGGCTTCTTCGGAAGAAAGCCGCTTCAAAACCTTCTCAAGGAAAGGTTTGCATTATCCCGGACCAGCCTGTAGCTGTCAAGTATCTTGTAAGCATAGCCAAGGGATGCGGGGCTGAATATTCAGCTGAATGCCGGTGATACAGTTTGTCAGGCTTCAAGCACCATAACTCCCTGCTGTGCACGTATGGAAGCGCAGGATAAGCCATTTTGCCCTACTATTTTGGGTTTGCATGATCCCTGCCGGATGCATCGCCCGGCATAAGTGAGGGGCAGGCTGTATGCGGCGAAAACCGGGTAAGGATCAGATTTGTTTGCCTGAAGAGATTTTCCGGAAGATCGCTCTTGACAGAATCTTGTTTGAGGGCATTTTGGTTTAAATAGTATTAAATAGGTGATAAAGATGAATGAGCGTCCATCCTGGCAGCATTACTTCATGAAGATGGCATTTTTGGCAGCAAGCCGCAGCACCTGTCTGCGCAGAGCAGTTGGAGCCGCTTTGGTGAGGGATAATCAGCTGATTTCCACCGGTTACAACGGGAGTCCGAAGGGTAGTCCTCATTGCGCGGAAACCGGATGCCTCAGAGAGCAATTGAATGTGCCATCCGGTGAAAAGCACGAGCTCTGTCGTGGTGTTCATGCCGAGCAGAATGCCATCATCCAAGCGGCAATCAATGGCAGCAGCACGCGCGGGGCGGTTTTGTATTGCACACATCAACCCTGCAGCATCTGTGCCAAGATGATTATAAATGCCGAGATCAAAACGGTATATATAGCCAACGCATATCCCGATGATTTGGCTACCAATCTCTTTAAAGAATCTGGCATCGAGATGATCCTGCTGGATATGGATAGCGGTCATATGACCCGGTTGACCTGATATGCTGAAAGGCTTTTCCGTAAAAGATCTGATCCTGATCGCGGCTTTGGCTGCTCTGGGCATCGCAATCAAACCTTTGGTGGGTCCCTTTTTCAAATTGATTTCGCGTCCCATGGGCATACCGGGGGGCTCGTTTGCCGGGGGCTTTTATATGATGTGGCTGGTGCTGGCGATCGTAATAGTGCAAAAACCATTTACAGGAATTATCTTCGGCATTATCCAGGCTTTTGGGATTCTGATCTTTGGCATCGCCGGCAATCACGGAGCATTGTCGCTGGTGTCCTATACCATCCCGGGTCTGGTAGCGGATTTGGTGTATCTGATCTTCGCGAAGCGTAACCATATAGTATCACAGATCTTTATGTGTGCATATGCCAACGGGGCAGGAGCCCTGATCTCTGTATATGTGATGTTCCGTCATCCCCCTCTGATTATGCTGATTGTTCTGGCTATGGCACTGGTTTCGGGTACTGTGGGCGGTGTGATCAGCTATGGAATCCATAAAAGTTTAAAGGAGACAAGGATAATTCAATGAAATACTGTATTTTAACCATGATAATAGCACTGATCAGCCCACTTGCCGCGCTGATCATCACAGATTCTCAAGGCGTGAGCCACGAATACCCCTACGATCATTTTTTTAAGATCCAGCCAAAAGAATTCCAAACCAGCAAGGAATTGGACGGCGAAACCGTTATCAACACCTGGCAGGGAATCCGCTTCGACACATGGCTGAAAGAGCAGAAACTGGGAGACTTTGCCGTGATAAAATTTATGTCCGGCGATCGCTACGAAGTGAAATTCAATCGGGCAGAATGGGATACTCTTACTTGCTATCTGGCCCACACAGGCGAGGGCGAAATCTTTCCCAAAGAACAGCTTAGGGTGATCTTTCCCCACCTGCGCAGCATGCACTGGGTGCGGGATGTGGAACGTGTATCTCTGGAGCATTACAAAGAGATTGCCATTCCGGTAAAGTTTTTGCCTCTGGCAGATTTCTTTGCCACACAAAAACTGATGGAAAACCCCAAACCCTTTGTGCGTATGAACGGCTATCGCTTCGATGATTTTGTGGCAGAGCTAAGCGACCTGCCCATCAAGGATGTGGTGATATATAGCCGGGATGGCTTGATCCAAACCCTCAGCTATCCCGGTCAACTGGCGGGGGCGGTGCTGGAACGGACCGAAGAAGGCGCCCTGAACCTGAAAAGTCCGCAAATCCCCGGTGGGATGTGGATGAAGGATATCAGCTATCTACAGGTGGATTATCAAGCGCTTATCGACACAGACAATGCTTCGGTGCTTATTCCCGTAGCAAAGGCTTTGCAATGGAAATTGAGCCCAAATTTGAAGCTGAATATGCACTATCCGCGGGAAACGGAAGTGATGGAATTGGGTGATGTCTTGGCGGAACCCATGCTCCTGGAAAACCTGCAGTATTTCGAACTTGTTCCCTAAGCTGAAGATTAGCGATCTGGAGCTTCAGTTTACAGACGCTCCGGCTCCTTTGTTTAAAGGTTTGACGGCGGAATTGAAGGCCGGGGAGATCATGGTGATCACCGGAGGCAATTCCAGCGGGAAAAGCAGCCTGATCAATTGCCTCTGCGGCATCATTCCCAAAGCGATCCCGGCAAGAGTGTCCGGCAGCATCCATTGGGGAAATACGCCTCTGGAAGAGATTCCGCTTTGTGAAATCTACCGCTTCCTAAGCATTGCCCCTGCGGATACGAAGGATCAGATGCTGATGCCAAGCTTGGAACTGGAACTGGCTTTCGCCTTGGAAAACATGGGGCTGCCACCCGCTGAGATTAGAGAGCGGATCCACACGGCAGCGGCACGCTTTGGCCTGGGCAAGATGCTTCAAGCAGCACCTTTGAAACTAAGTGGAGGTGAACAGCGTTTGCTCTTGTGCGCCATTTGTTTCAGTATGCAAAATCCCATCTTGATGATGGATGAACCCGAGACCGGACTATCGGAAAGCTCGCTGGAACTGGTTACAGACTGGTTGATTGAAATGCGCGAACAAGGCCGGGGCATCGTGCTGGCAAGTCATAACCCCGTCATTATAGCCTTGGCAGACATAAAGATAGATCTTGGATTTTCCAATGTTTGAGATCCAAAAGCTTTGCTTTGCCTATCCGGGGAGGGAAGCGCTGTTTATCGAACTCTCGCATCATTTCAAGGCAGAGAGCAATGTCTTGCTTTGTGGAGAAAACGGCAGCGGTAAGAGTACGCTTTTGAAGCTTTTATGCGGCAGATTGACTCCGGACGCGGGAAGAATCGATAGCGCAGGGACTCCTCTTTTTTACCTGCCTCAGGATGGGGACAACAGGATCTTGGGACTTACTTTGGAGCAGGATCTCAGCATCTGGGAGATGGCGGGCCTGGACGGTAATGCGGTGAAAACTCAGGCGTTGATGGAAGGCTTTGCAGACGATATCTGGACTTTAGCCCTGCGGGAGCTTTCCAAGGGCGCAAGACAAAGCTATCTGTTAAGCATAGCCCTGTGTTTGGAACATCACTATCTGGTTTTGGACGAACCATTTACGGCGCTTGACAGTAGACGCAGGGAACTTTTGGGGAAAGCTCTGGCATCTCGTAAAGGGATGCTGATCGTGAGTCATATACCGGGGCTCTTTATACCGGATATAAGTCTCAAGCTGCAGGATGGTAAACTCTTGTGAAGCGGCTCTTACATCCCCTCAGTTTTTTTGTCTTATGCCTGTTTTACAGCAGTCTGGCCATCGCGTCACAGAGCCCGGGCTTTCTCTTGATTGTATTTATCCTGGCTTGGCTTTGCGAGTTCAGGCGTGGGCCAAAAGTGCTTTGGACCCGTCTTCAGAGTCTCAAAAAGCTGATCTGGCTGGTGTTGAGTTTGGTGATCATCCAGCTACTCTTTCGCCGGGGCGGGGGCGTAGTGCTGGATCTGGGCATTATAAAGATATACCGTGACGCGCTGACAAGCAGTGCTTTCCTCGCACTGCGTATCATGATCATCTACCTTTGCGCGCTCAGCCTCAGCGGTATGGATTTTAATCGATACAGAGCCGCTTTTGCCACCCTGAGACTACCGGAAGAGATATCATTCATGATCTCCTATATGGCGCAGTTGATCCCGCATTATAGTGCTATGTTCAAAGACCAGATGCGGGAATTGAAGGATCGGGGGATTATCATTCGCAAGCTGAGTATGAAGGACAAGTTAAAGCTATACAAATTATTGGCCTTAGCTGCTCTCGCGGAGCTTATCCTGATGAGTGGCAGGCAGGCTATCGCACTGGAGATCAGAGGTTTTCGCAGCAAGGGCAAGCGCAGCAGTTTGGACCGCTATAGCTTTGGGCTGTATGACTTGGGCATCCTTTTGTGGATATTGGGAATCCTGGTGCTTATCTACTGTTTCACAAGATCTTGGAATGCAAATTGCATCTTAGTGGCGATGTTATGATAGAACAGAATAATACGAAGATAAACGACAGTAATGGATTGAGTCCCGAGGGTCTGGGAGAATTGCGCCCGGATAAAGGGCCCCTCTATGCTAAGATCGCGATACTAGTGCTTTTGATGCTGCTTTGTGTGGGTTTTGGTTATTTGATCAGCGTGAAGTCGGCAAGCCGCAAGCTGGCTCTTTTGGAAGAAGAGAACAGCCTTTTGCGCGCCAAGATAGAGCTTTACGACGCTACCGTGGATTCCATTCACAGCATGCTGGATTCCTTGGGTTTGAAGAGCGAAGGCAAGAGCAATCCTGCGCTATATCGCGGGGGAGCAAGCATGGAAATGGAGCATTCGCGAGATCCTAAGCTGAAAATTAAGATGGAAAATACCGAAAGGAAACTGGTGGGAATTCTGCAGGTTTTGGAGCCCAGTATGCCCGAAAACCTGATCCGGACAGAGCCGGAAGAAGTCCTCAGCGGAGACATCCCTTCGATCTATCCCACCTTTGGCCGCATATCAGACGCCTGGGGCACTCGCATCCATCCCATTACCAACAATCTGGAATTTCATTATGGGCTGGACATCGCCAACGAGATTGGCACGCCCATCTATGCCACCGCTGCGGGAGTGGTGATAAGTGCTGAATATGAAAGCGGTTATGGCAAACGAATCCTGGTGGACCATGGCAATGGCTATCGCAGCATGTATGCTCATCTCTATAGCTCTCGAGTGAAAGCCGGAGACGTGGTTACAAAAGGGCAGATCATAGCTCTGATGGGCAATAGCGGACTATCCACGGGGCCTCATTTGCATTATGAGGTACATTTCAACGAGCGCAAGCTGAATCCTGCCAATTTTCTCAATCGCGTGGATCGATATGCTCTGCGCTGACAAAAGCGCGTGGTTGATCACCAATCATGCCCCACAGCTGATTCTTTCCGGTTATGACAACATTGATGGCGATATCATAGCCGTGGACGCGGGGCTACAAAGCGTGTATGAACACAGGCTTTCACCCACAGTAATAATAGGTGACATGGATTCTCTCGATCCGGCTTTACTGCATAAGTATCGGGATGTTCCTCTGCAACGTCATGCCTCCCGCAAAAATGCCACGGATACAGAATTGGCGCTTGATTGGTGCACAGAGAAAGGCTATGGGCGCATCGTGATTTGCAATGATATGCAGGGGCGCTTTGACCATTGTCTTGCCATTGTTCAGAATTTGCTGGATCTATATCGTAAGGGCATCGATGCGACAATTGAAAGCGAAAAGCAGCGTATCTTTTTTATCCGGGAATCCTTGAGCCTGGAAGGCAAAAAGGGGGATTTGCTGTCGCTGGTGGCATACAGTCCTACCGTGCGCTTTGTAGGTTCCATAGGCTTGGAATATCCGCTGCAAGAGCTCGTGATTCAGCAGCAGCAGAGCAGAGGCATCAGTAATGTCTTTGAAAGGGATGAGATGAGTTTGAAAGTGGCTGAGGGCGAGGTTCTGGCTATCTACACGCCGCTTTAGGGATCGCATACCTTACAGGCTTCGTATCCTTTTGACAGCGCTTCAGAAAGGGGAATTGCCACTGCGCCATACTTCGCGTAGCGGCAGCTTTGGCGGTGATATTTGTTACTCCCGGGATTGAACCATACCAGACTGTCGGATACTGCCCCGGAATCTTCCGCGTCTCTCCACAGACCGAGTTTGCCGGAACGGGCATCGCGCTCCAGTTCCAGAAAGCTTTCCAGATATTCAAATGGATATGAGGTGTAGGCAAAACCATAGCCCTGCTTGATTATCTCTGCGTTCACAAAGAGAGAATCCCCGGCGCGGTAGGCATAGGCCAGCAGCCTGCCATAGCGGTCTTTATGGTTTGCAGCTGCGTTGCTTTGATCGTAGCCGAAAAATACACTTTCGTTTGTGAGCAGGTGTTTCAGATAGTCACTGGCTTCGAGGGCAAAATGCTCCACTTCTTTATTGGGATGCACGGATTCGGGTGTATCCACTCCGATCAAGCGTACGCGTACATCCTCACCGTCGATAGACACTATGAAAGTATCGCCATCCACTACTCGCACTACCCGGTAATGATCGGGGCTTATTTCGTTTTTTTGGGGGCAAGTGACAAGGCCCAGTATGATGACGATGAAGACTATAATGATAAGAGCGTATTTCACAGGCTTCCTTTATGGATAGATGATGTTGTTTGTGCCGGATATGGGATTGCGGGCAGTGCTAAGCCTGATCCCATACAGATCACTGAGAATATCGTCTTGCATCAGTGCTTCCGGTTTGCCGCTTTTTAAGAGGCTGCCATTTTTGATGAAGAGCATGCGATCGGCATAATTGGCGGAAAGATTTAGGTTATGAGAGATGAGTAGGATGCCTTTTCGTTCTTCGCTGCATATACCGCGCAACAGGCGCATGATCTCGAGCTGATAATTGATATCCAATTGGGATAAGCTCTCATCCAGAAGGATATAGGGCGTTTGCTGCACCAGGGCTCTGGCGATATACACCCGCTGCTTCTCGCCTCCGCTGAGTTGATGCATAAAGCGATGGCGCAGGTGCTGCAATTCCAGTCGTCTCAGGGTGGCATCCACCAATTCACGATCCTCAGGGCTGTGGCTCTGCATAATGTCCATAAAGGGATATCGCCCCATCAGGACTGTATCGGCAACGCTGTAGTCAAAATCACTATGCAATTCCTGGGGGATGTAGGCGAAGATAGCAGCCAGTTCTGGCCGGCTGTAATGCCCCAATTCCTTATCCCGGATCAGAATCTTGCCTTTGCGAGCCTTTAGAAAGCCCATCAGCGCATAAAGCAGGGTGGATTTGCCGGCTCCGTTTGGTCCCAGGAGGGTGGTAAATTCAGCTTCGGGCAGCTGAAACGATACATCGTTCAGGATGTCCTTTTCCGCGTATCCGCAGTGCAGATTTTCTACTTTGATCACGTGCTTTGGAAATCCTATTCCAGCAGTTTGAGTTGCTCTGCCGCCATTCGGCTGTAGGATTCGGGATACACAGCTTCCACAGCCTTTTGCAGATATGAGACAGCAGTTTTACGATCTTCACGGGCCAGATAGATCATACCGAGATGATAGAATAATTCCGCCGAATTCACTGAAGATGCTTCGATGAGAGGAACATATTGCATAGCTTGCTCATAGTCGCGGCGTAGATAATGCAGCCAGGCCATGGAATCCAGATAGCTCACCGATGTCGGATCCTGCTTCAATGCTGCGGATATCAAGCGCTCTGCCTCATCCCAATTTTCGGGTGACGAGAGTAGCAGATAGCCCAGATTGTTCATAAACATGGCCTCATTGGGCCAGCGCTTCAGCGCGTCTCGCAGGTAATAGATTTGGCTGTGGAAATCCTCTCTTTGCATAAAGAAATCCAGCATCGCCATCAAATCGTTCTTATCGCCATAAGCTTTGTCCCACAATGCTTCGCTATAATTCACCTGAGCCGGGGATTGGGGATCGGTATCTTCACCGAGAATATAGAGCAAGTAGTTTTTGAGCAGACCTTTATCCATGTTTTTTTGGAGGTCTGCCACCATCCTTTGGCGCCTGCTTTCCAGTTCATCCTCTGAGATGCCGGAGGGCAGAATCGCGGTAAAGAGTGCCGAATTGAGGTCTTGGGAAGCAAAGATGCGTTCGGACAATTCTTTGATCTGCTTTTTGTCTCCTGTACGGATGGCGTGAAAGAGCAGGATCGCTGCGTATTTGCTGTCTGCCTCTGGACTGGGCAGTTTGTTTGAGAGGTAATCCAGCATAGCGTGGTAATCCTCTCCGGATTCGGCTTGAACTGCCGTAGTGGCCAGTACCACCAGCATACCGGTATCACCGGTTGCGATGATCTTTTCCCGGTGAGCAAAGATGCGCTGCGCTTCCGGCTTTTGATTGTAGTAGAACAAAAAGCCCGTCATCGCCTGAGCGTCCTCGGGGTAGCTGAAACTCTCAAAGCGCCGGTCCACTATATCCGGATCGCCTTTCTTATCCAGCAGAGAGAGTAGCAATGCCTCGTTCAAAATGCCAGAGGGAAGCCCTTGCAGGATATCTATGGCCTTGTCGTCGTCCTCTCCCATCCAGGACAGCGCGATCAGTTGCGCCAGCCGTGGATCGTCCATATTCAGCTTTTCCGCTTGTTCCAAAAGCTTGGTATCCGCTTTGCCAAAACGTTCTTTTTGCAGGGTGTATTTATAAAAGAGCGTCCACGCTCCGGGGTATTTGTGTTCCAGTTCAGCCACCGCCCATGCCATGCCTTCCAAATCGCCCAGACTTTCATAGGCTTTGTAGGCTTCCTGCAGCATAACGCGGTCAAAGACAAAGCTTTCCCTGGCTTCTTTCAACAGCTCTTGCAAGCGTAAGGACGCATCGGCAGCGCGGGCAGAGCGGTAGTAATTCACCGCGTTTTCAAAGTAAGCTTTGTGCAATTGGGGACTGTCTTTATCCTGGTTCATAGCGAGGCTCAACACCTGATCCGCCACCGCGTAATCTCCCCACAAAGAGAGGTAGCTCCCGCTCATCAGATAGTACATGGACGCAATATTGGGGCGGGAATTGTCCTCCCAAGGTTCCGCATTGTCCGGGGCGCCGGGCTGTGCCTTGGGAGGCAGGGTGGCGCAGGCAGCCAATATCAGCAACACTGGCACGAGTATGGCAAAGAAAAGTATTCTCTTCATTTGATCTCGAAACTGGAGGATATCACATATAGTTCCACCAGAATAGACAGTTTATCTCCGGCGGGGAAATATACGCTGTTATCCACGATATAGGCTTTGCCATCGTGCCAGAAGGCGTAGGATTGAAAGGCCCCGCCGATGAGGTGGGTCATGTTTTCCCATGCTCCCACGATGCGGTAGGCATCGTATCCTGCCAGTTTGGTTTGTTCTTTGCGGATCACTTCTTCATTGAAGGTATCGCCTTCGAAGTACTTTTTACCCAGCATCTGCCGTTTTTGGATAAGCCATTGATGGTCGATCTCATTTTCGGGCATATCTTCATAATACACATTGATGTATTTATCCGGAATCTCGCGATCCTGCATGCGTGCCCGATAGATGAAGCTCAGGAAGTGTCCGGCTTTATCGTTTGAATACAGAGTGAAGTTGTCGGGAATCTTCAGGCTGAAGTGATAGTCTTTCCAAAATGAGGATGGTATCACTGGCTGTTGATAGGCTTGATAGCCCAGGCGTTCTGCATAGAGGCGGATCAGGATCTCGAAGATATTATCGCTCTGAATGGCTCCTATCTTCTCCAGATTGAGCTTGTTTGAACCCATCAGATACATGATCATTTGATCCCGGCTGTGGTGATTGCGCGCAATGAAGAGATCGCCGCCGCTGGATTTGACCCGGTTGATAAAATCATCAGCCAGGCTGGCCCGCATATACTGGGATACTTTGGCATCGGATTCCAGATCTCCGATAAAGATCAGATTGCGGTATTTCAAGTAGCTGTTTACCTCAGCGATCGGTGTGGGGATGAGGCGGAAATATTTTTCTGCATAGACCAGGATCAATTCACGTTCGATACTGCTTTGCACAAAGGGCTGCACGGCTTTCCAATTGTCCGCGTCGCAAAAGAGATATACATCCCTCTCGTCGCCCATTGCCAGAGGCTTGGCATTGTCTATGACATCATCAAATTTACTATATCGTGCCGGCTCTTTCGGGCCTCCGGTACAGGCAAAGAGCAGCAATAAGCTGAGGATAAGGATTGTGTAGCGCATTATGCCTCCTTTACAAAGAGTAGTTTCAGGTAATTAAATCCACTGATCAATGTGATGAATACCACCAGCCAAAACCAGATCTCCACGCCCAGCCGCAAGCCGGGACTGATGCTGGGTAATATACCCCATGCTGCAAGCGCGAAAATAATGCCAAACATCTGCATCACTGTCTTTAGCTTGCCCAGTTTGTCGGCTGGAACTACCCTTCCCCGCTGTTGCAATACTTCACGCAGGACGGTGATGCCCGCTTCTCTGATGAGGATTATCAAAAAGATCAGGTAATTGATCTCCCAAGGTGGGAGCAGGCTCAAACCAAGCAATGCCGAAAGCACCAGCAGTTTATCTGCCAGGGGATCCATAATCTTACCAAAATCGCTGATCACATTCCATTTACGTGCCAACATGCCATCCACATAATCCGTGAGCGAGGCCAACGAAAACACGATCAAAATGAGCATCGGCCCCTGCGAACCCCTGTATAGAAACATCAGATACAGAAAGAGAGGAACCATCAGGAAACGCAGGATGGTAAGAGCATTAGGAATATGCTTACGCATTGTCCACCTCCTTGTCTGCCGCTGTATCGCCCAGTACCACCACTGGCTCCTCATTGCTCAGGATAGCGTCGTGCTCATATACTCTGAGGCTGAAGAAGATAACCAGGGTCGCGATGAGACTGAGTGCACCCATGGAGGCAAAGCTCCACCAAGATGCCAGGTTTTCCCAGCGTCCCAGATACACGCCCAAATAATACAATCCACTCACCAGCGCACCCGGAACCAGCAGCATCATCCAGCTATGAGCCGCGTTCAATTTGTTGTGACGCATCACATCCACCACGCTGATCAATTGCCGTTTCTGCTTCAAATAGATGTGCAATTCATAACTGATGCGGCTGAAAATGAAGATGAGAAACAGCAAGACTGAGGCAAATATATTGAAGATCAGATTGCGATGGGACAGCCTGTCCAATTCCTCCAGCAACTTGCCATAAGCACCCATCTGAGCGTCGATATCCTCTTCCGGCAGATGCACGCGCAGGAGATCCATCACCCGCGCTTTGGCCCCGATACCGGCTTTATCAGCGGGAAATGTGATGGTAAAGAGATCCGGAAAGCGATATGTTGCCACCATCTCGTCGGAGAGCGGCAGTCCATAAGCTTCGATAAGCTCCAGCGCTGCCTGATAACCGGTTTCGTGTTCAAAACCTTGCAAGGATGAAATCCCCTGCAAGCCATTCTTGATGGGCTCTACATGTGTGGTATCCGCTACATAGGCATAGACCGGAAGCGATGAAAGCTCCTGATAGCACGCCTTCACGCTTTCTCCCTGATTGTGTGCCAGATAGGTCCATGCTCCAAAGAGCAGACTCAGCAACAACAGGATCAGATAAAATCTTGCGTTCATATATATTCCCTGTGTTTTATGGTAGCCAAAAAGAAGGCCTTGTTACCATGATGTATACTGTGCTTGATTATGTCAAGCGGGGTATTTTGCACCAAGTTCTGTAGCTCTTCACGACGCTTTAGGGGATATAGGATAACTGCCTGCCCCCCAGGTGCCAGCAAGCGCCGGAGTGTGTCCAAAAGCTCTTTCATGTCTATCTCCAGTTCAAATCTGCAAATATTACGGCCGCTATCGGGACTCATCTGTCCGCTGTTCACTTTACGCCAGGGAGGATTGGAAAAGACAAGATCATATTCTCCGGAAAGTTCTTTCATATCTCCACAATGAACTTCCATATCCACTTTACAAGCCGCCGCGTTTTGCCACGCCAAAGCCGCCAGATGCGCCTGAATCTCGATGGCGGAGATCTTCCACAAAGGGCGAGACAGCGCGCACATAATGCTTACGATGCCGCAACCGCAGCCCAGTTCCAGGGCCCGCAATTCTCCATGCCCACCGGTAACAATCACCTCCCGATACAGCAATTCTGCGGCGATAGAAACCCCCTGCCCGGAGGAATCTTGCCAGATACTTTTGCCCGCAAAAGGCAGCAGAACTTCCCGGTATTTCCTCAAAGGCAACCCGCCTTAGGAAAGGGCCAGCATGCGGTCTATGCTTTCCCGGGCTTTTTGGGCTATGCTCTCTTCCACCACCACGTGATGGCGCTCTTCCTGTAATGCCTTCAACACATCCTGTAGCCTGGTCTTTTTCATATTTTGACACACTGCTTTGGGTGAAAGCGTTACAATCTTTTTGGTCGGATAGATGTGCTTCAGATAGTCTGTCAATCCGTTTTCGGTGGCTATGATCACCTTGTCGTTTTGCTGAACATAGTTCATCATGCCCCCGGTGGACATCACCAGATCCGCTTCATTCACAATTACCGGATCACATTCAGGATGCGCCAGCAGCAGGAAATCCGGATATTTTGCACGCAGATTGCGGATGTCGCCGATGCCAAAGCCCCATTGATGAGTAGGACAATAGCCATTCCATGTGATCACTTTGCGTCCGCTCTGCCCTGCCGCCCAAGAACCCAGATTACGGTCCGGCACAAAGAGGATCTCCTTGTCTGCCGGAAGGGACTGCAACACCTTTACGGCATTGGATGAGGTGCAACAGATGTCGCTTTCCGCCTTCACTTCCACGGTACTGTTTACATAACACACTACCGGACTGCCGGGATGCTCAGCCTTGAACTGCCGCAGTTGTTCTGCCGTAATCATATCCGCCATAGGGCAGCCGGCATCGAGCACGGGCAGGAGCACGCGTGATGTCTCATTCAGGATGGCAGCAGTTTCCGCCATAAAACGCACACCGCAAAAGACGATCAAAGGGCTGCGCAGATCCCGCGAGAGCATTGCCAATTGTAGGGAATCCCCGCGGTAATCCGCCAGATCCTGAATTTCCACGGCCTGATAGTTGTGCGCCAGGATCAATGCCTGACGCTCCTTTTTTAGAGCCTGTATTTTTTGGATTATCTCGTTCATAGTCTATCCTTTAGTGTCCGCTGGAACCAAATCCCCCCGCTGCCCTTGCAGTATCGTCCAAGCGTTCACACTCTTCAAATTCCACACTTTCCACCTGCTTGATGACCATCTGAGCCACACGCATTCCGGGGCTGATCGTCACTTCATCTTTGCTCATATTGATCAGGATTACTCGTATCTCGCCCCGATAATCCGAATCGATGGTTCCCGGCGCGTTCAGCACTCCCAACCCCAGCTTCAGTGCCAGACCGCTGCGAGGGCGGATCTGCGCCTCATGGTTCTCGGGCAGAGAGATGGCCAGGCCGGTGGGCACTGCAACGCGCTCAAACGGCGCCAGATGAAGCTCTTCTCTGAGGCAGGCAAAGAGATCATATCCTGCAGCGCCGCTGCTCATCCGTTTTGGTTCGATGGCATCCGGATGCAGCTTTTGATAGCTGATTTTCATGACTTTCGATTCAACAGAAAATCTGCCAGCACCATCAGGCGCAAGCCGCGCTCACCAAAAGAGGATATGCTTTCTTTGGCCTTCGCGGTAAGTTCCGCTGCCATTTGCCGGCTTTCTTCGATGCCATATATTGCGGGGAATGTGGCTTTGCCCTGAGCTTCGTCTTTTCCGATGCTTTTGCCCAGTTTTGCCTCACTGCCTTCGATATCCAGCAGGTCGTCCACGATCTGGAAGACCAAACCGATTTTTGTGCCATAATCCTCGATAATGGCCAGATCTTTGGCCTTGGCTTTCGCGGCAAGGGCGCCAAAACGCAGGCTAACATTGATCAGCTTTGCAGTTTTATTGGTGTGGATATAGTTCAGGGTTTTCTTGTCCACTTTTTTGCCTTCAGAATCGATATCCATCATCTGACCCGCGATCACGCCCTTGATGCCGGCTTCTTTTGCTAATTCTCGCACGAACTGCACTTTCAGGGCGTCCTCGATCTCGGCATAGGTGATCACTTCAAAGGCATTTGCCAAAAGGGCGTCTCCGGCCAAAAGTGCTACACCTTCACCAAATACGACATGACAGGATTTTTTGCCGCGGCGATATTCATCGTCGTCGATATCCGGCAAATCGTCGTGAATCAAGGTATAAGTATGGATCATCTCAATGGCGGCAGCAACGGGAGCAATGGCGTCCAATTCGTCCTTAAATAGTTGATAGGCCAGAAAGCAGAGATAGGGCCGCAGGCGTTTCCCCCCGGCAAAGATGCTGTATCTCATAGCCTTATGTATCTCTTTGGGATATTCATCCTTGCGCGGCATATAGCGATCCAAGACGATGTTTACCAATTCCTGCTTTTCTTTCATGTCCTTTTTTAAGAGTACCTTAGGATCCATTGCTCATCTCCTGAATCTTGCCCGGGAGTTCTTCGCTGAGGATTTTTATTCTGGCTTCAGCCTCACCCAGTTTTGCCTGACAGCGTTTGAGATATTCCACTCCCCGGGCATAGAGTTTCAGCATCTCATCCAGATTGTTCGCATTGTTCGAGAGCCGGTCCACAATCTCCTCCAAGGCCTTCAAAGCCTCTTCAAAACTGAGTTCTTCCGGATTTGTATTTTCCATGCTTCTCTCCCATTTATTTTTGATCGAATATACATAGTTATCGGATTCTGTCAACCTCAAAATTATCTTCGCATTCCCCCATTTTTAATC
>DHSO01000043.1 GCA_002410505.1 Cloacimonetes bacterium UBA5284 | reverse complement strand
ATGCGCTGTATTTCAGCAATGACCCAGATAGTTTCTAATATTCATTCTGCTATACGGACAGGGAGGATTTTGGCCTGCTAAGAAGGCTCCCAACTGAAACACTGATTAAACGTTGCAGAACATTCCATCGATAGCAGATCGCCCCAATTGCTTACTGAAATCAAACGCATAAACTGCTTGACAATATTTGATATGTCATCTGCTTAGCATGCATGAAGTAACAAGGAGAGAGTTATGAAAAAATGGATTGTTGTGCTGATGCTTGCATCCCTGCTGCTATGTTCTTGCGCCGGGAGCGAGCAATTCAAAGAAGGGGCTAAAAAAGCAAATCTGATTCACGGGATCTGGCATGGCTGGATTGCGCCATTTTCCCTTGTACTTAGCATCTTTGGTGATGGCATTCGCATGTATGAACCAAATAACACCGGCTGGAGCTATGATATTGGCTTCTATATGGCAATAATCGGTGGTTTTGGTGGTCTTGCCCTCAGTCGCAAGAAACGCAAGAAGGATGAGTAAAACCGGAGTTTTGCACCATGTAGAGATCTATGTAGTTGATCTGAAAGTCACCAAAGACTTTTGGGGATGGCTTCTGTCCAGACTTGGCTATTCTACATATCAGGAGTGGGATGAGGGCATCAGTTACAAACTGGAAGATACCTATCTGGTATTTGTTCAGACAGAAGAAAGGTATCGCCTACCATGTTACCATCGCTGCCGCAGCGGATTGAATCACCTGGCATTTCATGCAGAATCTCAAGACATCGTAGATACAATCACGGCTGAACTCAGAGGAAAGGGTATAAAGATACTGTATGAAGATCGCCATCCCTTCGCCGCCGGAGAAGAATGCTATGCTGTATTCTTTGAAGATCCCATGCGAATGAAAGTGGAGTTGTGTGCATATTTGAGTCATGATAAACAATAAGAATACAATATCATAAAAATAGGGGGGGGGGTGGAACAAATATTGCATTATTGTCTCAGTATAGCTTTTATTGCTGTATAGATTTGAATATATGAGGAGCAGATGGATAGAGAGATTCCTGCCAAAGAACGACTGAGCAAACGGCTAAGAGTAATTCCTTTTGTATTTTTACTTCTGATCCTGCTGGTGTTGGCTACACATTGGCTCAATAGTTATTTGAAAGTTGCCATAGTACGGGAGAGCGATATACTTACCGCTCCAGTGCTACGGGGCAGGATGGAAGGTTCTTTCAGTGCTGATGCAGTGGTAACACCGCTAAGCTCTTACAGGCTAGAGGCCATGACCGGGGGCAGAATTGAAGCTTTGTTTTATCAATCCGGAGACTATGTCAAAGCAGGGCAGACTATCCTAAAACTGAGTAATGACGACCTGCGATTGAATCTTTTGGCGCAAGAAGCAGCTGTAACGGATCAGGTGAACAACCTCAGTAACGCACGCATCCTGAATAATCAGAGCTTGCAGAGTCAGAGGCTCAAAATCGCTGAAGCCCGCAACGCGCTGACCCGAGAACAACGTATGTATCAGCAGAAGATGGAGCTCAAACGTCAGGGGTTTATCTCGGAAGAAGAATATTTGCTGGCAGAAGAAGACTTTCGGATAGCGAATACAAGATATGAATATCTGGTGGAAGAAGCAAGTACAGATTCGCTATTTCGGAAGCAACAGCTGGAGCAACTGGCTGGAGCGGTTAAACAGCTGCAACTTAGTTTACAGCAAGTACGCAACCGGATAAACGAACTGGATGTGAAAGCTCCGATGAGTGGGCGAATTACAGAGATGGACCTGAAATTGGGGCAGATTATTGCCACGGGAAGCCTATTGGCGGTTATCGAGGATGACAATCGTTACTATCTGCAAGGAAGTGTGGATCAGTATTATCTAGGCCGACTTGCAGAGGGAGCTCAGGCGAGGATTCGCCATCAGGGAACTGATGTGAAACTATCTGTAACCAAAATACATCCGCGGCTGGTAAAGGATAGGATTCAGATAGACATTAACGGTGACATTCCCCAAAGCATGAAATCCGGGCAATCAATCGCGGTAGAGATCATTACCGATAGTTTGGAAGATGTATTGTATCTGCCTCAGGGGCAATACTTATATGATGGCGGGGGACTTTGGGTATATGTGCTGGATGCGGATTCTAAAAGTGCTGCGCGACGCTCAATCAGAACAGGTTTTCGAAACATCCGCGAAGTGGAGGTACTGGAAGGACTCAAAGAAGGTGAGACTGTAATAATCTCATCCTACAAAGCCCTGAAGGACAAGGACAAGGTTCGCATCAAGGGGGAAAGGTGATTATCAAACATGTCAGGATGGCTTTCAGGCAGATAACTCGGCACAAATTCAGCTTTATCGTTGCTATTTTGGGTTTAGCAATTAGCTTGGCTGCAGTTGGGCATCTTGTTTCCTATGCCCTGTTCTATCTGGATTTTGACAAAAAGGTTGAGAATCACGATGAGTGGTATCGCTTAAGATACAGTCAAGTACATCCGGAATTGGGAGAGATTGCCTCAGCTGACTTTTTCATCCCTCCTGCGCCAATGCTGATCCGGGATATTCCTGAGATTACAGACCACCTATTGTATTGGCCCAGCGTGATAGCTATGAATCTACGTTGTGACGGCAAGCCATTCCAAATGGAAAAGAGCGTCTTTGTCTCGCCTAATTTTCCAAAACACTATAAATTGGATATCATTTATGGAGATCCGGATTCACTGTTAAGCGACCGATTCAAACTCCTGATTAGCGAGAGCTTTTCGAAGAATTATTTCGGAGATGCCAATCCTGTAGGCAAGAAGATCTATGTCGGCGAAACTCCCCGGTATACCATAAGTGGAGTATTTGCCGATATGGACACTAATCTGCATTTGAGACATGATATTTATTCACTATGGTACAACGATGAGGAGGACAGCAGCGATAGTGAAGATGACTGGTATCTTACGGGGCATGTCCGTGTGCGCATCCCCCATAAAAAGAACCTGAAGATTGTTCAAACAAAACTGAATACAATATTGAATGAATACAGTTCCATGATAGGGCAAAGCGGTAATCTGAAGGTATATCTTGATCCCATAGCCAAGATTCACTTTATTACCGGCTTGAAGAACGATGCCCCTACGATGTCAATTCTAAGCATCTATTCAATATTAGCGCTATCTTTCATGTTCTTGCTTACTGCAATATCCAATTTTCTGATCATCATCGGACTTTCCTGGAAAAAGCGCGGCGACGAGTTCTTTTTCAGACGTGCCGTAGGTGCCGGCAGGGCAGAGCTTATTCATCAAATGATGTGCGAATACAGCCTGTATTTCTGTATTGCAGTGCTACTCGGGATCGTTTTGTACGCTGTCACCATGGGATTTTTTAGCGAATTCATCAGAGTAGATCTACTTTCCTATAGCTTGTTCCTTTTGCCCTATGCAGGATGCACCGCTATCGCAATAATCACTTTGGGTCTAGTGTCCTCGCTGATCATGAGCCTGCGCCATTCCGCTATGGCATTAGGCTGTAGTACCCGGCACAGGAATCATCGGGATCGGGGCATCACTGTGCTGCTCTACTTGCAGATGGTTATAGGCTTTGCGTTTATCACATTAGCAGTATCGCTGAGCATCAATTATAGCTTGATCAGTAACATAGAACGGGGCTGGGACTTCAAAAACACTATTCAATACAGTTATCTTACCGTAAATGATGACAGCATAAAAGGCTACTATGATGCCAGACTATTGCGGCAAAGGATACGCGAGATACCGGGAGTTCTGAAAGAAAGCGTAAGCAATTTTGATCTGGTGACAACGAGTCTGGATAATCAAAATGGATTTCATAAAGTTCAGGTATATCTTAATGATAACCAGACAGATACGCCAGTATTATCCTATCTATGCAGCTGTCCGCCGGATTTCTTCCGAACTAGAGAGATCAGCATCCTGAATGGAAGCATTCCGGACGAAGTAGCCGAAAACATGGTTGTAGTAAATAGCACCTTTGCTCAAAGATATCTGGATAATCCCATAGGCAGTAGCATACGGATAGCCGATAATGATGAATCCCCATGGTATGAAGTTTTGGCAGTGGTCGATGACTGCTGGTTTTTCCCAACTTACCATGAAATGATACCGATGGTCATGATTCTAAAAGCATATATGGTAAGGTATTATCAGATTAGCTGGCAGGATGGCCTCAAACAGGATGTTTTGCCTGCCCTGGAAGAGCTGTTTGCCGATGCCGCGAGTAGCGGAGTGTTCGGTTATTCATCGCTAGAGATCGAGCATGCTCAATCCTTGTATTATGTTCAGGAACAGACCATAAAGAATATTAGTCTGGCAATGACGATCTTTGTAGTAATCATAGCCGTGATGGGCGTTTATGCCGTAAGCTCAGTAAGCATCCACAGCCAGATGAAGGATATCAGCATCCGTAAGATCTGTGGAGCGGAGTTCCATGATCTATGGAGGCTCTACTGCCGAAAGTATCTCTTACTATACTTGGCTTCAGCAATTCCGGGATTGATTCTGGCATACAATCTGATCAAAGCCTATACCGATAGATTTGCGATTCAATCTCATTATGGCGCAATCGCTTACCCGGCTGCTATCATTATCATGATCGCGATTGTATTTATTCCTCTTTATTTTAGTATTCAAAAAGCATACAGAGCAGATCCCACTCGCTATCTGCAAGCGGATTAAGGAGCAAACCATGATAGAATTGAAAGCATTGAGCAAGATCTACCGAACCGACACGGTGGAGACTACTGCACTGAATGAGCTTAACCTGCACATCCAAAAAGGCAATTTCGTCGCCATCAAAGGACCTTCCGGTTGCGGTAAAACCACATTACTGAACATTATTGGGCTAATGGACAAACCAAGTAAGGGAACTCTGCGGATAGACGATAAAAATGTAGAGCAGCTGAGCGAAAGAGAACGGAACAGTTTGCGGCGCAGCACCATTGGTTTCTTGTTTCAGAAGTTCAACCTCATCGAATCGCTTTCTGTATTCGAAAACGTGGAACTGCCCCTATTGTATAAGAAAGTGAATAGAGTTACTCGCCGCGAGAAGGTGATGTCTTTGCTCCAACAATTGGGAATCGAGGGGAGAAAAGACCATTTTCCCCATCAGCTATCTGGAGGGCAGCAACAGCGAGTGAGTCTTGCCCGCAGTGTGATCAATGATCCTCAGCTGATCCTTGCGGATGAACCTACCGGCAATCTGGATAGCGCAAACGGCCGGGAAGTGATGCGCTTACTATCCGATCTTCACAAAGAGGGCCGCACTATTTTGATGGTAACTCATGATGATCATTACGCGGAATATGCCGGGCAGATCATTCTTCTGAATGACGGAATGATTGTATAAGCAGGTTTTTCTACTTCGATAACAGGCAGTTTAACCTTTTACCAACACATCCAGTATTCTGCTAGCCACGTTCTGTCCAAAGATATCGGGATGAGTATCCGGCTTTTGGAAACCAGATATCGCAGAGGGGAAGCTGCTATCTTCCGGGGGCAACAGCATATTCCAGCCGCTTTGCACAGTCTCGATCCATTCAGTTTCCGGCCGCAAAGTAACACAGCGTTTCTTCAGAATATAGGCTTCTTTCTGGATACCTCCGCTATCGGATAGCATCATGGAGCAATTATCCATCAACATCAAAAAGTCCAGATATGCCTGGGGAGCCACGAAGTGGATGTTCTTAAATTGTCTTTCGGAAAGGCTTTGCAGCATCTTTCTGGTGCGAGGGTGCACCGGGAACACGATGCGGGTATCCAGTGTATCCAGAGATCTCAGGATATGTTCCAATTTTTTTGGGTTATCCACATTGTAAGGCCTGTGTAAAGTTAAAAGGAAATAGGGGTCTATACAATTCAGTTTCAGCTCATTCAGTACATTGGATTCTTTGCGAGCTTTGGCGATACCGAAGGCAAGGGAATCCACCATGATATCCCCCACGAGGCGGCATTTATCCTTTAAGCCTTCATTGGCGGCATTTTCCATGGCTTTCTGAGTGGGTGCTAGCAGCATGTCCGAAATATGGTCGGTTACTATGCGGTTGATTTCCTCCGGCATAGTGCGATTAAAGCTTCTGAGGCAAGCTTCCACATGTGCGGTGCGGATGCCTAGCTTCACGGCAGCCAAAGCTCCTGCCAGCGTCGTATTGGTATCTCCATACACTAACACCAGATCAGGCTTCTGCTTCACTAGAATGGGTTCTACCAAGGCCAGAATCTCTCCGGTTTGAACTCCCTGACTACCGGATCCAACGCTCAGATTATAGTCCGGAGCGGGGATTTCCATGTCTCGGAAAAATACTTCATTCATCTGCAGATCATAGTGCTGTCCGCTATGGATTATTATTTCTTCGATGCCAGCGGATCTGATTACTCTGGAAAGCGGGGCCAGCTTCACAAATTGGGGCCTTGCGCCAACTATCTGGATTATTTTCATTATCTTTGTTTCCTCATCGTCTGATTGGCAGGAATACGGATTCCCATTTTGACTCCAGCCCATTTCCGTTATAGTCTTGAGTATCTTCATGTATCACAAGCTTGTAGGAGCGGTAATTGGCGAGTTCTTGTTGCGGTCTTAAGCTCAGCGTCCTCCCGTTTGTGCTCTCAACCGAGAGGGATATCTCCTGCATATTGTCCGAAGCTGTCAAATGCGCTTTTAGCCTCTCGGGCAGGATAATCTCCGAGAAAGTGATCCGGATCAGCGGCTGCAGATCGTTTACGGTAGCTCCGTTGCGGGGTGATACCTCCACTACTCGAGGGTGGATGGTATCGATGAATTCTGTTGGTCGAAAACTTATCGAGCTTTCAGGGCTGATGTTGCCCTTGATATCTTTCAGATTGCGTAGCCGTAATTTATAATTGCTACTGTCTGGTTTTGCGGTCAATACGCGGAGGATGTTTCCTTCCAGGTATTGCCGGATAACTGTCAGAGCTTCCATGGAATCCTGTCGTAAAATTTCCATGTAGTCATATTTACTTATCTCTTCGCTCAGTTCGATCTCCAGCTCATGGGTTGATATCTGTTTCACACGTTTTATCTGCGCCAAAGTGGTATCCTCATATACCATGGATATATCCATGCTGCCTCGTTCTGTGATGCTGACCACATCTTCAAAGAAAGGCTCGATTGATGTATCGTAGCGGCCATTCAGGTTCTTATCCATATAAGCTCGCAAACGGTATGACGCAGGCGATAGTGCAAGGAAATTATAGCTGCTGCCGCTCAGGTCATCCATCAGAATCAACAGAGAATCTGCTGAAAATACAGAGACCTTGATCTTGCTGTTTTTGTCTTCCTCTTTCTCATAGTGAATCAAGCCCGAAAGACTGGCAGCTTTTGGCTCGCCACTCTTGAAGATCAAGGTTTGAGCTTTATCCAGTTCATTGCCGCGCAGATCCTTGATCCGATTACTAAGGCTTATGTAATAATAAGTATCCGGTTGCAGCTTTTCTCGGATCTCGATGCGCATTGTGGCGCGGGAGATGCTGATGCGCCTATTTGCTATTGGTGGATAGAAGAATACGGAATTGCTGAGGCTGCTCTTGTCCATCGCTTTACTAAAATCGATTTCGATGATGCCGGATGAGATGTCGCCGTACTCCGCGGGCATTGAAGACAATATGCTTGGTTTCTCCGTATCTTCTGGCCCTCCGGTAGGACTTTTCTTGCTGCCGCAAGCGAAAAGCAGCATAATTACGAATAGTAATAGAGAAATCTGAATCCTTCTCATATTTTTTTCCTCAATATATACTTGCCTAGGGCGTCGTACTCCAGATTAACCAAATCACCGGGCTTCAGCAGAGGAAGGTTACTGTTTTTCCGACTATGCTCGATCAAAGCGATACTAAAATCCCGTTGACCCAATTGCGCGATAGTCAAACTTATGCCATTAACTGCGATAGATCCCTGCGGTATCACCATTTGCCTATCCGCCGGATGCAGTTCGAAATGATAGTATGAGGTATATCCCCGCTGTTCCACTCTGATAAATCTCACTGCTCTGTCAATATGCCCCATCACCCAGTGTCCATCCAGTCTGTCGCCCACTTTGAGGGCGCGTTCCAAATTCAAAATATCACCATTACGCCACTTACCGGCACTGCTTTTCACTACGGTTTCATTCATGATCTGCACGGTGAAAGAGGTCCGGTCCAACTCCAACACCGTGAGGCAGATGCCGTTACAAGCTATTGACGAACCGATCTTTGTGTCTTCAAAGCTTTCCGGGCGCTCGATGCGAAGATGTTTGCTGCCGGAATCCACGATGATATTCTGGATAGGGGTCATAGCTTCCACAATTCCGGTAAACAATTTCTACACCCTGAATCTTCGGTCCCAGGCACTGCGCAGGGTATTACTGCTGCTGTATTCCAGATCTCCACCAAAGGGCAGTCCCGTGGAAAGCCGGGTGATGCTGATATCGTGATCTTTGAATAATTCCCAGACATAGTGAATGGTGGCTTCGCCTTCAGCCGATGGTTTCAGTGCCAGAATGATCTCTTTGGGATTTAGTTCTGCCACTCTTTGCGTCAGCCGTTCTGCATTGATTTCTCGCGGTCCATAGCCATCGATTGGCGAGAGCAGATGTCCCAGCACAAAATAGAGCCCCTGATATTCATTCATATTTTCGATAATCTGGATGTCGGCGCTGGTCTCTACGATACACAAACTCTCAGGGCTTCGATTTGTCGCACAGCAAATGGGGCAGGGGTCGCTTTCGGAAAGCATCAGACATTTAGTGCAAGGCTTGAAGGCTTCCACACTTGTTTTGATGATTTCGGAAAGTTCCAGCGCAAAGCTTTTATCCTCGCTAAGCAGATGCCAGGCAAGGCGTTGAGCTGTTTTCTTCCCGATGCCGGGGAAGCGTGCCAAACTATCGACCAGCTTCTGAAGATTCTCGCTGATATACATTATCTAAAAGAGGCCGGGAATCTTCATGCCGCCGGTTAATTTGCCCATGATGTCATTACCGGCTTCAGCCACTTGCTTGTGAGCTTCCTGGATGGCTGCCAGAATCAGGTCTTCGAGCATTTCAACATCTTCGGGATCCACTGCCTCGGGGTCTATCTTGATGCTTTTGATCTCATAAGAGCCTGTCATCCCTATCTTTACCATCCCACCGCCCGAGGATGCTTCAAATACTTTACTCTCCAGCTCTTGTTGAGATTTCATCATCTCTTGTTGCATTTTCTGAGCTTGCTTCATCAATTGGTTCATATTCTTTCCGCCTTGTAACATGGGGAACTCCTTATCTTTATTAGTCTTTCCAAGATATCACAATATCTGAGACAGAGGGAAATTAGTCAAGCGCTTTCATTAGAGGGATTCTGTTCCTATCCGGCCGGATCGTGCTCATGCAGGGTACGATTGTGAACGATTCTACGCTTCAGCGGATTCAGCTGAATAGGCAGATAGCTGACCTCAAACGAATTTGTGCCAAGACTGTGTCTCCTTTATTCCATGACTCCTAAGCGAGATAGAAGGCTGAGGATTGCGGCAAGTGATCGCTGATTCTCTTCAAAAAATACCGGATCAGTTCAGCGCTTCGAAGTGCAGTCTCTACAATCTCTATAGCGGACAAGAGTGGGACAGAATCTCTGTTTATTGTCTATAACGCACTCTCTAGTTTAATACAGAATGAGTTTTTTTGAAATCTGTCCGGTTTCGCCTTCTATGCGATATTTGATAAAATATATATACCATTGGCACAGAACCGTCGCCGGTATCGATACAAGGTGACATGGTGGTTGTATTCCATATAGGTTGATAAAAGGAATTGAGCTGGGGATCTGAACCAACTATTGGGTCATATATTGAGAAATCCTGATATTGGTTACCCTGTGTATCAACATGTGTAGTAAGATCATTAAAGAAACAGTTTCTAATTACCAAGCTTTCTGTCGCCCAAGCTGGATTTCCGTCAAACCCACTGCTCATAGATGTCAACTCTGCATCATAGGTCTCATAATCGTCTTTACTACACTTGATACCCGGGGACATCTCCAATAAGTTATCTGCAGTTTTTAGACTAGTAATATCTGAGACCGGAGTTGCAATCAGAATAAAAGCCACTGAGAGGAATAATACTATGAGAAACAGGGAATTTTTCATTGTTTTTTTTCTTGTTGTTTATTGTGTTGGACCAAAGCTATTACCAGAGACTAAGTTGTTGTCTCATATACCATGAAACCCTATTGAAGGGTTTCGTGAAAACCTTTTTATAATTCGCCTAGCCACCTGTAAAAGGTATCCCGTTTAGTGATGCCAGAAACAGCAGTAGTTCGAGGGAGCACCAGAAATGTAATTCTCAATCACAGTCCAATAAATACATTAAATATTTGTCCTAGCTTGTGTCAAGAATTTTTTCATTCACCTTATATTATTCTACCTTTGCCGTTCTTGTGGCTTTTTGATGTAGAATCAGCGCGAAGGCTCGCGGTGCATTAGTTCGTAGTTCTTAGTGCTTAGTGCGTAGTTGGCGACGCTGCGCGTCGGTGGATGCTCAGGCTTCGCCTTCACTTTTATTAGGATTGACGCCTCATGAGAGGCGCAATAACGGGAAAGTGCCGGTTTCGGGGTCCCCGCAAAATTGCGCAGCCATGTTGTGGGGTGAAAGAAACGAGATATACAAGTGTGCTTAGTTCTTAGTGCTTAGTGCGTA
>DHSO01000042.1:78820-112032 GCA_002410505.1 Cloacimonetes bacterium UBA5284 | reverse complement strand
AAATAAGCTTCGGCTTATCGTGATATGGCAGGCTCTCGTTTTACGGGAGCCTGTTTTTCTGCCCAAAAACATATAAAACAGCCCCAGCTTTGAATATGAATCAACAAATCATTGACACAATTAGCCCCATGTTTCAGCTTTGTCTTTTATTCAAAATATTGGAGCATAGATGCAAATAAACGGACATGATTACCGCTCGGTTTGGTTCGATGAGAATCGACTGAAAATGATAGATCAGAACAAACTACCCTTTGAATTTTGCGTTCGCGAATATGGTACTTACATGGAGATCGTTACCGCGATTCGGGATATGATTGTACGCGGTGCACCGGCGATCGGTGCCGCGGGTGCTTTCGGCATGGCCCTGGCAGCAATCTCCGCCCCCCAAGAAAAATTTCGGGCCTATCTGCGCAGTGCCCGCAATGAATTGCTATTGGCCCGACCCACAGCAGTGGACCTATCCATCGGCGTAAACTACGTCTATGAAAGCGCTCTGAAGTTTATTCCGGATATTAATCATGCCCGCAATGTGGCGCTTTTGGCAGCCAATGAATTTGCCAATCGCAGCGCAATGGAGTGCCTGGAACTGGGCAATGTGGGCAGCGAACTGATCCGGGACGGCTTTCGCATTCTTACTCATTGTAACGCCGGAGCTTTGGCCACCGTAGATCATGGCACCGCCCTCTCGGTGATTCGCCAGGCTCACAAACAAGGGAAAAACATCTTTGTATATGTGGACGAAACGCGTCCCCGTTTCCAGGGGTCTCGCCTAACCGCCTATGAACTGGAGCAGGAAGGGATTCCTCATGCCATTATTGCAGACAGTGCCGGTGGCTTCTATTTCTGGAAAAACGAGATCGACATAGTTATCACCGGGGCAGACCGCATCTGCTTGAACGGGGATGTAGCAAATAAGATCGGTACCTACGAAAAGGCAGTGTTGGCCAAAGCCCACGATGTGCCCTTTTACGTCGCCGCCCCGCTCAGTACCTTCGATTTTTCCTGCCAGAAAGGGGAAAACATCCCCATCGAGATCAGAGATGAAGCCGAGATCAAGTGCATTGGCGATGTTTGCACGGCAAATCCCGGATCCACAGCACTAAATCCCGCTTTCGACATCACACCCGCGGCATATATCTCCGGCATCATTACTCCCAAAGGAGTGTTTGAACCGGAAGGCGCGGCGCAAAAGGTGCAACAATGAAGAAGCGCTACGATCACATCATCAAAGGAGGCACGATCCTCTGTATGGATGCCTCTTTCACTGTGTTGGAAGATCATTTTATCCTTATCGATGATGGTAAAATCGTCGATATTCTGCCTGTTGATGTGATCCGGGATTACCGGGCGGATTGCGTTCAGGATGCCCGGAATTGCCTGGTGATTCCCGCTTTGATAAACGCGCACAGCCATCTGCCCATGACATATTTCAGGGGTTTGGCGGACGATCTGCCCCTAGATAAATGGCTGGGAGAATACATCTGGCCTCTGGAAGCAAAAATGGTGACCGGAGATTTTGTGTATGATGCCGCCTTGCACGGCGCAGCAGAAATGTTGAAAAACGGAATCTGCCTCACAAACGATATGTATTTCCATTGTGATAAGATTGCTGAGGCTGTCACCAAAGCAGGTATGCGTGCCATTGTTTCATATGCCATCATCGAACGGGACCCAAACACTCCGCACAAAAGCTATGAAGCCAATATGCTGGCCCTCGATGAGTATTGCCGGGATTATCCCCTAGTCGATTGCAGCTTTGCCCCCCACGCCATCTACACCTGCTCCAAAGACTTACTAAAATCCGCCGCCGATTTTGCTCTGAAGCACGATTGGCTCTTGCACACTCATCTCAGCGAAACCAGAGGCGAATTGGAAAACTGCCTGAAAGAGCATGGTAAACGACCTCTGGACTATCTGGCGGATCTGGGTTGGTTGGAAGCAAAATGCTTGTTTGCTCATGGTGTGTGGCTAAGCAATGAGGAATTGAAAAGATTGGGCAAGAGCAGGTCTGCAATAGCCGTGTGTACAGACAGCAACCTGAAGCTTGCCAGTGGATTTGCCCCTTTGAAAGCTATGCGTGAACAAGGGGTATGCTATGCCCTGGGCAGCGATGGAGTGGCCAGCAACAACAATCTGGACTTACTGGAAGAGCTTTCCACTACTTCCAAGCTGCATAAAGCTTTGAACGCTGATCCCGAGTTTCTCCCCGCCCGAGAGGCCTTCGCGCACGTAAGCATAGAAGCTGCCAAAGCCTTGGGCAAAGCAGACAGCTTGGGCAGTCTGGAAAAGGGTAAAGCAGCTGATATCTGCATCATCGACACCACCAATCTACAAAGCAGCCCGCTTTACAATCCCTATTCCCAGTTACTTTACGCCATGGGATCGCATCAGATGAGGGATGTGATGGTAGCCGGCACTTACGCTGTGCAAGATTACCGGCTGACAAATCTGGATGAAGCGGAATTGGTGGATACGGCCAATCGCTATAAAAGCAAAATACTGAGAGAGTTGAACATTGAGAAGCATACAAAACCGTAGAGCGCTGCACGAATACAGCATCATACAAAAGTTCGAAGCCGGTATCTCGTTGATGGGCACGGAGATCAAGTCCATCCGCTCCGGCAGGATAAATTTTAAAGATAGCTTTGCCAAGATAAAAGAGGGGGAGTGTTGGTTGATGAATTTCCACATCTCACCCTGGGAAAATGCGGCATACTTCAATCATGAAGCAGAGCGTCCCCGGCGCTTACTGCTGAACCGGCATGAGATCAGGCGCATCAAAGCCAAGGTGGAGGAACAAGGCATGACGCTGGTACCCCTGGATATATACATCAACGAAAAAGGACTTTGCAAACTCACCCTCGCCCTGGCCAAAGGAAAAAAGACCTATGACAAGCGTGATGCATTGCAACAGAAGGATTTGCAGCGCGACAAAGAGCGGAGTCTGCACTTTGAAAAATAGTTTCGATGCAGGATTCACTAAGCTGATATGTATTACGAGAAAGATAATGATTCTTTGCTTGACATCAATGGAGCATGGAATATTCTGTTACCAGTCTGTCAGTACTCAGGGATTTAACCAACATAATAAAAGGAGCCACAAATGAATTATCGGCTTATTCTCAGCATATTGATCATCAGTCTTTGCTCTCTGCCTTTGTTTGCAGAAGATTGGATTACCATATACAATGATGACCTTTCGCTTATCCGTTCTCAGTTTGAATTGGAACTGGAAAAAGGGAATCAGAAACACAACTACGACGACATCACTTCCCGCATTATGCCGGCTTCGGTAATTGTGAAAGGCGATGGACTGCGCATTGCCGAGCAGAATTATGAATACGATCTGGCGGGAAAGCATCAGATCATGGCCAAATACCTAGATCAGGAAGTTCTGGCCGTGATGAAAGATCAATCCAGGCTGTGGGGTATTCTCAAATTCTTTGATGGCAGCAATTTGGGCATCATCGAAGATGGCTCGGAACGCCTTTTGGTGATTGATGATGACGAAGTACAGTGGATCCAGTTGGCATCTTTGCCCTCGAATTTTTACACCAAACCCACTTTGGCTTGGAACTTGATTGCCCCCAGAACCGGTAGCTACCCGGTTATGATTAGTTACCTCAGCGGCGGATTCTCTTGGGATGTAACCTACAATGCGGTGTGGGACGAAGAAAAGCTGCATTTGAACAGTTGGGTTACCATAAACAATCGCTCCGGCAAGGCTTTTGCGGACGTGAATCTGAAGTTGATCGCGGGCGACGTGAATCAAGTAAGGCAAAAATACAACGATGTGGCACGCTATGAAATGGCAGTGGATTCTTCCGCCGGTGGCATGACCGCTCCCTCCTTCGAAGAAAAGGCATTCCACGATTTTCACATGTACACACTGGATCAGAAAGTATCTTTCGCAAACAATCAGACCAAGCAATTGGAACTGTATCCCACCCAAGATGTTACAGCCGAATCCGTCTATGAATTCTATACTCTCACCAGCGGCGTAAACAGCGTGATAAAATTTGTGAACACCGAAGATATGGGCTTGGGTAAACCTCTGCCCAAAGGCGTTTTCAAGATTTACAAAGAAGATAGCGACGGTAACATGGAATTTATCGGTGAAGACAGAATCGATCACACCGGGCGTAATGAAGAGATCAGCATCAATACCGGAAAAGCCTTCGACTTGGTGGCAAACTCGCAAGTGCGCAATCAGCGTACAATCTCTCAACGAGCTTCGGAACGTGAGATCCACATAAATCTGAAGAATAACAGCTCGGAAAGTAAAAGCATCGATGTAGTACACAGGCTTTCCGGAAACGCGCGCATCGTGCAATCTGAACGCCGTTACGGGCTGGATACGGTCAAAAACACAGCTACTTTCACTGTGAAGATGGAACCGAACACCGAATACAATTTCTTCTTCCGTGAACGTAGTGAATGGTAAGGCGATAAGATACTTGTTGAGGAGGTAATCAAATGCGCGAGAGGATTTTCTCCAATCTCGTGGGCATACATCGGGAAATGCTGAAGCTTTTGGGCGAGGTGAACGCTTTAAATGGCGATCCCCTTGCCATCGAGGATGCCATAGATGAAGCCTGGCATCCCCGCTGCGATGTATTTCTTACCGATACCCAGTGGATCGTGGTTGCAGAGCTGGCGGGAGTGGAAAAAGATGAGATATCCATCTCGCTGAGTCCGGAATACCTGCGCATCAGCGGGCAACGCAGCTTCCCCGCCAAAACATGCCCGGTCAGCTATTTCAATATGGAGATCGAAACCGGGCACTTTGAGCGTAAGATCTATTTTCCGGAAGCTGAGCTGGACAAAGAGAAGCCGCAAGTGAGCTACATCAACGGCATCTTGCGCATAGCCTTCAATCTCGCTCCTGTGGTGGAGCGAATCATACCGATCACATAACGGGCAGGCCGGATGCTGGAAGCACTTGGAGCAAAAGTATTTTCGGGGATCGTTGCTTTCTCTCTCTTGATGTTTTCGTCGTTTGAAGGCAACGATCCCCGTTTTGGCCCTCTTTCGGTTACCAAGAGTGACAGCTATCTTTACTTAAGCGGGCATCTTATCTCCGCCTTTGACAATGACTTCCCCAGTATCTTTAGTTCGGGCACACCCATCCCCATACATTTCATGCTCAATATTCGCAAGGGGAATCGCACCCTGGTTCAGCGCCGGTTTACCCACACTGTCACTTTCGACACCGCCAAAGGAGTTTATGAATTGAACAAAGGCAATGGCAAGGATGCTCTTTTGACCAGATCCGTGGAGGAGATCATCAAAGAAGTGTCTTACTATAGCTTCAGCATCCCTTATCAGCAAATATGGGGTGAGGTGAGCATCCGCATTCAGGCGGAATTGCCCAAGTTACGCTTTGATAATGCGGATAAGGACGTAGATCTGATGGTATTGTGGAAATACAAGATGCCAAGCGTGAAAAGCACAGCTAACCTGCTGAAAGCTCAATAGATAAGGAATATGGTATGAAGTTACTGGGTTTTCGCTCCACCGTTATCATTCTCTTTCTGATAGTCTCAATCGGCGGCTTGATGTTGCTGAATACAGCCTTTCAAGCTAAGCAGGAAGATATTCATGCAGCCATCGACGGCATGGAACTGAGCGAGCAGCTGCGCAATGTGGCTTTTCAAAATAGCGATGATTCGCTAAAAGCCGGACAGATTATGCGCGATTACGATTCCTCCAAAGCGCTTTTAAGCATCGCTCTGGGAGATTCCCGCGTGGTTACCTCTGTAGTGCTGCTTTTGGTGATGGTGGCCTCCAGTGCCATCTTTATTTTGGTGATTATCTGGCTGTTCAGGCCTATGAACGAGCTTAAAATGGCAACAGATCAGATTCGTGAAGGCAATTTCAGCGTGCATCTTCCCGACACCGGTGTCCGGGAAATGCGTGAACTCAAGAATAGCTTCAACGTGATGTCCCGGGAGCTCGAATACATCCAAAACAAGCTGCTCGTGGCGGAAAAAGAGATGATCTGGAAGGATCTCTCCCGCATCCTTGCCCACGAGATCAAGAATCCACTCACTCCCATCCAACTGGTGGTTCAGCGCTTGGAAGAACGCTTTCAAAGCGATCCCGAGAGTGCCAAAGACATTTTGCCGGAATCCATCTCCATCATCAGTCAGGAAATCGAGAATCTGCGCCTGCTGGCACAGGATTTCAGCAGCTATGCCAAAGTAAGCCAGCCCGATAGAGAACAATTCAACCCCGCGCTGGCGATCCGCGAGATCGTGAAATCATATTGCCAAAACTACCAAATTGACCTGAATCTAAACGATAATCTGAGCATCTCATTCGACAAAACTCACTTCTATCAGGTGCTTACAAATATTTTGCAGAATGCTATTGATGCTTCCCGGGAAAGTGATGTCATCAGCATCGACTTGCATGAGGAGCGCTGCTACGTGGTGCTCAGCATCAAGGATCATGGCAGCGGAATCGATCCCAAGGACTTACAGCGCATCTTTGAGCCATACTTCAGCAAAAAGACCAAAGGCACCGGTCTTGGCCTGGCTTTGGTAAAGAAACTATGTGAGGCAAACGGCGCCATCGTGAGGGTGAAAAGCAAAAAGGGTGAAGGCAGCGAATTTACCGTAATCATCGAGGAAGATAAAGCGTGAAAATCCTGATTATCGATGACGAAAAAAACATTCGTCTCAGCCTCACGGGTATCCTGAAAGACGAAGGTTATACCGTGATAAGTTTCGGTAATATTCTTGAGGGCCTTACGGCTTTTGAGGATGAGGATCCAGACGCAGTGCTTCTGGATGTAAAACTACCGGATGGCAATGGCATCGATACCCTGAAGCAAATCAAAAGCCTGGCTCCGCAAATCCCGGTGATCATGATCTCCGGAAACAGCAATATCAGCGATGCAGTGAAGGCTATTAAACTGGGCGCATTTGACTTTTTGGAAAAACCACTCTCTCTGCCCAAAATAAAGATCACGGTAGCCAAAGCACTGGATTTCTACAAGCTTTCTCTGCAAGTGATGCGCATGAAAGCCGATACCGAACGGGGCTGGCGCATGATTGGCCAAAGCCCGGTGATGCAAGATCTAAACCATCTCATCAACCGGGTAGCTCCCAGCAATTCCAAGATCTTGATCGTGGGCGAAAGCGGCACAGGTAAAGAATTGATCGCCCGCCTGATCCATATGCGCAGTTCGCGCGCGGACAAAGCCTTTGCGAAGTTCAATTGTGCGGCGATTCCGCGTGAACTGATCGAAAGCGAGCTTTTTGGCTTCGAAAAAGGAGCGTTCACCGGGGCTGATGCCCGTAAGAAAGGCAAGCTGGAGGAAGCTGATGGCGGCACTCTGTTCCTGGATGAGATCGGCGATATGGAACCAGCAGCCCAAGCCAAAATTCTGCGCGTGATCCAGGAAGGCGAATTTGAACGGGTGGGCAGCACTCTGACCCGCAAAATCGACGTGAGAGTGATCGCTGCTACAAATAAAAACCTGCCGGAACTGGTGCGAAAAGGAGAATTCCGCGAGGATCTCTATTACCGACTGAACGTTGTGCCCATCACCAGCCCGCCCCTGAGAGAAAGGGCCAGCGACATCCCGCTCCTGGCAGAACATTTCGCGCAAGATCTGGCAGTGGAATTGGGCATGAAAATCAAGCGCTTTGCCCCCGACGCTCTGCTGGCAATACAGCGCTATCAATATCCCGGCAATGTGCGCGAATTGAAGAACATCATGGAGCGGATTTATCTCTTGTGCGACAAGGATATTCTGAGTGTGGCAGATATCTCCGCGATGATTCCCGATGCCGGCCCCCGTGGGGATCAAGGCACGCTGTTCTGGCAAGAAACCGTGGCTTTTCAGGACAAGAAAAGAGAATTCGAAATCCGCTACCTGAGCGCGCAATTGGAGCGCTTTGGGGGAAATATCTCCAAAACGGCTGAAGCGCTGGGTCTGCAACAGAGTAATCTTTCCCGGAAACTGAGTGAACTGGGCATTCGCTAAATCGCAAGTCTCCTGAGGGGTCAATTATGCGGCTGAAGCCGCACCCACTCTAGCCCACAAAATGGCTGCACAATTTTGCGGGGATCCCGATTCCGGCGATCGCCTCTACCACCACGAGCTATAGCGAGCAGAGTGCCGTAGCTGCGACAGTTCAGATAGTTATCTTGCTCTGTATCTAAAGCTGTGCCGAAGCTGATATAAACGGCTTATCATCGGGTGAACACTGGATGATTATGCCTTTATATCAGCTTCGGCACAGCTTTAAACATAGGGGGAGGATATGTCTGAAAACAAGCCTTGACAAGGAATAGCCAATCTGGTGATGGTTATTTTGTGAAAAAACCCAGAATCTTGCACTGCGAAATCAAGCGGCACCGTCAGATAGCGCCCGAATTATGTTCGGTGTGCCCTCGTGTGTCCAGATGTCGCGCCTTTAGGTTCTGGTATCAAAGTCATCAACGCGAATATCTGGATTTTGTGCTGGATATTGTGCAAAAATTCCCTGAGAAATACCAACTGGAGGTGGAGTTCATGGCGGAAAAACAACAATTTGTGCAGATCGTAGACATGACGAGCGGCAAGATTGATCGTATCGTGAACCTCAAAGAAATTAACGCAATGAGCGCAGAAGAGAAGCTGGCACTCAGCAGAGAAAAGAACCTCTTCATCGTAACCCATCGTTTACAGCCAATTGTGAAGGTGGAGATGAAGAAATCCATCATCGACAGTCCCATGAAATTTGATGAAGCGTCCGGCGAGAATGTGGCAGAAAAAGCCGAAGTAGAGCCGGAGCCCAAGCCTGAAGTGAAAAGCGGAGGCAAAGGCCGCAAAAAGAAAGCCTAAGGCGCTCTTCACTGCGCTCGCAAAAAAAAGCTTTTACAAAATTGCGCCATCAAAAATAGTGGCACAAACTGACCGAATTGCCGCAGTTAAGCAGGCCATTTTGTCAGCATTGGCATCTCAAAAAAGGAGATATGTATGTTTACATTGGAAGAAAAGCATCTGGATGTGGCCAAAAAAATCGCCGGCGACCACCGCAAGAAAAAACGCTGTGATGAGTGTTATGACCGTGGTTGGATCGGAGTTTCGGAGCAAAATCTGCTGGTACTCTGCCATCGCTGCGTGGATCTGGATGCCGCCATGGAAGATTGGAAACAATATGTAAGCGAACACGAAGAACTGAAAGAGCATTTTAGCGACTTGTTTGAAGAAAACGCCGAAACCGAAGAAGTGGAAACGCATCCCGCGCAACAGACCTATGAACACAAAAAAGCCCATCCCGCAGGCAAAACTGCCTATGTGCCGGGCCCCAAAAGAACAGGAAGAGCAAAGAAAATTTAAGTAATGTATAAAAGTATAGATCTCAAAGAAAGCCCTCGGGATTTAGAAGCCCGGGTGCGCCAATATTGGCAGAAGCACAATACCGCACAAAAAAGCATTGACTTTCGTGAGGGAAAACCTCAATTCATCTTTTATGAAGGCCCGCCCACCGCGAATGGCAAACCCGGCATCCATCATGTGATGTCTCGCACTTTGAAAGACGTGGTCTGTCGCTACAAAACCATGACCGGACATCAGGTGAAACGCAAAGCCGGCTGGGATACTCACGGCTTGCCCGTAGAGATCGAAGTGGAAAAAATCCTGGGTCTGGAAGACAAAAAGGGTATCGAAGAATACGGCGTGGAAGCATTTTGCAAAGAGTGCCGCAATTCTGTGTTCTCATACGAGAAGCTCTGGCGCAAAATGACCGAATTGATGGCCTATTGGATAGACCTTGATAACCCATACATCACTCTGGACAACAACTACATAGAGTCTGTCTGGTGGATCTTGAACAATTTCTTTGAGCGCGATCTTATCTTTAAAGAACACAAGATAGTCCCCTATTGTCCCTCTTGCGGGACACCGCTGTCTTCACACGAAGTGGCGCAGGGCTACAAAGACGTGGAAGATCCTTCCGTGTATGTGCGCTTCAAAGCATTGGACGCTGAAAACACATACTATCTGGCTTGGACCACCACTCCCTGGACTTTGATCTCAAATGTGGCTCTGGCAGTGCATCCGGATGAAGATTATGTGTTGGTGGAACATCAGGGGCAGAAGCTGTATCTGGCCGAAGCGCGCTTGAGTGTTTTGGATGGCGAATATGATATCTTACAGCGGATGAAAGGCAAAGACCTGGAGCACAGGCGTTACGAGCCCCTATTCAATTTTGTACCGGTGGACAAAGAAGCCTGGTTCATTGGTTGCGCGGATTATGTAACCATGAGCGACGGCACCGGAATAGTGCACACTGCTCCTGCCTTTGGCGCAGATGACTATTCTTTGGGGCAGAAATACAATCTTCCCTTTGTAAATCCGGTGGATGGCGAGGGGAAATTTACCGAATTGGTGGGAGCTTGGGCCGGCGTCTTTGTAAAGGCTGCGGATAAGGACATCATCCGGCATCTGAAAGAAAGCGGTATCCTGTATCGCCGCGAGCAGATCAAACACAACTATCCGCATTGTTGGCGCTGCACCAGCCCGCTGATCTATTATGCCCGCGAAAGCTGGTATATTCGCACCACGCTGTTCAAGGAACAGCTATTGGCAGAGAATCGCAAAATAAACTGGTATCCATCTTTTGTGGGTGAAAAGAGATTTGGAGACTGGCTGGAAAACAACGTGGATTGGGCGCTTTCCCGGGATCGTTTTTGGGGTACTCCGCTCAATATCTGGGTTTGCGACGATTGCGGACACAAGAGTTCCATAGGCTCCCGCAAAGAGTTGGCCCTGCGTGGCAGGAAAGCCGATGGTGCGGCTGTAACGGAAGAGATGGAATTGCATCGTCCTTATATCGACGAAGTGCTGTTAAGCTGCGATAAATGCGGCGGTACCATGCATCGCACGCCCGAAGTGATAGATTGCTGGTTCGATAGCGGTTCCATGCCCTTTGCCCAGTGGCACTATCCCTTTGAGAATGCGGAGATATTCGATACCGAACTCTTCCCGGCAGATTTCATCTCCGAGGGTATAGATCAAACCCGCGGCTGGTTTTACAGCATGCTCACCATTGCTACCTTGCTGAAGGGAAAGTCTTCATACAAGAGCTGTTTGGTAAACGACCTCATTCTGGACAAAAAAGGCCAGAAAATGAGCAAGACCCGCGGCAATAGCGAAGATCCCATCGATCTGATGGATAACTATGGCGCGGATGCCATCCGTTGGTACCTTTTGGAAGTGAGCCCACCTTGGGTGCCCACCCGTTTTGACGTTGATGGTGTGCGCGAGATCCTCAGCAAATTTGTGGGCACTTTGAAGAATGTGTATTCCTTCTATGCCACCTACGCCAATATCGACAGTTTTGATGCCTCCGGATACCCTGAGGATTGGCAGCGAGAAGCAGAAATAGACCGCTGGATAATATCCCGCTTGCATTCTTTGATCGCGGAAGTGCGGGAGCATACTGAAAACTATGAATTTACCAAAAGTGTTCGTGCCATTCAGGATTTTGTGATCGACGAACTGTCGAACTGGTATGTGCGCAGAAGCAGACGCAGATTCTGGAGCTTTGACTTGGATCAGGACAAGGTGGAAGCCTATCGCACATTGCATATGGTGCTGGTGGAAATTGCGAAATTGATCGCGCCCTTTGTGCCCTATCTGTCTGAAGAGTTGTTTCAAAACCTTGGCGCCGGAGAAAGTGTGCATCTGGCGGATTATCCGCGTAGCGATTCCCGTTTCATCGATACAGCACTGGAAAGCGATATGCAGGCAGTGATCGATGTGGTTTCTTTGGGGCGAACCGCTCGTGGTGAAGCCAATATCAAGATACGTCAGCCTTTGGGCGAAATGCACGTGCCGGCAAAATTGCGCTCCGCTTTGGAAAAAATGCTGCCGCTGGTGCAGGAAGAAGTGAATATCCATAAGATCAGCTATGTGGAAGAAGACAGTGACTTTGTGCAATATGATTTGAAACCCCAGTTCAAAGTGATGGGTCCCAAATATGGCAAACAGATGAAGGCGATCGCGGCATTTTTGGAGACCGTGGATGCGGCACCCGCCCTGGGAGCTTTTGCCCAAAATCAAGCCTATGAATTTGAATTGAATTCTCAAAAGATCAGCCTGGTTGCGGAAGACCTGTTGGTCCAGATTCGTCCCCGCGAAGGCTATCAATTTGCCACTATGAAAGATATTTTTGTGGCTCTGGACACAAGTTTGGATGAGGCTCTCTTGCGCGAAGGTTATGCCCGTGAATTGGTAAATAAGATACAGTTTTCCCGCAAGGATCAGGGTTTTGAGATTATGGACCGTATTCTCGTGAAGTATAGCGCGGATAGCGAAATCGAGGCAGCCATCAGCCAATATGGTGACTTTATAAAAAGTGAAACTCTGGCAGATGAGATCAGCCGATGCGCAGATAAGGATCTGCCCATGATAGATATAAACGGTAGGGAGATCGGACTTCTGGTACAAAAGACAGGAGTCTGAGCGATATGATTATATATTGGAGGATATCATCGCACATTTTTGCATAAACTGCGGAACGAAGATACCGGACAAGGCAAAGTTCTGTCCAAACTGCGGTGAACAGGTAGAGCTGTCTGTAGAGCAAGCTAAGGAAACCGACGTTCCGGAAAGTATCGAAGCACCGAGTCTGGCAGAGGCACGGGAAGCGGTAAACAAGAATTTCACTCTGCTGGATCCGGGTGAGGAATTTCGGCACTACAAGATCTTGCGCATGTTGAACAAGGATTCTGAGGGGATCAAATACATTGCCGAAAAAGACAATCGTGAATATATATTGAAGGTATTCTACAAATCCAGTTTTCACAATATGCACACTTTGCTAGAGCTGCAATTGCGGCTGTCCCGTCTGAACAATCTAAAAGACAGTCACACCGCCAGAGTGGTGGAAGTAAATCAAAGCCATTCACCGGCATACATGGCAGTTGAATACATTCATGGTGTGTCTTTAGCCGAGCTGCGTAAATACAATCCGGAGCGCATCACCGAAGACATGGTGCGCGATCTGGGCCATAAACTGATCGAAAGCGGGAAAACCGTGCGGGATCATGGCCTCACTATATCCAGCCTCACGCTGAATGGAGTAATGCTTAAAGACGACGATGAGATTGTAATCCTCTCCAGCGGCATCAATTACGAGGATGTGGACGAGAGAGAAGATGTCTTCATCGTCGCCAAAATTATGGCGCAGCTTTTGGCCAAGAACCCCTTGTCTCAACGCCTTTATGATGAAGACCGGTTGCGCTCAAGCAAATACGTGCCCATTGTGGGTGTGAGCAAAGACCTGAACAAAGTTCTGTCCGAAGCTCTGCATCGCAACATCAACCAGCGCTATGAAAACCTGGAAGCGCTGGATGCGGCAATCCATAAATTGCCTCCTGTGGCAGGCGCAGAGCTCTGTTCGCAGCAGGATGTCAGGATTTTGGAAGATGGACAGGTCCTCAGTGAAAAAGCAATGCCGCGAGGCAGGATAGAATATGGATTTTGGGCCTTGGTGATATTGGTTATCATCGCGATCGCCATGCTGTTTACCACCAATATCTATACCGTGATATTCGGCGCCAAAAGCGATAAATTACAATATACCGGCTTCAGTTTTGGTGCGGACGATGCTGATGACGACAGTCTGCGCGCTCCATCGGCAAAACTACCTCCCCGTGAGGCGAGAAAGCCGCTGCAAACCACCTATGGAGATCTGAAAATCAATCGGGATGATCCACGCCGCAGTGTGATCCCCCCGGAAGATAGTCCTGCCCCCGTCAAAAAGGTGCTAAGTCCCAAAGGTCCCGGTGCAAACTTTGTCTATATCGAGCCGGGAACCTACGGATTTGGCAGAACAGGCAACAATCAATCTCACAATGTGTCGCTATCCGGTTTTTACATCAATAAGCATGAGGTTAGTCAAGCTCAGTGGAACCGCTTAATGAAGCCAGCAAGAGTAAGTGAAGTGGGCGATAAACTGCCCGTGGACAATGTAAGCTGGTTCGATATCGCTATATACTGCAATGGATTAAGCGAGATTGAGGGACTGAATCCCGCCTACAAAATACGAGGTGTAGGTGCATCCCGAGTGGTTACTTGCGATTTTCAGGCAAACGGTTATCGCCTGCCCACTGAAGCGGAATGGGAATATGCCGCAAAAGCGGGAAAATTCTTCAGTTACAGCGGCTCCGAAGATCCGGCTGATGTAGCGTGGTATCGGGATAATTCGGCCGGGAAGCTGCGTCAACCGGGTTTGAAAGACGCCAATGCCTATGGCTTGTACGATCTCAGCGGAAATGTGTCGGAATGGGTATGGGATTGGTATGATGCCAATTATATTCGTGCATTACCCACCTTTGTGAATCCAAGCGGTCCGGCTACAGGTACTCAAAAGACCATCCGCGGTGGCAATGTGATGAACAGCGAAGGCCGCAACCTGAACATTCTATGGCGCGAAAAGGGAGATCCCAACCGTGGCTATCCCTTTGTGGGCTTCCGTCTGGTAAGAACTAAGTAAAGCATATTTGGGGCATTTATCCCGGCAGATATTGAGGTCATCCGGCCATTGTTTTCGTGGCTGAGTAAGATTGCTGAAGTATAAAGATAGCGTTCTTAAAGCTTTCTACAATGTGAAAAAAGCTAAGGCTGAGAAAAAAGTATTGACAAAAAAATGGCCCTAAAAGAGATTGCTCGAGGTGTTCCGGAATAGCTCAGCGGTAGAGCGGGTGGCTGTTAACCACTAGGTCGGGGGTTCGAATCCCTCTTCCGGAGCCAGTTTTTTTTGCTCTCTTTTCGGAGGGCGTTTTTTTTTGCCCGCAAATTCCGAGTAAATTCCTATACTGTTATATATTGCTGATACAGGGTTATCTCAAGATATCGTAGATCAGCTTTTCTTTATCGATCTGCTCCGGTATCAAGCTGTAGGCGTTGCGGATCAATTCTGCTACTTCCTTGCCTTTATCTTCGTCATTGGATAAAACAGTGCCGATCCTGCTGCCGCTATCTACGTAATCTCCGATCTTGGGTTTCAGCAGTGCTCCGGCGGAGTAATCCAGAGTGTCTGAGGTCTGCATTCTGCCTGCCTTGATGCGTATCAGCGCGTAGCCGATGGCGCGGGAATCGATCTGATGAACATATCCCTTTGTTTTGGCGATGACAGGGATCTCATATTTAGCTTTGTCAAAAAGGCTGTAATCCTCGCATACCTTGGGATTTCCGCCTTGAGCGGCGATGATCTCGGCGAATTTTGCCAAGGCACTGCCGTCGGTCAGCACCTGTTTGATCATCTTTTCCGCTTCTGCAAAATTCCTGGCTTTCCCTGCCATCATTAGCATTTCAGCCACCAACGCGGTGGTGATCTCATAGGTGTCCGGCAGATAGTGTCCCTTCAGATACTCTATGGCTTCGATGGTTTCCACAGCGTTGCCGATAGCTTCTCCCAAGGGCGAATTCATGTTGGATAAAACGATGGAAACCTTTTGGCCAAAGCTTTCGCCGGTGGATTTCAAGTGTTCTGCCAGTTCGCGGGCGCGGCGGATATTTGGCATGAAAGCGCCGGAACCGATCTTGAGATCTATCACCAGGTACCTGGCTCCTTCGGCGATCTTTTTGCTCATGATGCTGGCGGTAATGAGAGCGGGACTCTCCACGGTCGCTGTGACATCGCGCAGGGCATAGATGCGCTTGTCCGCGGGCACCATGGCTGAAGATTGCCCCACCAGCGCGTAACCGTGCTTCAAAACCAGGGCTTTGAAGTCTTCCATACTGTATTGGGTATTGAATCCGGGAATGGCCTCCAGTTTATCCAGAGTGCCGCCGGTGTGCCCCAATCCGCGCCCGGAGATCATCGGTACATACAAACCCAGCGCAGCGGCAATCGGGGCCAGCATCAGGCTCAATTTGTCGCCCACGCCTCCGGTGGAGTGTTTATCCGCTATGGGCAAAGAGGGATCGAAGTCAATGCGCTTTCCGCTGTCAATATAGCTTTGGGTAAGGGCTGATATTTCCGGGGGCATTGCGCCTTGAAAATAGAAGCACATCAGCATGGTGGACATCTGATATTCCGGGATGTCGCCCTTGAGATAGCTATTGATGAAAAATTGGATTTCTTCGGCACTCAGGATGTGGCCGTCGCGCTTTTTTAAGATCAGTTCCACAGGATTATATTTCATGTTGTATCCTTATATTTAGTTTGAGACCAGCTTTTCGCGGATGTAGCCGCTAAACATGTCCATTATCCATACTACTAGGGCGATCAGCCACATGATGAGGCCCACATTGCGCCAGGAAAGCATCTGCTGTTCCTGATACAGAGCCAGTCCGATGCCACCGCCGCCCACAAAGCCGACGATGGTGGCCATACGCACGTTGATGTCCCATCGATAGATGGTGAAGGCCAGATATGGAGCCAAGATCTGGGGAGCAACAGCGTAGCGCCACACTTGCAGGGTGGAGGCGCCGGTAGCTTTGATGGCTTCCACCTGACCGGGATCGATGTTTTCGATCTGCTCGCTGTAGAGTTTTATAAGAGCGGCAATGGAGTGGATCCACAGAGCCAGCATCCCGGCAAAAGGTCCGATCCCCACCCACACCACAAAAATGATCGCCCATACAATTGCTTCGATGGAGCGGAAGATGGTGGAGAGGGTGCGGATAAAGATGTAGGCGATTCGCCCCGGTATGCTGTCATACATCAAGTTTTTGGCGGCAAAGAAGCTGAGCACAAAGGCAAAGGGAATGGCCAGAACGGTCGCCATCAAAGCCAGATAGATGGTTTCCACCAAGGCTGCCAGCATCGGTACCAGATTTGCGGTATTGGGGCGAAAGAGTCCGCTGAGGATGGAGGATGTATTGGCACCTTTGGTGAGAAAATCCAAGGGTCTTATTTCCACTATCACCCACGCCATCACGATCGAGAGGATTATCGAAAAAGCAGCTTCGTATTTCCAAAATCTCTTTACTTTGGGCTCTCCCATGATCTTCTGAGCGAGAGCAGCCTTCACCGGGATCAGGATCACCGCGGGCAAGACAGGCGCGGCAAGGATAAGGCCCAAGGGCAAGCTGAGATTCCCCAGCCGTAGCATCAACCATGCCAGACAGGCCAGATTGTACAGCCAAAAGCCGTATTCTATCAAAGCGCATTTCAAGTGTTTCATTGTATTCCTTTAATCCTCTATATCATCACATATTTGTAAAAAAGAAAGGCTATACAAAGGCGGTGCATTCCGTCAAGGATTTTGTTCTGCGGGGTGGGTGCTGTAGCGATTCATGCTGTTTGACTGCCTGGGAACAGATCGACTTAAACAAGCCATGCATGCTGTCCGGCAATTTTTGGTTGACAAAGAAGGCCATCCATACAAATTTAGAAAAGTGAAGAATAATAAGAATTACCTGGAGGATAATATGCCCACTTATTCTGTAAACGAAGTCATTGAATTTGCCGTTCAGATCGAGAAAAACGGCTATGCTTTCTACAACGAAGCCAGTAAGCGCAAGGATATCGATGCCAAGGCGAAAGAGTTTATCGAAATGCTGCGAGATGAAGAATTGAATCACGAAAAGACCTTCCTTGCTTTGCGCAGTGACACCGATATGAAAGATCTGGAGCTCACCGCGGATTGGGAATTGATCTCCGAGTATCTGAAAACTATCGTGGACAGCCGTATCTTCAACAGCGAAGATTCCGCCATCAAACAAGCTACTGCCGCCAAAGGCATCATGGAGATAGTAGAACATGCCATATCCTTCGAGAAAGATACCTTGCTGTATTTCCATGCCCTCAACGACGGGATGTTCAATGCCAAATCACGGCAGGTTTTGCGCAAGATCATCAATGAAGAGGTCTCTCACGTCTTGAGACTGAACGATTATAAAAAGACTCTGCAAGCCTGAGGATAAAACAAGCCCGGGAAATGGCAAAACGTAGAAAACGCAAGCTGATTGGCATGTTGCTTGCCATCCTGGCGCTAAGTATTATCCTTACTTATAACCCTGTTTCCGTGCGCGTAATGACGGTTGCAGTGGCAGTGTGGCACAAGATCGACCCCGCCATCTTTTACCGGCTTATCCGCACGGAAAGCAGCTTTCGCAGCTTTGCCATCTCACCAAAATCCGCCATCGGCTTGGGGCAAATGCGAGAAAGAACCGCGGAATACATCAATTCCGAGCACAAGCGGGGCATGCTCTTTGTGCCTGTTTACAACCTGAATCTTTCAGCCCGCTATCTTAGCTATCTGTACCAGAAATTCAATGGCAATTGGAGCTTGGTGCTGGCCGCCTACAACTGGGGAGAATCCAATGTTTTACGGCGTATGAAAGGGATTCAGATCGATCCGGACGAGGATTATCGGGACAAGTTTCGCGATATCCCGGAAACATGGAATTACATCGCTAAAATCTTGCCTCCGCGAAAAAAGGCTTGACGAATAATGGCTTTCCAAAACAGCATATCTTTAGAAATCAATAGGAGCGTAAAATGCTGCGTAACCAACACGGAATCTCGGTATATACCGTCCTTAGTATAATTCTTTTTATCGCTTTGATCTTTGTCTTGGCGATTCCAAACTTTTATAACCTGGACAAAGAACAAAACGTGGAAGATTGTATTAACAACATGAAAGAAATCTGGGTAGCTACCACAGACTATCTCAGAGATACAAATGCGGATTTTGACGGCGATCTCTCAGTGCTGCGTAGCACACGTAAAGCTACGGACAACGGAAATTACTATCTGGGATCCAAATCATATTGCCCGGAAACATCCCGGCAAAAAGATGAATACATCGTTTATGGCAAATACGTGGCAGAAACCATCGGCACAGATGTGAAACACAATTTCGGCGTGATCGTGTATTGTCCCAATCTGGATAAATATGCCAAGCACTTTATCCCAAAAATCTTCTATGAAAACATGGAACCCACCCAGCTGCAAAACTACATGATCGACGACCTGGACTATATCCACACCGAAACAGGCTCAAACGGCAACAAAAAGAAAGAGATGGTGGAAAAATACGTAGAGATTTGGAAGACAGATCCTGATGCCTTTGCCAAACGCAAAGCTGATACCACCGCTCTTCGTGCCATCCTTTTCCCCGAAAAATTCGGTCTGATCCCCCAGGGCAACTAAGCAAAATTTAACGTATGGCGGGCGTAGCAATATGCCCGCTAATTCTATGTAGAGGCGCATATATTCGCTATCAGATAACTTCTTTAGATAAACGGGAAGATCCGGCTCTGAGGAATGCCTGATACCGGTACAGATCAAATCTTTTACAAACCGAGGAACAATGCAATATCAAGAATTTCTGGATCATATCTACCGGCGCTATTCCGGCAACGTGAAGCTGGAACTGGGCCGCATGGAGGGATTGCTGAAGGACATGGGCGATCCTCAAGATCAACTTCGCGGTTTTCACGTGGCGGGTACAAACGGGAAGGGCAGCATCTGCGCCAGCCTCGAAGCTCTGGCTCTGGCTCATGGCTGCCGTACCGGACTGAACACCTCGCCGCATCTGATCGATTATACCGAGCGTTTCCGGATTGATGGCCGGGATTTGGACATACAAGTCATCCTGGAAGCCTTCAACGAGTATGAAGCGCTGTTCAATAAATGGGAAGCCTCCTTTTTCGAGATTACCACGGCCATTGCTTTTGCTCTCTTCGCGCGCCAAAAACCGGATCTATCCATCATCGAAGTAGGCTTGGGCGGCAGATTGGACGCTACCAATCTCTTCCTACCGGATATCTGCGCCATCAGCACGATCGGTTTGGATCACATCAAAACTCTGGGCAACAACCTGCAGATCATCGCCTCAGAGAAAGCCGGCATCATCAAATCCCGCGTGCCACTGGTGCTGGGAGACATCGAAAAGCCCGCGCTGGATGTGATTTTGGAAAAAGCCATGGCCAAGGCCGCGCCTGTATATCAATTCGGAAAAGACTGGAAAGTGGAGATCGTCTCGGACAGCACTGCCGGGATCTGCTTTGACTATGCGTTTGGCAAGCACTTTTTCCCGGGCCTGAAAAGTAACCTGATGGGCGAACACCAGGCGGCAAACATCGGCTTGGCGATCACTGCCTTCATCTTGTATTGCCAGAAACACAAGCTTCAGATCAGCGAGAAAAACATCCGTAACGCCTTGATGCAGATCAATTGGGCAGGGCGCATGCAAGTACTGTCCACCCGGCCTACCGTGATCGTGGATGGCGCGCACAATGTCCATGGAGTCAACGCGCTCATGGCTACTCTGAATAAAGTATTTCCTGAGCGCAAATTGGGCTTCGTTATCTCCATTTTGGCTGATAAAGACTACAGCGAAATGATCCGTTTGTTCGCCCTGAAAGCAAAGCATATATATGTAGCTCAAAATAAATCCGACCGTGCTGCCAGTGCCGAAGATCAATTGCTGCAGATTGCGCAACATCGGGTGCCTGCATCGTCCTATCCTACTGTGGCGGAAGCCTATAGGACAGCGGTGAAAGATGCAGGACCGGATGGCGTCGTGGTGGCCGGCGGCTCACTCTACACTGTTGGCGAAGTTATCTCGGCATACAGGGAAGATGCATAAAGAGATCCGGAACTATCTGTCGCATTTGGCACCCTTGCTTCAGACGCACGGCATGGAAATACTGCTGCAGCAAGAGATTGCCTGGGGACTTCAGATAAAAGTGCGCCGGGGTAGCGACCGCGCCACGATAAATATCTATTACAGCGACAAAAAAGGACTCAGTCGCGTGCTTAGCGCGCCTCAAAACAGCGGTTTGAAGCAGGAACTGGAACTACTGTTGCTGGGCGAAAAGGAAGAAAACGCCTACGCCGGTTTTCACAATTGGCATCGGTGGATCGGTAGTGATGAATGTGGGAAGGGTGATTATTTTGGCCCCCTGGTAGTCTCTGCCTTTTTTGTGTCCAAAGAGCAAGTGCCTACTTTGAAAGAGATGGGAGTGCAGGATAGTAAGCACTTAAACGATCCCCGTATCATCAATATTGCCAAAAGCATCTATCTGAAGTTTCCCAATCAAGCTGCCTGCATCGTGCTGAGACCGCGTAAATACAATGACTTGATCGCGGATTTTGCCCGGCAAAAGCTGAATCTGAACGATCTTCTGGCATGGTTGCACGAAAGAGTGATTCTGGAATTGTATTCTGCGCACAACGATAGCGAAGGCTCTGTGGTAGATCAATTTTCCCGCAGTCAAAAAGTGAAGAACCGCTTAAAAAAGAAACTGCCCAAACTGAATGTGATCGAGCGTCCCTCCGGAGAGCGTGACATCGCGGTTGCCGCGGCCTCGATATTGGCGCGATACCAGTTTTTGGAAGCTCGGGCAGTCTTGGAACGACGCCACAGATTCAGCTTCCCCAAGGGGGCCGGTCCATCTGTAGTCCAGGCCGGACGCGAGTTTTTGAAACTGCATCCCGCGATGCTTTTACCGGATGTGGCCAAAGTACACTTCAAAACCACACAAAGCCTTCAACCCGATATATTTAATGATGGCAAAGACGATCAATAGCCTCAAGCTCAAACAGCCGGTTGAGGACTATAGCCGGGGATAAGCCCAAAAAAGCGTGGATCAAACAAAGTTCTTGACAGAAATCATAATCGCTGTGAACTTGTAAAATACAACGTAGCATAACAATCCACAGCCTCACTGGCGATTAGTTACGGCTTATATGACAACAAGGCTCTTGAAGGTCTTTTTTTGCAAAATTCGGGCTGAAGCCCAATTCTAATTACTTATACGACTGGTGATACACCGGTCTTGGAGAAATGTATATGATCAAAGAAGTAGGACGTCTGAATATTGACGACTATAAATTACTCGACGCGCAAGTGGAAAAAATCTTCCGCAATATGGACAAGGGCAAGGATACTCTGGCCATCAAACAAATCACGGATTTGGGAAACACAGCCAACTACTTTGTGCGCGAAGAGCTGGGCAAACGCCTGGCGACATACACCGGAGAGGGCAATCTGGATCAGGTCTGCGGCGATCTTTTGGGAGATTTCATCTATGGAATCAGGGCCACAGGGCTATTCTATTTTTACCACAAGTATCAAGATAACCCGGAACGTATCATAAAAACCCTGGATAAGACATTCGAAACTGTACCTTGGGAAAGCGAAACCATTTGTTTTGAACTGTGGAAACGCTTCCCCGAAGCCATGCGTGAATACATGCCGCTGTGGGCAGAGAGCGACAACGAAAAGAAACGCGCCATGAGCATGCACGGTATGGAAAACATCGCCGCTCGCAATCCCCAATTTGTGCTCACTTTCATCTCCCGCCTACTGGATGACGACAGCGAAGAGGTGCAGAAAAAGATCTCACACATCCTTACCCAGATAGGCAGAGTGCGCCCCATCCAAACTTATGTAAACGTACGCCGCTGGCTGCTGGACGCGGACGACACCAGGTTCAATACCATCTGGCAAACTCTAAAGAAACTGGCCAATATCTACACTCAGAAGAGCAAGAAAGAGCACGGGAAAGACTTTATCACCATCTCCCAACGCACCATCTCGGATTGGAAAAAAGACGCCAATCCAAACGTGCAAAGTATGGGCAACAAACTGGGTTCCGTGATCCACATGCGCAAGAAGGCAAATGCCCGCTGATCTCTCTCGTTTCAGTATCATTCTGGTGGAACCCATCTACGCCGGGAACGTGGGTGCCGTCGCCAGAATCATGAACAACTTCTGTTTCACGGATTTACGCATCGTCGGTGCGGTACCGCAAAAGAACGATTTTTACCTGGCCATGCACTCCGAACATCTTTTGGAAGACGCGCGCATATTTACTACTTTGAAAGATGCCATCAGCGATCTGGACAGAGTAATTGCCTTTTCCCGCCGCTTGGGTAAAACCAAGCCTATAGACCTGTCTCCCATGCAGATGGCAGCCTACGCGCACGAGATCCCGGAGCTCAATATCGGGCTTGTCTTTGGTCGCGAAACCTTTGGGCTCACCGATGAAGAAGCCGATCTTTGTCCACTGCGCTGTCACTTCAGCGCGAACAAGGATTTTCCCTCGATCAATCTGGCTCAGGCCGTGGCACTTGCCGCCTACGAAATCCAGAGTTTTCAGCAGCGCAATCTGGAAGAAGGCGGCACCCGAAAAATCGGGGCTGTGGACGGCGAAGAGATGAGCAAGATATATCGCTATATGATGGATGTACTTGGCGATATCGGATATTTTTCAAACCACGAAACCACAAACTGGGACGCCTTTCTCAAAAAGATGCTGGCTCAACTGAATCCCAACAAAGAAATGGTCTACCGCCTGCGCCAAATGTTCAATCGCATCCACGTTTTAGTGACGGGTAAAGGCAAAGGCTATGAGTAAACCTTAGCACAAAACCATCAATTGGAATAAACCTTGCTCTTCAATTACAAAAGGGCAGAGAGGTGCTCCAGGATATTCTTTAACATAAGGAAGCTTCAATGCAAGAGCTAAACGACAGATTCAAAAAGATATACAAACTGGTAGAGAAATTTTGCTTTGACCGCGAAGACCCCGTGAAAGCAATCCGGAATATGCGTGATTTTAAAGAGGGATACGACGCCTTCGGGATTGATGAGGAAGAGATTAAGGTCTTGCGCGACAGAATCATGGATGAATACGAACTCAGTCCTAGAGAGATCGCCGATTTTGGCTTGATCCTGTTGAAAACCGGAAAATATGAATTCGGTACCCTCGCCATCCTCCTGCTCAAGAAACACCGCCCCCGCTTGGATCCCTATGTCCGCGAAAAGGTGAAAGAATGGCTGGATACCGCTGTGGAAAACTGGGCGCATGCCGACCTTTTGGGCATTAAAATACTACCGGTATTTTTCGAGCTGGAGCTTACTGATTTGCAAGCCTTTGCCTCTTGGAGAGATTCTCCTTCCAAATGGACCAGAAGAGCGGCAATCACATCCCTCATATGGCTGCGAAAAGCTCTACCCGCAGACGATATTCTCCGCTTTCTCGAACCCGTTTTGTTGGAGAAAGACCGGGTAGTGCAACAGGCCATCAGCTGGCTGCTGAAAGATCTTTGGAACAAAGGCGCCGAGGTAGTGGAAGAGTTTCTGGAAACACACAAAAACAACATGGATCGCAACATCCTGAAACAAGTAAGCAGCGCCATGCCGCTTGCCAAAGCCAAAAAGTTCCTGCCGGCGAAATCCTTTGCACCCAAAAACCAAAACGGTCCTCGCAACAAGAGATTCCACAAAACCCGCAAGTACCCTCCGAAGAAACAAAACACCCAGTCAAGACGCCCCGGTCCCCCTGATGAACACGATAAATAGCGTCCTTAAATCACCTTGTTAAAACACATGAGCAGCATCTGTACCTATTCAGTGCACGCCACAGACATTGTTCAGAAGCTTCATGATAATAATTTGAGGGACTATAGCGTTACAGAATAGCGGCGACAGGCGCATATCCACAGTTCCATAGCAAATAGCACTCGCTTTACACAGGGCATATATTGCCATTTCCCCGAGCCATCCATCCCGGCACAGAAGGTGCAGGCTATTAATATCAAGCGCTTCGGGGTAAAATTAGCAGACTAACCCATAGACTGCTAAAAAAACTCTTGACACAAATATGCCTGCTTGCATTATGGTGCTGTATCTATGGAGGTAAGAATATGAATACACAACGTTTAACTATAAAATCGCAAGAGTTGATCGCCACCGCGCAAAACCTGGCCGGAGAATATGGCCACCAGGAAATTACAGACTTGCATTTGCTGAAGGCCATGCTTGGGCAGGAAGAAGCCCTGATTCATCCGCTACTGGCAAAGCTGGAGATCAAGCCCGAAGAGATCGTCGGCGAGCTTGATAGCGCTTTGCGCAAACTGCCCCGCGTGCAAGGCGCGCAGGTATATCTGTCACAAAGCATTCTGGACATCCTGCATGATGCCGAAAAAGTGGCGGATCGCTTGGGAGACGACTATATCAGCGGAGAGCACATTCTATTGGCTACGCTATCCACAAAGGCTGAGGCAGCGAAGATCCTCAGGGCAAAAGGCCTCGATCCGGATAAGCTTTTACAAGCCCTGAAAGAGGTTCGCGGCAATCAGCGAGTATCAGACCAGAATCCCGAAGCCAAGTATCAGGCTTTGGAAAAATACGCGCGCAATCTTACCCGTCTGGCCCGCCTGGAGAAGCTGGATCCGGTTATCGGGCGCGATGAAGAGATTCGCCGCACCATGCAGATCCTTTCTCGCCGGCGCAAGAACAACCCCATTCTGATTGGCGATCCCGGAGTGGGTAAAACCGCAATTGCGGAAGGTTTGGCGCGCCGAATTGTGGCTAGGGATGTGCCGGAAAACCTTTTGGGCAAAGACCTTTTGGAGCTTGATATGGCGTCGTTGGTGGCGGGTGCAAAGTTCCGTGGGGAGTTTGAAGAACGCTTAAAGGCTGTATTGGCGGAAGTGGAAAAATCCAGCGGTCAGATCATTCTTTTCATCGATGAGATTCACACGGTTGTGGGAGCGGGTTCGGCAGAAGGCAGTGTAGACGCCTCAAATATGTTGAAGCCGGCTTTGGCGCGGGGAGCCTTGCACTGCATTGGAGCCACCACCATTGATGAATACCGCAAGTACATTGAGAAAGATGCTGCCTTGGAGCGCAGATTTCAGCCGGTGCTGGTGGAAGAACCCGGCATGGAAGATACGATCTCCATATTGCGCGGGATCAAAGAAAAATATGAAGTTCATCATGGTGTGCAGATCACCGATAACGCTATTGTGGCAGCGGCTACTCTTTCCGATCGCTATATCGCAGATCGTTTTTTGCCGGACAAAGCCATCGACCTCATCGACGAAGCCTGCAGCAGATTGCGCTTGGAGATCGATTCCATGCCGGCAGAGCTGGATGAGATCGAGCGCAGAATTCGGCAATTGGAGATAGAACGGCTATCTTTGGCAAAAGAAACCGAGGCATCCTCCAAAAGCCGGCTGGAAAAGATCAATGAAGAGCTGGCAAGGCTTTCCGAAGAACGTGACAGCATGAAAATGCAGTGGGAAAACGAAAAGAAAAGCATAGCAGAGACCAGGCAGATAAAGGAAGAGATCGAAAGCCTGAAACTTGCAGCGGAGAAAGCCGAACGGGAAGGCGATTACGAAAAAACTGCCGAGATCCGTTATGGCACACTAAGCGCCAGGGAAAAGGAGCTGAACGCTTTGCGGGAAAAGATGCAAGGCTCTGCGATGACGCTGTTGAAGGAACAGGTGGACGAAGAACTGGTGGCAGAAGTGGTCTCCAAATGGACCGGCATTCCCGTATCAAAGCTTGCTTCCGGTGAGATGAAAAAGCTGTTGAATCTGGAAGATGTGCTGGCGCAGCGAGTTGTGGGTCAGAAAGAGGGAATCAAGGCCCTGGCAAACGCTATTCGTCGCAGTCGCAGCGGGCTTTCAGACGAGAATCGCCCGATCGGCTCATTTATCTTTCTAGGTCCCACAGGAGTGGGTAAGACTGAGCTGGCCAAGACTCTTGCAGGCTATCTGTTCGACACCGAAAAAGCGCTGCTGAGGCTTGATATGAGCGAGTTTATGGAGCGTCACTCGGTGGCTCGACTCATCGGTGCGCCTCCCGGTTATGTGGGCTATGAAGAGGGCGGATACCTCACCGAAGCGGTGCGTAGAAGGCCGTATAGCGTAATCCTCTTCGACGAGATCGAGAAGGCACACACCGATGTGTTCAATCTGCTGTTGCAGATCCTGGACGACGGGCGTCTGACTGACGGCAAGGGGCGTACGGTGGATTTTCGCCACAGCGTGATTATCCTTACTTCAAACATCGGCAGCCAGGAAATCTACAATCATCATGGTGATCCGGCCGAGATCAGACCTCAGTTGAACAGCATTCTGCGGGAATACTTCCGCCCGGAATTTCTCAATCGCTTGGACGACATCATCGTGTTTCACAGGTTGGACAGAGAGCAGATTCGCCAGATTGTACTTTTACAACTGGATATCCTGGCGCGCAGAGTGGCAAAGCAAGACATCAGGCTGAGGTTCAGTGAAAAATTGGTGGATCACATCGCGGATGTTGGATTTGATCCACAGTTTGGAGCCAGGCCGCTTAAAAGAGCCATCCAGAGTGAACTGGAGGATGTTTTGGCCAAAACTCTGCTGGCTTCCAAATTGCCTCCAAACGCTGGAATAATGGTCGATTATGATGCTGACGGGAGCGGGATTCGATTAAAAAATGTCTCAGATGAATAAATCCTTCTTGACAGAATTGTTGACAACACAATAAGTGAATATTGGGTTGTAAACGCCCCAATGAGTTTATAGTGTGGTTAGGTTTTGGATTCCTTCTTCTTATGGAACCTTGGAACTGCAAAACCGATTATCGAAGGTGCATATCTGCGTCTATGAAAATCATTTAAGCAGAATGCTTTGTTTAAGAATAAATACTTCTGGAAATCAGGGTATAAAAACGAAAGATTAGCACCAATCTAATAACTAAAGAAAGGAGAAACGCAATGAGACGATTATTGCTTTTCACGCTGCTGTTGATTCTGACACTCAGTCTTAGCAGCACCATCTTTGCCCAAGTAACAGTTACTGTGGGAGATGGCACCGCTACAAACACAACCACCGGTGCCCCCGCTCCTTACGGAACTTGGTACAAAAACTTCCGCCAACAATTTCTTGTACTTGCCAACGAACTTAATGACGTTGGCGGCGGTCCTGGAAACATCAACTCCGTGGCTTTCAATGTGTCCGCTCTGAACAATTGCACACCGATGCCAAACTTCAGAGTACGCATCAAAGCAACCGAACAAACTTCATTGTCTACAACCTTTGAAGCCGGTACTTACACTGAAGTGTTCCAAGTTGCAGAATTTATGCCTGTAACAGGTTGGAATACTCACACCTTTAGTACCCCCTTCAACTGGGACGGCGCATCCAACCTGCTTATCGAAGTGGTAACCGATCTGATAGCCGGCAGTTGGGCACAGAATGCCTCGGTTTATTATACCGCTACCAGTCACAACAGTTCTCTGCGTTACGAGAATGACTATTCTCCTGCTATTGATGGCACTACCGGCACCACATTTGCCGGTCGCTCCAATATGCAGCTGAATATGGAAGCTCTGGACATTACGGACCTGAACGCTATGGGTATCACAGGTCCTACTACCCCCAATGTAAACTCCACCGCGAACTACACTGTTTCGGTGAAGAACTACAGTCTTACTTCACTTTCAAACTACACCGTCAAACTCATGCAAGTTGGTGGCGTGGAACTCGGCAGCGTAGCCGGAACCGCCATCCAACCTCAAGAAACACTTGATTTCAGCATGCCCTGGACCCCCACCGTTATCGGTGAAACCCAGCTCTATGGTAAAGTTGTGATGACCGGGGACGAAAACCCTGCCAACGACGAAACCGATATGCTTACCGTCAACGTGATGGAAGCAGGTTTGCTGGTAGTGGAACTTGGAAACGGCACCACCACAAATACTAACACCTCTGCATCTCCCTACGGGACGTACTGGAAAAACTTTCGTCAGCAGTATCTCTATACTGCGGATGAGATTTATGCAGCCGGTGGCGCACCGGGCCTCATCAACTCCCTGGCTTTCAATGTGCAATCCATTGACCAATGCACAGCCATGCCGAATTACAGAATCCGCCTGAAACACACCGAACAAACTGCTCTGACCACAGCTTTTGAAGCCGGTGAATATACTCAAGTATGGCAAGCAGCAGAATATATGCCCACCAATGACTGGAACTTGCATGTATTCAGCAATCCCTTCTTCTGGGACGGCGCATCCAATCTTCTGGTTGATATCGTAACCGATCTTATTCCCGGAAGTTATGCCCGGAATGCGCTGGTTTATCAGACCACTACACCCTTTGCCAGCTCTCTGCGTTACCAGAGCGACTCTACTGCAGCGGATACCGCTACTACCGGTAACGTGTATTCAGAACGCTCCAATGCCCGTTTCTTCATGATAATTGACGACATGGGCAGCCTCAGCGGAACTGTCACCAGTGGTGGTGCTCCTCTGGCCGACGCGACTATCGCAGTCGAGGGAACCGTATTTACCGCCAACTCAGCGGCTGACGGTAGCTACACTCTTCCGTTCGTACCGGTGGGCTCTCAAACCGTTACTGCTTCCAAGCATGGTTACATCGACGTTAGTCACACTGTGACCATCGTGGAAGATCAAACCACCACTCAGGACTTCGTATTGAACCTGTTACCTCAGGTAGCAGTGAGCGGAAGAATTGTTGGCAGCGACGCCCCCACCGTGGGTATTGCCGATGCCGCCATCACCCTCAGTGGTTACGAACCTTACACCGCGACTACAGACGCCAACGGTATGTTCAATATCCCGAACGTGTTTGCCAACCATACTTACAACTACACAGCGGCCGCGATTGGTTATGCCTCCACCACCGGTACTCTGGAAGTTGCCGGCGCTGCCATAAACATGGGCGACATCATTGTGAACGAAGTTGCTTATCCTCCTCATGGAGTGGTAGCTACCGAATCCGATGATTATTCCTATGTGTCTTTGGAATGGGAAGCTCCCGTACCCGGTGGCAGCGGTTTTGAAGACAGCTTTGAAGAATATGAAGATTTCGCGATTGAATTTGGTGAATGGACCCTGGTAGACGTGGATCAATCCACCACCTACGGTTTCAGCGGTATTTCATTCCCCAATAGCGGATCTGCGATGTCTTACATCATCTTCAACCCGAATAACACCACTCCTCCGCTGGAAGATAATCCTGCCGTAACCGGCGACAAGTATGCTGCCTGTTTCGCTTCGACCACTCCTCCCAACAACGATTGGATGATCACTCCTCAGGTTTTGGGTGGCGGAGAAGTAAGATTCTGGGCTCGTACCTATATGCCTGACTATGGTTTGGAACGCTTCAACGTAGGCGTATCCACCACCGGAACTGATCCTGCCGATTTCACCATCATCAGTGGTACTACTTATGTAGAAGCTCCGATAGTATGGACCGAGTATGTGTATGATCTCTCCGCTTATGCCGGTCAGCAGATTCACGTAGGTCTTCAGTGTGTTTCGAACGATGCCTTCATCTTCTTCGTAGATGATTTCTACGTTGGTGATGCTATAGTTCGCACCGCATCCAACGCTGCTTCCATAGCACCGGATATCGAGATCGTAAGAAATGCAAATACTCGTCGCAGCATCGTGACACCTAACCCCGTAAATATCGTATCTCCGCAACCCAGAAATACTGAACGTTCCCTGCAGGGCTACAAAGTATATCGTCTGCTTGCGGAAGATCAAGCTAATGAAGCCAACTGGGACGTTCTGACACCCAGCGTATATGGTCAGACCACTTATGCTGACAATGCTTGGGGTCCCCTGCCTTCCGGTGTGTATAAATATGCCGTGAAAGCAGTCTATACAAATGACGTAATGTCTCCCGCTGCCTTCTCTGCTGATTTGCACAAAGGCATGATGGGCATCCTGAGCGGAACCGTATCCGAATTTGGTACCGGTCTTGCCGTGGAAGGTGCCACAGTTACAGCCGGAGAATACAGCGGAACTACCAATGCTAACGGCGAATACAGCTTCCAAGTCTATGCCGGCACATACGATGTGACCGCTGCAAAGACCGGATATCAATCCTACACAGAAGAAGGTGTGGTTATTACCGGATTACAAACCACTACAGTGGACTTTGTACTTACCGAGATCACTCTGCCTGCTGCAGCCGTAGTAGCTCAGGAAGCCGGCGAAAACGTCAACCTCACCTGGATGGCTCCCGGCACAGTCGGTGGCGAATGGCTGCATTATGACAGCGGTGAAAACGATGACAGTATCGGAACAGGTGGTGCAGCGGACTTTGACGTTGCCATCCGCTACCCTGCCAGTGACCTCACCGATTATGCCGGAATGAGCCTGCATGCCCTCAAAGTATGGCCTGCTCAACCCGGAACCTTCACCCTCAAGGTATGGGTAGGCGGCGATGCCAGTGCTCCCGGTACTTTGGTAGTGGAACAGCCTTTCACCCCTGAACTTGACGTCTACAACACCGTAATGCTTGACAACCCTGTTACCATCAGCGGAACCGAAGAATTGTGGTTTGGCTACAATTGCAACGTGAGCAGCGGCTATCCTGCCGGTTGCGATGCCGGTCCTGCCACAGACGGTTTTGGTAACATGATGTACTTCCAGGGCGCATGGACCACCCTCACAGCCTTGAATCCGGATCTGGATTACAACTGGAACATCCAGGGTTATGTTGGTTATAGCGGTCCCGAAGCTGGCGGCCTGATGCCTTTGGCTACCAGGTCCAGTTTCGAGCAAGTAAACGAAGAACGCGCCATGGAAGGATACAAAGTATGGCGTCTCCTGCAAGGTCAGGAATCCAACGAAGCACAATGGACTTCCATTACTTCTGCGACCATCCCCAATACCGCTCATCAGGATACTCAGTGGAATACCCTGCCTGATGGCTGGTACAGATGGGCTGTAAAGGCCGTCTACACAGGTGGAGCTCTCTCTGCTTCCGCGTTCTCCAACCCATTGCAAAGACTTACTGAGATCGGAACCATTTCCGGTTTTGTCCGTGACGAAGCAAATCAACCCATCTCTGGGGCTACTATCGCCACCGGCGACTACTCTGCCACCTCAAACGCTCAAGGCGCTTACAGCATGGCAGTTCCTGCCGGAACTCACACCGTGACCGCAAGCCATCCGAACTACAGTGCTGTGGCTCAGGAAGGCGTGATTGTGGTTACAGATCAGATCACCACCGTAAACTTCAACCTTCCTGCAAGCATGGTTATTCTGGAAGATAGCTTTGAAAGCTATGCAGATTTCAGTCTCACCTTTGATCCATGGATATTGAATGACGCGGATGGATCTACTACTTATGGCTTCAGTGGAATCAGCTTCCCCAATAGCGGATCTGCGATGTCTTACATCATCTTCAATCCGAACAACACCACTCCTCCGCTGGAAGATAATCCCGGTCATACCGGAGACAAGTATGCAGCTTGCTTTGCTTCGACCACTCCTCCCAACAACGACTGGTTGATTACCCCGCAAATACCCGGCGGCGGCGAACTGAGATTCTGGGCTCGTACCTATATGCCCGATTATGGCTTGGAACGTCTGAAAGTTGGTGTTTCCACCACCGGAACCGCTCCTGCCGATTTCACAATCATCTCTGAAGGCACATACATGGAAGTACCGGTAGAATGGACTGAATATGTATATGACCTCACTGCCTATGCCGATCAGCAGATCCATGTTGCCCTAAATTGTGTATCAAACGATGCCTTTATTATGTTTATCGATGATGTAAAAATCACCGGTTCTGATGATAATGAAGACATTGTAGCTGTACACAAAACCACCCTCAAGGGCAACTATCCGAACCCCTTCAACCCGGAAACCACCATCTCCTTCAGCGTGATGAACGAAGCTCCCGTGAGCCTCGACATCTACAATGTGAAAGGCCAGCTTGTCCGCAAGCTTGTCAACGACGTGAAGGCTGCCGGTGAACACACCGTGGTATGGAATGGTAAGGACAACAACGGTCGTGCAGTATCAAGCGGTGTCTACTACTACAAGATGACCACCGGCAAATACAGCTCAACCAAGAAAATGATCCTCATGAAATAAGCGATAAGCTTATCCATGAATACAATAGGCTCCCTGCGGGGAGCCTTTTTCTATTTTAACGCAGATAATCTGATATAGCATTATCCGGGCCCGCCCACCAAAGAAGCATTGAATGGTGAATGGCACCGGTGTACAGGCGGTCGCCGTACCGCCTATTCTCAAATGGTAGCCAACTAAGAACTACACACTAAATGCATTCATCCGCGAGCGCTAGCGAGCAGAGTCCCAGCGGGACGACAGTTCAGATAGTAGTAGGATAGTCCAAATGCCGATAAGTGCCGGGGGCACGACAGTTGATAGCGCGGGGTGAAGCTCGGGAAACCCACAAAAGTGCTAGCGATTTTGTGGGGTGAGCGAAGCGGAACCCCGGGATAAATCGATGAGAGTAACAATATTGTATGTTTTAATCCCCCCTCCGGGGTTTGAACGACGCTGTTGTTTCGGCGGAATGGCCGATGGTCTGTTAAACGGTGCTGCATCTGAACTGCCGTAGCCACGGCACTTAGCGATGCTGATACATACTCCCTCAGATATCTATTTTAAACGTGCCGGAGGCACGAGGGCACAGGAACGCGCCAGAGGCGCGAGATACACCAGC